>NZ_JAHHIR010000053.1 GCF_018678075.1 Epibacterium ulvae | reverse complement strand
AAGCTTGCGATCGCTGTATTGCCGCTCTGACCGCGTGCGTGCCCTCCCGGCAGATTTGCGGTGCAAATCGCCTGCCGGGCAACAGTGCGTGGCACTCCCGTGACGCACTTGTCCCATAATGCTTCCTTCGATTCCAAAAACAGATCGCACCATGGGATCAAACACCTAGTTGCCTCTATGCCCATGATACCTCAGCCAAACAAGCCGAGATAACCAATCAACAAAATCGCGCCTGTGCCCATCGCCGCAAACACGTTCCGTGTGAAACAACCCGCCGCCAGGGTCGCGCAGCCTACGGCCAGGTGAATGAGGCTGGGTTCGCCGCCGGTCGGCGTAGGCCAGACCACCAAGGGGGCAACCAGGGCAGGGATGACGGCCACAGCGGTATAGCGCAGGTGGCGCATCAGCCACTCGGGCATCGCGCGTCCGCCCATGATCCCAATAAAGGCAAAGCGCAGGGCGAAGCTGCCCACGGCAAGCCCGATGATCACGGTCCACAGGGTAATGGGATCGATATCGCTCATGCCTGGGTCTCCTGCGCGGGAGCTGGAATTGGGCTGGGCTCTTTGCGCCCGGATGGCGGCAGGTGTAATTCAGCCTGGGCACCGGCCATCATTCCGGCCAAGCCAGCCACGATCAGCCCCAGATTATAGGGCAGCATTGAGGCCGGTAACGACACGGCAATGGCCGCGAAACAGGCAATCACATGCGCAGGTGTGCGCATCATCGGCCCAATCATCGCCAAAAATGCGAGCGGCAGTACAAAATCCAATCCCCAGCTCTCGGGAACCTGATTGCCCAGCAACGCGCCAATAACGGTGGCCGACATCCACATTGGGGCGACCACCCCATTGGTGCCAAAGAAATAGGCCAATCGTTGGTTCAATGTCAGCGGCTCACCGGTTTCAAACTGAACAATCGACAGCGCATAGGACTGATCCACCGTGAAATATGCGGCAAAGGCACGTTTCCACAATGGGGCCTCTCCCAGATAGGGTGTGAGCGAGGCCGAATACATGGCGATCCGCAGGTTCACCGCCAAGGCCGAGATCAGGATAACCACCGTTGGCGCTTGTTCCTGCATCAGCTGCAGGGCCGTAAACTGCGCCGCTCCAGCAAAGACTGCCATGGAAAAGCTAAAAGCCGTCAGAACGTCCAACCCGGCTTCGCTGGCAAGTACTCCGAACAACAAGCCAAAAGGGCCGGAAACCAGCATAAAAGGCGCGCCATCGCGGAAGCCTTTCCAAAATGCCGCACTGGTGGTGGTGATTGCCATGAGATACCTTTAGATGAGTAATGCTGCATCTAGGTCGACTGGCGGAGTAATTCAATTGGCGAAATGTGATGGTCATTCCGGATATGTGATCGCGCCGGACCCGGACAACCCCCGTCTGACCCGATCTGTGCAAGGTGTTGATCAAGATGGTGAGATCAGCGAGATCTCGGTGGTTGAAGAACGCCCGCTGACCATCTTCTTGAATTCCCAGGAAATTGTCACCGCCATGACCATTGGCGACTATCCGGACTACCTGGCGCTTGGATTTCTCAAGAACCAGGGCATGTTGTTGCCAACGGATGAGGTCACGCGCATTGATTATGACGAGGATCTGGAGACTGTGGTGGTTCGCACTGCGGTTGAGACTTCACATGAAGAGAAGCTGAAGAAAAAGACCCGCACCTCGGGCTGTGCCGTCGGCACGGTCTTTGGCGATATGATGGAGGGGTTGGAAGGCGTGACTCTGCCCAAGGCAGAGCTGCGCACCAGTTGGCTTTATACGCTGGCGCATCAGATCAACCGCACGCCGTCGCTGTATCTTGAGGCCGGGGCGATCCATGGGACTGTCCTGTGCCATCAGGACCAGCCAATGGTCTATATGGAGGACGTGGGCCGCCACAATGCGGTGGATAAGATCGCGGGATGGATGCTGTCCGAAGGGGTGGGTGCGGAGGATAAGATCCTCTATACCACCGGGCGGCTGACCTCTGAGATGGTGATCAAAACCGCGATGATGGGTATCCCGGTGCTGGCGTCACGTTCCGGGTTTACCGCTTGGGGCGTTGAAATCGCGCGAGAGATTGGCCTGACACTGATCGGCCGCATGCGTGGGCAACGGTTCGTCTGTTTGAGCGGAGAAGAACGACTGGTGCGGGATATGGATCCAAAGGACGCGCCAGTGGAAGACAAGAGACATAGCCGAAAGGGTGCGGAAAATTGATTGACGCGAACCTGTTGCTGGCGATGGTTTATCTTTTGGGCCCGATCATGGCGCTCGGTATTGTCAGCTTTTATGCTATGTTTCGATTTTGGGCCCCCATCGCAGCCGAATTAGATGTCACATTTTTTGATAGCGCCGCTTCGCGCAGAGTACTTTTTGCCGGAGTGATGAACGCAGATCCGGAATTGAAATCACGTGTTAGAAAGCTCCGCTTGTGGTTTTTTGCCTGTTATGCAGCCTTTTTCGTGCATATCACATTGGTTATGGGCATCGGAGCCGTTCTTTTTTTAGGAAGTTTCTTTGCGATCGCTGGTTTTTTAACGCGGCCTTTCGAACTGGGAAAATACACATGACAAAGGCTTTAGGTGTCATTCTCGCAGGCGGTCTCGCCACCCGGATGGGCGGTGGTGACAAAGGGCTGCTGCAGGTTGGCGGGCAGAGCCTTTTGTCCCATGTAATCGAACGCTTATCGCCCCAGGTCGCAGGGCTTGCGCTGAATGCCAATGGAGATGCGACGCGGTTCAGAGATCTGGGTCTGCCGGTTGTGGCTGACAGTATCGGCGGGTTTGCAGGCCCTTTGGCGGGCGTCCTTGCGGGCCTTGATTGGGCGGCAGAGCAGGGAGCCGACTGTATCGTTACCGCTGCTGCTGATACGCCGTTTTTCCCAACCAATCTGGTGTCGCGCCTAGTTGCGGCCTCTGCAAGGCAGGCCCATCCGCTGGTGCTGGCCACAACGCCGCGCACCGGAGAGGAATTGAAATCGGGCGGACGCAGCAAAGTGAACCGTCATCCGACCTTTGGTCTGTGGCCGGTGGCGCTGCGCGATGATTTGCGGGCGGCGTTGAATGATGGCCTACGCAAGGTGGTCTTGTGGACCGACAAACACAAGGGGCGCGAAGCCTTGTTTGAGGCCGCGCCCTTTGATCCGTTTTTCAACGTAAACACGCCCGAGGATCTGAAGCGGGCCGAGGCATTTCGCGTATGAAGATCTATGGCGTCACAGGGTGGAAGAACAACGGCAAGACTGGGTTGATGGAGCGTCTGGTGGCTGAGTTTTGTGCACGCGGCCTGACGGTTTCGACCCTGAAACACGCCCACCACAGCACCGACGTGGACCAACCTGGCACCGACAGTCACCGCCATCGTGTGGCTGGCGCGCAGGAAGTGGTGCTGGCCTCGCCCAACCGGGTCGCGATTATGCAGGAATTGCGCGGAGCGGCAGAGCCGTCCCTGACGGACCTGTTGGCCCGCATGCGTCCTGTCGATCTGATCCTGGTGGAAGGCTACAAAAGCGAGGCTCACCCCAAGGTCGAGGCCTATCGCAGCGCTGCCGGGCAGCCATTGCTTGCGCCGCAGGATCCTTTGGTGCGCGCGGTGGCCACGGATACGCTCTTGGAGCTGGACCGACCACAGTTTGATCTGGATGACACGGGCGCGATTGCTGATTTTATTGCCCACGACCTCAATTTGAAACGCGCGCAGGATTGATAAAGGATCCAGGCCCATGACCTTGAAACCGCCCCCCTTGCGCAACGATTGTTTTGCCTTGCCAGCCGGTGTGCATTGGACCCCGGTGGACGAAGCGCTGGCCCTTTTGCGCGACCGCCTGCATCCCGTGACCGCGGTCGAGACGGTGGCTCTGGTGGATGCACTAGACCGGGTCCTGGCCAAGGATGTGATCGCGCAACGCTCCAACCCACCGCTGCCCAATTCTGCCGTTGATGGCTATGGTTTTGCCGGAGGGCTGTCGGATGGGGAGCATCTGATCCCCTTGATGGAAGGGCGCGCCGCCGCAGGGCTTGCTTTTGAGGGCGAAGTTCCACCCGGACACGCGATCCGCATCCTCACCGGGGCCAGTCTGCCAAAAGGCGTAGATACGGTTATTCTGCAAGAGGACGTCACCACCGACGGCACCGCGATCGCCTGTCGCGGCCCTCTGCGCCAAGGCGCGAATGCGCGTAAAGCGGGAGAGGACGTGGCCGCAGGCGAGGTTATCCTGTCGGCACGGCGGCGTCTGACGCCTGCGGATCTGGCACTAGTGTCGGCAACAGGGGGGAATGCGCTTGAGGTGCGCAAACCTTTGCGGGTGGGAATCCTGTCCACAGGGGATGAGCTGGTTGGGGCCGGCGAAGAGGCAAAGTCGGGACAGATCTTTGACGCCAATCGCCCGATGCTTTTGGCGATGTCGGCACGCATGGGATATGTGCCGGTCGATCTTGGCCGGGTGATGGATGACCGTGAACTGTTGCGCAAATGTCTGGACGAGGCCGCCGATAAGGTCGACGTGATCCTAACGAGCGGCGGGGCATCCGCAGGGGATGAGGACCACATGTCCGCGTTGCTGTGCGAAAGCGGTGCAATGCAGGAATGGCGGATTGCGATCAAACCGGGACGGCCGTTGGCCTTGGGGATGTGGCAAGGCGTGCCGGTGTTTGGACTGCCAGGCAACCCTGTGGCGGCTTTGATCTGTAGTCTCGTTTTTGCGCGTCCGGCGATGGATCTGCTTGCGGGACGCGGCTGGCACGTGCCGCAGGGATTTCAGGTGCCCGCAGGGTTTTCCAAACTAATGAAACCGGGGCGGCGCGAATACCTGCGCGCGCGGATGCGCGGAGGTCGGGTTGAGGTGTTTAAATCCGATGGTTCCGGTCGGATCAGCGGGTTGAGCTGGGCCGAGGGCCTGGTGGAGCTGGGTGACGGCGCGGCAGAGATCGCCGAAGGGGATCCGGTGATGTATTTCCCTTACGCGAGTTTCGGAATGTGACGTAACAGGACAAGGGAAAGTCTCCCGCCTGCTTGTTCACATTCCACGGGAATGTGCTGCGCAGTTGGGCGTGGCACCGTGCTTTGCACGGTGCGGGTTGCATCTGGACGCCACCGCAGCGCGCCGCAGGGGAGCTGCCCGGCCCAACGGGAGAAGGGTCGCAAGACCCGTACGACGGGCGGGAGTTCCCCCGACAGGGCGTGGGTGCAGCCGTTTGGATAGACGTCAGTCGAATGTTCCCGCGACACGGCCCAGCAGCATAAAGGCGCGCGCGGTTCGGGTTTCGCTCAGAGCGGAAATTTCGGAATCCGATGCGCCCGCTTCAAATTCTGAGAACATCTGATCGAAGCGGCGCAGGAAGTGGTGCGCGGCATCGCGGAAAATCGGGTCTTGCTTCATGCGTGCTGATGCCAGGGCAAGAGCCGCCCTGTCGCGTACGCCCCCAAGGCTCGCGATCTCTTTGCCGCGCGCGCCTTGGGCAAAGCTGCGCCAGATTTCGGGACGTGACATGTCCGGGCGCAGGTCATCCATATAGATACCGTCCTGGCTGAGCAGTGTCAGTACATCCTGGGCGGCCTGAATAACCTGGCTCGCCTTACGGTCCTGCAGCGCCAGGCGCAGAGCTACAAACCCATCCTGGTCTTCTGCGGTTTCCGGGAAATTCATCGCGCGGATGAACTGATGCACCGGCAGGGGCGGCTTCATATCATCGGCCGGGGTGCCGAGGGCCAATGCGCCTTGGTCCTGGGCCGGAGCTGTTGTGACCTTGGGGCTGTCGGCCGTATCTCGACTTGCGCCTTCGCGACGGCTGCTCTGGAAGGTGGCAAGCGCGGTTTCAGTGCTGCGCGCGGCCTCGATGATCTCTTCCAGCTTCTTAGTCATCGACGGTCCAGACAGGGCAGCATTTTGCTGCACTTGCGTCAAGTAAGCCGTGCGCAGAGCATCAATCATCACATGCAAACGGTCGCTTTCGCTGCGCACCAGACGTGCCGAACGGATCGACAGCGCTGCAGCCCACAGCAGCAAGACCGGCGCAATCAGCGCAAAAATCGACTGGATCGGGTCAACCCAGCTGGCAACGCCGACCCCTTCACCATCCAACGCGCCGCTGAGCAGGAAGAACAGCACCCACACTAGGCTCAAGCCTGCAGCGATCCATTCTGCCAGACCCAAGGGGTGCACATCACTGCGTTCAAAAACCGGCACAGCATGCGGGTTTGAGGTCTTGCTGTCCGAGGGCGATGTGCCGTTCATAATAGGAATGCTCTGGTCACAAAGGTATTAGCCGTAAACGATCGTCAGGATCTCATACGAGCGCACGCCACCGGGGGTGCGCACGTCTACACTGTCGCCTTCTTCCTTGCCGATCAAGGCACGCGCTATGGGAGATTTGATATTTAGCAGACCCGCTTCGATATTGGCCTCGTGTTCCCCCACGATTTGCCAGGTCTTTTCTTCGTCGGTGTCTTCATCCACCACCGTAACCTTGGCACCGAATTTGATCGACCCTTTCAGCTTGGACGGGTCAATCACGTCGGCCAGGGACAGGGTCCCTTCCAGCTCTTTGATACGGCCCTCTATAAAGGACTGTTTTTCACGGGCTGAATGATACTCTGCGTTTTCCGACAAATCGCCCAGCTCGCGCGCTTCGGCGATCGCCTGAATGATTGCAGGGCGTTCGACGGATTTCAGGTTTTTCAGCTCAGCCTCAAGCGCGGCAAAGCCAGTAGGCGTCATTGGGATTTTTTCCATAGGAAGGTCCGGCGTCTTTTTGTAGCTGCGAACAGCGGTTGTTATCGGGGTCGAACGGTTCCGCCCCGCCGCAGGGGGCTGCGGGCGGGGCGATAGATCGAGTTAACAGATACCTGACCCAATCCTGAGCCGGATTGCAAGGGGCAGGGGCAATGTCGCGGGTGTCTTTGGGGCAGATTTGCCACCAGATCAGCAGCAAATAGCCGAAAATCCTTGGCTATTTCACGCTGACTTGGCGCGCGTGTCCATGCCCGACGGCCCTAGTCATAGGTCACAACTTCAAATTCGATCCCATTGTCATCATGGAAATAAAAGCGACGACCAGGTTCGTAGTCATAGTGTTCACCGGGTTTGAAACCGGCCGACACAACCGCGCGTTCTGTGGCTTCGTAATCTTCTACGATCACCGCCAAATGGTTGAGGCCTCCGCGTGTGACATAGCTACTTGGTGCCTCGTTCAGCTCGGAATTGGGCGTGTAGAGCGCGACATAGCTGGTGTCCGATCCCACGTGCATTGAATGGCCGCCATCGATTGAATCCCCTTGCCAGCGGATGTGCCAGCCAAAGACTTTCTCCATCCAGGCCGCTGTTGCAGCAGGGGTTGTAACAGTGACATTGGCGTGTTCCAAAATTGCAGTCATCAGAGTGTCTCCTTGAGTGTCATTTGACCTTACGAGTCGCTTCACGCTAATTTCTAAACCTAACTTCAGGTCAAGATAATTTTAGAGGTGCAGAAATGGCAGATGGAGCAGGGGTGTCGATTGGATATCTGGCGGAGCGCACCGGTTTGGCGGTCTCGGCCATTCGCTACTATGAGGCGCAGGGATTGGTGAGCCCCTGGCGCAATGCCGGGGGGCAGCGGCGGTTCATGCGGGCCGATATTCGCCGGTTAAGTTTTATTATGATCGCCCAGCAGTTTGGCTTTTCTCTGCCGGAAATCCGTGAACTGTTGTCAGAGCTTCCTGGCAGTCGCACCCCAACGCCCGAGGATTGGACGCAGATTTCGCTGTCGTTTCGCGAAAACCTTGATCGGCGAATCGAGACCTTGCAGAAACTACGTGACAATCTGGACGGCTGTATCGGCTGCGGGTGCCTGTCGCTGCCCAAATGCAGGCTTTACAATCCTGGTGACTTCGCAAATGGCAAAGGAGCAGGCCCGCGCTACCTGATGGGGGACCGACCAATGCCGCAAAGCAGCGATTGATTGTCGAAAACGATAGAACGTTAGCGCAATCTTGCCGCGACGCATCGCTCCACACGTAGAGTTTGGATTGACGGGTTGCTTACGCAGGCGCTAAGCAATCGCGAAAGAATATTGCGCCCAGCCGGGGTCGTAGCGAAATGTAGCCAGGGAGCACCGCAAGAATGGCCGAGATTGAACGTGAAATGATGGAATATGATGTCGTGATCGTGGGCGCAGGCCCTGCAGGTCTGTCGGCAGCTATTCGTCTGAAACAATTGGACGCGGACCTTGATGTCGTCGTGTTGGAAAAAGGCTCCGAAGTGGGCGCCCATATCCTGTCCGGCGCTGTTCTGGATCCTTGTGGTCTGGACGCTCTGATCCCGGATTGGAAAGAAAAAGGCGCGCCGCTGAACACAGCAGTGAACGAAGACAATTTCTTCATGCTGGGTGAGGCGGGCAAAATCCGCATTCCCAATTTCCCCATGCCGCCGCTGATGAACAACCACGGCAACTATATCGTATCCATGGGCAACGTCTGCCGCTGGATGGCGGAACAAGCCGAAGAGCTGGGCGTTGAGATCTTCCCCGGCATGGCCTGTTCGGAACTTGTCTACGGTGACAAAGGCGAGGTCAAAGGCGTGGTCGCCGGTGTCTTTGGTTTGGAAGCGGACGGATCACTAGGGCCGAATTCCGAACTCGGCATGGAACTGCACGGCAAATATGTCTTCCTGTCCGAAGGTGTGCGCGGATCGCTGTCAAAAGAGGTGATCACCAAATACGACCTCGCAGCCGGTAAAGAGCCGCAGAAATACGGCGTCGGCATGAAGGAGATCTGGGAAATCGACCCAGCCAAGCACAAAGCGGGCTCTGTCACCCACACGATGGGCTGGCCGCTGGGCTCCAATGCGGGCGGCGGATCCTTCATCTATCACCTGGACAACAATCAGGTTTACGTCGGTTTTGTGGTGCATCTGAACTACAAGAACCCGCATCTTTTCCCTTACATGGAATTCCAGCGCTTCAAGCACCACCCGATTGTGGCGGAGTTGCTGAAGGGCGGCAAACGCGTGGCCTACGGTGCACGTGCGATCACCGAAGGTGGCTGGCAGTCGATGCCAAAACTGGTGGCGCCGGGCGTCGCACTTCTGGGCTGTTCCGCGGGCATGGTGAATGTCCCTCGCATCAAGGGTAACCACAACGCCATGCTGTCGGGCAAAGCTGCCGCCGAAGCGGCCTTTGACGCGATCAAGGCAGAGCGTTCGGGCGATGAGCTGGCCGCCTATGAGGCCGACGTGCGCGACGGTGCTATCGGCAAAGACCTTAAGATGGTGCGCAACGTTAAACCGATGTGGTCCAAATGGGGTCTCGCGGCCTCGCTCACGCTGGGTGGTTTTGACATGTGGACCAACAACATGTTGGGCTTCTCGCTCTTTGGCACCTTGGGACATGGCAAAAACGACGCGCAATCGACCGAACCTGCGGCGGCGCACAAACCCATCGACTATCCCAAACCCGATGGCGTTTTGTCTTTTGACCGGCTGACCAATGTCTCCTTCTCTTTCACCAACCACGAAGAGAGCCAGCCCGCGCACCTTCGTCTGACGGATGAAAATAAGCCGTTGTTTGACAATCTGCCCATGTATGACGAACCGGCGCAGCGCTATTGCCCGGCAGGTGTCTATGAGGTGGTGGAAAAGGACGGCCAAAAGGAATTTGTGGTGAACTTCCAGAACTGCGTTCACTGCAAGACCTGCGACATCAAAGACCCGGCCCAGAACATCACCTGGACCACGCCACAGGGCGGCGACGGTCCGAACTACCCAAACATGTAAATCCGTCCGCGCGGTCTGCGCGTGGGTTGAAAATCAGAAAAACCGCCGATCCAAATCCCGGTATGGCGGTTTTTACTTGGGTTTCATAAACCTGCTGCCCATAGATTTTGCGTGGTGATGGGCGGATGGCAGCAAGTTGATCTAAGCGCCATTGCCTCTCGCTTGCCGAACGCCTAGCTTGGTTGTTAATGATTTGCCCCATCAGATGGAGACCCGCGTGGCCTTTCGTTTTATCCGCTCTCTGACCATCGCCGCCACATGCAGCGCGCTTCTTTCGACCACATCCACCGCCGCATTGGCACAGAGCGCATCTCACGGATTGGCGGGCGCATATCTGGCCGGACGCGCGGCCACCTATGAAGGCGACTTTGCAGCGACCGCGGATTACTTTGCTCGCGCCTTGGCACGCGATCCGGAAAACGCGGTCTTGATGGACAATGTGGTGTTCTCGCGGATGGCGCTCGGACAGTTGGACCGGGCCGAACCTGTGGCACGTCGCATCTGGGATCGCGGCGCGGTCAGCCAGATCGCCAATGTCGCGGTCGCCGGTGCAATGGCCAAAACGCAGGATTTCGGGGGCCTTTTGGCGCGGGATCTGGAAACCCAAGGCACCGGGAATCTGACGGACGGTCTGATCAATGCCTGGGCGCATTTGGGTAATGGATCTGTCAGCAAGGCCGTGGAAGAGCTAACCGCCCTGTCCGAGGACGAAAACCTAATCTTCTTTGCCGACTACCATCGCGCCCTCGCGCTGGCGTCGGTTGGTGATTACCAAGGCGCGGCCGATATGATGTCCGCCGATGATCGCCGCTTGGCGCGGTCTTCGCGGCGCTCGGTTCTGGCCTATGTGCAGATCCTGTCGCAATTGGACCGTGGCGACGAAGCGCTTGAGTTTATGGAGCTTGCCTTTGCTGGCAGGTTCGACCCGGCGCTGACCCATGTTGCGGATCAACTGCGCGCAGGCGAAACGTTGGCCTTTGATATTGCACCAACACCTGTGGATGGGCTGGCCGAGACCTTCTTTACCCTCAGTGTGGCGCTCAGCGGCGATGCAAGTGCCGATCTGTCGCTGATCTACGCGCAGCTGACCGTTGCATTGCGCCCCGACCATGTGGACGCGCTGCTGCTCAGCGCGGATGTGTTGGATCAGCTGGGCCGCTATGACCTGTCGATTGAGGCCTATGGCAAAGTGCCTGCAACACACCCCGAATATCATGCCGCTGAACTGGGCCGGGCCGAGGCGTTGCGCCGCTCTGCAAAACCCGATGCGGCGGCCGAAGTCCTGTCCAATCTGGCCAAAGCATATCCCGATGATCCCGCCGTTCACCTTGAGCTTGGGGATCTGCAACGTCAGCAAGAAAACTATGCCAAGGCGGTGCCTGCCTATGATCGCGCGCTAGAGCTGACAGCCGAGGGCAGCTCGCGCAATTGGATCCTGCATTACGCGCGTGGGATCAGCCACGAACGTCTGAAAAACTGGGAACTGGCCGAAGCAGATTTTCGCGCCGCACTGGATTTGAACCCGGATCAGCCGCAGGTGCTGAACTACCTTGGGTATTCCATGGTGGAAAAACAGATCAACCTGGATGAAGCCCTGTCGATGATCGAACGCGCCGTCGCAGCCGAGCCTGAGTCCGGCTATATCGTCGATTCGCTGGGATGGGTTCTCTACCGGCTTGGCCGCTACGGCGAGGCGGTGGGTCATCTGGAGACAGCTGTTGAATTGATGCCGGTCGATCCGGTGGTCAACGACCACCTCGGTGATGTTTACTGGGCCGTGGGCCGCGCCCGTGAGGCTGAATTCCAGTGGCGTCGTGCCCTGTCCTTTATCGACCCTGAAGACACCGACAGCGAAGCAGACCCCGACCGCATCCGCAGCAAACTGGATCTCGGTCTGGACGCTGTACTGGCGGAAGAAGGCGCGGAACCGTTGAAAGTGGCACAGGATGGCTAAGGCCTTTGCGCCTGCTAAAATCAACCTGACGCTCCATGTGACCGGCCAACGCGCAGACGGCTATCACCTTTTGGATTCGTTGGTTGTTTTTGCCGATGTCGGAGATCAGGTCACGGTGACACCCGCGTCCGTAGGCGCGGGTTTGAGCCTGTCCGTGACGGGGCCACTGGCGCAGGGCGTTCCAACGGATGATAGCAACCTGGTGGTCAAAGCTGTGCGCCTTGCCCAGGTGCGAGATGCCGATATCGTTCTGGACAAACACCTGCCCGCCGAAGCTGGAATTGGTGGCGGTTCCTCGGATGCTGCCGCAACACTGCACGCGCTGACAGATGAATTTGGCGGTGCCGCGCCTGAAGCGCTTGAGCGTCTTGGAGCCGATGTGCCGGTCTGTTTTGCTGCGAAAGCCGCGCGGATGTCTGGGACGGGCGGGCGGGTGTCGGTGCTGGAGAGCTTTCCCACGCTACCCGCGCTCTTGGTGAACCCACGTATTCCAGTCGCTACACCGCCGGTGTTTCGCGCGCTGACGCAGAAAGACAACGCGCCGATGCCGACAGAGCTTCCGGTGTTCTCAAGTGCAAGTGACGCGATCACCTGGCTGTGGACCATGCGTAATGACCTGCAGGAACCTGCGGTGTCGCTGCACCCTGGCATTGCGGAGGTTTTGCAGGCTCTTAAGGGCTTAGAGCAGGCGCGATTGGTGCGCATGTCAGGCTCCGGCGCCACATGTTTCGCGCTGTTTGCCACGATAGAGCAGGCGCAAAAGGCAGCAGCAACGTTGAAGCAAAGCCAACCCTCGTGGTGGATCAAACCCTGTCTTCTGTCGTGAGCCTCCAAGCGAAACTCCCTCTACAGGCCATAGCACTCCCGCCTGTCCTTGTTTCCCAATGGGAAACTGCGTTCCGTTGGGCATAGCGCCGCGCTAACGCGCGGCGTACGCGTGTTGCGGGAACTGAGTTCAACATTCGAACGCCTCAAGGAAGCGGTACCGCGCCGTGCGTTAGCACGGCGCTCGGCCCAAGGCTGTTTGGCTGGTTTTGCCGTGGCAAAACAAGTCACAGGCGCGGGAGGGGCCCGCGCGCCGCAGGCGGGTTACTTGAGGCGCGCGACCACGTAATCAGCAAGGTCTGACAGGATCTCGCGCAGGGGATGCTCTGGAAGCTTTTCCATCGCTGCCTGTGCCTTGGCAGACCAAGCCAAGGCGTCCTTACGCGTTGCTTGCAGCGTTTGATACTTTGCCATCAACGCCAAAGCTTGGTCGAGGTCGCCGTCTTCCTGCTTGCCCCGCTCAATGGTGCGCGTCCAAAACGCGCGCTCCTCATTGGTAGCCTGCGCCACGGCTTTGATGACGGGTAGGGTCAGCTTGCGCTCGCGGAAATCATCGCCAACGTTCTTGCCGGTTACTTTGCTGTCGCCTTGATAATCCAGCAGATCATCGGCGATTTGGAAGGCAATCCCCAGCGCGTCACCATATTCAAACAGTGCCTGCACCGCATCCTCGGACACGCCGGCAATAACGCCCCCCACTTCTGTCGCGGCCGAAAACAGCGCCGCCGTTTTGCCGCGTACGACCTGCAAATAGACGTCTTCATCGGTGCGCAAATCGCTGGCTGAGGTCATCTGCAGCACTTCACCTTCGGCAATGGTTGCCGAGGCATTGGCAAGGATGTCCAGAACCCGCAACGATCCGGTTTCGACCATCAACTGGAAACTGCGGGAAAACAGGTAGTCGCCAACCAGGACCGAGCTTTTGTTGTCCCACAGCAGGTTCGCC
The DNA here is from genome assembly GCF_018678075.1 of Epibacterium ulvae. Taxonomy (GTDB): domain Bacteria; phylum Pseudomonadota; class Alphaproteobacteria; order Rhodobacterales; family Rhodobacteraceae; genus Epibacterium; species Epibacterium ulvae_A. The sequence goes on along the minus strand of NZ_JAHHIR010000053.1, from coordinate 42,268 downwards.
GTCGGACGCCCGCGTCGCTTGCCGCTTTCATCCACCACATCATCATGCAGCAGGGTTGCCGTGTGAATGAACTCAACCGTTGCGGCCAGTTTCAGGTGATCCGCGCCGGAATAACCACAGAGTTTTGCCGCTGCCAACGTCAGCATCGGGCGCAGGCGTTTGCCGCCGGCTTCCACCAGATGTGCCGTCACTTCGGGAATGCGCGGCGCGTGTTTGGAGGCCATCCGATCCCGGATCAGCGCGTTCACCGCCACCATTTCGGAGTCCAAATGTTCCGCAAGCAATTCATGCGGCTTTTGCGAGTTGACTTGATCCATCATTTTCCCGTCTGCAAGGCTCGACAAGCGCGTGCCCTTGGCCTTAGATCCATCCCCATGAAAGAACTCTTGCGCAGCACAGATCCAACCATCCTAGCTTTTGCTTCGGCTCTTCTTGAGGGAGAGGATATAGCCTGCTTTCAGATGGACGTAAATATGAGCGTCCTCGAAGGAGGGATCGGAATTTTTCCCCGCCGTCTGATGGTGCGCGTCGACGATCACGCCCGCGCAGAGCGTGTGATGCACGACAATGAAATCCCCTTGGGGCGCTGATCTCGTGTTTGGCGATGATCAGCTGAGCCGCGATGCCTTCCTTGGGGGGCAAGTCACGCTACTACAACCCAAAAATGGCTATCGTGCCGGGGTCGATCCGGTGTTGTTGGCGGCTTCGGTACCCGCAAAAGCAGGGCAATCCGTATTGGAGTTGGGCTGCGGGGCCGGGCAGGCGTTGATCTGTCTGGGGCGACGGGCCGGGGGCATACGACTCACTGGGGTAGAATTGCAGCCAGCCTATGCAGATTTGGCGCGGCAAAATGGCGCTTTGAATGACGTGGATTTAAACGTGGTTCAGGCTGATTTGTCAGAGCTGCCCAGCGACCTGCGCCAGATCCGCTTTGATCACGTTATCGCCAATCCGCCCTATTATCGCCCCGGCGCCCATAGCCCGGCACAAGATGGTGGGCGATCGGTGGCTTTGGGCGAGCAGACACCGCTCGATCTGTGGCTGGACACAGCGAGTCGCAGGCTTGCGCCAAAGGGCTATTTGCACCTGATCCAACGCGCAGACCGGCTCTCGGATGTGCTGCGCGCTTGCGACGGGCGATTGGGCAGTCTCGAAATTCTTCCCGTGACACCCCGTGTGGGCCGCGCGGCTGAGCTGATCTTGCTGCGCGCGCGCAAAGGTGGGCGGGCGGATTTGAAACTCCACGCGCCGTTGGTTTTGCATGAAAATCCAGAACACCGCGGCGACCACCCCGATTACCGCCCCGAGATCGAAGCCATTCTGCGCCAGGGGCAGGGGCTGAATTGGCCAAAGTGACGTGTTTGATGTACGAAATGCGTAAATTTCACGGTTTTTGATCTAATATCGGCATGCAACTGCCGATTTGCCGCATTCGTCTCGAATTTCTCGCATCTGCAGCGTGACAGATGTGACGGTTTTGTGGTCCACTGAAATCGCCCGGAGAAACCGGGATCATTCAACGCTCAACAGGAGGATTGCCATGAGCCTCAGCTCGCATCTCAATGAACTGAAAAGGAAGCACGAGCACCTGAGCAATGAGGTGGAGGTCGCGCAGCGATCGCCGGGAACGGATGGTCTGCAAATCGCCTCCCTAAAGAAGCAGAAGCTGAAGATCAAAGAACAAATATCACGACTATCGGCGGAGTAACACGCCACCGCGCCTCGTGAAGGATGCGGGACGGCGCCGATGGGGCATGCCTAGCTGGGACAGGCATTTAGGGTCATCCTGAGATGGCCCTTTTTGTTGGCCCCGCGTCGTGATTCTAGTCCGGCGCGTTCGCCCCACGGCTGGCAAAGGCCGCGCAGAGGGCAGCAGTAGTGATCAACCCCGCCGCCAGCGCCAAATTCCAGCTGAACAGCGCAAATCCTGACAGCACCAGAACAACCGTCGACAGCAGCGGCGTGGCATAAGACACCGTGCCCAACATCTGGATGTCGCCTTTCTTGACGCCAATGTCCCAGACAAAAAACGCAAGCCCCACGGGCCCCAATCCCAATCCGATGGCAGATGCCCAGCTGAGCGCAGAGCTGGGCCAGACGGTCTCTTCTAGCGCCAGGTGTAGGCCCCAAGACGCGATGGCAGAGAACAGGCAAAACACTGTGACGCTGCTGGTGGGCACCGCGGCAAAACGGCGTGAGATCACCGAATAGCTGGACCAGGTCAGCGCGCACAGAAGGGCCAGCCCATAGCCCGGCAGATACTGCGCCTGAAACCCGGCCGCGCCGCCGCTGACGATCAAGGTCGCGCCGCAAAACCCCAAAACGGCCCCAATCACATGGCCACTGCGCAAATGTTCCCCCGGCAGCAAGCCAGAGAACAACACAATAAGCAGCGGCCAAAGATAGGCGATCAACCCGGCCTCTGCCGCAGGTGCCAGACGTAGGGCCGAAAAATAGAGCGCATGATAGGCAAATAGCGCAACCGAGCCAAAGGCATAGACCCGCCATGGCACCTGGCGCAGCTTACTTAGGTTGCCGGATGCTGCACACCAGATCATACCCAGACTGCCCCCGATGCTAAAGCACAGCGCATTCAGCAGCAGTGGCGGCGTAGGTTCTGAGCCAACCGTCAAAAGCGCCAGCAGGGCCCACAGCAGGATGGCGCCAAACCCAATCAGGGTCGCGCGGAATTTAGTCATGATCAATGAGCTCTTCTATCGGAATAATTTCAAATCCGTCAAATATATGCGCGGTTTTGTTTATCTCTGCAAAGAACCAATCACGAAAGGCTGCAATTTTTGGTCGGTCCTGACTGCCATTGATGCACATAAACCGAAAACAGGCTGAGACTTCGATGGCTGTGGCAAAGGGGGCAACCAGTCGCCCGTCTTGAATGTCCTTGATGATCATGGGGCGTCTGGCCAGCGCTACTCCCAGCCCGGCAACGGCCGCATCCACTACATGGTTCGCCCCAGAAAAGCGGGTGCCGTGGTCCGGGGTGAAATCAATCCCCACAGCGCGAAACCAATCCTGCCATCGCGGCGGCTGGGGCAGGAAATGGAGCGATTCGTCGATGATAAGCGGGGCGCGGGTGATCGCCTCTGGCGTGGTGAACCGCTCAGCGAGTTCTGGCGTCATGACCGGCGTCAGCCAATCTTTGGGCACGGGGCGCACATAAAATCCCTCCGGGTCCGCCGCGCCAAAGCGGATTGCCACATCCACGTCCTCGCGTTGCAGATCGACGGTGCGCAATGTCGCTGAAAAGCTTAGATCGATATTGGGGTGCGCCTGGGCGAAATCATACAGCCGGGGTGCCAGCCATTTGGCCGTCAGGGCAGGCCCAGCCGTCACGGTCAGGGTTGTGTTGTTTTGCAAGCGCCGCGTGGCGGTCCAGGCCTCGGACAGGCGCAGGAAGCCCTCTGATGCACCGGGGGCCAGGGTGCGCCCTGCCTCCGTCAGCTCAACCGCGCGGTTCAGGCGGCGAAAAAGCTTATCGCCCAGATGCTCCTCTAGCGTCTTGATCTGAAAGGACAGCGCTGCGGGCGTCACGTTCAACTCATCCGCCGCCTTGGCAAAGGACATGTGGCGCGCCGCTGCATCAAAGGCACGCAGGGCGGTCAGTGGGGGCAGGCGGTCTGGCATCTTTCACCCAAGTTTTACTTAACTGACGTCCGCAGAAGTCTCGTTTGTCGCTTGCGCAGAAAGAATGCATCTTTGGTTCAGTAAAGACAAGCTAACCCGAACAGGAGGCCAAGATGATCGAAGCAACCACGCAGACACATATCGCACAGGCCATGACGCGCGCCCACAACGAACGGGCCAAGGCGTTTTCGATCTTTTGGGCGATGCTGTGGAGTTTGCCAAAACGGCGCACGCGCGCCTCTGCTTCCCGCTGGGCCTAGGCCTGGGTCCTTACGGGATACAAGAAGGGCCGCTCATCCGGGCGGCCCTTGATTTATTTGGGTGTCCAATGGGACTGACGGTCGCAGTTAAACGACGAACTGTGCACCGTTTGCAGAAATGGTGGAGCCGTTGATAAACGACGAATCGTCGGCGGCCAGGAAGGCCACACAGCGTGCGATCTCTTCCGGTTCACCCAGACGACCGGTTGGGATCTGACCGATGATCATGTCACGGACCTTCTCGGGAACCGCCATCACCATTTCGGTGGCGATATAGCCCGGACAGATCGCATTTGCAGTGATGCCTTTGGCCGCGCCTTCCAGTGCCAGTGATTTGACGATGCCCAAATCACCCGCTTTGGTCGCGGCATAGTTCACCTGACCAAATTGACCCTTTTGGCCATTGATCGATGAGATCACGATCACGCGGCCAAACCCACGTTCGCGCATGCCAGGCCAGATCGGATGTACCGTGTTGAAAACACCCGTCAGATTGGTGTCGATCACTTGCTGCCATTGTTCTGGCGTCATCTTGTGGAACGGCGCATCGCGGGTGATGCCAGCATTGGCGACAACCACATCGATGCCACCCAGGTCGGCTTCTACCTGTGTGATACCCGCTTTGGAGTCTTCGTAATCGCCTACGTTCCATTTGTAGGTCTTGATGCCGGTTTCTTCGGTAAATGCGGCTGCGGCTTCATCATTGCCGGCATAGGTCGCAGCGACGGTGTAACCTTCGGCTTTCAGCGTTTTGGAGATTGCTGCGCCAATGCCGCGTGATCCACCCGTAACCAGTGCTATACGTGCCATTTTTAGTCTTCCTCCACTTGGGTATTCGCTCTTGTAATTAAATTGCAAAATTCTACGTTGTCACGCAAGCTAATTGCGACGTTGAATTTGAATTTACCTAAGGCCATGTTGTACGATCAATGGTAACGGGGCGATGTCAAAACAAAAGGGCACCCCTAGGGGTGCCCTCGTAAATTACGGTTTTTTAATCATTTATGGGCGCTCAACGCACAAAGCGACGCCCATACCCCCACCGATACACAATGTGGCGAGACCTTTTTTGGCATCCCGGCGCTGCATCTCAAACAACAACGTGTTGAGAACGCGACAACCAGAAGCGCCAATCGGGTGGCCGATGGCGATGGCGCCACCGTTGACGTTCACAATCGACGGATCCCAGCCCATGTCTTTGTTCACGGCACAAGCCTGCGCGGCAAAGGCTTCGTTGGCTTCAATCAGATCTAGATCGTCTACGGACCAGCCGGCCTTCTCCAGCGCTTTGCGTGACGCATAGATCGGACCAACGCCCATGATCGACGGATCCAGGCCTGCGGTTGCATAGGAAACGATTCGCGCCAAAGGCTCGATTCCGCGTTTCTCGGCTTCATCCGCGCTCATCAGCAGAGCCGCGGCTGCACCGTCGTTGAGGCCAGATGCGTTGGCCGCAGTGACCGAGCCGTCCTTGGTGAAAGCAGGGCGCAGTTTCTGCATGCTTTCGATGGTTGCGCCGTGGCGGATGTATTCATCCGCATCGACGGTGATGTCGCCTTTGCGGTGTTTCACGATGAAGGGTACGATCTCATCCGCGAATTTACCGGCTTTTTGTGCGGCTTCCGCTTTGTTTTGGGAGGCCAGTGCAAATTCATCCTGCATCTCGCGGCTGATCTGCCACTTTTCGGCGACGTTTTCTGCGGTCTGCCCCATGTGGTAGCCGTTGAATGCATCCCACAGGCCATCGCGGATCATGGTGTCGATGTATTTCATGTCGCCCATCTTCTGCCCGGCCCGCAGATGCGCGGCGTGGGTCGACAGGGTCATGTTCTCTTGACCACCGGCGGCCACAATCGATGCATCACCCAGCTGGATGTGCTGTGCGGCCAGTGCTACGGCGCGCAGACCAGAGCCACAGACCTGGTTGATACCCCATGCAGCGCTCTCCTGGGGAAGGCCTGCATTGATATGCGCCTGACGCGCGGGGTTCTGGCCTTGGGCGGCTGTCAAAACCTGGCCCAGGATGGTTTCCGAAACTTCGGCTTTGTCGACACCTGCGCGTTCGACAACGGCTTCCAGAACAGCAGAACCCAGATCGTGGGCAGGTGTGGTGGCGAACGAGCCGCCAAAGCTTCCGACTGCGGTCCGCGCAGCGGATGCAATTACAACGTTGGTCATGACTTTTGGTCCTTTGACATCCAGATATTGCGGAAGCGGGGCACAGGTTAAAAACTGTATATGCTATCGCAGCGACCGGCATTCCCCCTCCCTTGCTGGGCACAATAAACAAGTTTGTGCACCTGCAGCAATTCGCAAGGTGTCGCAGCTGAAGGTCCAAAGTCAACTGAAACCGTCACATCAGGGCGTGTGCTTTTTGGAAATAGATAACGCTGAGGTTGCAAGTCTAACTTATGCGCGATTGCGATTCTTCAGCTCTTCCACCCATGGGGCACGCACGGTTGGCGCCCCGTACAGATAGCCCTGAAGACAATCAACTCCGATGGATACCAGGAATTCAGCGTCTTCCTGAGTCTCGACAGCTTCGGCCACCGTCAGCATGTCGAACTGTTTGGAGACCCCAACAAGCGCACGCACAACGGCTTGGTTGTCTAAGTTTTCTGAAATCTTGCGAATGAATTGCCCATCCAGTTTCACCGCATCGAAAAAGAATTGGCGGAAATGGGCAATCGACATGCTGCCCGCGCCGAAATTATCCATGGCAAAGGCGATGCCATATTCTTGCATGCGGGTCATGAAGTCCAAGACCAACTCGGGCGCGCCCTGGGTTGAGGCTTCGGTGATTTCCAGCAGCAGACGTTCGCCGATGGTTTTGTCTTTGATGAGGAAGCGTTTCAATGCCTGGTTCCAACGTTCATATCCGATGGAACGTGCAGACATATTGACCGACAGGCGGATTTCAGGATGTTTGCTGAGCGCCCGCAACCCGTGTTGTAGGGCCAAACAGTCCATTTCGCGCCCTAGTTCGGTGTCTTCCACTACATCCATGAATTCACGCGCCGGGATCACCCGGCCCGTGGAATCCAGCACCCGGATATAACCCTCGTAAAAGGCGACGCCATGGGGCGGCAGGGCCTGCATGATCGGCTGATAAGCCAGCATGGTCTGGTCGTATTTGATCGCATCCGCCACCATGTCCAAGGTGGAGCGGTCCCGGTTGGCCACAGCAGAGCCGAGCGGCGTGTCTGCCCCTTCGGCCATATCGGCAAGTTTGATGCGATTTTTCTTCACGGAAAAGCTCCCGGTGGTTCACGTTGACCAATATGCGTCAAACCACAGGATCCTGCAAAAGAGTGAAGCGGTGATTAAGTATAGGATTTTAATTAATGAAAAAGAGAGCATGACCGCCTGCGTCATGCTCTCATCCCATTATTCTGGACAACCCAGCTTGTGATCCGGTTAAAGCCAGTAAGACCCGGCCAATAGCCTGACCACGCAAGCATTATTCAGCGTCGATCATCGCCTGAACAATTGCCTTGGCGCTGTCGGAATTCCACTCAGCATCGCCCAACAGGCGGGCGACCTCTTTGCCGTCACGGTCCAAGAGCACGGTAATGGGCAGGCCGATCACTGCCATGTCGCGCGCTAGGGTCTGACGATCGTCCTGGTGGCGGGGCAGGTTGGTGATGCCGTTTTCGTCAAAGAACTTGCGGATGCCACCGGGGGAGTTACGGCCGGTGGCAATGGTTAGAACCTCGAAGTCCTCGCCACCAAATTCTTCCTGTAACTCGGAAATCTGCGGCATCTCTTTGCGGCAGGGCGCACACCAGGTGGCCCAGAAGTTCACCAGAACCACTTTGCCTTTGTAATCCTGCAAGGTGGCACTGCCGGCATCATCGGCCAGGTTGAACGGTTTGTCCGAGACATCCTTGGCTGTGCTGTGAACCACTAGTCGCCGCAGGCTGTCTTCGCGCAGGGCCTCCAATGTGGCAGGATCGGCGGCAAGGGCGGCATTTGCACCGAGCGCCAGAGCCATATAAAGGGTGAGGTGACGAAACAGACGCATAATTTCTCCAGGGTTCCACTATGACAGATCAAACCTCGAACCAGATGTGGGGCGGCCGCTTTGCCGCTGGTCCAGACGCGATCATGGAGGCAATTAATGCCTCGATCGGTTTTGACAAGCGGATGGCAGCACAAGATATCGCCGGTTCCAGGGCCCATGCTGCGATGCTCGCGGCCACAGGCGTTATTACGGATAATGATGCGGAGGCCATTCGGGAAGGTCTGCTCACCGTATTGTCAGAGATTGAAATGGGAAAATTTGAATATTCCACGGCGCTGGAAGACATTCACATGAATGTGGAAGCGCGCCTGAAAGCTTTGATCGGCGAACCCGCCGGACGTCTGCACACGGGCCGTTCGCGCAATGACCAGGTTGCGACCGATTTCAAACTTTGGGTGCGCGACCAATTTGATGCCGCCGAAAAAGGCCTGCTGGCGCTGATCGCAGCGCTTGTGGATCAAGCCGAGGCAGGCGCCGATTGGGTGATGCCAGGCTTTACCCATCTGCAGACCGCGCAGCCAGTGACCTGGGGCCACCATATGATGGCCTATGTGGAAATGTTTGGCCGGGACCTGAGCCGGGTGCGCGATGCGCGGGCCCGGATGAACGAGAGCCCGCTGGGTTCTGCCGCCCTGGCAGGCACGTCCTTTCCGATCGACCGGGAAATGACCGCAAGCGCGCTTGGCTTTGACCGCCCAACCGCGAACTCGCTGGATGCGGTGTCGGATCGCGATTTTGCGCTGGAGTTCCTCTCCACCGCCTCGATCTGTGCGATGCACTTGTCGCGCTTTGCGGAAGAATTGGTGATCTGGTCCTCAGCCCAGTTCCGTTTCGTGACCCTGTCGGACCGGTTCTCCACCGGCTCATCTATCATGCCGCAAAAGAAAAACCCCGATGCGGCCGAGCTGATCCGCGCCAAAGTGGGTCGGATCTTTGGCGCGAACACCGCGTTGATGATGGTAATGAAAGGTCTGCCGCTGGCCTATTCCAAGGATATGCAGGAAGACAAGGAACAGGTCTTTGATGCCGCCGACAACTGGATGCTGGCGCTGGCAGCGATGGAAGGCATGGTCAAGGATATGACCGGCAACCGCGAATCCCTGGCGGCGGCTGCGGGGTCGGGATTCTCCACTGCGACGGACCTGGCCGATTGGATGGTGCGCGTGTTGAAAGTGCCCTTCCGCGATGCCCACCACGTCACTGGCGCGCTGGTGGCCATGGCCGAAAGCCGCGGCTGCGATCTGCCGGATCTGAGCCTCGCGGACATGCAAGGCGTGCATGCGGGCATTACTGCGGATATCTTCACAGTGTTGGGCGTGGAAAACTCGGTCAACTCCCGCATGAGCTATGGCGGAACCGCGCCTGCGCAGGTGCGCGCGCAAGTCATCCGTTGGAAAGAGATCCTGAACGGCTAGATTGTCAGTCAGGTCTGAAGACGAAGATTGAAACGAGACGGAGGTTGAAATGTCCAAAATTGTTTGCCTGATGGCGGCCCTTCTGGTTCTGGCCTCCTGTGGTGCGGATGGTGAACCCATCCGCCCAACCTTTGGTGCGGGCGTCAATGTCTCTAGCAGCGGCGTGCACGTGGGCACCAGTGTGGGCGTCAGCAAAGGGCCGATCTCGGTCTCTGTTGGGCTTTGATTTATTGGGTTCGAACGCTCCCGCCCGTCGCCAGTTTTCCACAGAAAAACCGCTCCCGTTGGGCGTAGCACCGCGCCAGCGCGGTGCAGGGGTGCCTGAGGCCAGGGTGGTCTGTGCCCGTCTGACCAGAGCGCGGGATCACATGGTGCAAAAGGGGATTGAGAGTTGAATAGGACCATGCTGCGCCCCCTGTTGGGATTGATCCTTGTCGCGCCTTTGTTGGCCTGCGAACCCCACCCTGCGGCGCTAAGACCGGATCCCCACCGCGTAGAGACACCGGCGCCCCAAAGCGGCATCACAATTTCCGGCAGCGCGCGGGTGGGCGTGTCGGGGCGTTTCTAACCCTTACTGCGCTTGGATCCCCGAACAAGAGCCATCGCAATTGTGTCGATCAGTTCGGAAATCATTGATCCCCACCGCCCTTTTACCCTAAACGCCATCTCATGGATCATTTTCTCTACCGCGACGGCGCGCTTTACGCCGAAGACGTGCCGGTGGCCGAGATTGCGGCCGCCGTTGGCTCCCCCTGTTACATCTATTCCACCGCGACGTTGTTGCGCCACTTCCGCCTGTTTGACGAGGCGCTGGAGGGCACGGAACATCTGGTGTGCTATGCGATGAAAGCGGCCTCCAACCAGGCGATCCTCAAGACGCTGGCTGATGCCGGTGCCGGTATGGATGTGGTGAGCCAGGGCGAATACCTGCGGGCCAAGGCGGCAGGCGTGCCCGGTGACAAGATCGTCTTTTCCGGAGTTGGCAAAACCGAGGAAGAGATTCGCACCGCGCTGAGCGGTGGCATCCGCCAGTTCAACGTCGAATCCGAGCCTGAAATGGTGGAGATCAACCGCGTTGCTCAGGAATTGGGCAAAACCGCGCCGATCACCATTCGCGTCAATCCGGACGTGGATGCCAAAACCCATGCCAAGATCGCAACCGGCAAGTCGGAAAACAAATTTGGCATTCCGATCTCCCGCGCGAAAGAGGTCTACGCTCTGGCAGCCTCTTTGCCTGCGCTCGACGTTGTGGGGATCGACTGCCATATCGGCTCGCAATTGACCGAGCTGGAACCCTTTGCGCTGGCCTATCAAAAGGTCGCAGAGCTGACCGAGTCCCTGCGCGCTGAGGGCCACAATATTCGCCGTCTGGATCTGGGCGGTGGCCTTGGCATTCCTTACACCCGCTCCAACGACGCGCCGCCCTTGCCGGTGGAATATGGCCAGTTGATCAAGGATACATTGGGCCACCTGGGTTGTGAGATCGAAATTGAGCCGGGCCGTTTGATTGCCGGCAACGCTGGCATCATGCTGTCCAAGGTGATCTATGTGAAGTCCGGAGAAGACCGTGATTTCTTAATTATTGATGGCGCCATGAATGACCTGATCCGCCCTGCCATGTACGAGGCGCATCATGACATCGTGCCAGTCGTCGAAGCCACGCCAGGGGTCGAACCGCGCCCCTATGATATCGTCGGCCCGGTCTGCGAATCAGGTGATACTTTTGCCAAAGGCCGCAATATGCCGCCGTTGGATGCCGGGGATCTGATCGCGTTTCGTAGTGCCGGTGCCTATGGCGCGGTGATGGCCAGTGAATACAATTCACGCCCCCTGATCCCCGAGGTGCTCGTTAACGGAGATCAATTCGCAGTTATTCGCAAGCGGCCAAGCTTTGACGAAATGATAAATCGCGATACCATGCCAGAGTGGCTCTGAAGCGATTTTGCCTTCGGAGCATACGGAGGCAATGCCAAATGTCCAAAAAGGACCGCCAGAACAGCCCCGCCGGATCGGCTTGGGGTGGACCAAAGGGGCCACAAAAAGACAGGCAGATCGGCCTATTTGGCCTTGATCCCCGACTGTTGCCGCTGCGCCGTCAGTTGTGGCTGACACGGCTTGGCCTCTTTGGCGAAAACCTGATGCGCGCGCTTTGGCCTGCGGTCTCAGTTCTTTTTGTGATTCTCGCCGCCGTCATGCTCGGGGCGGCGGAATTCCTGCCGATCGAAGGATTTTGGGCGGGTGCCGTCCTTTTGGGGCTTCTTTTGGCGGCGACCTCAGTTTGGGGACTGCGGCGGTTGCGTTGGCCCAGCTGGGAAATGGCCCAGACCCATCTGGACAAAACTCTGCTGGGACGCCCTATTGCTGCGCTGTTGGATGATCAGGTGATTGGCCAGGGCGACGCGGCCTCTGCCCAATTGTGGAAACTGCACCAGAAACGTATGGCCACCAGCGCGGCCGAGGCCACGGCCCCCGCGCCGGACCTGCGCTTGGCGGCAGCCGATCCCTTTGCCCTGCGCTACATGGCGCTGACCGTGATGGTTGTGGCGCTGCTGTTTGGATCCATCCTCCACGTGGGCAGCCTGCAAAAGATGGCCCCCGGTGCCGCGCAGGCGCAGATCGGTCCCAGCTGGGAAGGTTGGCTGGAGCCCCCGCGCTACACCGGTCTGCCGGTGCTTTATCTTGCGGATCAGCCCGGTTCGACCTTGGGCGTCGCCGAGGGCAGCACCGTGACCTTGCGGTTTTACGGCGAAATCGGTGATCTGACGCTGGCGGAAACCGTGTCGGGCCGCACCGATACCCTGCCGTCCGCCGCAGATCCCGAACAGAATTTTACGATCACCCAAGGAGGCAATATCGAAATTCGCGGACCCGGCGGGCACAGCTGGACCGTCAATGTGGTCCCTGACACCGCCCCGCGCGTGTCTGTGGCTGGTGAGCCGGAAGTCGGTGTCGAAGGTCTGATGCAATTGCCGTTCTCGGGCAGAGATGACTATGGAATTGAGCGCGGACAGGTGATCATCGACCTGGATATCCTCGCGTTGGAACGTCGCCACGGTCTGACCATCGAACCAGACCCGCGCTCCGCGATTGAGCTGGACTTGCCGCTGCCCCTGACCGGGGATCGGCGCGAGTTTACCGAATTTCTGGTCGATGACTTCTCCCAGCATCCTTGGGCCAATATGCCCATGGTCTTTACGTTCTTTGTCGAAGACGCCGCTGGTCAGACCGGAGAGAGTGCGGGCTTTGGTGCCCCCCTTGCAGCGCGGCGCTTCTTTGACCCGCTCGCAGCCGCCATTATTGAACAACGCCGCGATCTTTTGTGGGCGCGGGCCAATGCGCCGCGGATCTCCCAGATCCTGCGCACGCTGACCCATGAACCCGAAGATCTGTTCCGCGAAACCGGTGATTATTTACGTCTGCGCGCCATTTTGCGTCGGCTCGAAACCTATATGGTTGCAGGGCTCGACGAGGAGAAGCAGGAAGAGATCGCCGCCGCTCTGTGGGATTTCGCCATTGCGTTAGAAGATGGTGACATTGGCGATGCGCTGGAACGGATGCGCCGCGCGAAGGATCGCCTCAGCCAGGCGATGCGTGACGGGGCTTCGGATCAGGAAATTGCCGAATTGATGCAAGAGCTGCGCGAGGCCACGCAGGACTATATGCGCCAGCTGCAACGCCAGGCCCAAGAGAATGAGAGCGACGACCGCGACAGCGGGCAACAGTCGGAGAACATGCTCGAACTCAGCCAGGACGATCTGCAGGCGATGATGGACCGCATCCAGGAGCTGATGGAACAGGGCCGCATGGCCGAGGCCGAACAGGCCTTGCGTGAATTCCAGCAGGTGATGGAAAACATGCAAGTCACCCAGGGCCAACAGGGGCAGGGCAACTCGCCCGGTGATCAGGCCATGGAAGGTCTGGCTGAAACCTTGCGCGACCAACAGGGCCTCTCGGATCAGGCGTTCCGCGATCTGCAGGAACAGTTCAACCCCAATGCGCAATCTGGCGAAAGTGGTCAGAACGAGGGCCGCCAGGGCGGGCAGGGGCGTGGTCAAAGCCATGAGCCGAGCCAGCAATCGCCCGACGGCGAGGGCCAGACCGGCGAAGGCTCCGAAGGCGGTGCGCAGACGGGGCAGGGACAGGGGCAATCACTCGCGGACCGTCAACAGCAATTGCGGGATGAGCTGCAACGCCAGCAGGAGGGTCTGCCCTTTGGCAATTCCTCCGAAGGCGAAGACACACGCGAAGCGCTCGACCGGGCAGGGCGCGCCATGGATGATGCCGAAGACGCCCTGCGTCAGGGTGACATGGCCGAAGCGCTTGATCGCCAGTCCGAGGCGATGGAAGCCCTGCGCGACGGTATGCGCGCCCTTGGCGAAGCCATGGCCGAACAACAGAAAGCCCCCGGCAGCCCGGGTGAAAACGGCCAGCAAAACCGGGCTGAGGGTACGGATCCCTTGGGCCGCAATGGCGGTGGGGCCAGCGAAGGCGGCAATGTCGGCGACGAACAAGCCTATCGCCGGGCCTGGGATCTGCTCGAAGACATTCGCCGCCGCTCAGGCGAACAAGACCGTAGTGAAAGCGAGCGCAACTACCTGCAACGGCTGCTCGACCGCTTCTAAGGGCGGTCCAGCCTTGCGGCCTGCGATGTTGTTTGTAGCGCGCGCCTCAGCGGGCGAGCTGGAAGGTTATTCGGGCGCGGTCGGCTGTTGCGCCAATTGCTCCACCTGGGTGTGCAGCCACACGCGGGTCTCATTCACCCAATCCACATAGGACTGCAACAGCGGCTCTGCTTCGGGCACATAGACCGCGAGGGTTGCGGAATTCTGATAGACCATGGCCGCCGCCACCGCGATCAGGATCGCAATAGTGAAGCCCCGCAAAAATCCGCTGCGCCGCCGCTGTGGTGCCTCGTCATAGGTCAGGCCCTGGGCCGCTGCGGCTGGCACCTCGTACCCGCCGCGCAGGGATGAGTTGATTTCTTCGATGTCGGGCAACAAGCCTCTGCGGGAACCCGAATAGTCCTCTTCCGGGCTGTCAGGGTCTTCGCCGCGCAGCCGCGCCATACGTTCGCGGGTCTGTTGCGCGCGTTGTTCCGTGTCATCGGGAGAGGGGCTTTCCAGTCCCAGATCCGGTTGTGTCTCCAGCCCGGTTGCCTCGGCCGCACGTAGGGCCGCTTCGCGTTTGGCTTCTTCCCGCAGGATATCCGCAACCGAGGTGTCAAGCCCACGCTGTCTGGCGCGTTCTGGCTGGGGCGCGGGTTCCGGTTCGTCGTCTTCGAGATCTTCATCTTCTTCCGCGAGGTCATCGGCGGGTTCTTCTTCAGGCGCGAAATCCTCGGCGTCTTTTTCTGCTGCGACCTCTTCGAAGGTCTCTTCCACCTTCTCTTCGGCAACCTCATCTGGCGCGGTGGAGTAATCCTCTTGTGGGTTGTCGTCGGCATCCGGCGCGTCAAAGGCATCGTCACCCTCTGGTGCCTGCTCTTCCACCTCAGTCGCGTCTGACGCGACTTCTACAACCGGTTCAGTAATCGTGGCCTCAACACCCGCCGCACCCGCCTGAAACCAGGTGGTGCCGCAGTCCGAACATTGCACGTCCCGGCCTTCATCAGGGATGACATCGTCGGGAACCTCATATTGGGCTCCGCAATTTGGACATGTCAGGCGCATTCGGTTCTCCTTGTCGCAGACGGCAGCCCGGGCGCACCATCTTTGATTTTCCAGAAATCATAAGCAGTTCACGGCCATCACGAAAGACACAATTGCCACAGACGCGGGCCAAGGCGGCGCAGAGGGACCCGAGAGACACAACTGAACGACGCCAGCCATTGAAACCCGCCCCCGGCTGGGGCACAACTGGCCCGTGAATTGAGGGGGCAGCCGTGATTGAGCTGGACAACATAGCCTATAACTACGGGGAGGGTGAGCTGCTGAGCAATGTCTCGGTGCAACTTGCGCCTGGCTCATTCTACTTCCTGACCGGCCCGTCCGGGGCAGGTAAGACGACGCTGCTCAAGATGTGCTATGGCGCATTGGCCCCCACCGCAGGGCGTGTACGGGCCTTTAACATGGATGTGAACGGGCTGGACCGCGACCAGATGGCGTATCTGCGTCGCCGGGTTGGTGTGGTGCATCAGGACTGTCGGTTTCTGGACCATCTGACCCTTATCGAAAATATCGCGCTGCCCTTGACTGTCTCTGGCAAGGATCTCTCCCAAGAAGAGGCCAACCTACACGAACTGTTGAACTGGGTCGGCCTGTCGGAACGCGCCCATGCGCTACCGCCGGAACTGTCGGGCGGTGAACGCCAACGGGCGGCGCTGGCCCGCGCGGTGATCCTGTCGCCGGATGTGATTATCGCCGATGAACCCACCGGTAACGTCGATTGGGAAATGTCCCAACGTCTGCTGCGCCTGTTGGTAGAATTGAACAATATGGGCAAAACCGTGCTGGTCGCGACCCATGACCTGCCGCTGATCCGCGCTGCAAAGAACCAGGTGCAGGCACGCGTGTTGAGGATCTCCAACCGGCAGTTGGCCTTGGCGGGGGTCGATCTATGAGCGCGCGCAACCTGATCCTTGGCGATGCCCAGGCCGACCGGGTGGTGCCCCCCAGCGGCTTTACTGCGCAACTGACATTGTTTGTGGCCGGCGCCATGGCGTTTCTGACGGTGTTTGCATTGGCCCTGTCGGTGGCCTCCGGTCGTTTGGCGGATCGTTGGGCGGATGAGTTGGCCGGCGCTGCGACCCTGCGCATCAATGCTCCTGCCGATCAACGTCAGGCCCAGACAGAAGCGGCGCTGACCATTCTGAACCAA
The DNA here is from genome assembly GCF_018678075.1 of Epibacterium ulvae. GTDB lineage: Bacteria > Pseudomonadota > Alphaproteobacteria > Rhodobacterales > Rhodobacteraceae > Epibacterium > Epibacterium ulvae_A. The sequence goes on along the minus strand of NZ_JAHHIR010000053.1, from coordinate 26,111 downwards.
ACCCCCGGCGTGGCCAATGTCCGTGTCATCACGTCCGAGGAACAGGCAGCGATGCTGTCACCCTGGTTCGGCGCGGATTTGCCTCTCGACACCCTACCGGTGCCGCAATTGGTTGAGGTCCTGGCCGACAATCCCCCCTATGATGCCACCGGGCTTCGCCTGCGTCTGCAGGCCGAGGTGCCGGGCGCGGTGCTGGATGACCACACCCGCTGGCGTGAACCCCTGGTGGATGCGGCGCGCGCGCTGCGCCGTCTGGCGGTGGTGTCGATCTTGCTGATCGGTGGTGCCACGGCGGCGATGATTACCCTTGCCGCCAATGCAGCTCTTGCTGCCAATTCTCAGGTGATCGAGGTGCTGCGACTGGTCGGTGCGCTCGATACTTACATCGCCCACGCCTTTGTCCGCCGTTTCACCTTGCGCGCGCTACTTGGCGCGGCTGTGGGTGTGATCTGCGGCATGCTGGGCATATTCTTCCTGCCCGCCGCATCCGAGGAAGGCGGCTTCCTCACAGGTTTGGGTTTCTCTGGCCTCAGCTGGCTGCTGCCGCTGGCCATTCCACCGCTGGGCGCGCTTGTGGCCTTTCTTGCCACCACCCGCGCCGCCAAGAAACGACTGGGAGCTCTGACGTGATCCTTATCCAATGGCTACGATCGCTTTTGTATATGGTACAGATCTACGCGGCGATGCTGATCCTTGGCATCCTCTTTGCACCGCTGGCTATTTTCTCCAAATCGGGTGCCAAACTCGCCTGCAAGGTCTATTGCACTTGGGTGCTGTGGAGCGCGCGCTGGATGGTGGGCATCCGCACCGAAATTCGCGGTACCATCCCACGGGATGAGGTTGTCATCGCCTCTAAGCACCAGAGCTTCCTGGATATTCTGATCCTCTTTGGCCATATGCCCTGGCCGAAATTCATCATGAAACGCGAGCTGATGTGGACGCCGGTTATCGGTCTTTATGCCAAACGTCTGGGCTGCGTGCCGGTGAAGCGTGGCAAAGGCGGCACCACGATTGCCAAAATGGTCCAAGACGTGGCCAAGGAATTTGCGGAACCCGGCCAGCTGGTGATCTACCCCCAGGGAACCCGGGTCGCCCCCGGTGTGCACAAACCCTACAAAGTCGGCGCCGCGGTTCTGTATGAACAACTGGGCCAGCCCTGCGTGCCGGTTGCCACCAATGTGGGCCTTTTCTGGCCACGCACGGGAATTTTACGAAAGCCCGGCGTGGCGGTTATTGAATTCCTCGACCCAATTGCCCCAGGACTGTCCAAGGACGCGTTCATGGCGCGGGTGGAAGACGTGGTCGAAACCCGCTCGAACGCCTTGATGAAAGAGGCAGGCTTTGACCCAAGTTGACTATATCGAAACCGTAGAAGCGCTTGAGGCGTTCTATGAAGCACCAGCGGATCTGGTGATCAACAAGGTGATGGCAGAATTGTCACCGCTTTATGAGAAATGGATCATGGCATCGCGCCTGTGCATGGTGGCCACCGTTGGCCCCGAAGGCACCGACGACAGCCCGCGCGGAGACACAGGGCCGGTGGTACAGGTGCTGGATTCCAAAACCCTCGCGCTGCCGGATTGGCCCGGCAACAACCGCTTGGACAGTCTGCGCAATATCATCCGCGACGGGCGGATCTCACTGATGTTTCTGGTGGCGGGCTCCGATAATGTGGTGCGCATCAACGGTACCGCGCGTCTGACCGCCGACCCCGTGCTGCGTGCGCGATTTGACCGGAACGGCAAACAACCCAGAACCGTGATCCTTGTGTCGATCCACGAAGTCTACGGCCAATGCGCCCAGGCTCTGAAACGGGCCGAGACCTGGACTGCCGGCGATCAAAGTCAGGACCTGCCCACCGTGGCAGAGCTGATTGGCGAAGCGCTGGAGTGGAGCGCGAAAAACACGGCCTAACGCGTCCTCGCGCGATCGTGTCAAACACCACAAGCTTTTGTCATAAAACCATCAGATTTTCCGACGTAAACCCTGCGCAGCCCAATTTTGCGCAGGGTGCATTTTTGCCATTTTGCGCCAGCATCTGAGCACCGTAAGGAGAGGCCGACTGCGGAAAAGATGGGCCTATCGACCACGTTCGGACAGAATAGGATTTTGAACATGCAGCCAATCGAGACACTTGAACAGCTAGAGGACCTTTACAGCGCTCCGGGCGCGCCCTCTCTGCGCAAGGTGGTGACACAGATGACACCGCTGTATCGCAAATGGATCATGGCCTCTCGGTTTTGCGTGCTGTCGACAATTGGTCCCGAAGGCACGGACGGTAGCCCGCGCGGCGACGAAGGGCCGGTGGTGATGGAGCTCGACGCTCAGACCCTGGCACTGCCGGATTGGCGCGGCAACAATCGCATCGATTCCTTACGCAATATCGTGCGCGACAAACGCGTGTCGCTGATGTTCATGGTGCCCGGCTCCAACAATGTGATCCGGGTGAATGGCAGCGCAATTCTGACCGCCGACTCCGAGCTGCGCGCCCGGTTTGAAAAACACGGCAAACAGCCCGCCACTGTGATCGTGATCACCATCGCCGAGATCTATTCCCAATGCGCCCGCGCCCTGATCCGCTCCAAAACCTGGACAAGCAGTGACGAAAGCGCGGATCTGCCGTCCGTGGGCCAATTGCTAGCCGAGGCCACCGAAGGCGAAGAAGGTGGTGAGACCTATGACCGCGAATGGGCCCCGCGCGCCGCAAAAACAATGTGGTAGCGTCCGAGGATTGCCACAATTTTAATTAGACTTCTGCACAGTAAGACGGGTGGGATCAAACCCCACCCGTTATAATGAGGTCGTAAATCGCAGAGGTGACCCGCCGTGCAGGAGTTTTTTGCCACTTATCTGGCCTATGCCAAACATGTCTTGATGGCGGTTTTTGACCCCAGCCAGCGGATCTTTTACCTCTATCTGGCGACGTCGATCCTGGTCGCCTTTGGGGTCTATTCTGTACACCGTGCCCGTAAATCAGCGGAGACGCCCGATAGTTTCGTAGCGTTTCTGTTTCCCAAATCCGTCTGGGGACACCCCTCTGCCTGGCTGGATGTGCGTTATTTCTTCTTTCACAAGCTGATCGGTCATTTCCTGATGTTCGGCCTGTTGGCCGGTGCGGCAGCAATGGTGTTTCGCCTGATGACCGGGGTGTCGATCACCTCTTTGCCGACAACGGCGCAGGGCGGTCTCAGCTGGGTGATCGTGATCGCCTATATGTTTGTCTCTACCTTGGTGTCCGATTTCATTGGCTGGGGCGTGCATTACTTGCAGCACAAAGTGCCGATCCTGTGGGAATTCCACAAAGTCCACCACAGCGCCGAGGTCATGCACCCGCTGTCCAATTACCGTGAACACCCGATCGACAATCTGTTGTATCAGCTCTGCATCGGCCTGGGCTACGGCGCAGTGACCGGAGGGGCCTATCTGGTGCTGGATGTGGTGCCCAGCCTGCCCAGCATTCTCGGCGTGCCCGTGTTGATGTTTCTGTTCAATATCCTGGCCTATAATCTGCGTCATTCCCACATCTGGCTGCGCTGGCCCGGTGTCTGGTCCAAGGTCTTTCCTTCGCCAGCCCATCACCACGTTCACCACAGCTGCCACCCGGCCCATTTCGACAAGAACTTCGCCTTTCTCTTTCCGATCTGGGACGTGATCTTTGGCACTTACATCATGCCCGACGACAATCGGGACGTGAAATTCGGTGTCGCCGGCATGAAGTCGATGGAGATGGATAGCTGCTGGAAGTTGTATTCCGTCCCCTTTGTCAAAGCCGCCCGCCGTCTGCGGAAAAAGAAAACTCAGACCAAGGTCAAAACAACCGGTCTGACTTAAGGTTTTCCCAACCCCTTTCGGGCAGCGAATTGTTCGCATTGAATTTTTTCTGATTTTTGCAATGCGCGCCCGACGGAAACACCCTGCCACGGCGTGAGAGTCTACAGGCGACACCCTCCGTCTCTGTGTCGCCCATGTTCCGAAAGTTGGCCCAGCCGCCAAAGCGGGCCATACTCAACTGGCCGGTGATTTGCTCACCGGCCACTTTTCCTGCGGCTAAAACTCATAATACTGCCCGCGCTGTCACCCCAATCAGGATACGCAAACGCATAAATCCCCCAGCGTTCAGGCGTGGCGACCGCGCCATACACCCATGCTGTTGCAAGCTCTGTGTCACCCATCGTGGATTTGGGGTCATAAGCCAGTTCAGGAAACTGCTGACGCGCAAAGACGTCGACCAAATCGCGCAACTCCGCAGCCTCGTCACGGCTCAGGGCAAAAGGCACGTTGGTCGCAATACTGCACCGCTGCGCGTCTGTGCGCAAAACACTGGCGGATCTGTCGTCAACCCAGCTTACAACCCCAGGCAACGGCGTCCATCTGTTCAACCTTTGGTTGAGTGTCGCGTCCAGATCTTGGGAGTAGGGAGGGATGCAATACTGTGCAAACAACCACATGATCCGCTCAGCGCGGCTTTCGCGCGGCCATAGTTGTGAAGCACCGAAAAAACCGATCCCAAGACCGGCCAGAATAAAGAGACAGAAAATGACTTTGTTCAAATCGAACCCAATAGAAAAAGCCCGCTCAAAATAATGAGCGGGCTTGGATATCGTTGCCTTAGGCGTGGATGGCGCCGTCGCCGCAGGACAGGGCGGCTTCGCGGACCGCTTCGGAATAGGTCGGGTGTGCGTGGCAGGTCAGGGCGATGTCTTCGGCAGAAGCGCCGAATTCCATGGCCACACAGATCTCGTGGATCATGTCACCGGCTGCGGGGCCGATGATAGCAGCGCCCAGAACGCGGTCGGTTTCGGCGTCCACGATGATTTTAACAAACCCATCGGCCTGGCCCACGGCCTTGGCTCGGCCATTGCCCATAAAGGAGAATTTTCCAACTTTGACCTTCTTACCTTCGGCCTTTAGCGCATCCTCGGTGGCACCGACGGTGGCAACCTCAGGCGTGGTGTAAACGACACCCGGAATGACGCCATAGTTCACGTGGCCATGTTTGCCCGCGATCACTTCGGCAACCGCCATGCCTTCGTCTTCGGCTTTATGCGCCAGCATCGGACCTTCGATTACGTCACCGATGGCATAGACGCCCGGCACGTTGGTGGCCCATTTGGCGTCAGTGGCGATCTGGCCGCGCTCGGTCAGTTTGACACCCAATGCGTCCAGTCCCAGACCCTCGGCATAGGGTTTGCGACCGGTGGCAACCAGCACCACATCCGCGTCCAAGACAACTTCGTCGCCGCCTTTCTTGGGCTGATACTTGACTTTGGCTTTGGTTTTGGTCGCATCGACACCTTGAACGGCTGCGCCCATGATAAAGTTCAGGCCCTGTTTTTCGAGGATCTTCTTAAAGCCGCGCTGAACGTCCTTGTCCATGCCGGGGCAGACCGCGTCCATATATTCAACCACGGTGACTTCTGACCCCAGACGCGCATAGACCGACCCCAGTTCCAGACCAATAACGCCCGCACCGATGACAATCATCTTCTTTGGGACCTTCGGCAGTTCCAGTGCGCCGGTGCTGTCGACGACAACGCCCGTGTCATTGTCGACCTCAACACCCGGCAGGGAGGAGGGGACAGAGCCAGAGGCGATCACGATGTTCTTGGTCGCGTAGGTCTCATCACCAACCTTGACCTGACCGGCCGCCGGAATAGACGCCCAGCCTTTCAGCCAGTCGATCTTGTTCTTCTTCATCAGGAACTCAACACCACCGGTGTTCTGGCCGATGACTTCATCCTTATAGGACTTCATCTGGTTCCAATCGACCGAAGGCGATTTGCCCTTCAGGCCCATCTTGGCAAAGTTATGCTCTGCCTCATGCAGCTGGTGCGTTGCGTGCAGCAGCGCCTTTGACGGGATACAGCCCACGTTCAGGCAGGTGCCGCCCAGGGTTTCGCGACCCTCAACGATGGCGGTTTTCAGGCCCAGCTGGGCGCAACGGATGGCCGACACATAGCCGCCAGGGCCCGCGCCGATGATGATGACGTCATAGGATGACATTTATATGTGCTCCTTTGGGTTTTGAGAGCGGGGAGGGGGCTCTGCCCCCGGCCCAAGAACGGGCCTCCCCCGAAGTATTTGGGAAAAGATGAATGGGATTAGATGACCGCGGCATGATCTGACCAATATGCTTCGATCCGCCACAGCTCGTTATTCGCTAGGATGCGCATCCTTCTGATGACGTCGTTGTAGGTATCCTGATCAAATCTGGTCCACCCAGTATCTCGCATTCTACGCCAGTAGATTTTGTCAGTGCGGGAAAGGGTCTTGCTCTTTGCCAGCCCGTTCAGAACCTGTCGATCAACAGGCGGATGAAAGACGTTGGTACGCCCAGAAACAGAAGGGTCGATACTGCCGAAATCTGAAAGGCACAGCGCTTTGATGAAAACGTTGATGACCTTTGCTGCAACGCCATAGCTTGCATTAACGTTCGGCTGCAGTTCTGCGACCAGGGTATTGCACCACGTGTGGTGCAATGCGTCAAACTCTTCCACAGTACCTGGGATAGCGGTTGGGTTTTTTGCCAGTTCCTCGAAGCCGATATTCCTGAGCGCAGCTAATGCTAGGTCAACTTTGAGCCCGCTCACGCCTCGCTGAGATGCTCGAACTGCAGCCCAAGCTGCAAAGCGAAAGCGAAACTCAGCGGGCGTGATAGGCGCCATCGATTTACAGATCCATCAGCAGACGGCGCGGATCCTCGAGGGCTTCTTTGACGCGAACCAGGAAGGTCACAGCACCTTTGCCGTCGACGATACGGTGGTCATAGGACAGGGCCAGATACATCATCGGGCGGATCTCAACCTTGCCATTGATCGCCATCGGGCGATCCTGGATCTTGTGCATGCCCAGGATACCGGACTGTGGGGGGTTCAGGATCGGCGAGGACATCAGCGAACCGTAGACACCACCGTTAGAGATGGTGAAGGTGCCGCCCTGCATTTCTGCCATCGACAGTTTGCCGTCACGGGCGCGTTTGCCCTTTTCGGCGATGGCTTTTTCGATCTCGGCAAAGGACATCGCATCAGCGTCGCGGATGACCGGAACAACCAGACCTGTTGGGGTACCAGCGGCGACACCCATGTGAACAAATTTCTTGTACACGATGTCGGTGCCGTCGATCTCGGCGTTCACCTCAGGCACTTCTTTCAGTGCGTGGCAGCAGGCCTTGGTGAAGAAGGACATAAAGCCCAGACGCGCGCCGTGCTTTTTCTCAAACAGCTCTTTGTACTCTTTGCGCAGCGCCATCACCTCGGTCATGTCGACCTCGTTGTAGGTGGTTAGCATGGCTGCGGTGTTTTGGCTGTCTTTCAGACGCTTGGCGATGGTCTGGCGCAGGCGGGTCATTTTCACGCGCTCTTCGCGGGCGGCGTCGTCAACTGGTACTGGCGCACGAGGTGCGGCAGCGGCGGCAGGCGCAGGGGTTGCAGCAGTGGCTGCAACGGCGCGGGCAACGTCGTCCTTCATGATGCGACCGTCGCGGCCAGTACCTGCAACACCTGCGGCGTTCAGACCGGCTTCGGCCATGGCTTTCTCCGCCGATGGCGCATTGGCGATGTCTTTGCCAGCAGCTGCAGGAGCGGCAGCAGCAGCAGGCGCGGCGGCCGGCGCAGCTGCACCCGCAGATCCACCGATCACACCCAGTTTCGCGGTTGCGTCAACGGTTGCACCTTCGGGCGCTGTGATCTCGGTGAGAACACCGGCGGCTGGGGCGGGCACTTCGACAGAGACTTTGTCGGTTTCCAGCTCACACAGCATCTCGTCCTGCGCGACGGTGTCGCCAACGGCTTTGAACCAAGTGGACACGGTCGCCTCGGTCACGGATTCACCCAAGGTGGGAACCATAACATCGGTCGACGCGCCCGCATCCGCTGCCGGAGCAGCTGCCGCAGGGGCCGGAGCCGCCGCAGGGGCTGCAGCTGCTGCCGCACCGCCCGCAGTGATCATGCCGAGCAGCGCATCAACACCAACAGTCTCGCCTTCGCCTGCAACGATTTCACCCAGGGTGCCAGCCGCCGGGGCCGGTACTTCGACGGTGACCTTATCGGTTTCCAGCTCACACAGCATTTCGTCCTGTGCCACTGCGTCACCCGGTTTCTTGAACCAGGTCGCCACAGTTGCTTCAGTTACGGATTCGCCCAGAGTGGGCACACGCACTTCAGTGGTCATTTCTCTGTCTTCCTCAGATGCTCAGCGCTTCGTTAACAAGCGCCGCTTGTTGGGCTTTGTGTTCGCTGGCCAGGCCGGTTGCAGGCGAGGCCGATGTGGCACGACCGACATATGCCGGGCGCGAATGTTTCGCTTTGATACGGGTTAGCACCCATTCGATATTGGGCTCGATGAACGACCAGGCGCCCTGGTTCTTGGGCTCTTCCTGACACCAGACCATATGGGCGTCCTTGAAACGCTCAAGTTCCTTCACCAGCGAGATCGCCGGGAACGGGTAATACTGTTCGATCCGCATGATGTAGACATCATCGATGCCACGCGCGTCACGCTCTTCCAGCAGGTCGTAATAGACCTTGCCCGAACACAGAACGACGCGTTTGATCTTCTTGTCTTCGACCAGTTTGGTGTCGGACAGACCCTGTTGCGCGTCATCCCACAACACGCGGTGGAAGCTGGACCCGGTGGTGAATTCCTCCGCCTTGCTGACCGCCAGCTTGTGGCGCAGCAGGGATTTTGGCGTCACCAGGATCAGCGGCTTCCGGAACGTCCGGTGCAGCTGACGACGCAGGATGTGGAAGTAGTTCGCAGGCGTTGTACAGTTCGCCACGATCCAGTTGTCCTGACCACACATCTGCAGGAAGCGCTCCAGACGTGCCGAGGAGTGCTCGGGGCCTTGGCCTTCAAACCCGTGTGGCAGCAGAACCGTCAGACCAGACATCCGCAGCCATTTACTTTCACCGGATGAGATGAACTGGTCGAACATGATCTGCGCGCCGTTGGCAAAGTCACCGAACTGAGCTTCCCACAGGGTCAGCGCATTGGGTTCCGCCAGCGAGTAGCCATATTCAAAACCCAGAACCGCATATTCCGACAGGGCCGAGTCGATGACTTCGTACTGGGCCTGACCGGGGCGGATATTGTTGATCGGGTAATAGCGCTCTTCGGTGTCCTGGTTCACAATGCCAGAGTGGCGTTGTGAGAAAGTGCCGCGTGTAGCATCCTGACCTGACAGACGGACTGGATAGCCTTCGGTCGCCAGCGAGCCAAACGCCATGGCTTCACCGGTTGCCCAGTCAAAACCTTCGCCGGTTTCAAACATCTTGGCGCGGGCGCCCAGGAAGCGGTTGATGGTTTTGTGAACCGGATAGCCCTCGGGCAGGGTGGTCAGACCACGACCAACTTCGGCCAGGGTTTCTGGCTTGATCGCTGTTTGGCCACGTTGATAATCCGCGTCTTGCTTGTCCAGATGCGACCAGCGCCCATCCAGCCAGTCGGCTTTGTTGGGTTTGTACTCCTTGCCGCTTTCGAACTCTTGGTTCAAATGCGCCTGGAAGGCCGCTTTCATGTCCTCGATCTCCCCCTCGGGGATCAGACCGTCTTTGACCAGACGCTCGGTGTAAAGCGAAAGGGTGGTTTTGTGACCCTTGATCTTCTTGTACATCAACGGGTTGGTGAACATCGGCTCGTCGCCTTCGTTGTGACCAAACCGGCGGTAGCAGAAGATATCCAGAACCACGTCCTTGTGGAATTTCTGGCGGTACTCGGTCGCAACCTTGGCCGCATGAACAACGGCTTCGGGGTCGTCGCCGTTCACGTGGAAGATCGGCGCTTCGACAACCAACGCATTGTCGGTTGGATAAGGTGACGAACGCGAGAAATGCGGCGCTGTAGTGAAACCGATCTGGTTGTTCACAACGATATGGATGGTGCCGCCAGCCTTGTGGCCGCGCAGACCAGACAGGGCAAAACATTCCGCAACCACACCTTGGCCCGCAAAGGCGGCATCGCCGTGCAGCAAGATCGGCAGAACCGTGGTGCGTGAGCCGTCACCCAGCTGGTCTTGTTTGGCGCGCACTTTACCCAGAACAACCGGGTTCACCGCTTCCAGGTGCGAGGGGTTCGCGGTCAGCGACAGGTGAACCGTGTTGGAGTCAAACTCACGGTCGGACGAGGCACCAAGGTGATATTTCACGTCACCCGAGCCATCCACATCCTCGGGCTTGAACGAGCCACCCTGGAATTCGTTAAAGATCGCGCGATAGGGTTTCTGCATCACATTTGCCAGAACCGACAAACGGCCCCGGTGCGGCATGCCGATTACGATGTCCTGAACACCCAGCGCACCGCCGCGCTTGATGATCTGTTCCATCGCCGGGATAAGGCTTTCGCCGCCATCCAGACCAAAGCGTTTAGTACCCATGTATTTGACGTGCAGGAATTTCTCAAAACCTTCGGCCTCAACCAGCTTGTTCAGGATCGCCTTGCGCCCTTCACGGGTGAACTGGATTTCCTTGCCGTAGCCTTCGATACGCTCTTTCAGCCATGCGGATTGCTCGGGGTCGGAGATATGCATGTACTGCAGCGCAAAGGTGCCACAATAGGTGCGGCGCACAATGTCCACGATCTGGCGCATGGAGGCGACCTGCAGACCCAGAACATTGTCGATAAAGATCGGGCGATCCATATCCGCATCTGTAAACCCATAGGCTTTGGGATCCAGTTCCGGATGCGGCTCGCGCCCGTGCAGACCCAGCGGGTCCAGGTTTGCTGCCAGGTGGCCGCGAATACGGTGGGCGCGGATCAGCATCAGGGCGCGGATAGAATCCAGCACCGCGCGTTGAACCTGCGCGTCCGAAATCTCAACCCCGGTCGAGGCCGCTTTTTCCTTGATCTTCTTGCCAGCACCCTTTGCTTCGGCAGGTGCCACCGGCCATTCACCGGTCAGCGCAGCCGTGTCCTCATCCGTTGGCGCAGGCGGCCAATCGGCGCGCGCCCAGGACGGGCCTTCGGCCTCTTTCTTTACGTCCAGCTCTGCATCACCCATCTGGCGGAAGAACTCGGCCCAGGCCTGATCAACGGCATTTGGGTCGTTTGCGTATTGGGCGTAAAGCTGCTCCAGATATTCCGCATTGTGTCCCTGCATGAACGAGGACGCGTGGAAGATGTCATTCGGGCTTTGTTCGGTCATTTTAATGCCTCTTGTGGGTTCGGACCGTATCTTTTCAGATCTTGTGCGGCAGCGTGGTCATGAAGGGTTTCAGAATGGTGAAATCTTGACCGGATCGCGCTGCGAATAGGGCACGTGTGCCCGATTGGCAGCATGATCCCATAGGATGCCAGAGGCGGGCACGGGGCGCCCACCTCGTTTTCTCAGGTCGAGCCTGTCATGATGACAGTCTCGAACCGGCATTATTTGTCGATCGCTTTCAGAACAGCTTCGCCAAGACCGGCAGGGCTGTCTGCAACAATGATACCTGCGGATTTCATCGCTTCGATCTTGTCGTCTGCGCCGCCTTTACCACCGGCAACAATCGCGCCAGCGTGGCCCATGCGGCGGCCGGGAGGGGCCGTGCGGCCGGCGATGAAACCAGCAACCGGCTTCCAGCGGCCTTTTTTCTTCTGCTCGGCGAGGAATTCTGCAGCTTCTTCTTCTGCAGAGCCACCGATCTCACCGATCATGATGATCGACTGAGTCTCATCATCGTCCAGGAACATGTCCAACACGTCGATGTGCTCGGTGCCTTTGATCGGGTCGCCGCCGATGCCCACAGCTGTGGACTGGCCCAGGCCGATGTCTGCGGTCTGTTTTACCGCTTCATAGGTCAAGGTGCCGGAACGCGACACAACGCCTACTGAGCCACGCTTGTGAATGTGGCCGGGCATAATGCCGATTTTGCATGCATCAGGGGTGATAACGCCGGGGCAGTTGGGGCCGATCAGACGCGAGGTGCTGTCTTCCAGCGCGCGCTTTACCTTCATCATGTCCAGCACAGGGATGCCTTCGGTGATGCAGACGATCAGTTCCATGTTCGCGTCAATCGCTTCCAGGATCGAGTCAGCCGCAAAGGGGGGCGGAACATAGATCACGGATGCATTGGCTTCGGTCACATGCTTGGCTTCGTGAACCGAGTTGAAAACCGGCAGGTTCAAGTGGGTCTGACCACCTTTGCCTGGGGTCACGCCACCAACCATTTTGGTGCCGTATGCGATGGCTTGTTCCGAGTGGAATGTGCCCTGCGAGCCGGTAAAGCCCTGACAGATCACTTTGGTGTTTTCGTCGATGAGGACTGCCATGATGTCCCTTCCTTTCGATTATGCGGTGTTTGCCTGTGCGGCAGCCGCCGCGCTGTCGTCGGTGAATGTCCGGTCGGCATAAGTCACACGCGTCAGACGCGCGGCCCCTGTGACCAGACGAAGGAGTTGCAGGGGCACGGCTTTCAGTTCCGCGATGCCCCGCAGGCGTTTTTGACGTTTCAAAAGCTCTCCAGATGGCTTGCGCGCCGCATGCCCAAGAAAGCTGTCTTCGTCGATAGGCGTGTTGCCCTGTTTGATCAGGGCGGGATCGATTTGAACGGGCTTCAGATCTCGTGCCGGAGCAGAGACCATAGGATTGAACAAAAGCGCATCCACCGTCATGTCAAACGGTGCCTGCGCTAACAGAACCTCAGCCCCTTTGCGCGTCAGCATATAGCCGGCCGCACCGGGGTAGCGGGACAACATCGGCGCCACGTTGCGACCCAGATGAGAGCGTGCAGACGCCCCCAGCAGAACCCGCATCGATTTGCTGCGCCAAAATTCCAGGCTGACCATCTGGCAGCCTTGCGGCCACCAGCTGAGGTCCTCAAGCCAGTGCTGCAGTTCTGGCGACAGGAAGACATCGTCCTCCAATACCAGCGCCACATCCGCATCTGAGGCCAGAAAAGTCTCCCAGACTTTTGCATGGCTCAGCGTGCAGGCCATATTACCCGGCGCAAACACACCCCACGGACCAAAGCTATTGCACTTACGCAACAGCTCCTCGTGTGGGGTGTCCTGCAAATCCACTGCCTCGACGTACTTCGCCTCCACCTGCGCAGCCGCAAGCGTCACACCCATCTGAGCATGTCGCCCGGTCGCCCGGGTCAGAGATATGAGATACGTCGCGAGTTTCATTTTGTTCCGTTTGAAGGTTCTATTGAATGTCCCGGTTTAGCGAGAAACCCTGTGTTCAAGTGTCAAGAAAAGAGCGCCAACGGGACCTTGCTCAGCCATGAAAAAGAAGGCTTCCAGCTGCAACTTGCGGCCGTCACTTTCAAATTCCGCCCTCTTTCCTTCGATGAAGCGATCTGGATCGTCATCGAATTTTGCGGGCCAAGAAAGGTTGGTTTTGACCCTTGACTTGCTACTCTTGTCAATCGCTTGAACTTTTTGACGACGTCGCTTGCTGTGAGGTCTTTCGACGTCACATAGCGGGTGAAGCGGCCGGTTCCAGAGCTTCCCAATTCATATCTCGGAGTTCCTCTAAGGCCCTTTGCCTGCCCTTTGGCATCAAAATACGCGAAGACATCTCCTGCGTATTTCGCGGCCAAAGCAACCTCGCCCGCATCCGATCCATTGCTTATGGCAAGCACAGGTTTCGACAGACAAGCCTGTTCGAAAATCTCTGCTGCACGGTCAGAGAGACCCTTCGCATGCGCAGAGGTCGTTGCCAAAAGCAAGGAAAGAAGTGCGACGGTCGCCTTCATTAACCCTTAACCGCCTTCACGATTTTCTCGGCACCGTCAGACAGGTTGTCTGCTGCGATGACGTCCAGGCCCGAGTTGTTGATGATCTCTTTGCCGAGCTCAACATTGGTGCCTTCCAGACGCACAACCAGCGGCACTTCCAGACCAACTTCTTTCACAGCCGCAATCACACCTTCCGCGATCACGTCGCAGCGCATGATGCCACCAAAGATGTTGACCAGGATGCCTTTGACGTTGGGGTCAGAGGTGATGATCTTGAACGCTTCCGTCACTTTCTCTTTGGTCGCACCGCCACCAACATCGAGGAAGTTCGCAGGCTCAGCACCATAGAGTTTGATGATGTCCATTGTGGCCATCGCCAGACCAGCGCCGTTCACCATGCAGCCGATTTCACCGTCGAGCGTGATGTAGTTCAGGTCGTATTTCGACGCTTCCAGCTCTTTGGGGTCTTCTTCGGATTCGTCGCGCAGGGCAGCGACATCGGCGTGGCGGTAAACCGCGTTGCCGTCAAAGCCCAGCTTGGCGTCCAGAACCTTGAGCGAACCTTCGTCGGTCACGATCAGCGGGTTGATCTCCAGCATCTCCATGTCCTTCTCAACGAAGGCTTTGTACAAGAGACCCATCAGCTTGACGCATTCTTTCACCTGTGTGCCTTCGAGGCCCAAGGAGAACGCGATGCGACGGCCGTGGTAGGCTTGGTATCCGGTTGCCGGATCAACAGAGAAAGACAGGATCTTCTCAGGGGTGCTTTCGGCAACCTCTTCGATGTCCATGCCGCCCTCGGTGGAGCATACGAACGAAACGCGCGAGGTGACACGGTCCACCAGCAGCGCGAGATACAGCTCGGTCTGGATACCTGCACCGGATTCGATGTAGATGCGGTTGACCTGCTTGCCTGCAGGACCGGTCTGATGCGTGACCAGGGTGCGGCCCAGCATCTTCTTGGCTTCTTCAGCGGCTTCTTCAACCGACTTGGTGAGGCGTACACCGCCCTTTTCGCCTGCGTCAGCTTCCTTAAAGGAGCCTTTGCCGCGACCGCCCGCGTGGATCTGGGCTTTTACAACCCAAAGAGGGCCGTCCAGCTGGCCTGCTGCGGTTTTGGCGTCTTCTGCTTTCAGTACAGCGCGACCTTCTGATACTGGTGCGCCATAGCTCTTCAAAAGGGCCTTGGCCTGATATTCATGGATGTTCATGAGAAACTGTCCCGTCTGGCTACAATTGTCCGTTGTTATTGAGCCCAGATACACCTTTGGGTTAAAGGTTTATTTGACGGGGAGCGCAGAAATATCGAAGATTTTTTGATTTTGTGATCACGCTATTTCGGGGTGTGATCACAAGTGCCGAGCCCTTGGCGCTAACATGATTCGTGCTGCGTCCGGCTGAGCGCAACACAAAGACTATTGGCACTGTCAAAAGGTATCCACAATATTTGCGAACTTTATGCGACAGTGGCCTGGTGATTTAGCTGAACTGCGCCGCACCGCATGGCAAATACCAGCGCAATAAGTCCCAAGATCCATTCCAAAACGATGATGGTCAGCAATGTACCGGTTGCAGGGCCATCAAATCCGATGCTGACAAGGCGCCCCAAACCATATCCCAGGTAAGTGAGGGCCGAAAGGCCAAGTGCAGGGCGTAACTCTTGCGCAAAAAGTGCTGACCAGAACGCATAGAGTCCGATCAACAGCAATAGTGCTCCACCCGACCGTAAATCGGATCGCAATAACGTCATATCCGGCAAACCCGCTCCTGACCCGTGATAGAGCACGTCCGGAGCAAATGATAAGGCTGATCCAACGGCTACAAGAACGGCCGCAGACACTATTAGAAAGATATTCTCAAGTTTTGGCATAATTAGCCTCCGTTGACACGATGTAAGATTTGCAGAAAAAACCTTACACCGTGTCAAATATAATTTTACACTATGTCAAATAAGCTCGAGCAAACACGTTTACACCTTCTTGAAACGGTGATTTCCTTGCTGTTGCATCCCGATCAATCGGCGCTTCGCATGATTGATGTGGCCAAGGCCGCGGGTGTCACCCGGCAAACTGTCGATGCCCATTTTTCCAATCGGACCGACATGCTGATTGCAGCAGTCCGGCACTTTGGTGATACGTTGGATGTCGACGCACGCCTCGCAGCCAGTCGGGAGGCCGATACCGGTAAACTGCGGATTGAAGCATTTACGGTCGCAATGTTGGAATTCTTCCCCGTGATCTATCCCATTCAGCAGGCGCTTATGCGCATGGGCCCCGTCGATAGTGAGGCCAAGGCCGCTTGGGAAAACAGAACCCACGCGATGAAAGAGGGCTGCGCCGCAGCCATTGGTGCTCTGGATGAGGACGGGGATTTGGCCAGTGGCATGAGGCAGGCTCAGGCAACGGATTACTACTTTGCTTTGCTCAATATGGACAATTGGGCCAATTGTGTTCTTCAAGGCGCGTGGAGTGCCGAAGGTTATTTGCAACAGCTACAGAAAACCGTTTTTGCGGCATTGGTGCGCATCTAACACCAACGGTTTTCGAAAAGGCGGAGCAGCCAAAAACAAAGAAGGACGCCACAACGGGCGCCCTTCAAAATCTTGTTCGTCGGTCAAACTTATGCCAGCGAACCGTCGATGCCTTTGCACGCATCCATCAGGCCTTTTACAGCGTTGACAGAGTTGCCGAACATGTCCTGCTCTTCTTTTGTCAGGGTGATGTTGACAACTTTTTCGATGCCGCCGGCCCCGATCACGGTGGGCACGCCCACATACATGTCTTTCACACCCAGCTCGCCGTCACAGAAGGCCGCACAGGGCAGGACGCGCTTTTGGTCTTTCAGGTAGGCTTCGGCCATTTCGATGCCTGCGGTAGCAGGTGCATAGAACGCAGAACCGGTTTTCAGCAGACCAACGATTTCAGCGCCGCCATCACGTGTGCGCTGCAGGATCGCGTCCAGCTTCTCTTGTGTGGTCCAGCCCATTTTCACCAGATCCGGCAGCGGTATGCCTGCAACGGTGGAATAACGTACCGACGGAACCATTGTATCGCCGTGGCCGCCCAGAACGAATGCGGTAACGTCTTTCATGGAGACTTCGAATTCGTCTGCCAGGAAGTGGCGGAAACGTGCGGAATCCAGAACACCTGCCATGCCGCAGACTTTGTTTGTGGGCAGGCCAGAGAATTTCTGCAGCGCCCAGACCATCGCGTCCAGCGGGTTGGTGATGCAGATTACAAACGCATCAGGCGCGTTGTCGCGGATGCCTTCACCAACGGATTTCATCACTTTGAGGTTGATGCCCAGCAGGTCATCACGGCTCATGCCGGGTTTGCGGGGAACGCCTGCTGTCACGATGCAGACATCTGCGCCTGCGATATCGGCGTAATCCTGAGTGCCTTTCAGCGTGGCGTCAAAGCCTTCTGATGGACCGGATTCTGCGATGTCGAGGGCTTTGCCTTCTGGGGTGCCTTCTGCGATGTCAAACAGAACAACGTCGCCAAGTTCTTTCAGGGCTGCGAGGTGTGCCAGGGTGCCGCCGATTTGGCCTGCGCCGATAAGGGCAATTTTGGGTCGAGCCATTGGAATGTATCTCCGGTCCGGTTGAAAATCATAGGATGCCTACGGTTTAACGCCGAGTGGCGCAAGTGTTCAGCCACGTTCAATCGTAATCAAACCCTACTGAGTTTCATGCTCGCAGGTGCAAAATAATCTGCAAATAAGGCGCTTTTCGGCCCGTGGATGTTTTTGCGGTGGGCTCGGATTTTTTGCGGAACCGGTGTTTCTACGGATGAATTCCCGATCATTTTTCAAACTGTTCCGGTCTGTTTCAGGGGGCTACCATCTACCGCGTGCCGCGATTCTATGTTATGTGATTACAAAAAAGTAGCGCAGGTTTGCATCCATGCGCGTGCAGCACTTGCACTGCTTGGGCCTGCGTTACTTCGGCGCAATTTCGCACATGATCGACCCCGCGCGATGATGAATCAGAAGGTCAATCTACTCACCGGGCGGGGCTGTTCTTTGGCTGTTTGACGGTCGCACATAACGGCGATGTCGGTCATACACACAGGAAAAGCCCGCATGGCAGTTAAATGGTATTCGCTGG
The DNA here is from genome assembly GCF_018678075.1 of Epibacterium ulvae. Classification (GTDB taxonomy): domain Bacteria; phylum Pseudomonadota; class Alphaproteobacteria; order Rhodobacterales; family Rhodobacteraceae; genus Epibacterium; species Epibacterium ulvae_A. Next base: position 8,348 of record NZ_JAHHIR010000053.1, on the reverse strand, counting down.
GCCAGCATCAAAACGCCCCAAATGGGTCGAAATCTCAGGCGTCTTGTTCCGGGTCCGGGACAACTTCAGCCAATGTCTCAAACGACTGGCCAGAGGCCACTAGGCAGGTCACGCCAGTTGGCATTGTCACGGTGATGGTCCAGGTGCCGGTATCTTCTGAGGCAAATGTCTCCATCACGGTGCCTTGTTGGCCGATGCCGATACTTTTGCGGCTTTCGCCGTATTTATCGGCCAATCGTTGCACGACAACTTCACGCGGTGCGCAGTTGCGACTGGCCGTCTGGGCTTGAACAACGGGCGCAGTCAAAACGGTGCTGACCAGCGCGGCGATGACAGTCATAGTCGTCTTCTTCATGGGTTTTACCCTTTCCGGAACGGCCGCCCGCAAAAGTGCATTCCACGCCCCCATAACGCTCTGCAAACTGGCCGGTTTGACGATAAGGCAGGTTTTCCTGCCAACGGATCCGCCTGCACGTGGTCGATGCAATGAACTCGGTCCCGTATGAAAACTGTCTCAGGAAGACCCTGCAAACTGGTTAACGCAGCGCGCGCACCCCCAAGTTTGACATTTTCGACACGGAATATGACCGGTATTTGCACAGTTTTTCTGCAGCGCAGAAGAATTACTGTTGAAATCATATTTCTAAAACGATAGCAATCTGGCAATTTTATGACTCATCGGGAGATATTCATGGCTTTGCGCAACCGTCCGTACCGTTCCGTTCTCTATATCCCCGGCTCCAAACCCCGGGCGCTGGACAAGGCCCGCGGCCTGCCTGTGGATGCCATTATCTTTGACCTCGAAGACGCTGTGTCCTTGGAAGAAAAGGAAAATGCCCGCCAAACCCTAGCCCAGGCCTTGGAAGAGGGCGGCTATGGCGCGCGGGTGAAAATCGTGCGCATCAACGGGCTCGACACCGAATGGGGCCGCGCCGATGCTGCAGCCGCCGCCAAGATGGGTTGTGACGCGGTGCTCCTGCCCAAGGTCGACCGCGCGGCGGAATTGGATGCACTTGCGGAAATTACGGGCGATATTCCCCTGTGGGCGATGATGGAGACCCCGCGCGGCATGTTGAACGCGGTTGAAATCGCGGCGCACCCCAAGCTCGAAGGGCTGGTGATGGGCACCAATGACCTCGCCAAAGAGTTGCAGACCCGCTTCCGCTCCGACCGCCTGCCGCTGATGGGTGGCCTCAATATGTGTCTTCTCGCTGCCAAGGCCGAGGGTAAGATCATCGTCGATGGGGTCTATAACGCCTTCAAGGATGCCGAAGGTCTGGCCGTCGAATGCGATCAGGGCCGCGATATGGGTATGGATGGCAAAACCCTGATCCACCCGGCGCAGGTCGATATGGCCAACGCCTCCTTTGCCCCGTCTGATGCGGAAATTGATCTGGCCCGTCGCCAAATCGCTGCTTTTGAAGAGGCCGAGGCAGTCGGGCAGGGCGTTGCCGTTGTGGATGGTAAAATCGTCGAAAACCTCCATGTGGCAACAGCCCGCGAAATTCTCGCCAAAGCGGATGCAATCGCAGCGCTAGAGGCCTAAGTGTTTAGCAGATTTACATTCTGCGGAGACTGACATGGCACTTCTTGTCTTAGGCATCCTGCTCTGGTGGGCAGCCCATTTGTTCAAACGTCTGGCCCCGGCCAAACGCGCCGCCCTTGGTGAAAAGGGCAAGGGCCCTATTGCACTGGCGCTGTTTGCCAGCATCATTTTGATGATCTGGGGCTATAAAACGGCGGACGTTTACGACCTGGCCGCGCCCAATGCCGCGCTTAAAGGCATCAATAACTTGCTGGTTCTGGTGGCTTTTTACATGATGAGCCCGGCCCCCAAGAAAGGCGCGCTTCTTAACGGACTGCGTCATCCGATGCTGATGGGGCTGGGCCTTTGGGCTGTGGCGCATCTGTTGGTGAATTGGGACGTGGCTTCCTTTGCCCTGTTTGGCTCGATGCTGGTCTGGACCGTGGTCGAGATCAAAGTGATCAACCGCGCCGAACAGGAATGGACACCGGGGCCCAAGGGCACCTTGGCCAAGGACGCTATGTTCTTTGGCGCTTCAATTGTGCTGGTGGGCGCGGTCGGCTATGTGCACGGCCTCGTTGGTCCATCGCCTTTTGGAGGATAACACTATGAAACTTTACCGTTTTTTGAGCGAAGACGATACGTCTGCCTTCTGCCACAAAGTCACCGACGCCCTGAACAAGGGCTGGGAGCTGCACGGCGACCCCGCCTATGCGTTTGACGCCGCCAAAGGCATCATGCGCTGTGGGCAATCCGTGGTGAAGGAGGTTGAGGGCGCATATACCCCTGACACCAAATTGGGAGAGCACTAATGGCAAAGACCAACTCTGGCCGTTTTTTCGAAGATTACACAGTGGGCGACGTGATTAAACACGCGGTGCCCCGCACCGTGTCCGGGGGCGAGCGCGCGCTTTATCATGCGCTCTACCCGGCGCGCCACGCGCTGTATTCTTCGGATGAATTTGCGGCCTTGGTTGGTCTGCCCCGTGCGCCACTGGATGATCTGGCGGCGTTTCACATCGTCTTTGGCAAGACGGTGCCCGATGTCTCGCTGAACGCAGTTGCCAATCTTGGCTATGGCGAAGGGCGCTGGCTGCTGCCGGTCTATGAAGGTGACACGCTGCGCTCGGAATCTGAGGTGATCGGCGTCAAGCAGAACTCCAACGGTAAATCCGGCGTCGTCTATGTGCGCACGCGCGGCCTGAACCAGAACGATGACGTGGTCATGGAATACGTCCGCTGGGTCATGGTGCGCAAACGGGATTTGGCGGCAGCTGCCCCGGACACCGTCATTCCCGAACTGTCCAAAGTGATCGACCCCGCCGATCTGGTGATCCTAACCGGGCTAGATTTCAGCAATTACGATTTCACACTTGCAGGCGAACCCCATCGTTGGGGGGACTACGAGATTGGCGAAACGATCGATCACGTTGATGGCGTCACCGTGGAAGAAGCCGAGCACATGCTGGCCACGCGCCTGTGGCAAAACACGGCCAAGGTTCATTTCGACACCACCGCCCGCCCCGATGGCACCCGGCTGATCTATGGCGGCCATGTGATTTCAATGGCGCGCGCCCTGTCCTTTAATGGTCTGGCCAATGCGCAGATGATCGTGGGTCTGAACGGCGGCGCACACGCCAACCCTTGTCTGTCCGGCACCACCATCCGCGCCTGGTCCGAGGTTCTGGACAAGGCGGAAACCGCCGCCCCCGGCGTGGGTGCGATCCGTCTGCGACTGGTTGCGATCTCTGGTGGTGAGGCATTTGCGCTCAAAGGCGAGGACGGAAAATACCGCCCCGAGGTTCTGCTGGATCTCGACTACTGGGCCTTGATGCCGCTCTGACCGGGATCATTCTTTGTATATGATGTGGTACCTGAACTGGTTCAGCCGCGACCGCCCATACGGCGCGCCCTGTCATCCGGGCGCGTTGTTTGTTTCTGGCACGACCGCCAATTTTTGCGCGCTGCTGTTGCAATGGATTAATCTTTTTCGAATTACCTAGATGCAACGCAACGCAGAATTGTTTCATGTCCAACAAAAACAGTCAGAAAATATTTGTGATCACTTAATATGTTGCCGTGATCACAATCTCATTTTTTTAGCGCCAACAGCCATGCTGCAGCGCAAAATTTACCCGACCTTAGCGTGACAGCGGGCAAAAATCCGGTAAAACGAGCACAGCTAACCGGAAAGGAGCCACCTATGGCCGATGTGAATCGGGGCAACCGCCCTCTGTCGCCCCATTTGACAATCTATCGCCCGCAAATGACGTCAGGTTCGTCAATCATGGTCCGCATCACAGCGATTGCTTCGCTGGTTCTGGCGGTTCTGTTTGTTTGGTGGCTGGTCGCCGCTGCAACCTCTGAAACCGCCTTTGCTGGCATCGACGGATTTGTGCGCAGCTGGTTTGGAGACCTGATCATGTTGGGCGGCACCTGGGCCCTGTGGTATCACATGCTGGGCCGTCTGCGCCATGTCATGTGGGACTTTGGATACGGGCTCGACGTCGACTTTTCCGAAAAACTGGGTCTGCTGATGTTCATCGTCGCAACCGGCCTGACCGTCGTCACAATCGTTGCGGTATAAAGGAGCGATCCATGCGTTATTTGACCGATCGTAAACGCGCCCACGGCCTTGGTGCTGGCGGCAGCGGTACACATCACCACTGGCAGATGATGGTCAGCTCCATCCTGCTGGTCCCTCTGGTTCCCCTGTTCATCTTTACCCTCGGCGCCGGTATCGGTGGCACGTTCGAAGAGGTGCAAGCCTACTTCAGCCGCCCCTTCCCAGCGATCGTTATGGGGCTGAGCCTGGTCGTGATCACACTTCACCTGATGAACGAGGCGAAGGTCGCGATCGAAGACTACATGCACGGCACGGCCGAAAAACTGGCCTTGGTTGCCGTTGGCGCCTTTGCTTACACCCTGATTGCCGCGGGTTTGTTTGCCCTCGTCAAACTCGCCCTTTAATGCGCGCGACAAGGAACAAGAAACGATGACAGCAGCATATGAATATGAAACCCACGAATACGACGTCGTTGTCGTAGGCGCAGGTGGTGCGGGTCTGCGTGCGACGCTTGGCATGGCAGAACAGGGTCTGCGGACCGCCTGTATCTCCAAAGTGTTCCCGACCCGCTCGCACACAGTTGCAGCACAGGGCGGCATCGCGGCCTCTCTGTCCAACATGGGTCCGGATAACTGGCAGTGGCACATGTATGACACCGTCAAAGGCTCTGACTGGTTGGGTGATACGGATGCGATGGAATACCTCGCCCGTGAAGCCCCCAAAGCGGTTTACGAGCTGGAGCACTACGGCGTGCCGTTTTCGCGGACCGAAGAGGGCAAGATCTACCAGCGTCCCTTTGGCGGCCACACCACCGAATTTGGTGAAGGTCCCCCCGTTCAGCGGACCTGTGCAGCAGCCGACCGGACCGGTCACGCGATCCTGCACACCCTGTATGGTCAGTCGCTGAAGAACAACGCGGAATTCTATATCGAGTATTTCGCCATTGACCTGATCATGTCGGATGACGGTCAATGTCAGGGTGTTGTCTGCTGGAAGCTGGACGACGGCACCATGCATGTCTTCAACGCCAAGATGGTGGTGCTGGCAACCGGTGGTTACGGGCGCGCCTATTTCTCGGCAACCTCGGCTCACACCTGCACCGGCGACGGTGGCGGCATGGTGGCCCGCGCGGGTCTTGCGCTGCAGGATATGGAATTCGTTCAGTTCCACCCAACCGGCATCTACGGGTCCGGTTGTCTGATCACCGAAGGTGCACGCGGCGAAGGTGGTTATCTGACCAACTCCGAAGGCGAACGCTTCATGGAACGTTACGCGCCAAACTACAAAGACCTGGCGCCGCGTGACTATGTTTCGCGTTCGATGACCATGGAAATCCGCGAGGGACGCGGCGTGGGCGAGGGCGGTGATCACATTCACCTGAACCTCAGCCACTTGCCTGCCGACGCGCTGGCGGAACGTCTGCCGGGTATCTCTGAATCGGCCAAGATTTTTGCCGGTGTTGACGTCACCAAAGAGCCGATCCCGGTTCTGCCGACCGTTCACTACAATATGGGCGGTATCCCGACCAACTATTGGGGTGAGGTTCTGAACCCAACTGCGGAAGATCCAAACGCCGTTGTTCCTGGTCTGATGGCGGCTGGCGAAGCGGGCTGTGCGTCTGTGCACGGTGCCAACCGTCTGGGCTCGAACTCCTTGATCGACCTTGTGGTCTTTGGCCGCGCGGCTTCGATCCGAGCGGGTAAAGTGGTCGACAAAGATGCGTCCAACCCAGTTCTGAGCCAGTCTTCCATCGACAAGGCGTTTGATCGTTTCGACGCGCTGCGCAATGCAAATGGTTCGATGGCAACTGCAGATCTGCGTCTGGAAATGCAAAAGACCATGCAGTCTGATGCAGCCGTGTTCCGCACCGACAAAACCCTGAAAGAGGGTGTCGAGAAAATGACCGCGATCGCGGCCAAGATGGACGACCTCAAGGTTACCGATCGCTCGCTGGTCTGGAACTCTGACCTGATGGAAACCCTGGAACTCGACAACTTGATGCCTAACGCTTTGGCGACAATCGTTGGCGCGGAAGCGCGTAAAGAATCCCGTGGCGCCCACGCGCATGAGGATTACAGCACTCGCGACGATGAGAATTGGCGCATCCACTCGGTGACCCGCGTGGACGGCAACAAGGTAGACCTGAGCTTCCGCCCGGTGGTTCTGGATCCGCTGACATCTGAGGACGAAGGCGGCATCTCGCTGGCCAAAATCGCGCCCAAGGCGCGGACATTCTAAGGAGATACAGATATGGTTGAATTTGCACTCCCGAAGAATTCCCGCATCACCACGGGTAAAACCTGGCCAAAGCCGGAAGGGGCCACCAACGTACGGAAGTTCCAGATTTATCGCTGGAACCCGGATGATGGCAAAAACCCCAGCTTGGACACATACTTCCTGGATATGGACAAATGTGGTCCGATGATCCTGGACGCGCTGATCAAGATCAAGAATGAGATTGATCCAACCCTGACCTTCCGCCGCTCCTGCCGCGAAGGGATCTGTGGGTCCTGTGCGATGAATATCGACGGCATCAATACGCTGGCCTGTATCTATGGTCTGGATGAGGTTGAGGGCGACGTGAAGATCTATCCGCTGCCACACATGTCGGTGGTCAAGGATCTGATCCCGGATCTGACGCATTTCTACGCGCAGCACGCCTCGATCATGCCGTGGTTGGAGACCAAGACCAACCGTCCGGCTAAAGAGTGGAAACAGTCCATTGAGGACCGTAAGAAACTAGACGGCCTGTATGAATGTGTGATGTGCGCCAGCTGCTCGACCTCTTGCCCGAGCTACTGGTGGAACAGTGATCGCTACCTGGGGCCCGCGGCCTTGCTGCATGCCTATCGCTGGATCATCGACAGCCGTGATGAGGCAACCGGTGAGCGTCTGGACGAATTGGAAGATCCGTTCAAACTGTATCGCTGCCACACCATCATGAACTGCGCCAAGACCTGCCCCAAAGGCCTGAACCCTGCCAAGGCGATTGCCAACATCAAGCAGATGATGGTCGAACGCTCCGTTTAAGAACGGATTTTCAAAGACTTAAAGGACCTCGCGCTAGAGATGGTGCGGGGTTTTGCCTTTGGGTCGTGGTTTCCCCGGTAATTCCCCATTTTTAATGGGGCTCAGCCGTTCGATTCACGCGGCTGTTTTCAGCTTCATAGCGGGTGTCATGCCGCCGATGCCCATGTTGGCGCGCTCGTTGTTGTAAGTCCAGAGCCGTTCGGTTGCCTGATCCTATGCCTCCTCGATTGTTTCGAAGATGTATTGTCCCAACCATTCGTCCCACTGCACGGCAGTCGAAATGAAGGTTCGATGAGAGGCGCGAACGGTGCGATTGTAGCGCTCGATATAGGCGTTCTGTTGCGGCTTGCCTGGTTGGATATGTTCGAGGCGAACGCCATGCTTTTCAGCCCATTCCATCAGCTTCCCGCTGATGTATTCGGGGCCATTGTCGACCCGTATCGTCTGCGGTTTACCCCGCCATTCAATGATCTGGTTCAAGCTGCGCACGACCCGCTCGGCGGGCAACGAGAAGTCCACTTCAATGCACAGACCTTTGCGATTAAAGTCATCAAGCACGTTTAATGTCCGGATCGAACGGCCATCTGCAAGCTGATCCGCCATAAAATCCATCGACCACGTGTCGTTTGGCAGGCCTGGGACCGCCAACGGTTCAGGCTTGTCACGCTTGAGGCGCTTCTTGGGCTTGATCCGCAGGTTCAGCTCCAGTTCACAGTAGATCCGCTTCTCGGCAGATTGCTGCACAATCGCCTGTCAGCCAATGGGTAGACACGCTTGTGGTTCCAGCCATAGCCTTGAACGTTGCGCAGATACAAAGAAACACAACCCAAAACCCCAGGAGCGCTTGTTTGCCTCTTCTCGGGCATTTTCAATGCCCTGCCAGGCAACGGCAAGACGTTCAAGCCAGTCAGAAATCTCTTCGTTCTCATCGCTCAGCACTGGGCTGTAGCGATAACACGTCTCACAGATTTGGAATGTGCGGCTGGCCAACGCAATGCTGACCCCATGCCGCGCGACCGCATTCATGGCCATCTCTCGTCTCCGTCCCTCTCGGGACATTGCAGGGCAATGCCCTGCCGGGCAGTGGACGGTCTTAACGCTTTTTTCCTTAAGCTTCCTTCAGCAAAGCATTCTGCATGCTCATCTTGACCTGAGCCCCTAAAACTCCTCCAGATTAGTGTAGAGTCCGCCCAACAAAAGGACGGACAAATGAAGGCACGATTCACG
>NZ_JAHHIR010000025.1 GCF_018678075.1 Epibacterium ulvae | reverse complement strand
GTGACCCACATCTAAACCGATCCCTTTCAGCTCTTCTGTCATGCGTGGGCGGCCATAGCTGCCCAAGCTCAGGCGCGATTGTTCTTTAATGTGCGCCAACGTCACCATATCGGACCGCTGCCTGCGGCTGGCAGGACGGTGGCGAAATGCTCGCAAGCCGCGTAGCCTTTTTAAGCACTTCCCTTTCCTCCTTGCGAATGCGGTTCTCACGCCGAAGCCGGTCATTCTCTTGGGTGAGGCATAAATCCTCTTTCGACACCACATCCGTGTCTCGCTGCGCCGTAATCCATTTGTTCAGCGTCGACATGCCAACACCCAGATCATCAGCAACCTGCTTGCGTGTCAGCCCACTCGTCAGCGCGATCCGCACTGCATCTTGGCGGAATTCGCCCGTCCGTTTCAGTCCCATAGTCAGTCTCCTTTGCTGAAACAAATGCTATCAAAGGAGCGGCATCAAACCGCGACAGGTCCAGGTTGCGTCGTTTAAGAAAGCTCTCTTTGGTGCCAAGTCCGAGAAGATCGACACTGCCCAATACGAGCTGGAACTCGAAGACATCGAGACCGCCATCGCGCAGGTGGAAGCCGAGGTCGACGCCGATGAACGCACAGCGCCCATGCGGTCTCCAAAACCTCACCAAACCAATCGCGGATCATTGCCCAAACATCTGGAGCGGGTGGAAGTGGTCATTGAACCCGAGCCCTCCTGCGCCTGCGGAACTGAGCGTCATGTCATTGGCGAAGATGTCAGCGAACGGCTGGATATCATCCCCGCCCAGTTCCGCGTGATTGTCACCTGTCGCCCCAAATACGCTTGTCGATCCTGCGAGGCGGGATTGCCCAAGCTCCTGCAGCGCACACATCATTGCGGGCGGCGTGCCAACCGAAGCAACGCTCGCCCATGTGCTCGTCTCATAATATGCGGATCATCTGCCGCTATATAGGCAGGTGAAAATCTACAGCCGCCAAGGGATTGTTCTGGACCGTTCAACCCTGATCGAGACCTGCAAAATCAACGGCATCTAGCCACACGCTTATCCGTGCGGCGTGCTCACAGCCATCGACGCGGGGCACAAACAGAAACGATATCGAGCAGCTACCCTGGAACTACGCAAAAACCGTATGCACTGCGAACCGCTTAAGCCCAAGGGTGCGGAACCGGCAATTGTTGCGGGACGGTCGACGCAATTTAGCAACGCTGCCCCATCAAATTGGCAGTCCCCTGGTCCTAGCCAGTGTTTTCTGTGAGTCGTAGGTGCGCGCAGACATTGGCCACTCGCTCCTACGCATTGGTTTAGTTGGCTTCTTTGATGGGTTCGCCAATCTCTTCGGGAACGATTTCAACTACTTCGGCGGTTCCCTCTTCGACCGTTTCAACCTCGGCCTCTTTGGACTTACCCTCCAAAGAACCAACAATCAGCGGCAACATATGCGTAGCCGTCGCACTTGTGATCTCAGGCGTGTCAGGCGTTTTCCAACTGAGCGTGTCAAAGCTTGAACAGTTTTCGCAGACCGGCACCCATTCGGCGTGGATGTGGTTACAATTTTCACAAACCCATTGGGGCCCACGCGGAGCGCTCAACGCACGTGCGAGCCACCCTTTGACGAGGCTGTCATCCGCACCTTCGCCACGTTCGATCGCAGCCATCAAGGTCAGAGCCCGCGCATCAGGCGCCCGTTCCGCCAAATCACCAAGAGCGCGACGCGCAGAAGGGAAATCCTCAGCCACGATCTGCAGCTCAGCCATAACAAGGCGCGTTTCATCATGTTTGGGGTTCAAACGCGCAAGCTGGTCAAACCGTTTGATACGAGCGGCCGGGGTTTCATTTGGCTCGATTTCCGCAAAAACATGGGCCAGATCCGGGTGCGGCTGTGCTTCCCAGGTTTTCTTAATGATACGCGCGGCCTGACGTTTCTTGTCCTTGGCGATATAGGCACGTGCGGCCAAAACCGCGGCCGGCACCAGATCCGGGGACAGACGGTTCGCTTCAATCGCCTGATCACGCTGCGCTGGCGTGGTCTCTTCATCCAGCAGCGTTTTTGAGGACGACAGAGCCAGAACAGCATCGCGACGTTTGAACACTTCGCGTGGCAAGGTGCCCGTCTTCAGCTTGGTCGACAAGGTCTTGCGAGCGCCAGCCCAATCTTGCGCCTGAGCTTGCAACTGCAGCAGCGTGTCTTGCACTTCTTCATGTTTCGGACGCAACGCCAGCGCTTTTTCCGCCAGAGCCAAAGCCGTCTCGGAATCACCTTCCGACAGTTTTTGCTTCATGATGCCGCGCACACCGACAAACCGCGTGGCCTGACCTGACAGAAGTCGCTTGTAGGCTTCGGCGGCTTTTTTGGTGTCGCCCGCCATCTCAGCCGCTTGTGCGGTGATCAGATCGGTAAGTTCAGGCTTTTCCAGGTAGCGTTCAGCACGTGCCGCTTTGGCCATGGCCTGGCGACCTTCGCCGGCGGCCAAGGCCATCAGACCATCTGCAAGCGCTTGATACCCTTTGCGTTCGCGCCCTTTGTCGAAGAAACGCGACAGCGCAGTTTCATCCCCATTGAGGAAGCGAATGGTGGCAACCAGAAGCGACGCGAGCTTCAAGACCAGCCACAAAACGACCAGCAGAACGCTCAGCGCCAGAACCGATTGCAACGCGCCAAGGGTATATTCAGTACCAGCAACGGTAATTTGCACCCCGCCGGAGGTTTCCAGCAGAAGACCAGCGCCATAAGCCAGCGCCGCCGCAATCGCTACAAAGATAAGATATTTGAAAAGAGACCATAGCATGCGGAAATGTCCTTAATTGGCGTTCAAGCTTTGGGAGAGTGTTTCGGCGGCAGTGAGCGTCTCTTGACGCGCAACAACGGCACCGATCCAATCCGCCATGGCAGAAGCGGCAGCTTCCGGGAGGGATGACGTTTCTTGCAAAGCAACCTCCAGATCGCCTGCGCGAACAGCCGCTTCGACACGGGACAAAATAGCGTCCGCGTCATCACCGTCACGTGGTGCAACCGAACGTGCACCCAAATGGCGGTTCACATAGTCCAGCAACCCGCCGCCAGCTTTATTTTCGTCCCGAACGGTTGCCAGCGCGTCGCGAGCAGAAGGCGCGAAACCCTCAGTCAGCGCGCTCAGCGTAAGGACACCATCCGCCGCGCGATCGGCCAGATCGGCGGGAACATCAACGCCCAGCGCCGACAATTCTTCGATCATCCCGCCAAAGGGTTGGCCGGAATCCAAGGCTGCTCGCAAGCGTGCAAGAACGGTTTGGGCACTGGCGATTTTGGCAGCGGCTGCACTGGCTTCTTCCAGCGCGTGTGCCTCAGCAAACATCGCCTCAACGTCACTGCGTTGCTGGGTAAAGCTTTCTTGCAGCTTCGCCATTTCGGCTTCGAAGGCCGCTGTCGCCTCAGGCGAGGCGGCGCTGGTGATCGGGCGGGCTTGCAGTTCCGTCAGTTTCGCTTCGAGCTCGGCCAATTTTGCCTCGATCGGAGCCAGATCGACGACTGTATTGCTCGTATCATTCGCAACCGCTTCCAGCGCATCAATCCGAATGCTCAACGGGTCCAAGTCAGGGATGACAATACCGTCGACCTGTGAACCGATCTCGCCCAGGCTGGACTGCATTTCAGATTGCGCGGCCTCAACCGCTTCAATCCGATCGTTTCCACCGCCGAGGATCGAGCCCAAGGCATCGGTCTGCGCCAGGCCAAATCCAATCCCGGCAGCCAAAATACCGCCCAGGACCGTCGGAACAAAACCGCCACGTTTTTCAATCACGCGTTCGATCTGAACCGGCGCTTCTTCCAGCGTGTCAAATGACACGCCTTCTGCGGGTGCTTCTGCCGCATCCAGCTCGGTCTCGGTCTCGGTCTCGGTCTCGGTCTCGGTCTCGGTAGACAGGCTCTCCGGGGCGTCGTCTTTGTCAACCGCAGGAGTTTCTACCGCATCAACAATATTGGACTCATCAGTCGTGTTGATTTCGGCTTCTCCCACCCCTGGCGTCGGCTCCGCCACTTCCTCCGGGTTTTTTTTGTTTACCACGCCGATTTCCCTTCGAATCTCAAAATCTTTTGGTTGAACGTCTGCGCGACACTACTGCGCACATCCGCCTGTCTCAAGCTATGCTAAGCGATCTGCGGCATTGCGAACCAGTTCCGCCATAGAAGCTGCATCAGGTGCCTGAGATATTTGCAACTCCATATAGTCCAAAGACTTCAACGGTTCCGCAACAGCTTCGCTCATCGCAATAAAAAAGATGTTTTCCGCTGTTTCGCATTCATAAGCAAATTGCTGCGCAGTGCGCGGGGAAAAAAGCGGCACTATGTGTCGTTTATTGTTTGAAAGACTGGTCCTAGCGTCCGCAGTCAGCGGCTGGAGGATCTGATCGTAAACAACATAGTGATCACAGCGGATCCCATTGTTCATCAATTGACCGGCGATGTCGCCGCGTGTGTGCTGACCGTGCAAGTGAACCAAGGGGCCGGTCACGCCATCGTCGCACAACAAAGTTTGAACCAATTGCCCCGCCGTTTGCCCCGCGCATGTGGCGCGCCAGCCGTGTTGGGTCGCGATCTCAGTTGTTCGGGCGCCGACGCAAAATGCATCCAACCGCGTGGGGTGTTCTAAGGCCTGGATCACGCCATTGGCCGACGAAAAGACCACGCCCCTGTATTTGGACCAGTCTGCGTCAAACGCCACCGGCACAATTTGAAGCAGTGGAGAGACAACAAGCTGCAGATCCGCGCGCAGATCTTCGGGCAGATCGTTCCAAAACTGCTCGGACGCAGCGATAGATCGGGTCATCAACAGGCAAACCATGCGCGTCCCCCGGGATTGTTCCAACGCGCCTAAGGTGGTAGCCCCCAATACAAATGGACGCAATGGTAGGGCGATGACTGAAACACTGACCGTTCTGGGAATCGAAAGCAGCTGTGACGACACGGCCGCCGCTGTTTTACGTGAAACAAAGGACAGGCGGGTCGAGATTTTGTCCTCGGTTGTGTTTGGACAGACCGAGCTGCACAGCGCATTTGGCGGCGTGGTTCCCGAGATCGCAGCGCGCGCGCATGCGGAAAAGCTTGATCATTGTGTGCAAGATGCGATGGCAACAGCATCAGTCACGTTTGCGGATCTGGACGTTGTTGCGGTGACGGCAGGACCCGGACTGATTGGCGGCGTCATCTCTGGCGTGATGTGTGCCAAAGGGATCGCGGCAGCAACAGGTCTGCCGTTGGTTGGTGTCAATCATCTGGCCGGGCACGCGTTGACACCACGTTTGACGGATCAGGTGCCTTATCCCTATTTGATGCTGCTTGTCTCAGGCGGTCATTGCCAGTTCCTGATTGCACGGGGCCCAGATGAGTTCACCCGGCTCGGCGGAACGATTGATGACGCCCCAGGGGAAGCATTCGACAAGACCGCGCGCTTGTTGGGTCTGCCACAACCCGGCGGTCCCTCCGTTCAGGCCGAGGCAGAAAACGGCGATCCAAAACGGTTCCGCTTTCCCCGCCCATTGATGGATCGCGCCGATTGCAACATGTCGTATTCCGGCCTCAAAACCGCATTGATGCGCGTGCGCGACCAGATCGTGTCAGAAAAAGGCGGTCTGTCCCGACAGGACCGCGCAGACCTTTGCGCCGGATTTCAGGCCGCCGTTGTGGACGTCGTCGTGGCCAAAGCAAAACGCGCGTTGGAGCAATACATGGCCGAAGCCCCCACCCAACCCACAATTGCGGTGGCTGGCGGCGTTGCGGCCAATACCGCCATTCGTGCAGGGCTTCAGACACTTTGTGCGGAGTTTCAGACAGCTTTTGTCGCGCCGCCCTTGCGCCTGTGCACGGATAACGCTGCGATGATTGCCTATGCCGGGCTTGAACGGTTCAAAACAGGCGCACGCGACGACATGTCATTGTCCGCACGACCGCGTTGGCCGCTGGACAAGACCAGCCCCGTCTTGATCGGGAGCGGGAAAAAGGGAGCCAAAGCGTGAGCATCTCTGTCTTGGGTGCCGGTGCATTTGGCACCGCGCTTGCGATCAGCCTGAGCCAAAAAAGCGACGTCACCCTGTGGTCCCGGGATGCCGAACACGTGCGTCACATGAACGCCACGCGTTTTAATGCGCGACGCCTGCAAGATGTGCCGCTCTCTGAGGCCATCACAATCACCGGCGACCTGGACTTGGCCTGCCAAAACCCCGTCTTGTTGCTGGCTGTGCCGATGCAACGCCTACGCGGTTTCCTTGAACAATCGCCGTCGCATTTTGCCAATAAGACCCTGGTTGCGTGCTGCAAAGGGGTCGAGCTTTCGTCCGGTCTGGGTCCCATTGGCGTTTTATCCCAGGCTGCGCCAACTGCGGTCCCTGCGCTTTTGACTGGTCCCAGTTTTGCGGCAGATATTGCACGGGGCTTGCCCACGGCTTTGACGCTCGCCTGCGCGGATTCGCACAACAGCAACACGCTGCAATCGGCGTTGACGACACCAAACCTGCGCCTTTACCGGACGACCGATACCATCGGGGCCGAATTGGGCGGTGCGTTGAAAAATGTCTTTGCCATTGCCTGTGGCGCGGTCATTGGGGCGGGCCTTGGCGAAAGCGCCCGCGCCGCGCTGATGACCCGTGGATTTGCAGAGATGCAGCGGATGGCCATAACGCTTGGCGCGCGGCCAGAAACGCTATCAGGCCTGTCGGGATTTGGTGATCTGACCCTCACGTGCAGTTCGTCGCTTTCGCGCAATTTTGGCCTGGGACTGTCGTTGGGACGTGGAGAATCATTTGATCCCTCCGTCACCGTCGAAGGTGCTGCGACCGCACATGCCGCGTTGGAAAAGGCAAAATCTTTGGGGATTGATATGCCGATTGCCCAAACTGTGGTGGCATTGCTCGATCAACGCTTGACGATAGCTGATGCGGCGGCGCAATTACTTACAAGACCGCTAAAAGAGGAATAAAATGCTAGTTGCTTTGATCGCCCGCGACAAACCCGGAAACCTTCAGGTCCGTCTGGACAACCGTGACGCGCATTTAGCGTATATCAAAGAGACCGGTGTTGTTGCCCAGGCCGGGCCATTGCTGGATCAAGACGGTGAAATGGTCGGCTCCCTCATTATTCTGGATGTTGAAGATATGGTCGCCGCGCAAGGTTGGGCTGACAATGATCCCTACGCCAAGGCAGACCTTTTCGAAGCCGTCGATCTGATCACATGGAAAAAGGTCATCGGTTAATGCGCTACTGGCTGTTCAAGTCTGAACCTTCGACCTGGAGCTGGGATGACCAGATTGCCAAAGGGGACGCGGGTGAAGAATGGGACGGCGTGCGCAACTATCAGGCCCGCAATTTCATGCGCGACATGAAACTGGGCGACCGTGGTTTTTTCTATCACTCACAAAAAGAGAAATCCGTGGTTGGAATCGTCGAGGTCTGCGCCGAGATCCACCCCGACAGCACGGCAGATGACCCACGTTGGGAATGCGTCGACATCAAAGCTCTGCGCAACTTCACCATGCCGGTGACTTTGGATCAGATCAAACACCATGAACTTTTGGCGGATATGATTCTTGTGAAGAATTCCCGCCTGTCTGTTCAACCTGTTTCACCAGAAGAATGGGCTGCCGTCTGTGCGCTCGGAGACACCGATCCCGCATAACGGCCCCGTAAAGAGGAGACACGTCTTTGGAATTGCTAAGCGTATTTATTGCCGCAGCTGTTGGTTTTGTCCTGGGAGCGGTTTGGTATGGGGCGCTGTCCAAACCTTGGATCCAGGCGTCCGGCGTAGAAATTGATGCCGATGGAAAACCCAAAGGCGGCATGTCACCGGTGATCTTTGCAATCAGTTTTGTGATTCAGTTGATCGTCGCAGGTATGATGCGGCACGTTTTCTCGCTTTCGGGGATCGAAAACGCCGGCGCGGGCCTGATTGCCGGAATTGGTGTGGGGTTGTTCTTCATCTCGCCCTGGATTGCGCTGAACAACATGTACGCAATGCGACCCAAAGCTTTGACTATCATCGACGGCGGTTATGCAACGGTTGCATGCGGCGCGATGGGTCTGGTGCTCGCGCTTTTGTAGCGTCGGGATTGGAGCAGCCAATCCTAAAAGCTTCGACCAAATAAAAAAGGGAAGGTTCCGGGACGAACAGAACCTTCCCTTCCACCCCGCGTGTCCCGTATCCACCACACGCGTATGAAATATTTGGCCTGCCATCCTGGCTGTACTTAAACCTACTCTCATGTGCCTTGATTCCGCAAAGCAATAGCATGGAGAATAAGTTTCAAATTCAGATGACAATCTGATGTCAAATCAACCGCCCAGCGCCGGTGCCCAGCCCGGGCGGTCGAGGTGCAGTAAGGCTTAGCTGTAGACAGCCTCTTTGCCGAAATGTTTGGTCAGCATGTAATAGACAACGGCGCGATATTTGTTGCGCTCAGATTTGCCATACGTCTCAACTACGGAATTGATCGCATCCATCAGCTCTGGACCATCGGCCAGGCCAAGCTTTTTGACCAGGAAGTTGGTTTTGACGGTTTCCAGCTCACTGTCCTGGCTGGATGCCACGGTAGAGGCGTCTGCATTGTAGATCGCCGGGCCGCATCCGATCGTTACCTTTGTCAGCAGATCCATGTCTGGTTCCATGCCGCATTTGTTTTTCAGATCGTCCGCATACTGCGCAATCAGATCGTCTCTCTTACCCATGTCTTTCTCCCAACCTTTTAATCGGTGCCTAACAATTGGCGATGGGCAAACATTAGGCGCAAATTTTTCAACAACAAAGGAAAAGATTTCACAGTATTTCCCCCAAGATTTGCACCGCAAAACGCATGGAGAGACATTGGAATGCAAAGGCGCCGCCCCTCGGTTTCGAAGGACGGCGCTTTGTTTGGAGCGATTTGTCTTTAGTAGCGGTAGTGCTCAGGCTTGAACGGACCTTCCGGCTTCACGCCGATATAGGCCGCCTGTTCCGGAGTCAGTTTCGTCAGCTTGGCGCCAACGCGACCCAGGTGCAGAGCTGCAACTTTTTCATCCAGATGTTTCGGCAGGATGTAGACTTCGTTCTTGTAGTTATCACCGCGCTGGAACAACTCGATCTGTGCCAGAACCTGGTTGGTGAAAGACGCAGACATCACAAAAGAGGGGTGACCGGTCGCATTGCCAAGGTTCAGCAGGCGACCTTCGGACAACAGGATCAAACGGCTGCCAGACGGCATCTCGATCATGTCGACCTGTTCTTTGATGTTGGTCCATTTGTGGTTCTTCAACGCAGCGACCTGGATCTCATTGTCGAAGTGGCCGATGTTGCCAACGATCGCCATGTCCTTCATCTCACGCATGTGTTCGATGCGCAGGATGTCTTTGTTACCGGTGGTGGTGATAAAGATGTCGGCGTCCAGCGCCTCTTCCAGCAGAACCACTTCAAAGCCGTCCATCGCGGCTTGCAGCGCGCAGATCGGGTCCGCTTCGGTCACTTTGACACGTGCACCCGCACCTGCAAGCGACGCCGCAGAGCCTTTGCCAACATCGCCGTAACCACAGACAACGGCAACCTTGCCGGCCATCATAGTGTCGGTGGCGCGACGGATGCCGTCGACCAGCGATTCTTTACAGCCGTACTTGTTGTCGAACTTCGACTTGGTGACTGAGTCATTCACGTTGATCGCAGGGAACGGCAGCTGGCCGTTTTTCTGCAATTCATACAGACGGTGAACACCTGTTGTGGTTTCCTCGGACACGCCCATGATCGCATCGCGGGTTTTGGTGAACCAGCCGGGGCTTTGCTCCATCCGCTTTTTGATCTGCGCTTTGATCACAGTCTCTTCTTCGGACTCGGGCACCGGAATGATGTCCTCACCCGCTTCGGCACGTGCGCCAAGCAGAACATAAAGCGTCGCGTCGCCGCCGTCGTCGAGGATCAGGTTTGGGCCGTCTTCGAACATGAAGGATTTGTCGAGGTAGTCCCAATGCTCTTCCAGCGATTGTCCTTTAATCGCAAATACTGGGATATCGGCCGCAGCAATGGCAGCCGCCGCGTGGTCCTGGGTTGAGAAGATGTTGCACGATGCCCAGCGCACATCAGCGCCAAGATCGACCAATGTTTCGATCAAAACAGCTGTCTGGATCGTCATGTGAAGCGAGCCGACGATACGCGCGCCTTTCAGCGGTTTGCTCTCGC
The DNA here is from genome assembly GCF_018678075.1 of Epibacterium ulvae. Lineage (GTDB taxonomy): Bacteria > Pseudomonadota > Alphaproteobacteria > Rhodobacterales > Rhodobacteraceae > Epibacterium > Epibacterium ulvae_A. The sequence goes on along the minus strand of NZ_JAHHIR010000025.1, from coordinate 170,797 downwards.
CATATTCTTCACGCAGAGACATCAGACCTGGCATTTCGGTTTCCGCGATATTGAGTTCTTTGCGGCCAAATTCTGCCAGCGCGATGTCCTTGACGATGTAGTCCCCGGCCATAGTCAGCTCCATTCTGGTTTGGGTTTGCTAAGCAGGGCCTAGCACCCGAATGGTTTACAAGCAACGAACATGGCCTGAGTAAGCGCGAGATCTGGTCAGCCAGGAGTTCCAAGTGGCATTTTTGCAGGTAACGTATCAAAAAAGTCAGTTCCGGCCGCCACAACGCAGCTCACACCGTTTGGATATGTAACAAGAAGAGTGAAGGTCCCGGTCTCCTGTGAGGACCAAATCTCAAACAGGGCGTTTCCTTTTCGTCCACTGCGTATTCCCCCCGCCGTTAGATTTTCGGCATATTTGTCAAACAATCTCTCAATAAGTTTGGATCGTTCTGTACAGGTTCCAGCCGTCGCAGGCGGAGCAGTGGCCGCCATGCCAAAGATCATACATACACTTAACAAACGCTTGAACATAACAAGCTCCTTTCGCTAGAGGTCAGTCTTTAGAGAGGGCCTGAGTGAGAGGTCACACGGCTCCTCTCCCATTAAGTATTATGTGTCTTTTGAGCGTATCTTTCAATCACGCTGAGGTCACCTTTGTGTGGAACGCAGCGTCTCAGAATTAAAGCAGCGTTGTATTTCAACGCGTTATTGAAAAGGAATTGGCCAATGGCAAAAGCTCCGCGAGCCTGGCAAAGAATGCTGTCTGGGCGCCGATTGGACCTTTTAGACCCCACCCCGGTTGATATTGAAATAGAAGACATCGCCCATGGGTTGGCATTTGTTGCCCGATGGAATGGTCAGACTCAGGGCGATTTTGCCTATTCTGTGGCTGAGCATTCCCTGCTGGTGGAGCGGATTTACACACGACTTTGCCCCAAGGCGCCGGTGAAATGGCAACTGGCGGCCCTGCTGCATGACGCGCCTGAATATGTAATCGGTGACATGATTTCGCCGGTCAAAGCTGCCGTTGGTCCGGGCTATGGCGCGCTTGATGAACGTTTGACGGCCGCTATTCACATCCGGTTCGGCCTGCCGGCGCTTCTACCAAAAACGATCAAAGCCCAGATCAAACGCGCGGACAAAGTCAGCGCCTGGATGGAAGCGGTTCAGATCGCCAGTTTTTCCGAGAAGGAAGCCAACAAATTCTTTGGTCGGCCAAACCCTGATGTCATTGCAGATTTAAACATCGACCTTCGTCCGCCTGTTGAGGTGCGCGCCGACTTTGTCAAACGTCACGAAGAGCTGTTGGCCGCTCTCTAAGACTGGGAGTCCTGTGCAGCGCGTTCCGCGCGACGTTGGCGTCGCAAGTCACGAATGCGCTGCTGTTTGAACTTGGGCGATTCAACGTAGTTTTTGTCCTCGCGGATGCCTTTTTGGCGCAGCATGATACGCCGTTTTCGGCCTGTAACCGGCTCCCAACTTGCATCCTTGCTGATGAAACCTTCCCGCGCCAGTTCTTCCCCGATCACCTGGTGATCCAGCTCGCCGTGGCTCTCGCGGCTGGACCTTTGCTTGTTGACCGGCAGCCATTCTGTACGCAGCGCATTGATCACCAAGGGATCGCATTTGCAGAACGATTGGACGTTCTTCACCAATTGCAAGTTTGCGCCAGACTCGCGGCGCAGGATCATCGCGACCTGCTGATCCGGTCGACCAACCATCGCATAAAGATGCAGCGCCGAACCATCCGCGCCAATCACCTGACGTGCAGCTTTGTAACGTGCAAGCTGCACATCTAGACTGTGATCTTGGGGATGAAAAATCTCATACCCTTCGGCGCGCAGGCGGTCTTCCAGCTCTTCCTCACCAAGGAGCCCGCCTTTGCTCAGTCCAAGTTTAGAGCGCGATAAGTATATCCGGTCTGGTCCGTCTGGTTTGATATCACGGGCAAATCGGGCGTGGATCGCGTTGCGAAACTTTGGCGTTCCGGACACGATAGAGCCCAGCCCGAACCCCTGCCCCGGTACAACCAGCTCCTCAACCTGCATGGCGGACGTGGCCAATTTGATCGGTAGATCCGGCGAAAAACAGTGAATGAAATCCGTTTGAAACCCGCGGATGGCGACATCAGGATCGGGGCGTTTGGGGATAAACAGAACCCCATCAACAGGACGGTGCAATTCCGCCAAGGCCCAAAGGCGTGCTGCGCTTTCAACCAGGAAATGTCCGAAATGCGCCCATAGAACTCCGCCCCAGAGCCACCGCCCTTCGAGCATCGGACCCGACGGATTTGGCATTTCCGGCTGCGTGGTGATTGGACGATACCGGCGCCACAAGGCCCCTTGGGGACAATAGGTTCCGTCCTGATACAGAACACCGGCAGGCTGAACCAACGCGCTGATGGTCGGTGGTACAACATGTGCCTGTGCGAGCGTGATCATCGCCTCGGACCACCCCCCCTCAGGAGAGGGTTCTTGCAATGCATCACTCGTCACCATGGGAACCTTTATCGGGGGCTGCGTTTGGCCAGAATCCGCTGCAGAGTCCGGCGGTGCATATTCAAGCGCCGCGCGGTTTCAGAAACGTTACGATCACACAGCTCATAGACACGCTGAATATGCTCCCAACGCACGCGATCAGCGCTCATTGGGTTTTCCGGCGGAGGCGGCAGTTCATCGTCACTCGCCAGCAAAGCGTTCATGATGTCGGACGCATCGGCCGGTTTCGACAAATAATCCGTCGCGCCGATTTTCACCGCAGCCACCGCCGTTGCAATCGCACCATATCCGGTCAAAACCACAACCCGGCTGTCGGGGCGTTTTTCACGCAGGACTTCGACCACATCCAACCCGTTGCCGTCTTCCAATCGCAAGTCAACAACAGCAAACGCCGGCGGGCGGGCTGTGGCAATGGCTGAACCGGCTGCAACAGATCCCGCGGTCTCAACCTCAAATCCACGCTTTTCCATGGCCTTGGCCAATCGCCGCAGAAACGGCTCGTCGTCGTCCACCAACAACAGCGAATTGTCGGTCCCAATCAGTTCTGGGTCAGTTTCGGCCATATGCTCATTTCTCCCAACCGGTCAGTCACGGATGCTGACCACGATATTACGTAGCGCTTTCAAAGGTCAAACCCAACGCGGCCTTTAGGCGCTTTCGACAAAACAGCTCACACGTTCTGCCATGTCTTCCGCTGGCGCGTCCCGTTTGAAAAACTCAACAAAGCCGTGTTCAGGTAGAACCAAATAGGTGTAGGTTGAGTGGTTCACCAAATAATATTCAGGATCGCCATCCTGTTTTTGGTAGAATGTCTTGTACGCGCGGCTCGCGGCTTTGACTTGTTCGGGTGAACCCGTCAAACCGATCATCTTCTCATGCAGGTTAAATGCAAAGTCGCCGACCACCTCGGGTGTGTCCCGTTCGGGGTCGATCGAGATGAAAACCGGCGTGGTGGAGATACCGCCATCTGCCAAGAGATCCACCGCCTCGGCGTTGCGCGATACATCCAAGGGGCAGACGTCCGGGCAGTAGGTATAGCCAAAGTAGACCAGGGTCGGCTCGGTGATCACGTCGGTATCGGTGACGGTCTCCCCTTGGGCGTTCAACAGCTCAAACGCACCCCCAATCGCTCCGGCCCCGCCGGCAACTGCGCTGGCGCGACAGTTTTCAAACAGCTCAGTTGTCTGCTTTTGAGTGACCAACCATGCGGCCCCAAGCCCACCAACCGCGACAGTTGCGGCCAAAACGGCAAAAATACGAGTCATAGAACCCTCTTTCAATAAACGGCACGGGTCGATTGAACGTTTCCCTCGTGAGACCTATCAGTATTTGCAACAGTTTCAAGCGGAGCACTTGGTCACATGTCTGATACAAATATCGGCCTGATGCGCGGGCAGGAACGCAGCCATTGGATCCGCCTGCGGACGTTGATCATCCTCAGATGGGTTGCGATCTTTGGCCAGATCACCGCGTTGTTCGCCGCGCAATGGATCTTTGGCTTCAAGTTTCATATCGAGCTGACCTACATCACCGTCTGCATCTCGGTGCTGAGCAATCTGATCGCAACCTTTGCCTTCCCCGAGAACAAGCGGCTTTCTGAGTTTGAAAACCTGCTGATGATCCTCTTTGATCTGCTGCAGTTGGGGATCTTGTTGTATCTGACCGGTGGGTTGAACAACCCCTTTGCGCTGCTGGTGCTGGGTCCGGTGACCATTTCTGCCGCGATGATGCGGCTGCGTTCGGCGATCATTGTGGGTGTTACGGCCATTTTTCTGGTGACGGTGATGTCGGAAATCTACCGGCCTCTGCTGACCGCTTCGGGTGCGGAAATGCAGATGCCCGGCATTTTCATCTTTGGCAATTGGGCGGCGATTGTCATCGCGATCCTGTTTATCGGCGCCTATTCATACCGGATCAGTTCGGAAATTCGGTCCATGTCCGACGCGCTTGCCGCCACCCATATGGCGCTGTCGCGGGAACAGAAATTGACCGATCTCGGCGGCGTGGTTGCGGCGGCTGCGCATGAACTTGGCACGCCATTGGCCACCATTAAATTGGCCAGCGCCGAGCTGGTGGATGAGTTGGAAGACCAGCCAGCTCTGCGCGAAGATGCAGAGCTGATCCGCGACCAAGCTGACCGCTGTCGTGATATCCTGCGCAGTATGGGGCGCGCTGGGAAATCGGATTTGCACATGCGCCAAGCCCCCCTGTCCACGGTCATAAATGAGGCCGTGGAGCCCCATTCCAATCGCGGAAAGATGCTGCACATCGATGCGGAACCCATTGAAGGCGCAGATCTTTTACACCCCAAGATCCTGCGCAAACCAGAGATCATCCATGGGCTGCGCAACCTGGTTCAAAATGGCGTTGATTTTGCCGCCGCCAACGTTTGGATCGACGCGAGTTGGGATGACACCACCATCACGGTTACGATCAGTGACGATGGAAAAGGTTACCCTCCGCATCTGTTGGGACGGATTGGGGATCCTTTTGTGCGCCGCAAACGACAGGAGGGCGAACGAAAGGAACGTCCGGGTTATGAAGGCATGGGGCTTGGGTTGTTCATCGCCAAAACGCTTTTGGAACGCACGGGTGCAGATCTGAAATTTGCAAACGGCAGCGACCCTTACCAGGATTTTCTCGACCCTGCGTTGGCCCGGGGTGCTATTGTACAAGTCAAATGGCCGCGCAACAAAGTCGACTCCGAATGGGGCGGAACCTCGCCATCCGTCGGCAAGAACATACCGATAGAATTTTGATGCGTTCACTTTTAATCAACCGATTAAACTTCATTTAACCATTATGAAGAACGATGTAAGACAGATGAACAAATCGAGGCATAAACATGCAAGACATCGTTTCGGTTGAATGGCTGGCGCTCTTCGCGCTTTGTGCTGCAACTGCTACAATTGCGGTCTGGTGGTTATCACCGGGCACATATGCGAAACGTATGGAACATGACCTCTTGGTGGGTGATGGCAGAACTGACGCGGTTTTCTTATTCGACAACAACGCCTTGATCGGCTGGTCGTCAGGCGCAAGTAAATTCATTGGCGAAAATGCTGAGGAATTCAGCTGGTCCAACCTGCGCGATCAACTCTCCCGCAGCTACCCCGGTCTCCCCCAGTCCCCGACCTTCCTAAAAGATGTCGGTCCTTTGGTTCTGTCTGGCACGGCCGGCGCGGACAGTCGTGAGGCGCACTGCGAATGGATCGACGGTGTGACCCGCGTCCAATTGCGCCGCAGCACGCTGGAAGAACAGAATAAATCCCTGGACCAGGAGCTTACGACCCTGCGGGCGGCGGTGCATCAAGCGCCCTACCCCGTCTGGCTTCAGTCTGAAGAAGGCGACGTGACCTGGACCAATCTGGCATATGACGACCTCAGCCGCAAAATTCGCGGTCGCAACGCAGATTTTTCCAAGCCGATGTTCACCGACCTTGATGAACCCAAGGCAAGCGGCCGTCCGGAGCGGATTTCGATCACCCTTCCCGAAAGCGAAAAGAAACTGTGGTACAACCTGTCCACAACCGAGACCGAGGCCGGCTGGCTGTGTCATGCGGTTGATGTGAACGCCGTGGTCGATGCCGAGGTTGCACAGCGTAACTTTGTGCAAACACTGGCAAAAACCTTTGCCCAATTGTCCATCGGTCTAGCGATTTTCGACCGCAACCAACAGCTGGTCCTGTTTAACCCTGTCCTTATCGATCTGACGGCGCTGCCGGCAAATTTCCTCAGCTCTCGTCCGGATATGATGACGTTTTTTGACCGCCTGCGCGATCAACGCATGATGCCCGAACCCAAAAGCTATTCCAGCTGGCGCCACCAGATGGCCGACCTTTTGGAAGCCGCAGCCGAAGGGCGCTATCAGGAAACATGGTCGATGCCGTCTGGATCGGTCTATTCAGTCTCTGGTCGCCCCCACCCAGATGGCGCAATCGCGTTCTTGTTCGAGGACATCACCGCCGAGATCACGCTCACCCGCCAATTCCGGACCGAGCTGGAAGTCGGGCAATCCATCATGGATCAAATGGACGAAGCCATCGCAGTGTTCAACAAAGATGGCACCATGTCGTTCTCCAACGAATCCTATCACGCGCTATGGAATGTCGACCCCGACGCAAGCTTTGCCAAAGTGTCGATCATTGACGCCTGCAAGATCTGGCAGGATTTTACGGCGGCCACATCCGCCTGGGGCGCTGTGCGCGACTTTGTGCTTGGCACCGAAAGCCGCGATCCCTGGTGGTGCACGGTGAGTTTGCGGTCAGGCGAGAGCTTAACCTGCCGGGTCACAGCATTGTCGAACGGAACCACCCTAGTGCGGTTCCACGCATCCGAGCCGACCGCACTGCCCCCAGTTCAGCAACGCTTTCTGTCTTCCAACGCACACGAGTGACGGAACGCGCTTGCAGCGACAAGCGGACATGGCCATTTTAGCGCCATGACCGCTTTTTCCGTTTCTAAAGACATTCAAAGCCCCGATGACATGGCCGACATGGCCCGCAAAATCGCCGCGCATCTGAGCGCTGGCGATTGCTTGTTGCTGGAAGGCATAATCGGCGCCGGCAAAAGCCATTTTGCCCGCAACCTCATTCAAAGCCTCCTGCCCCAGCCCGAGGACATCCCCTCGCCCACCTTCACGCTGGTGCAAACCTACGACGGACCCGATTGTGAGATCTGGCACAGTGACCTTTACCGCCTGTCGTCCCTGGATGAAGTGTTTGAATTGGGTCTGGTAGAGGCCTTCGACAGTGAAATCACCTTGGTCGAATGGCCGGAAAAACTGGAAGACGTCGCCCCACCCCATGCTTTGCGTTTGAAAATCGACCTGAACGACACTGTTGAGGACGTGCGAACCGTCACATTTGAATGGAGCGACCCAAAGTGGACTCCCCTGTTGGAAAACCTATCCCATGACTGATCGTGTCGCATTAAAACGTAGCTTTCTGGACGCCACACCCTGGTCCGCCGCCAAAGTCGTCTCAATGACCGGTGACGCCTCCAACCGCCGTTACGATCGTCTTTATCTGGGTGGGGATACGGCCATCTTGATGGATGCTGCGCCAGAACGTGGTGAGAATGTTCGCCCTTTTATCCGCATCGGTGAACACCTGCGCACCCAAGGCTTCAGCGCTCCTGAGATCCTGGCGCGCGATGTTGAAAACGGGTTTTTACTGCTCGAAGATTTGGGTGATGACCGTTTCAAGGAGGTCTTGGAAGACGCGCCTCACCGCGAAAAAGAGCTGTATCGCGACGCAACCGATGCTCTGATCGCGCTCCATCAATGTCCATTGCTGCCGGATCTTCCTGCGTACGGCCCACAAAAAATGGTTGAGGTCTGTGAGCCTGTTTTCACGTCCTACTGTTTACATTTGACGGGCGATGTATCGACCGAGCATCAGACACGTTTCAACACGGCACTTTTTGAGCTGCTCACTCAATGCACGGGCGGGCCCGAAGTTTTGGTAGAACGGGATTTTCACGCAGAAAACCTGTTGTGGTTGCCCAACCGCGATGGTGTGGCGCGTGTTGGCATGTTGGATTACCAAGACGCAGCCTCGGGCCACCCGAGCTATGATCTGGTTTCGATGTTGCAAGACGCACGCCGCGACGTCTCCGAAGAAGTTGAGACCGCGATGATTGCCCATTACATCGACAAAACCTCAGTCGATCCCACCGCATTTACCACGGCCTATTGGGCGCTTGGCCTGCAACGCAACCTGCGGATCGTCGGTGTCTTTGCACGATTGGCGACGCAGATGGGAAAACCACACTACGTGGACTTTATCCCGCGCGTTTGGGCCCATATCGAACGCGCGTTACTGCGGCCGGAATTGGCCAAGATTGAACCCATCATTCGCGAAACCGTGCCAACGCCGACCACTGAAAACCTACGAAAGTTGAAAGCATGAGCGATCAAACCTTTCCGGTCATGATTTTTGCCGCCGGGTTTGGCACGCGCATGGGTCCGCTGACGGCCGATCGACCAAAACCAATGATAGAGGTGGCAGGTAGACCGCTGATCGACCACGCGTTGGATCTGGTGAACGCTATAGACGCTCCCACAATTGTGGCCAACACACATTATCTGGGGGATCAGGTCCGCACACATGTGGAGCCACAAGGCGTCCTGATTAGCCACGAAGAGCCGGACGTTCTGGATACTGGCGGTGGGCTGAAACAGGCGTTGCCTCTTCTTGGCGACGGCCCTGTTTTGACCCTCAATCCGGATGTCATTTGGTCAGGTCCCAACCCGTTGGAAACAGTAATCAACGCTTGGGATCCGTCCCAAATGGATGCGTTGCTGTTGTGTATTCCGTTGAAACGCACCATCGGACGCATTGGCTCTGGTGACTTCACCATTTCAGACACAGGCCGCCCGTCTCGTGGTGGCAATATGGTCTATGGCGGCGTTCAAATCATCAAGACGGACAGTCTACGAGATATCCAGGACGACGCGTTCTCGCTCAACGTTGTTTGGGATCGAATGAACAGTGAAAACAGGCTCTATTGTGCGGAGTACCCCGGAAAATGGTGCGATGTTGGTCGTGCGGAGTGCATTCCTTTGGCGGAAAATCTGATTGCATCTGATGTTTGAACCGAGTTCCGAGCCACGCATTTTTGCAGTTCCCTGCGGCGTTGATTTTCCCAAGGCGCTTGTTGACGGGCTGCTGGCCCGAAGCAATGGATTGCCACCGGAATCCCTGGCCAAGGCCCAGGTCATTTTGAACACAACCCGCATGGCCCGACGCGTGCGGCAACTGTTTGACACAGGTCCAGCGCTCTTGCTGCCGCAATTGGTCATGCTTGGTGATCTGACAGCAGCGGTTCCCCTGCCCGCCGCAGTGCCACCGCTGCGCCGCAGGCTTGAGCTTACGCAATTGGTCAGCAAATTGCTGGATGCGCAACCCGACTTAGCCTCCCGCGCGTCGCTCTATGATCTGTCCGACAGCCTTGCCACCTTGATCGACGAAATGCAGGGCGAAGGCGTGTCGACCGACGTGATCCGTGATCTGGATGTGTCTGATCAATCCGGTCATTGGGCACGCGCGCAAAGCTTTATTGGCATCGCTGACCAGTTGGTCGACCAGCACGATGGTTTATTGGACAAAGAAGCGCGGCAACGGTTGCTGGTCACCGAACTCATCACATCTTGGGAGATTGCGCCGCCACAACACCCCGTGATCCTTGCCGGCTCAACCGGGTCGCGCGGTACAACCTTGATGTTGATGGAAGCCATCGCGCGCCTCCCCCAAGGTGCCGTGATTTTGCCGGGGTTTGACTTTGACCAACCCCAAGACGTGTGGTCAGAGCTCGACAATCCATTGTCGTCCGAAGATCACCCTCAATACAGGTTTCACAAGCTTCTGCGGGATCTCGATTTGGCAGCGACCGACGTGCGCCCCTGGTCCGCAGAAATACCCGCCACTGTGGGCCGCAACCAGATGGTGTCTTTAGCGTTGCGCCCGGCTCCGGTGACGGACGCTTGGATGCGAGAAGGGCCAAAGCTGAAGGATCTTGACGCAGCCACCCGCGATCTCACCCTGGTGGAAGCAGAAAGCCCCCGCGGCGAAGCCCTGGCCATCGCATTGCGTTTACGACAAGCGGCGGAGGACGGGCAAACGGCGGCGCTGATCACACCAGATCGGATGCTCACGCGGCAGGTGTCGTCTGCCTTGGACCGCTGGGACATTCTGCCAGATGATTCTGCAGGGCTGCCGCTGCAATTGTCACCACCCGGTCGGTTTCTGCGACATGTGGCTGCGCTGTTCTCAAAACGGCTCACCTCGGACAAACTGCTGACATTGCTCAAACATCCGTTGACCCATAGCGGCGCTGAACGCGGGTTGCATCTGTTACACACCCGCGATCTGGAGCTGCATATTCGTCGCAATGGACCACCCTTCCCGGACCGGTTGAGTTTTGAAGCATTTGCTACGGGACGTGAGCTGACGGAGGGTTGGCTGGATTGGCTGGGTCACTGTTTTGCTGTAGTGGAAGTGGCCGAAGATTTACCTCTCACCCATTGGTTGGAACGTCTACGTGAACTGGCCGAGTTGATCGCGTGTGGCAGCCAGACCACCGGCAGCGGCGGGTTGTGGGAACAAAAAGCCGGCCGTGAAGCGCTGGCCGTGATCGAGAAACTCGAAGCTGAGGCGCATGTCGCAGGCGCATTGTCCGCACATGATTTTGCCGATCTTCTGGGGGCACTTCTGTCCCAAGGTGAGGTGCGCGACCGCGACGCGCCCTATGGGTCCAGCATGATCTGGGGCACGTTGGAAGCCAGAGTCCAAGGCGCGGATCTTGTGATCTTGGGCGGGCTGAACGAAGGCAGCTGGCCCGAATCCGCCAGTCCCGATCCCTGGTTGAACCGTCAAATGCGCAGCCAAGCGGGGCTGTTGTTGCCGGAACGTCGGATCGGATTGGCCGCCCATGATTTTCAGCAAGCGATCGCCGGGCGTGAAGTCTGGCTGACCCGCGCGCATCGAACGGATGAAGCCGACACAGTGCCGTCGCGATGGCTGAACCGGATCACAAACCTATTGTCCGGCCTACCCGATCAAGGCGGACCTGAGCATCTGAAACAAATGCGCGCCAGAGGTCATCAATGGCTCGACTGGGCGCGCGCATTGGAGAAACCAACACCGATTGCAGCAGCTGTCCGCCCCTCTCCACGCCCACCGGTGGCCGCACGCCCGCGCAAGCTCTCCGTGACAGAAATCCCGCGCCTGATCCGTGACCCTTATGCGATCTATGCGAAACATGTGCTACGGCTGAAGCCATTGAACAGCCTTGTGCAGGAACCCGATGCCTTGTTGCGGGGCATCGTTTTGCACCGGGTGTTTGAAGTGTTCATCAAAGATACCCTGAACGACGCCGATACGCTGACCACCGAACATTTGCTGGAACTCACGGCACGCGAATTGGCGCAGGATGTTCCATGGCCCGTCGCACGTAGCCTCTGGCAGTCGCGTATTCGACGCATTGCCCGGGATTTTGTCGAGGGCGAACGGATGCGACAAGACCGCGCCAAACCCATTTCGTTTGAGGCTCTGGGCCAAGCGCGGCTCGACCCGCTGGATTTCACCCTCACCTGTCGGGCGGACCGCATAGATGCCGATGAACGCGGGTTCTTGCACCTCTATGATTATAAGACTGGAACGCCGCCCACAGTTGCGCAGCAAAAGAAGTTTGAAAAGCAGCTCTTGATCGAAGCCGCGCTTGTGGAACAAGGCGGGTTCTCTGACCTCGGCGTAGGAGAGGTCCATAGCGCGACATTCTTGGGGTTAGGTTCAACACTGAAAGAGGTCGCCGCACCGCTCGACAACGATCCGCCTGCACAGGTTTGGGAAGAATTGCAGGCTCTGATTGCCGCGTATTTCGATCCTAACCAAGGGTTTTCGAGCCGTAGCATGGTGCACAAGGACGATATGATCGGGGATTACGACCACCTCGCCCGGTTTGGTGAATGGGATCGCAGTACGGATCCCACGCCGGAGGATCTGACATGAATACCCGCAACGCCGCATCCGAAGCGCAGTTTCGTGCCGCGCGACCTGATGCCTCCACCTGGCTTTCGGCCAATGCCGGCTCGGGAAAGACCAAGGTTCTGACAGACCGGGTTGCGCGCCTGTTGCTCAAAGGGGTGCAGCCGCAACACATCCTGTGCCTCACGTATACCAAGGCCGCAGCCAGCGAGATGCAGAACCGTCTGTTCCAGCGCTTGGGGGAATGGGCCATGTTGCCCGACGCGGCGCTGCTCGACGCTTTGCTTGATCTTGGTGTGGAGTTGGGCGACCAGGACCGCGAACTGGCGCAAGCCCGCACTCTGTTTGCGCGCGCAATTGAGACGCCGGGTGGTTTGAAAATTCAGACGATCCACTCGTTCTGTGCGGCGCTCCTGCGCCGTTTTCCGCTGGAGGCAAATGTAAGCCCGCAGTTTAGTGAAATGGACGACCGCTCCATCGCGCTGTTGCAGGGCGAAATTGCCGAGGACTTGGCCGAAGCAGAACCAGAATTGATGGATGCGCTGGCCAATCACGTCTCTGACAGCGACTTCTCAACGCTGACGGGCGCCATTGCCCAACGTCGGGAACACTTCAAAGGTGAGAACGACCGAGCCACACTTTGCGCCTTGTTCGAACTACCCGAAGATTTTGACCGCCTGGATTTGAAATCGCAGGTGTTTCTGGGTGACGAAGCGGATTTGTTGGAGCGGTTGCGGACCGTCTTGGCCTCTGGCGGTGCAAACGATCAAAAGGCTGCGGTCAAGCTGAAGGCCATTTCTGACCCTAATTTGACGGATTTACCGATTTTGGAGTCCGTTTTCCTGACGGGTTCTGGGGCAAAATCGCCGTTTACCGCAAAGATCGGCAGCTTTCCGACCAAAAAATTACGCACCGACAATCCCGATCTGATGGCCAAGATCGAGCCCTTTATGACCCGGGTCGAGGATGCGCGCACCAAACGTCTGGCGCTGGCCGCCGTCGAAAAATCAACGCTCCTCCACCGGTTCGCGGCGAAGTTTCTGCCCGAATATGAGCGGCGCAAACAGCTTCGCGGGTGGTTGGACTTTGACGATCTGGTTCTCAAGGCGCGGCAATTGCTGAACGATTCCGCCGTGGCGTCGTGGATTCTGTATCGGCTGGATGGCGGTATCGACCATATTCTGGTCGACGAGGCACAAGATACCAGTCCGGTGCAATGGGATGTGGTTGAGAAACTGACCCAAGAATTCACCGCTGGCGAGGGTGCGCGTTCGCAAATTGAGCGGACCATTTTTGTCGTCGGCGATATGAAGCAATCGATCTATTCCTTCCAGGGCGCCGACCCAGATGCGTTTCTTCGGATGCAGGCTGAATTCGGTCATCGTCTGTCCGAGGTTGGCTCGCAGCTGCAGACCACATCGCTTGAATATTCGTTTCGCTCTTCTGCGGCCATTCTCGGTCTGGTGGACGAAATTTTCAAAGACAGCCCCAATGCGGGATTTCACAAGGACGCGCTGCATCGGGCGTTCAAATCGGACCTTCCCGGTCGGGTCGACATTTGGCCTGCGGTTGAAAAGGTGGAAGAGGACGACGACAGGCATTGGACCGACCCCGTGGATCGCCCGGGCAAACGCCATCACACCGTGATCCTTGCGGAAAACATTGCGCAGGAAATCAAGCGCATGATTGACGCCGGTGAGACCATTCCCTGCGATGGGCCGGAACGCGGCACGTTCCAGCGGCGTCCGGTTCAACCCGGTGACTTCTTGATCCTGGTTCAACGCCGGTCCGAGCTGTTTTCCGAGATCATTCGCGCCTGCAAAGCCGCGCGCCTGCCAATCGCCGGCGCGGACCGTTTGAAAGTTGGAGCGGAACTGGCGGTCAAAGATATCGCTGCGCTGTTGTCGTTCCTTGCAACACCAGAGGACTCGCTTTCGCTTGCGGCCGCTTTGAAGTCGCCCTTGTTTGGCTGGTCCGAACAGGAGCTGTTTGACCTCGCCCACCGACGCGGCTCACCCTATCTGTGGACTGCGCTGCGCGACCGTGCAGAGGCCTTCCCTGATACAATGGCGGTTTTGAACGACCTGCGCGACAACACGGATTTTCTGCGCCCCTTTGATCTGATCGAACGCATTTTGACCCGGCACGATGGGCGCCGTCGCCTGTTGGGACGCCTGGGAGCCGAGGCCGAGGATGGGATCAACGCGCTGCTTTCACAGGCGCTGGCCTATGAACGGTCGGAAATTCCCAGCCTGACCGGGTTTTTAGTGTGGATGCAGGCCGATGATCTGGAAATCAAACGCCAGATGGGGGCTGCCGGCAATATGATCCGGGTGATGTCGGTGCATGGCTCCAAGGGTTTGGAAGCGCCGATTGTGATCCTGCCTGACACCGCAAAACGCCGCGCGCCTCGTGATGAAGAGATCATGGTGGCCGAGTCCACCCCGCTTTGGAAAATGCCGAAGGAACAGATGCCGCCGGTCATGCAGGCCGCGCGTGAGCATTCGCTGGAGAAACTCAACAACGAACGGCTGCGTCTGTTGTATGTGGCGCTGACGCGGGCCGAGAAATGGCTGATTGTGGCCACGGCGGGTGAACTGTCTTCTGAGGGGGACAGCTGGTATCAAATGGTGGAACAAGCCGCTCTTGCCCGTGGCGCAACTCCGCGCGACAACAAAGATCAGGGGCTGCGCCTAACCCATGGTGATTGGGATGGTCTCGATTTTGTTGAGGTCGCGCAGGACATCAAGGAAGAGGTGACGTTGCCGGCCCTCTTCACCCGTACAGCGCCTGAATTTGTCGCCCCTGCCCCAACGCTCAGCCCGTCGGAATTGGGTGGTGCCAAAGCGTTGAGTGGTGAACAGGGCTTGAGTGAGGAAGCAGCAAAGGCGCGTGGGACCAAGGTGCATCTGTTGCTCGAACATCTGCCCAAACATCCGCAACCCGAATGGCCGAATATTGCCAAACGTCTTGACATTGATACCACGACAGAGGCGGAGATTTACGCCGAGGCTGTGGGTGTTCTGGAAGCTGAGGATTTAAAACGCGTGTTTTCACCTGCTGCGCTGGCAGAAGTGCCAATTTCCGCGACTTTGGACGGTCAGCGTTTGCATGGGGTGATCGATAGGTTGATCGTTGCCCCCAATCGCGTTCTCGCCGTGGATTTCAAATCCAATGCCGTTGTGCCGGACAGCGCTGAGCGCTGCCCAGATGGGTTATTGCGCCAGATGGGGGCCTATGCGCTGGCGCTTTCGCAAATCTATCCCGAGCGAAAAATCGAAACCGCAATCATTTGGACACGCACTGCGACCATTATGGAATTACCACACGAACTTGTGTCGCGGGCATACTTCCAGCGTCTGGAACCTTGACGATCGGTTAAGCGCTACCTAGGTTCCGACTTCAGTTGCCAAACACTCAGGAGACAGTCTCATGTCCACCGTTGCCGTTACCGACGAGACCTTTGACGCAGAGGTCAAGAACTCGGATGTACCCGTTGTTGTAGATTTTTGGGCCGAATGGTGCGGTCCATGTAAACAAATTGGCCCGGCTCTCGAAGAGTTGGCTGCCGAATATGGTGACAAACTGAAAGTTGCCAAAGTTGACGTCGACAGCAACCCGAATGCGGCAGCTGCAATGGGCGTTCGCGGCATCCCTGCCCTGTTTATCTTCAAAGACGGCCAGGTGATTTCAAACCGCGCCGGCGCTGCACCAAAGGCAGCTCTGCAAAGCTGGATCGACGAATCCATCTGATCCAAGCGAGATCAACAAAACGAACGAAGGGCGCCAACTGAGCGCCCTTTTTTTTCATGCCTGAGACACAGAAAGCCCCGGCCTTTTCACTCGACAGCTGGCAAACAAAAAGCCGCCGGAAACCGGCGGCTGGATGTCGTCAATGCTGTTGCAAGCATTAGAACTGGTGATCGACGTCGTAAACCGTCAGCCCGATATCGTCGAGTTGTGTTGCTGTCAGGCGAGACAGTTCTTTGCGAGTCAGGCGCTTGTCGTTCCAGCGCGAGATTGCTTTCGTTGCAGAAATTACGGTGTCCACCACACGGAGAATAGAGACTGCTCCGAGCGGCGCGTGGGTGTTTGCAGTGGCTGCCATTGCGCAGATCCTTAAATGAAACAGCCGACCCCATGTCGGTTGTGGGCTCTGTGTACGCCTGGCAAGTGAGTCTCACAATTGCCCGTTTTTCAGGCCGGATCTGCGCTGAGCGCATAGCAAATGACCAGTTTGTAAACTTTGCGCAGCGCGCGGCTGCCACAGCCATCAATGCGGCGATAAATTCAGCCTCCCTTGTGCCCACGCCCATGTGAATCCATATAGAGACCAAGAAAAGCGGAGGAACAGATGGCAGACACGCAATTTCCAGGCTGGCACGGAACAACCATCATCGGTGTCAAGAAAGACGGCGAAATTGTCATTGCTGGGGACGGCCAAGTGTCCTTGGGCCAAACCGTCATCAAAGGCAGCGCCCGCAAGGTGCGGCGTTTGTCGCCCGGCGGCTATGATGTTGTTGCAGGCTTTGCGGGTTCAACAGCGGATGCGTTCACATTGCTGGAACGGCTTGAAGTTAAACTGGAAGCAACACCGGGGCAATTGGCGCGAGCCAGCGTCGAACTGGCAAAAGACTGGCGCACCGATAAATACCTGCAAAAGCTGGAGGCCATGTTGATCGTGACCGACGGCGAAGATCTGTTTGTGATCACCGGGGCCGGCGATGTTCTGGAACCGGAACACAATGTGGCAGCGATTGGATCCGGCGGCAACTTTGCCTTGGCCGCAGCCCGTGCCATGATGGACAGCGACAAAACGGCAGAAGATGTCGCCCGGTCCGCAATGGCAATCGCGGCGGACATCTGTGTGTACACGAATGGAAACCTAACGGTCGAAAGCATTGGCAAATGATCGGTCCTGATGATCTGCGCGCGGCAGTTGGATCTGGCCTGATCAGCGAAGCGCAAGCCGCATCGCTGAAAGCTTTGGCAGACACCCGCAACGGTGCTCGCAAAGATCTGGCAGAAGGCGATGAACCTTTTGAGCTGTTCAAAGGCTTCAATGAGATTTTCATTGTGATCGGCCTATGCATCCTGGCTTCTGGCTGGATCGGGGTGAATAGCATTGCGATGATTGGCCAGATCGGGGACGTGTCCGGACGGGTTGTCATTTCGGCTATCATCGCCGGCCTGATCTTGTGGGGGCTGTCGGAATACTTCATCCGCAGACGACGCATGGTTGCACCTGCAATCGCGCTCGCGGTTCTCTTTGCGGTGAATTCTGGAGCAGGTCTGAACGCATGGTTGGCAGCACCATTTATGGTGGCGCAAAACGACTATAGCAGCCTTGTTCTACCGCTCGCCCTATCGACGCTTGCAATTTTTGTCTTTTGGCTGCGGTTCAAAGTCCCCTTTGCCATGGCGTTGATTGCGTTTGGCGTGTTCAGCTTGGCCATATTGACCGGCGGCATCCAAGCAGGGGTCCCGGCCGAGTTCACGGATCTGTTCTTGCTCTCTGCAAACGGACCCTTTGCCTGGATCACGCTTTTGGTGGGATTGGCCGTGTTCTGCGTCGCGATGTGGTTTGATCTTAGCGATCCACACCGAGTGACACGCCGATCGGCACAAGGATTCTGGCTGCATGTGGTTGCAGCACCCGCTTTGGTGAACACAATTGCCCTGTCGTTGCTGGAACATGACACCGCAATATCGAACATCCTGTTGCTGTGCATTCTGCTACTGTTTGCATTTGTCGCGATAATCATCGACCGCCGATCCTTCTTGATTGCCGCTATCGGCTATATCGTCACCCTGGCAGCCACCGTTTTCGACGGAGAAGGGGCTGCGATGACAATCCTGGTTCTTGGCATTTTCCTGGTTTTCCTGGGGGCGTTTTGGACCAAGATCCGGGCGACACTTCTTTCACTTGTATCTGGCGTGCTACCGGTTCACCGGCTGCCGCCGTCACACTGACCAAGGTAAATCATGACAGACCTTACCCCACGTGAAATCGTATCCGAACTGGACCGGTTCATCATTGGCCAGAACGAGGCCAAGCGCGCCGTAGCCGTTGCCCTGCGCAATCGCTGGCGCCGCAAACAGCTGCCGGACGACATTCGCGACGAAGTCTACCCCAAGAACATCCTGATGATTGGCCCCACTGGCGTTGGTAAAACCGAGATCTCGCGCCGGCTTGCGAAACTGGCCCGTGCGCCCTTTATCAAAGTTGAAGCCACCAAATTCACCGAAGTTGGGTATGTGGGCCGCGACGTAGAACAGATCGTGCGTGATCTGGTGGATGCGGCGATTTTGCAAACCCGTGAATTCATGCGGGAAGATGTCCGGGCCAAGGCCCGCAAATCCGCCGAAAGCCGGGTTCTGGCCGCGATTGCCGGCGATGGTGCGCGTGAAGCCACCCTGAACATGTTCCGCAAAAAGCTGATCGCAGGTGAGCTGGACGACACCGTGATCGAGCTGGAAGTGGCCGATACGTCAAATCCAATGGGCGGCATGTTCGAAATTCCCGGCCAACCGGGCGCGGGTGCGGGCATGATGAACCTTGGCGATCTGTTTGGCAAAGCGATGGGCGGGCGCACCGTTCGCAAAAAACTGACCGTCTCCGAAAGCTATGACGTGCTGATTGAGGAAGAAGCCGACAAACTGTTGGACGACGAGCTCGTGGCGCGCACCGCATTGGAAACCGTTGAACAAAACGGCATCGTGTTCCTGGATGAAATCGACAAGGTCTGCGCCCGATCTGATGCGCGTGGCGGTGATGTCAGTCGCGAAGGGGTGCAGCGCGATTTGCTGCCCTTGATCGAAGGCACAACCGTCAGCACCAAACATGGCCCCGTGAAAACCGACCATATCCTATTTATCGCGTCGGGCGCGTTTCACATCGCCAAACCCTCGGATCTGTTGCCGGAACTGCAGGGTCGTTTGCCGATCCGGGTGAACCTGCGTGCGCTGACAGAGGCCGACTTTGTGCGCATTCTGACCGAAACCGACAATGCGCTGACTCGGCAGTACACCGCTTTGATGAACACCGAAAAAGTCGATGTCACCTTTAGCGAGGACGGGATCGCGGCCCTTGCCAAGATGGCCGCCGAGGTCAATCAATCGGTGGAAAACATCGGTGCGCGGCGCCTTTACACGGTTATGGAGCGGGTGTTCGAGGAGCTTTCGTTCACCGCGCCTGATCGTGGTGGTGATGCGGTGGTCATCAATGCCAAATTTGTTGCCGACAACCTCGCCGAGCTGAGCAAATCGAGCGATTTGAGCCGTTACGTGCTCTGACCCTGTACGGGTCGCACGTAGCACTGGACTTTGGCGGCGAGGCAGGTAGCCTCCCGCCAAAGGCCTTTAATTGGTGAGACGCATGCCACGAGTCGCCTCCGTTTTCGTTTGTCTATGTTTTGCGATCTTGTCGGCCTGTGCCCACGACAGGGGCGCCGCACCCATTATCCCAGCCGCCGCAGGGGTGGGGCAGCAAGAAATGATTTTCGGGGCAACAAGTCGCAAAGCCGAGGGTTCAGGGTTTGGGTCTGAGCGTTCTGCGACGTTGAGCCTGTTGGAAATGGAAATCTCCATCCCGCCTGAGCGTGAACGCGGAACCCTCAACCTTGGTGGGGCGGATCCGGATCCAAGAACCGATTTCGTGATTTCCGCGCAAACCCTTCACGACGAAGGTAGTTTTCGACGGCGTATCAAAAGCCATTTGAACAAGATCCCAGCGTATCAACGCGAGGTCACGATTTTTGTCCATGGTTTCAACAACACACATGCCGAGGCGGCCTTTCGCACCGCGCAGTTAAAACGCGACATCGAAATTCCCGGCGCGACGATTTTTTATTCTTGGCCCAGCCGCGGTGCGACGCTTGGCTATGCCTATGATGAAGACAGCGCGCTGTTTGCACGTGACGGATTGGAAAACCTGCTACGCGCCACCCATAACGCAACCGGGCTGCCGGTGATTATCGTGGCGCATTCTCTGGGCTCACAATTGACGATGGAAGCCCTGCGCCAGATTGAGATCAGCTCGCCCGGGTGGTCCAAACGCAATCTGTCCGGCGTGATTTTGATGTCGCCTGATTTGGATGTGGATTTGTTCAAAAGCCAGATCGCGCGGTTTCAATCGGTGCCGCAACCCTTTGTCATCTTTGCCAACAGCCGAGACCGCGCGTTGGGTATTTCACAGCGTATCCGTGGTACAAATACGCGAGCGCGTTTGGGCAATATCAGCTCGCTTGAGCAACTTTCGGATCTACCGGTCCAAGTTGTCGACACGTCGAATTTGAAACGCAGCCGCGATCTGAACCATTTTCCCGCCGCAAATTCACCAACCCTGATTGCGCTTCTGAGACGGCTCCGAGATCAGGCTGACGCGCAGGAACGTCGGCGCATTGAATTGGCGCGTCTGCTGCCGGGTGATGTCAGTCAACTGGGCGGCGCGGTGCGGGTCGAGCTTGATGAGGAGGCGGTGGAACAATAGCCTATCGATTGCGCCGCAGATACACGTAATAGGCCCCATCGCCACCGTGTGACAAATGCGCTGGCGTGACTTGCAAAACGGCCTGTGCCAGTGGGGGAAGTGCCAGCCACTGCGGAACTTTATGACGCAAAACACCGCGTGGAACCGGCATCGGGCCGGGCTCATCGCGGTCTTTGCCTTTGCCAGTGATCACCAAAACCAGGCGTTTTCCCGAAGCCTGCGCGGATAAAATAAACCGTGTCAGTGAAGGGTGGGCGGTGTCGATCCGCATCCCGTGCAGATCCAGCTTCCCCTCGGGCTTCAACTTGCCACGTTTCATACGGCGATAGGATTTTTCGTCCATCTGGACACCGCGGCTTGCCAGTGTGGTGGCAATTGCAGGCTTGATGTTGTTACTTTTGGCGCCCGACTTGGCTTTGGCCCCAATTTCAAACGGCTCCGCGCGAAACTGAACCTGCTTTTTGGGTTTTGGCTTTGGCAAAGGGGTAGGGTGCGGGCTTTGCGCAACCTCTGGATGCAGCCGCTCGGCCTGTTTAACGACCTTTTTCCAAAGGTCGATTTCTTCGTCAGTCAACTTCCGCCGGGTCATCAGAGATCTTCCGGCAAAAGCGCATATGCACGCTGAATTGGTAACAGGATGTACATGCGACCGGGATCGCGCAGCTTGCCGGCGGCCTGACCTGCCGCATCGCCAGTACCAAAGAAAATATCGGCCCGCTGCGCGCCTTTGATCGCGGATCCGGTGTCCTGGGCAATCATCAGGCGGCGCATCTTGTTCTCACCGTCTTTTTCCACCCAAACCGGAGCGCCCAGTGGCGTGTAGGACGGATCCACAGCAATACTGCGCAACGGCGTGACCGAGCGATTCATCGCCCCCAGCGGCCCTTTGGAGGTCCGCACTTGGTTTACTTCCCGAAAGAACACGTATGACGGATTGTGAAACAAAAGCTCCCGACCCGCAGACGGGTTTCGCCGAACCCAGTTTTTGATCACCTGCGCGCTGACTTGATGCGCCTTATAGACCCCTCGCCGCACCAGTTCCTGCCCAATAGAGCGGTATTCATGCCCGTTCGCACCACCATAACCGACGCGGGTAACGGATCCATTTTGCAGGCGAATACGGCCGGATCCCTGAATTTGCAGAAAAAACAGCTCAACCGGGTCATCGACCCAGGCAATTTCGAGGCCACGCCCATCCATAACACCGCTGGTCAAAATATCACGGCGCGGATACCACAGATTGGTCTGTCGGGATTCAGGCGGCTGGCGATAGACCGGATAGCGAAAGCGGTCAGTCTTGTACTTCGATCCGTTCAATTCAGGTTCAAAATATCCGGTGAACAGCGCGTTTTTGCCGTCCTCGACAATGACTGGACGAAAGAAGAGTTCGAAAAAGGCCCGCGCTGATCCAGCGGTTTGGGACTGCGCAACCGCGCATAATGTGCTCCAGTCGGGATCATCCAAATCGGGGCAGGTTTCCAAAAACGCTTCAAACGCGCGTTCATGGTCATCTGCGGCCCAACCATCCAGCTGGGCAAAATCCATCAGTTGAACGGTGGTCTCAGACGAGGCTCCGGTGGCGCTGAGGGCAGCGCCGCAAAGGGCCGAAAGGCCCAATGCTTTTCGGAGCGTCGAGATCATGCGTCTGTTGCAACCAACTGCCAGTTCGGATCATCTGCACCCATTGTACGGGCAAAGACCCAAGTGTCTTTTTGCTTTTTGACCGTTTTGGCATCGCCTTCGACAACGGCACCTTCGCCGTCACGGACCACTGATGTCAATTCACCCACAAACCGCATGGTGATTTCCGCCATAGAGGAGCCTTCGTCGAATGTCGCGTTCACCAACGCGGTTTCGCGAACACCAATAAAGCTTGCCTCGATCGTCAAACCTTGATCCTCACGCGCAGAGACCGCGTCAACAAAGCTGTCGTACAGCTCTTCTGCAAGGAAGGGTTGAATGTCGGCCAGATCACCGTTTTCAAAACCCATCAGGATCATTTCATATGCGCCGCGGCCACCTTGGACAAATTCGCTTACGCTGAAGCTGGGCTCAATGCGCTTCATCGCGGCCAATGCGCGTGCTTCTGGGCTGTCCGCTTCGACGTGATCGGTAATGTCACTGTCGGGGCCGCCTTCAATAACTTCAAGGTCTTGCGGCATGCGTCGTGTCGACTGAGACGGTGCGCGCGGCTTTTCAAATCCATCGCGTGTACCCAGAACACTTTTTAAACGCAGGATCAGAAAAATGGCAATTCCTGCCAGAATCAAAAGATTAATCACCGGATTGTCCATCTAAACCTCATGCGGGGCGTTCGTGCTTTGTTTGAAACCTTGCGGTTCTGATCCTATGTAGGTGACCGTGGGAGGCAAGTCTACCATCCCAAGTACGATACAAGGAAAGCGTGATGTATCTCTTATTGGCTTTTGTTTTGGTGCCGATCATCGAAATCGCCCTGTTTATTCAGGTTGGCGGGGCCATCGGCCTGTTGCCAACCCTGTTGATTGTGGTTGTGACCGCTGTTCTGGGCACCTGGTTGGTACGTAACCAAGGACAGCTAGCCATGGGACAGTTGCGCAATTCATTCCAGCGTTTGTCGGACCCGACCGAGCCGTTGGCCCACGGGGCCATGATCCTATTTGCCGGCGCGCTTTTGCTGACGCCGGGCTTCTTTACCGACGCGGTTGGCTTTGCCCTTTTGATACCACGCGTTCGCATTACGGTTTTCAACTACCTGCGGACCAAGATCACGATGGCGCAGTTTCACATGGGACCAGACCCACAAGGGTTTCAAAAACCCCAGGGCTTTCACCCCCAACGCGGGGCAGACGGTGACACCATCGATGGTGATTTTCGCGAGGTGGATCCAGAGCGCACACCCAGTGAACCGTCCAAATGGGTTCGCGGTCCAGGTAACGAATGAATGACAAATAGCCCAACCCGTTGTGATAGCGGGGGCAAGCTGCTAAGCACGTTCCGATCGTATTTCTAGGAGACTACCCATGGCTGAAAATGGCGCTGCAGAAGCCCCTCAGCAACCGCAGGTCCAAATGAAGATTTTGGGCCAGTTCATCCGCGACCTGTCGTTTGAAAACGTCATGGCGCAAAAGGGTGTTGTCGGTGAGGTTCAACCCGATGTGAACGTACAAGTCGCGCTGGACGCCAAAAAGCGTTCTGTGGACGATCAGTACGAAGTCATCACCAAGCTGACCGTTGAATCCAAGAACAAGGGCGGCGAAGGCACGTTGTTCGTTCTGGAACTGGAATACGTTGGTATTTTCAACATTTCCGGCATCCCAGAAGATCAGCTGCACCCGTTCCTTTTGATCGAATGCCCGCGCATGCTGTTCCCGTTCCTGCGTCGTATCGTATCTGATGTGACCCGCGATGGCGGCTTCCCGCCGCTGAACCTGGACAACATCGACTTTGTTGCGATCTATCGCAACGAGCTGGCGCGTCGTCAGGCAACATCCGAAGCTCAAGCACCTGTTGGCCAAGCCTAAGCCAGGTCGCAATTGAGTTTGAAAGCGCCGTCAGATCTATGGCGGCGTTTTTAGTTTAAGGTCTTCCACAAAGCCTCATCGCCCATCTTCTCGACAAAGGCGTCATGCGCTTCTTTTTCTGCGGCCGTCAGTCGCGGGGGCAGGGGAGTTGGACGTGCCGTTGGGCGCCAATCGTCGTCCATTTGGGCAGTCCCTTTTTGCTGCTCGGACGATGCAAGTCCAAAGTCAGGCTGGCGTCCTCCGATGAGCTCCAGATAGACCTCAGCCAGAATTTCGGAGTCCAAAAGAGCCCCGTGTAGGGTCCGGTTGGAGTTGTCGATCCCAAACCGACGACATAGCGCATCCAGCGTCGCTGGCGAGCCCGGGAATTTGCGACGCGCCATGGTCAGCGTATCAACTGCCTGATCGTTGGGAAGCTGACGTAATCCCATCCAACGCAGTTCGGCGTTCAGAAACTTCATATCAAAGCTGGCGTTGTGAATGACCATTTTGGAATCGCGGATGAAATCTAAAAACTGTTGTCCCACTTTTGCAAAAACCGGCTTGTCCCGCAGGATGACTTGGCCTGGTTGGGGTTGTTGCGGAGGCTCCAAAAGGTCGGGCCCGATACCATGCACGCCGAACGCCTCAGCCGGCATCGAGCGTTCGGGATTGATGTAGACGTGAAATGTCTCACCGGTAGGCATGTGATTGAACAGCTCAACCGCCCCGATTTCGACGATCCGGTCGCCGGATTCAGGGTCAAAACCGGTTGTTTCAGTGTCGAGTACGATCTCACGCATGGTTTTGGCCTTCCCGGATCTCCGTCAGGATCGCGCGCACTTGCTGTGCTGCGTGATCCTTTGTATCAGTCTCAATTTTGTAGTCCGCGCGGGCAAGCTTGTCAGCAATTGGCATCTGTTTCGCCAAGATCTGTTCAAATTGCACGGCCGTCATAGTTCCGCGCGCCAACACGCGGCGACGCTGTTCTTTGGCGTCGATAAAGACGCAGGCGACGGCGTTCATTTCGACCTCTGCTCCGGTTTCAAACAAGAGCGGGATATCAAAAACCAGAACGTCCGCCTTGGACATTTGTTTGAAATATTCGCGATTTTCACGAACCAATGGATGCACGATGGCTTCAATACGGGGCAGGGCGGTTGGATCGGCTGCAATAATGTGCCGCAGGGCTGCGCGATCAACAGCATCTGACTGGATCGCGTCAGGGAAAAGCTGTCTGAGCGGCGCAACAGCAGCCCCGTCTTGTGCATAGAGCCGATGAACGGCTGCGTCTGCATTCCAAATGTCACAGCCATGATCGGCAAAGATCGACGCTGTGGTGCTTTTGCCCATGCCGATCGAACCGGTAAGACCCAGAAGAAAGCTCATCCCAATATCGCAGCGCGCGATTCTGCGGTCACCTCGGGGCGCGTTCCGAACCAACGTTCAAATCCTGGCACAGCCTGATGCAGCAACATGCCAAGCCCATCAACCGCGACGCATCCAATGCTTTCCGCGTATTCAAGCAGCTCGGTCTTGAGCGGCGTATAGACGAGGTCAGTCACAACAGCGTCCAGGCGCAAACCGTCGAGGGGCATGCGAAGCCGCGACTTTCCTGTCATGCCCAGTGATGTTGTGTTCACCACCAGCTTGCCTTCTTCCAGCACATTGGGCGCTTTGATCCAGTCCACAACGCGGATCTTCTGGCCAAAGTCGCCCCGCATCTGTTCAGCGCGGTCGCGGGTCCGGTTGGTGAGGATGATGTCGTCTACGCCGGCCTCCAACAAAGAGGCGATGACAGCCCGGCTGGCACCGCCGGCGCCAAGAACCACAGCCGGGCCGGCCTTTGGATCCCAATCCGGCGCACCGTCTTTTAGGTTTGCAATGAAACCATAGCCGTCAGTGTTGTCCGCCAGGATTTTGCCGTCCGGTCGGAAGGTCAGCGTGTTCGCCGCCCCGATCAAGGTCGCGCGGTCGGTAATCTGATCTGCGATGTCAAACACGGCCTCTTTATGGGGGAGGGTCACGTTTGCGCCCACAAATCCCATTTTGGGCATCATGCGGATGACGTCTTCCAGATCGGAGGTCTCCACATGCAGATGCACATAATGACCGTCTATTCCGTATGTCTTCAGCCAGTGGCCATGCAGGAGAGGAGACTTTGAATGGGCAATCGGGCAACCAATCACACCGGCCAAAGGTACTTTTGAAACGCTCATTGCTCGATCACTCCCTGCAGTCCGAGGTAGTTGATAAGTTCGATCAGCGGCAAACCCAAGACATTAAAGTAGTTGCCTTCGACGTTGGTAAAGAGCCGCACGCCTTCTTCTTCCAGCTTATAGGCACCGACAGAATGTCTGATACTGTCCCAGTTGCGCGCAACATACCCCTGAAGGTAGGCATCAGAGCTCATCCGCATATACATCCGAACCTGACCCACATGGCGCCAAATAGGCTCGCCGCCGCGATAGATAACCGCGGCGGACAACAGCGTATGGCGTTTGCCCCGCAATTGGATCAGCTGGGCCAGCGCATCCTCGGGTGAGGTGGGTTTGGACAGGATTGTTCGATCAAAGTCCAACACCTGATCACATCCCAAAACAAGGGAATGAGGCTCTTTCCCACTTACCTTTCGCGCTTTAGCCTCGGCTAGGGCATCGGCAATGTCTCGTGGCGCGGCGTTTTCTGCCAGAAGCGCGTGTTTGATACTCTCTTCATCAACACGAGGGCGGACGACAGACAGCTCCAGACCCGCATTGCGCAGAAGTTGGGCTCTTATTTCTGAACCAGAGGCGAGGACGATGTGGGTAGACATGTGGAAAACCCCAAGCAAAAGACGGAGATGAATTTAGAATGGTTTGTATGGAATTCCCAGCTTGCCGCAAGTGGTGAGTAAAGTCGGAAATCTCACGCTTTCGCCGGCAGATTCGCCCCACGTGGACGAGGATAACTCAAATTCGGTGGATATGTAGGTTGCCGGCGATTCCTCCAAGAATTATCCCCATAGTAACCTTAGTAAACGGAACGTTAATATCGTTATATCTAAAGGGTTAAGAAAGGATTCACAGTTGGACAACCTGTCACGCTGTCATTTTATCCCACCTGAGGATAATCCGGTGTGAGACTCGATAATCCACGGAAATCGACCTGCCCTACAAAAACATCATCTCTCTTAAATATACTTATTTATTTAAGGGGGTCCGATCTCGGAAGGAAAAGACATGGATCTGACTGATCTAATGTTCACGCTCTACCCATATGCCAAATCGCTTCACATCATGGCAGTGATCAGTTGGATGGCAGGTCTTTTCTATCTTCCACGTCTTTTTGTGTATCACACCGAGCAGGCTGAGAAGGTGCAAGAATGCAAACCTGTATTTCTGATCATGGAAGAGAAGCTTCTGAAGGTGATCATGGGCCCAGCAAGCGTCGTGACATGGGTCGCAGGGCTATTTATGGTGTTAACCCCCGGGATCGTCGATTGGAGCTCTGTGTGGCCTTATACGAAGGGAATTAGCGTTATTGCCATGACGTGGTTCCATCACTTGCTTCTCCATCGCCATCGCGACTTCAAAGCTGAGAAAAACACGCTCACCGGGCGGCAGTATCGCATGATGAACGAGGTACCCACGCTGTTGATGGTGGTGATCGTGGTCTCAGTGATCTTCAAATTCTAACGGTTCGTTTGACTCGCCGCCGGCAAGCCCCTATGTAAGGCCCACGCGGGCCCGTCCGGGATTCCGTTTTTCCTATGTCTTCACATGAACGTCCCATATCGCATGGGCAAAGAGGCCGTGTATTTATGACCGTGCAAGCTCTTAATCTGTCCGATCTCAAGGCGAAAAGCCCCAAAGACCTTCTGTCGATGGCCGAAGAGCTTGAGATCGAAAACGCCTCGACCATGCGCAAAGGTGAGATGATGTTCCAGATTCTGCGTGAACGCGCAGATGAAGGTTGGGACATTGGTGGTGACGGTGTGCTGGAAGTCATGCAGGACGGGTTTGGCTTCCTGCGCTCGCCTGAGGCAAACTATCTTGCGGGTCCTGATGACATCTATGTCTCCCCGGATATGATCCGCCAGTATTCGCTGCGCACCGGTGACACAGTCGAAGGCCAGATCAAAGCTCCGTTGGAAAACGAACGCTATTTTGCATTGACCAACGTCACCAAGATCAACTTTGAAGAGCCTGAAAAAGCCCGTCACAAGATCGCCTTTGACAACCTGACACCGCTCTATCCGGATGAGCGCCTGAATATGGAAATCGAAGATCCAACCGTCAAAGATCGCTCTGCTCGTGTGATCGACCTGGTTGCGCCGATCGGTAAAGGTCAGCGTTCGTTGATTGTGGCGCCGC
This sequence comes from Epibacterium ulvae, assembly GCF_018678075.1. Lineage (GTDB taxonomy): Bacteria > Pseudomonadota > Alphaproteobacteria > Rhodobacterales > Rhodobacteraceae > Epibacterium > Epibacterium ulvae_A. Next base: position 142,492 of record NZ_JAHHIR010000025.1, on the reverse strand, counting down.
CACGGACCGGTAAAACGGTTCTGCTACAAAATATCGCGCATTCCATCGAACAGAACCATCCCGAGTGCTATTTGATCGTTCTGCTGATCGATGAACGCCCTGAAGAGGTGACCGATATGCAACGCTCTGTGAAGGGTGAGGTTGTGTCCTCGACCTTTGATGAGCCGGCAACACGTCACGTCGCAGTTTCGGAAATGGTCATCGAAAAGGCTAAGCGTTTGGTTGAGCATAAGCGAGATGTTGTAATCTTACTCGATTCGATCACAAGACTTGGTAGAGCATTCAACACCGTGGTGCCGTCTTCGGGTAAGGTTTTGACGGGTGGTGTTGATGCAAACGCCCTGCAACGTCCAAAACGTTTCTTTGGTGCGGCGCGAAACATCGAAGAAGGCGGCTCCCTGACCATCATCGCGACCGCCCTAATCGATACGGGCTCGCGGATGGACGAAGTTATCTTCGAGGAGTTCAAGGGCACAGGTAACTCTGAAATCGTTCTGGATCGTAAGATTGCAGACAAGCGTGTGTTCCCAGCCATCGACATCCTCAAATCAGGCACTCGGAAAGAGGAGCTTTTGGTTGACAAGGGCGATCTGGCCAAGACCTTTGTGTTGCGCCGGATCTTGAACCCGATGGGTACCACGGATGCGATTGAGTTCCTGCTTGGAAAGCTCAAACAGACGAAGTCCAACGGTGATTTCTTCGACTCGATGAACACCTAAAACCACGCCGGCAACAGGAGAAGCCGACAGATGGATACGATCTTTGCTCTGGCCTCCGCCCAGGGAAAGGCCGGGGTTGCGGTTATCCGTATCTCTGGCCCTTCTGCTTTTGCAGCCGGCACGCAATTGTGTGGATCCCTGCCGACCAGCGGAAAGACCTTGCGCCGTGTGCGCGACGTTACCGGCGATGCGCTGGATGACGCGTTGGTGCTGACCTTTGCCGGTCCAAACAGCTTCACTGGTGATGATGTTGTCGAACTTCACACGCATGGCAGCACTGCGGTGGTTTCTTCCGTCATGAACGCGTTGGATGGTATCGACGGCGTTCGCCTGGCTGAGGCCGGCGAGTTTACACGTCGCGCGCTGGAAAATGGACGCATGGACCTGACCCAGGTGGAAGGTCTTGCCGATCTGATTGATGCGGAAACCGAGGCGCAGCGAAAACAAGCGCATGTCATCTTATCTGGTGGCTTGGGACAGCTTGCAGAACGCTGGCGTGCGGATCTGATCCGCGCAGCATCTTTGATCGAGGTCACGATTGACTTTGCCGACGAAGAGGTCCCGGTGGATGTGACCCCAGAGGTCAAAACACTGCTAGTCGGCGTGGCTTGTGATCTGAAGCGAGAAACCTCAGGCGTGAAAATCGCAGAACGCATTCGGCAGGGATTTGAGGTGGCAATTGTCGGTGCGCCGAACGTTGGAAAATCGACCTTGTTGAACGCTCTTGCCGGCCGAGAGGCTGCGATCACTTCGGAGTTTGCCGGCACGACACGAGACGTGATTGAGGTTCGGATGGACTTGGCGGGATTGCCAGTCACACTTCTGGACACGGCCGGCTTGCGTGAGACCGAAGATCATGTCGAAGGCATCGGGATCGAACGGGCGAAACAACGCGCCGAGGATGCAGACCTTCGGGTATTTATCGCGGAATCCGACGAAGTTTTGGATGTTGCGATGCAAGCCGATGATATTCGCCTGCTGCCCAAGGCGGATCTGCGCGAGGATTTGACAGGTGCAATCTCAGGCCAAACCGGCGCTGGTTTGGATGACTTGGTGCAACAGATCTCGTCGGTTCTTTCTACACGGTCCGAGAACGCAGGGATCGCGACGCGCCGGCGACACCAAACGGCGATGGCATCTTCATTGGATAGATTGGAACGCGCCGATCAAATTTTGGACTCTGGCCCGGAGTTCTATGATATAGCCGCAGAAGAAATGCGATCTGCAATTCGTCATTTGGAAGCTCTTGTCGGTCGCATCGGCGTTGAGAATCTTCTGGACGAAATCTTCTCGAGTTTTTGCCTTGGAAAGTGAGAGGTGTTTCACGTGAAACATTCGAGCTATGACGTAATCGTTGTTGGCGGCGGCCACGCCGGCACAGAAGCCGCACATGCAGCCGCCCGAACTGGTGCGAAAACTGCATTGGTGACGCTGAAACGGTCCGGCATTGGTGTGATGTCCTGTAATCCGGCCATTGGCGGATTGGGAAAAGGGCATTTAGTTCGCGAAATTGACGCATTAGATGGCGTGATGGGTCGCGTTGCTGATCTTGCGGGTATCCAATTCAGGCTTTTGAATCGCCGAAAAGGGCCTGCCGTTCAGGGTCCGCGCGCGCAATCCGATCGGGCGATTTACCGAACTGAGATGTTGAAACTCACTGAGGGACAAAAAAACCTTGATATCGTCGAAGGTGAAGTGGTCGGGTTCCTCATGGATGGATCGGGCGTTTGTGGTGTTGAGCTGGTGGACGGGGTGGAGATTCCTGCCCACGCCGTGGTCCTGACGTCGGGAACATTCCTTCGTGGGGTTATCCATATTGGCGACGTGTCGCGGCCAGGTGGCAGAATGGGGGACAAGCCCTCCGTCAAGCTTGCCAACCAGCTATCGGAATTTGACTTACCTCTGGGGCGCCTCAAAACCGGCACTCCACCACGCTTGGACGGTCGGACCATCAAGTGGGATCTTTTGTCGGATCAACCGGGTGACGATGATCCAACTTTCTTTTCCTTCATGACGACCAAGCTCCATGCCAAGCAAGTGTCATGCGGGATTACCCATACGAACGAAAAGACGCATGAAATCATACGCGACAACTTGGAACGGTCCGCAATGTACGGCGGACATATCGAGGGGATCGGTCCACGTTATTGCCCATCGATTGAAGACAAGGTTGTTCGCTTTGCTGATAAGGACTCGCATCAGATCTTCCTTGAGCCTGAAGGGGTAGAAGATCACACGGTTTACCCCAACGGTATTTCCACAAGCCTCCCACAGGATGTGCAGGACGACTATGTTCATTCTATATATGGACTGGAGGATGCGGTGATCCTGCAACCCGGGTATGCGATTGAATATGACTATGTGGATCCGCGAGCGTTGAATTTGGAACTTCAGGTAAAGGACATTCCTGGTCTTTATCTTGCAGGTCAGATCAATGGGACCACCGGATATGAAGAAGCCGCCGCGCAGGGGCTTGTTGCCGGCGTCAATGCTGCGCGTGCTAGCTTGAAAGCAGATCCGATCCACTTCCTGCGGTCCAACAGCTACATCGGCGTGATGATCGACGATCTTACGACCAATGGTGTTGCGGAACCCTATCGCATGTTTACTTCGCGGGCCGAGTTCCGTTTATCCTTGCGCGCTGACAATGCGGACCAACGACTAACGCCGATGGGGCAGGAGATTGGATGTGTTGGCGAAACGCGTTCAGCGATGTTTGCGCAAAAGATGGAAAAGATCGGCAAGGCGCGCGACGTTCTGGACACGAGCTTCTTTACGCCAAAACAGGTTTCGACCGCAGGTATAAAGATCAATCAGGATGGAAAGCGCCGGTCCGGGCTGGACGTGTTGGCATTTCCGGATGTCTCTTTTGGCGATGTTGTTCCATTGATGGAAGAATTGGCCGGAACGGACGCGGAAATCCGTCTGCAAATTGAACGCGATGCGCTCTACGCGAACTACATTACGCGTCAGGAAAAAGAAATTTCGGCGATGAAGCGGGATGAGAGTTACCTTATCCCAAGAAGCTTTTCCTACGATGCGCTGGAAGGGCTTTCAAACGAATTGAAGCTCAAGCTGAATAACGCGCGTCCTCAGAACCTTGCGCAAGCCGCACGTATCGAGGGTATGACGCCGGCCGCATTGGCGTTGTTGCTCGCGCGTTTGCGGAAGTCGTCTGTGTTCAAGGAAAAGTCCGCATGAGTAAGTCGCGTGACCTGCTGGGTTTGAGTGTTTCACGTGAAACAATGGATCGATTGGAAGTTTTCTCGGACGTCCTGGTAAAGTGGAACCCGAAAATAAACCTTGTCTCGCGCCGCAGTCTTGAGGATTTGTGGGTTCGACATATCGTCGATTCGGTGCAAGTGTTCAAAACGGCGCCAGCTAAATGTAAAAGCTGGGTCGATATTGGCTCCGGCGGAGGCTTTCCGGGTGTTATCGCCGCGATTGTTGCGGCTGACGAAAGCCCCGAAACTCAGTTCACTTTGATTGAGAGCGATCAACGAAAAAGTGCCTTCCTGCGTAATGCCGCCCGTGAGTGCGACGTGCCCTTGAAAGTGATCAGTAAACGCATCGAACAGGTTGAGCCGCAAAACGCGGATGTTCTGTCTGCACGCGCATTGGCCGATCTGTCTGATCTGATGCTATTTGCTGAGCAACATCTCGCCCACGATGGTGTCGCGCTCTTCCCAAAAGGGGAGAACTGGAAAAAAGAAGTGGATAAATCCAAGAGCGAATGGCGCTTCGATGTGGATCCGGTTAAAAGTCTTACTGAATCCAATGCAGTCATCTTGAAAATCAGGGGAATCGTACGTGTCTGATCTCAGCCGCCCAATGGGGCCTCGGATAATCGCGGTAGCCAATCAAAAAGGTGGGGTAGGGAAGACAACGACGACGATCAACTTGGCCGCCGCAATGGTCGAATGTGGTATGCGCGTCCTGGTGGTTGACCTTGATCCGCAGGGAAATGCGTCCACTGGGCTCGGGATCGAGTTGGAAGAACGGGAACGGACCTCCTATGATCTTTTGGTGGAAGACGCGCCTTTGGCTGACGTGATCCGCGAAACTGATTTTGAGGATCTGTGCATCATTCCATCCACCGTGGATTTGAGCTCAGCTGATATCGAGCTGTTCACCAATGAAAAGCGGTCCTTCCTACTTCATGACGCGTTACGTCAGACGGCGATGGATGAATATGATTGGGATTATGTCCTGATCGATTGCCCGCCATCGCTCAACTTGCTAACAGTCAATGCGATGGTTGCGGCGCATTCTGTGTTGATCCCGCTGCAAAGTGAGTTCTTTGCCCTGGAAGGTGTGTCACAGTTGATGATGACAATCCGGGATGTGCGGCAATCGGCAAACCCCAGCTTGCGTATCGAAGGCGTGGTCTTGACGATGTTTGATCGCCGGAACAACCTGTCGCTGCAAGTCGAGCAAGATGCACGTGACAATCTGGGTGATCTGGTATTTGAAACAAAAATCCCGCGAAATGTTCGGGTCAGCGAGGCGCCTTCGTTTGCTTTGCCGGTTCTGAACTATGATACCAACTCCCTCGGCGCTAGAGCGTATCGTGCTTTGGCAGAGGAGATGTTGGGTAAACATCAAAATGTAGCGGCATAACGAGGCGGAGGCACAATAATGGCAAAAGAAAAAGGAAAACCCCGCGGTCTAGGTCGCGGACTATCGGCACTGATGGCAGATGTAAATCCAGAACCTGTGAGCACTGAAACACAGGCACCGCGGAACGCGGAAGTTCTCGTTCCTATTGAAAAAGTACAAGCAAACCCGGACCAGCCGCGTCGCCAGTTCCTGCAAGACGATTTGGATGACCTGACGGCGTCGATCAAAGAGAAAGGCGTTCTTCAGCCGTTGATCGTGCGTCCCCGTGGCGGCGGGTATGAAATCGTCGCGGGGGAACGCCGTTGGCGGGCCGCCCAAGCGGCGCAGCTGCATGAAGTCCCAGTATTGGTCCGCGACTATTCCGATCTTGAGATGATGGAAGTTGCCATTATAGAAAACATTCAGCGTGCAGACCTGAATGCGATGGAAGAGGCGCTGAGCTATAAACAGTTGATGGAAAAGTTCGGCCACACCCAGGAAAAGATGGCGGATGCGTTGGGCAAAAGCCGCAGCTATATCGCCAACCTTGTGCGTCTGCTACATTTGCCCAATGATGTGCAGCAGCTGGTCCATGAGCGCCAATTGTCTGCTGGGCATGCGCGCGCCTTGATCACCACCGACAATGCGTCCGATCTTGCGAAGAAGATTGTAAAGGGTGGCCTGTCTGTACGTGCAACCGAGGCGTTGGTCAAAAAGGCTGCTAGCGGTGACAGACCAGTTGTGGCACGTAAGCCCAAGAACTCGACTGGTGAAAAGGACGCGGACACCCGTGCCTTGGAGGATGATCTGTCTGCGGCTTTACGGATGAAGGTCTCAATCGATCACAAATCCGGTGGCGAAGCGGGCTCAATCACCATCTCTTATGCGAACCTGGATCAGTTGGATGATCTGTGCAACATGCTCAGCCGTTAGGCCGGGTCCAGATAAACAGCATGACCAAGCTCAGCGTGACGGCTTGAATGAGCAGGATATGCGTGGCCAAGTCTGCGACAACTGAAATGGAAAAGACGGCGGCGACTGATGCAGTGGCCGCCTTTTTTGCTCCGGGTCGAATGGCACCGCTTTCGTTCCAATCCACAATCATCGGCCCAAAGGTGTTGTGGTTGAGGATCCAAGCGTGAAGCTTGTCGGAAGATCGCGCAAAGAAAAACGCGGCCAACAACAGAAAGGGCACGGTTGGGAGGAGGGGCAGCACGACACCGATCGCGGCGAGCGCAACGCAGAGAATACCAAGGCCTGCAAATAAAATTCTCATATCAATCCACCAACAATTCCCGCAGAACAGCATTCAAAACCGCACGCCCTTGGTCCGTGGCTGCTAGCCGTCCATCTGAAATAATCACCATGCCGATTTCTGCAAGGTGATCGATGCGATCTTGGGGCAGGGCGTTGCCGCTAATGCGTGCAAACCGTGCGATGTTGATACCTTCGCGCAGGCGCATGCCCATCATCAGAAATTCAATTGCGGCGTCGTCGGCCGTTAAATGATCCTTGGCTGTGAAGCCGGACCCATCGAAAACTGATTTGAGCCATTCCCCCGGAGCGCGGAAGCTTTCGGTTGCGATGCGGTTCGCGCCGACAGTTACGCGGCCATGGGCACCGGGGCCGATGCCTACATAGTCGCCGTACCGCCAATAGATTTGATTGTGTTTGGATTCGGCGCCAGGGCGTGCGTGATTGGAAATTTCATACCCGGGCAGGCCGAAGTCGGCGCAAATATCCTGGGTGGCTTGATACATGTCGGCGGCCTTGTCATCGGTTGGAAGGTCGCGCAGTCTACCAACGGCGTAACGGTCGCCAAAGGCGGTGCCGTCCTCGATTGTTAGTTGATACAGCGAAAGGTGATCGATCGCCATGGCCAAGGCTTCCTTGAGTTCCGCTTGCCAAAGGTCCAGTGTTTGCCCTTGCCGGGCGTAGATCATATCGAAACTGACCCGGTCAAAACACCCACGCGCGATATCAAAAGCTTTTCGGGCCTCGGCGACTGAATGGATGCGACCAAGGCGACGGAGATCAAGATCGTTCAGGGCCTGAACACCCATCGAAATTCGGTTCACTCCGGCGTCACGATATCCCGCAAACCGTCCGGCTTCGACTGAACCGGGGTTGGCCTCCAGTGAGATTTCAATGTCATTGGCAAAGGGCCAGATCGCGCGCGCTTTTTCGATGACGCCTGCGACGGTATCTGGGTGCATCAGGCTTGGCGTTCCGCCACCAAAGAAGATGGAATTCAGTACCCGACCCTGGGTTCCTATGGCATTTTGATCCAGCTCAGCTTCGTAAGCGTGTAGCCAGACCTGTTGATCAATGTTTTTGGTAACGTGGCTGTTGAAGTCACAATAGGGGCATTTGGCCTGACAAAACGGCCAGTGCACATACAGGCCAAAGCCCCCGTTGCGCCAATCATCCACCGAAACAGCCCTGAATGAACTGGGTCACAGCGCGACCCCGATGGCTGATTCTGTTTTTCTCATCCTTGGACATCTGGGCGCAGGTCAAATCCAGACCTTCGGGAATGAACATGGGGTCATAGCCAAACCCATCAGCGCCGCGGATGGGCCAAGTCAATGAGCCCGGCATAACCCCTTCGAACACTTCGTCATGTCCGTCGGGCCAGGCGATCACAAGGGTGCAACGGAATTGAGCGGTGCGTGGGGCATCAGGACCCTTGTCGTTGATCTCATCGTTTGCACGAGCCATCGCCATCATAAAGTCACGGCCATTTCCGGTTTCGGCCCAATCCGCAGTATACACACCGGGTGCCCCATCCAAGGCATCGATGGTGATGCCGCTGTCGTCGGACAAGGCCGGCAGCCCAGTTGCCTGCGCTGCCGCATGGGCCTTGATCCGGGCGTTGCCGACAAATGTATCCTCGGTCTCATCCGGTTCAGGCAAATCCATCTCGGCGGCCCCAACGACGGAAACGCCAAAGGGGGCTATGATGTCAGAGATCTCTGACAGTTTGCCCTTGTTGTGGGTGGCGACCAAAAGACGGTCGCCTTCGAATTTGCGGGTCATAGGCATGCGGCCTTTTGCAATTTAGCCAGATCTGCGGTGCCCTTTGTCGCCAGATCCATCAACTTGTCCATCTGTTCACGCGAGAAAACAGAGCCTTCGGCGGACATCTGAACTTCGATCAATTTGCCGGTCCCGGTCATGATGAAATTCCCGTCTACACCGGCCTCAGAGTCTTCTGGATAGTCTAGATCCAGCACTGGCTGGCCTGCGTAGATCCCACATGAGACCGCGGCGACCGGGTCAACCAGCGGGTCGATGGTGACATCGCCGGCTTTCATCAGCTTGTTCACGGCAAGGCGCAGCGCAACCCAGCCACCGGTGATCGAGGCGCAGCGGGTGCCACCGTCGGCCTGCAGAACATCACAGTCGACGGTGATCTGGCGCTCACCCAAGGCCACGCGGTCAACGCCGGCCCGAAGGGCGCGTCCGATAAGACGTTGGATCTCAACCGTACGGCCACCTTGTTTACCGCTTGCAGCTTCGCGGCGCATCCGCGTGTTGGTCGCACGGGGCAGCATGCCGTATTCGGCAGTGACCCAACCTAGGCCGGACCCCTTGATAAAAGGGGGCACGCGTTCGTCGATTGTTGCGGTACACAGGACGTGGGTATCACCGACTTTGATCAGGCAGGAGCCCTCGGCGTGTTTGGTAAAACCCGTCTCAATGGTGATGGGGCGCATTTCGTCAAGCTGTCGTCCGGAGGGTCGCATAGGTCATCCTTTATCTGTTGCTGTTGGGATAGCCTTCGGACCCCTAGATATGCAAGGCAGATTGGTCATTTGCGTGGCGAAGGAGATGACAAGCCGGTGCAATCCGCCTATTTGTTTTTGAGATTAACGAAGACTACGGCCAAACTGTTTGCATGAGCGAAGAACAAAACATTCTTTCTGACCTGAATGACCGCTCGCGCGAAGTGTTCCGCACGGTGGTCGAGGCGTATATCGACAGCGGTGAACCTGTCGGCAGCCGCACGTTGACGCGATCCTTAAGCGAAAAAATCAGCGCCGCGACAGTGCGAAACGTCATGCAAGATTTGGAATATCTTGGACTGCTCGACAGCCCGCATATTTCTGCCGGCCGTATTCCCACGCAATTGGGGCTGCGCATGTTTGTCGATGGTCTGCTGGAAGTCGGTGACCTTGGCACTGATGACCGAGAGAAGATCGATGCAACTATGGCGCGGGACTCTGGCGATGTTGACAAGATGCTGGACCGGGTGGGGTCGGCGTTGTCCGGGGTCACACAGGGCGCATCGCTGGTTCTGACGCCCAAGCAAGAGGCCGAGATCCGGCACATCGAGTTTGTCTCCCTCGCACCGGATCGAACACTGGTGGTTTTGGTGTTCTCAGACGGGCATGTGGAGAACCGACTGTTTACCCCGCCGCCTGGGCAAACCCCGAGCTCGATGCGTGAAGCTGCGAATTTTCTGAATGCGCTGATCGAAGGGCGAACGCTCAGCGATATTCGCCACGACATTCAGGGACAGATCGACAGTCGAAAGCAACAGATCGACGTCCTGGCGCGTGATTTGATCGAAGGTGGTCTGGCGCAATGGGACAGCGCAGGGTCCGACAGCGAACGTTTGATTGTGCGGGGTCGGTCGAATCTTTTGGCGGAAGGTGGCGCCGAGGATGAGTTCGAACGGATGCGCAGCCTGTTTGATGATCTTGAACGTAAGCGTGACATCGCCGATTTCCTGCAATTGACCGAAGAAGGCGACGGCGTGCGCATTTTTATCGGTTCTGAGAACAAACTTTTTTCACTTTCGGGTTCCTCTTTGGTGGTCTCTCCCTATATGAACGCGGATCGAAAGATCATTGGTGCGGTGGGGGTCATCGGCCCGACGCGCCTGAACTACGGACGAATTGTGCCCATCGTGGATTACACGGCACAACTGGTCGGCAAAATCTTGTCCGACCGGAGTTAGAGGTGAAACATGGCAGAGCCGAAGAACGACGACTTTCTGGATGACATTGACGCAGCCGAAGCGGAAGAGCTGGCGAATGAAATCGAAGAGATCGATGATGAAGCGCTGGAGCTGGACTCGCTGCGTGCTGAACGCGACGAGCTGAAAGACCGCTTTATGCGGGCGCTGGCAGATGCTGAGAACTCCCGCAAACGCGGCGACAAAGCGCGCCGTGAAGCCGAGCAATATGGCGGCTCGAAACTGGCACGCGATCTGCTGCCGGTGTTCGACAATATGAAACGCGCGGTTGAATCAGCGACGGACGAGCAGAAAGAAGTCTCTGCCGCGTTGATCGAGGGTGTTGAACTGACCATGCGCACATTGCTGGATGTCTTTGGCAAACACGGTGTGCGGGTTGTGACACCCGAAGTGGGTGACCGCTTTGATCCGCAAGTACATGAAGCCATGTTCGAGGCACCCGTGCCTGGAACCAAAGCCGGCGATATTATTCAGGTCTCGGCTCAGGGCTTCATGTTGCACGATCGCTTGCTGCGACCGGCCCAAGTGGGTGTTTCCTCCACATCGGGCTAAGTCGCGCCTTGGGCGCGATGCCTTCGGCGAAAGTATTTTTGAAAAGATGAAAAGGCGGCGGGTCAATTTGCCCGCCGTTTTCCTATGTGGCGTTTGATGCGTCTTTGAGTTTGTAGAGAGCCTCAAGCGCTTCGCGCGGAGTTAGGTCGTCTGGATTGATATCTTCGAGCAGAAGATCGATGGTCGAGGGACCAGCCGCTGGTTTGGGTTGCGGTGCAGGGGCTGCGGCAAAGAGCGGGAGATCGTCGATCTGAATGGAGCCTTTTCCACCCTCGCGGCTGCTTTTTTCCAGCATGTCCAATACATCACGCGCACGTGCAACGACGGATTGGGGAAGGCCTGCAAGTTGTGCCACTTGAACGCCATAAGATCGGTCTGCGGCTCCTTTGCGCACCTCGTGGAGAAAGATAACCTCACCTTCCCATTCCTTGACCGAGACGGTGGCATTGTCGACGCCGGGGAGCTTTGAGGCGAGCTGGGTCAATTCATGGTAATGGGTCGCAAAAAGCGCGCGGGAGCGGTTGGTTTCATGCAAATGTTCCAGCGTGGCCCAGGCGATTGACAGCCCATCATAAGTCGCCGTCCCGCGTCCGATTTCATCTAGGATTACCAGCGCCTTGTCGTCGGCCTGATTGAGGATCGCGGCGGTTTCCACCATTTCAACCATAAACGTAGAACGGCCACGCGCCAGATCGTCAGAGGCCCCAACGCGGCTGAACAATTGACTGATCAGACCGATATGCGCACGTTCGGCAGGAACATAGCTGCCCATTTGCGCCAACAGCGCGATCAAGGCGTTCTGGCGCAAGAAGGTCGACTTACCCGCCATGTTCGGGCCCGTTAGTAGCCAGACCGCAGCCGTGTCCTCTGCCGAAAGATCACAGTCATTGGCCACAAAAGGATCGCCCCCTTGTTGACGCAAGGCGTGTTCCACAACCGGATGGCGGCCACCTGCAATGTCAAAGGCTCGGGTGGTATCAACCTTTGGCCGTGACCAGTTTTCTGCACGTGCGAGGTCTGTCAAAGCGGTGACCAAGTCGAATTCTGCCAAGCCACGGGCGGCTTGGTTCAACAGCGCGGCCTGGTCTAGAATTGCACCAGAAAGCACGGCATAGAGCCGCTTTTCACTCTCTAACGCCAGATTTCCGGCATTCAGAATGCGGGTCTCAAGCTCTGATAGCTCGACAGTTGTGAACCGCACTTGATTGGCGGTTGTCTGGCGGTGGATATAGGTTTCAGACAGCGGCGCGGACAGCATTTTGTCAGCGTGGGTCGCGGTTGTCTCAATGAAGTAGCCCAGCACATTGTTGTGCTTGATCTTGAGCGCGTTGATGCCTGTGTGTTCCGAATATTTCTGTTGCAGCGCTGCAATGACACTGCGCCCTTCGTCACGCAGGGTGCGGGCCTCATCCAACTCGGGATCATAGCCCGGCGCAATGAAACCACCATCACGCGCCATCAAGGGCGGCTCCGCGACCAAAGCCGCATCCAACAAGGCGAGCAAATCATCAAACCCCAGCAGTGCTTCACGCGCTTGGGCCATAAGGGACGGCAGGTCGAGGGATGCGCAAAACGCGGCAATGTCTTCGGCCTGGGTCAAACCATTGCGAATGGCGGCCAAGTCCCGTGGGCCTCCGCGCTCCAATGCCAGACGAGACAGGGCCCGGTCCAGATCCGGTGTCTTGCGCAAAGCATCCCGCAGGTCCTGGCCAAGGCCGGGTTGGTCCACCGTGAAATCCAGCGCCGCAAGTCGGGCGCTGATCGTGTCCAGATTGCGGGAGGGGCTAGACAGGCGCTGTTCCAACAAACGTCCACCGCCGGGAGTGACGGTTCGATCTACGACGGACAAAAGCGATCCGGCGCGCCCACCAGACAGCGAACGGGTGAGTTCCAAATTGCGCCGGGTCGAGGCATCGATTTGCACCACCCGGTCTTCGGCTTCCTGAACCGGGTGCTGCATCAGTGGCAGCTTGCCCTTTTGCGTGATCTCCAGGTAATCGATCAACGCCCCCATCGCCGAAACCTCGGCCCGCGAGAAGGTGCCAAACCCGTCCAATGCTCCCACGTTGAACAAAGCGCACAGACGTTTTTCTGCCGCCGTGCTGTCAAAGCTTGCTTTGCCTAACGGGGTGAGGGGGATCTTGTATTCTTCGGTCAGTGGCAGGCAGTGGTCATAGACCGGACCATCCGCGACAATCAGTTCTGACGGGGCCAGGCGGGCCAGTTCAGGTGACAGGCGCACACGTGGGATTGGCATCACGTGAAATGCACCGGTTGAGATATCAGCCCACGCCAATGCCGCCTCGTCCCGCAGTTCGGTATAGGACACCAGGAAATTGTGGCGACGTGCTTCCAGCAGGGAGTCTTCGGTCAACGTACCAGGTGTCACCAACCGCACGACGTCACGTTTTACAACCGCCTTGTAGCCACGTTTCTTGGCTTCGGCCGGGCTTTCGAGCTGTTCGCCAACGGCAACGCGAAACCCTTTGCGGATCAATGACAGCAGATACCCTTCGGCGGCGTGCACAGGCACACCGCACATGGGAATGTCCTTACCGTCGTGTTTGCCGCGTTTGGTGAGGGCAATGTCTAGCGCTTCGGCGGCGTTGACCGCGTCTTCAAAGAACATCTCGTAAAAATCGCCCATCCGATAGAACAGAAGAGCGTCAGGGTACTGCGCCTTGATGTCGAGATATTGAGCCATCATTGGCGTCACAGTCATACGAGTGTCCCCCGGAGTTTCGTTCCCCGAGATCTACAATGCGCGGAGTCCGAGGGAAACCCGTATGTGTGTCTGTGGTCGTTCGCTTAGTAAAGTCCCAGCAGGGACTGTGGCGCAGCATTGGCGATGGAGAGCGAGTTGTACCCCAGTTGTTGCTGCACTTGAAAGGATTTCAACTTGACGGCGGCTTCTTCTATATTCGTTTCGATCAGCGCGCTCAGGCCTTCTTTTGTGGCGTCAGCTTGCTTGGACAAGAACTCTTGTTGTCCTCCGATCCGAGAAGCGGCTGCACCCAGTCGTGCCGCGCCGTCCACGGCAAATTGAAAAAAGCCCTCAATCTCGCCGATGGCGGCCTGCGCGCTGGAGGCATCTGTGACGGCTGTTCGCCCATCAAGGTCAAAACTCGCACTGCCTTCCAAATCCAGAGTGTCGACGTCAATACTGCTGAGGGATGCGGGGCCACTGCCGGTTTGGCTCTGCGAGGAAGCGATCGAGAACGTGGTCCCCCCTGAGCCATTGATGTCGGATTTCAAAAGGTTAACACCGTTGAATTGAGATCCGGAGATGATTGATTCTATCTGGTCCGTCTTCTGCGACAGCTGGGCCTCTATCTTGGAGAAATCGGCCCCGCTGGTTGCGCCCAAAATTGCCAGCTGTTTCATTTCAATCAGGGTGTCCGAAATGAACTCGGCTCCTGCTGAAGCAACACTTAAAGTGGCCTCCCCCAAAGCCAGCGTATCCGACAAGGCGTCATATGTGCTGAGGTCAGCTTTCTGCAGTTCTGAAATCGCCCAAAGCGCGGCGTTGTCCTGTGGGCCGTTTACCTCTCGCCCGGTCGAAATCTGCGTCTGAGTGGTCTCAAGATTTTGGCTTGTCCCACCTAGCATCTGGAGCGCAGTCAAGGCGCCAGTATTTGTTTGAAAACTGATCACGGTTCATATCTCTCCAATTCGGAAGCTTTGGTAAAATGGTCCCTTTTTCGGACCATTTCCGGATAGTGAGAGCCGTTCTAGCTCGACCAGCGGACGTACTCACCGCATGGGCTACGTGTTAACTGGTTAATCGACCCGTTAAGGATTAATTTTGGATTGCAGCGCTGGGGTGTTTGAATTGTGGCAGCATTATGTCCAATAGTTCAAATGCAGAAATACATACTGTTACCGGTAACGTGCGTTGTAGCTGAGGCACTGATTCACTAAACCGTCTGGGACAAGAAGAGGAACGCCGCACGATGCCCAAAGCCAAGATCACCCGCGAAGAAGCGCTTGCCTTTCACCTGGAACCGACACCTGGCAAATGGGAAGTGCAGGCCACCGTGCCTATGACCACCCAACGCGACTTGTCGCTGGCCTATAGCCCCGGCGTGGCAGTTCCTTGCGAGGACATCGCGGAAAACCCAGAACTGGCGTATGACTATACTAACAAGGGCAACCTAGTTGCGGTGATCTCAAACGGGACCGCGGTATTGGGACTTGGCAACCTTGGCGCGCTAGGGTCCAAACCGGTGATGGAAGGAAAATCCGTTCTCTTCAAACGGTTCGCGGATGTGAATTCAATCGACATCGAATTGGACACCGAGGACCCGGATGAGTTCATCAACGCGGTGAGATTGATGGGACCGACGTTCGGCGGCATTAACCTCGAAGACATCAAAGCGCCCGAGTGTTTCATCATTGAGCAGAAGCTCAAAGAAGAGATGGACATCCCGGTTTTCCACGATGACCAACATGGCACGGCGGTGATCTGTGCGGCTGGCCTTTTGAATGCGTTGCATCTGTCGGGTAAGAAGATCGAAGACGTCAAAATCGTTCTGAACGGTGCTGGCGCGGCGGGCATTGCCTGTATCGAACTGCTGAAATCCATGGGCGCGCGGCACGAAAACTGCATCGTCTGCGACACCAAAGGCGTAATTTATCAGGGCCGTACCGAAGGTATGAACCAGTGGAAATCGGCCCATGCGGTGACCACTGATCTGCGGACGCTGGAAGAGGCGATGAACGGCGCTGACGTCTTCCTTGGCGTTTCGGTCAAAGGCGCTGTGACCCAAGATATGGTCAAATCCATGGCCGACAATCCGGTCATCTTTGCCATGGCCAACCCGGATCCGGAAATCACCCCCGAAGAAGCGCATGAAGTCCGCGTTGATGCCATCGTCGCCACGGGCCGTTCGGATTACCCGAACCAGGTCAACAACGTGCTCGGCTTCCCCTATCTGTTCCGGGGTGCGCTCGATATTCACGCCCGTGCCATCAATGATGAGATGAAGATCGCTTGCGCCCATGCGCTTGCCGCCTTGGCGCGCGAAGACGTGCCGGATGAGGTGGCGCTTGCTTACGGAAAATCACTGACCTTTGGGCGTGACTACATCATTCCAACACCGTTTGACCCGCGTCTGATCCACCGTATCCCGCCCGCCGTCGCACGTGCCGGCATCGAGACAGGCGTGTCGCGTCGTCCGATCGTGGACATGGATGCCTATGAGCTCAGCCTGAAAAGCCGCATGGACCCAACCGCATCGATCCTGCGCAGCCTGAACGCACGCGCGCGGTCGGCCCAATCGCGGATGATCTTTGCCGAAGGGGATGATCCACGCGTTTTGCGTGCTGCTGTAAACTACCAACGCTCCGGATTTGGCAAGGCACTGGTTGTGGGACGCTCGGACGAAGTCAAAGACAAACTTGAAGCTGCAGGCATGGGGGACGCCGTGCGCGAATTGGAGGTTATCAACGCCGCCAACTCCCCGCATTTCGAAACTTACAAAGAGTTCCTTTATGGCCGTTTGCAGCGCAAAGGTTTCGACCAGAAGGACATTCACCGTCTTGCGGGTCGTGATCGGCACGTATTCTCAGCCCTGATGCTGGCGCATGGTCACGGCGATGGCTTGGTCACTGGGGCAACCCGTAAGTCCGCTTATATCCTGGATCGTATCAACCACGTGTTTGATTCAGATGAAAATCAGGGCTCTGCCGGCGTGACGGCCTTGTTGCACAAGGGGCGTATTGTCTTGATTGGCGACACGTTGGTGCATGAATGGCCAAACGAAGAAGATCTGGCCAATATCGCTGAACGTGCGGCCGGTGTTGCGCGCCATATGGGCCTTGAACCGCGTGTCGCATTTGTCAGCTTCTCGACATTTGGCTATCCGGTGTCCGAACGGGCCGAGAAAATGCATCTGGCACCGGCTGTTCTGGACAAACGTGGTGTGGATTTCGAATACGAAGGCGAAATGACCGTTGATGTCGCGCTCAACAGCCGCGCGCAAGAGGCCTATCCCTTCCAACGTCTGACCGGGCCTGCAAACATCCTGATCGTACCAGCGCGCCATTCGGCGTCGATCTCGGTCAAATTGATGCAGGAAATGGGTGGGGCGACCGTGATTGGCCCGATCCTGTCCGGTGTGGACAAGCCTATTCAGATCTGTTCCACCACCTCGACTGCCAATGATGTTTTGAACATGGCGATCCTTGCTGCCAGCAACGTGGGGTAAACGCCTATGGCCATCTGGAATCTCGGGTCGATCAATCTGGATCTCGTCTACACCCTGTCGCGTTTTCCCGCGCCCGGTGAAACGCTTGCGGCAGACCAGGTCGACAGATTTCTGGGTGGTAAGGGCGCAAATATGTCTGTTGCGGCCGCTCGGGCTGGCGCGACAGTGCATCACATCGGTGCTGTTGGTCCCGATGGGGCGGAGATGGTTCAGAAGCTATCTGATTTTGGCGTTGATACCGCCAAGGTCGCGGCTGCGAACAGCCCAACAGGCCACGCGGTGATCTATGTCGTGGCGAACAAGGACAGCAAGGAGAAGGGCGAAAACCAGATCGTCCTTTTCCCCGGTGCAAATCAGGACCTAACGTCCGAACATGTCGAAAACGCCATGGCTGGCGCGACGGTCGGCGATATTTTTGTCACGCAAAATGAGACGAATATGCAGGTAGAGGCCTGCCGGCTGGCCGCGGCCAAGGGGTTGCGGGTCTGCTACGCGGCCGCACCGTTTGACGCCGGTGCTGTTGCCGCTGTGCTGCCGTATCTGGATTTTCTGATCCTGAACCAGGTCGAGGCGGAACAGCTGTTTGAGGCAACCGGGAAACGGGCCGAGGAGCTGGGGATCAAAGACGTGATCGTGACCCTTGGCGGAGACGGCGCACGTCACATTGATGGTTCAACCGGCAAGGTCTCCACATTCGACGCATTTGATGTGGAGGTCGTGGATACCACGGGCGCCGGCGATACGTTTACCGGCTATGTCTTAGCGGGGCTAGATGCGGGGCAGTCGATGGACGTTGCAATCAAAATGGCAAGCCGCGCCGCAGCCGTCATGGTTACACGGCGCGGTACTGCAGATGTCATTCCAACCTTGGCCGAGGCCAAGAGCGCAGACCTGAAATGAAAAAGGGGCCAAACGGCCCCTTTGACGTTAGTGATGATCAGCAAAAGGTGCCGCGTCACCCCAAAGCTGTTTCACACGGGCATCGCGACCACAGGCGGTGCGGTAGCGTTTGTAAGCCTCTGCCTGGCGTTTGGGGCCAAAACGGGTGATGATCAACTTGCTGCCTTTGTAGTAATCTTGGTGGTAGGCGTCAGCCGGGAAAAATGCGCCCTTGTCCAAAATGGGCGTTACAATAGTCTGCCCCAGTTCGGATTGCGCATTGGATTTTGCCGCGCTCGCCAGTGACTTTTCGCCATTTGATCCGACAAAGATCGCTGATCTATAGCTGTCGCCGCGATCGCAAAATTGCCCGCCAGCATCCGTTGGATCGATGGAGCGAAAGAACATATCCAGGAGGGAACGACGCGAGACCTGGTCGGGATCAAAGGTGATCTGCACCGCTTCATAGTGACCCGTGCCGCCGGCGGTGACCTGTTTGTAGTTCGGGTTTGACGCCTTGCCACCGGTGAAACCTGATACAGCTTCCAAAACGCCGGGCACGCTTTCGAAATCACTTTCGACGCACCAGAAACACCCGCCAGCCACGGTCAGTGTTTCGGGCTCAGCCGCGTGACTTTTACCCGTCCCCGCGACAGTGGCGACTGATACGGCAAGTGCCAAAGCAGCGAGTTTGATTTTTTCGAATGCGGTCATAGGAGCCTCCTGTTTCCTTTGCCTAAATGTGCAGCAGATGCAGGCAACGGCAACTCACAGCGGCGCGATGTCACGCACAGGTGAGAACGGGTCGAAAATGTCAGGAGTTCCAAAAGAAAAAGCCCGGCGCTTGGCCGGGCTTTGACAGGATTATTTCAGGCGATTGTTGCGCGCTGCCAAAAGTTTCAAGCGCAGCGCGTTCAACTGGATGAAGCCATCTGCATCTTTTTGGTCATAGGCGCCGGCGTCTTCTTCGAAGGTCACATGCGCCTCGGAATACAAGCTGTGATCCGACCAGCGGCCCACGGTTTTTGCCGACCCTTTATAGAGTTTCAGACGAACGGTGCCGGAGACATGTTCCTGGCTCTTGTCGATCAGCGCTTGCAGCATCTCACGTTCGGGCGAGTACCAGAAGCCGTTGTAGATCAGCTCAGCATAGCGCGGCATGATCGAGTCCTTCAGGTGACCCGCGCCAGAATCCAGGGTGATCTGTTCGATACCGCGGTGCGCTTCCAGCAGGACGTCGCCGCCCGGTGTTTCATAGATGCCTCGCGATTTCATGCCGACGAAACGGTTTTCCACGAAATCCAGACGACCGATACCATGCTTGCCGCCATATTCGTTCAGCTTGGTCAGGATGGTTGCCGGCGACATCGCCTCACCGTTGATGGCAACTGCGTCGCCTTTTTCAAAGGTGATTTCGATGAATTCAGGCGTATCAGGCGCATCTTCGGGGTGAACCGAGCGCTGATAGACGTAATCGGGCGCCATTTGCGCCGGATCTTCCAGAACCTTACCTTCGGACGAAGTATGCAGCAGGTTCGCATCGACCGAGAACGGCGCTTCGCCGCGTTTGTCTTTGGCGATCGGGATCTGGTTCGCTTCGGCGAATTCCAACAGTTTGGTGCGCGAGGACAGATCCCATTCACGCCAAGGTGCGATCACCTTGATCTCAGGGTTCAGCGCATAGGCCGACAGTTCAAACCGAACCTGGTCGTTGCCTTTGCCGGTGGCACCGTGGGATACCGCATCGGCACCGGTCTCTGCCGCGATCTCAACCAGACGTTTGGAGATCAGCGGGCGTGCGATTGACGTGCCCAGCAGATATAGCCCTTCGTAAACCGCATTGGCGCGGAACATCGGGAAGACAAAGTCACGCACGAACTCTTCGCGGATGTCTTCGATGTAGATGTTTTCCGGTTTGATACCGAGCAGCTCAGCCTTTTGGCGGGCCGGCTCCAACTCTTCGCCCTGACCAAGGTCAGCAGTGAAGGTGACAACCTCGCAGCCGTATTCGGTCTGCAGCCATTTCAGGATGATCGATGTATCAAGGCCGCCGGAGTAGGCCAGCACAACTTTCTTGGGCGCGGACATGGGTTTTCCTCTTGATCAGAACGAAAGCGCCCTACCGCTTTTTTGAACCAAGGGCAAGGTTTTCAGGGGTTGCAGCCAAATCGAGTTGCGGTAGACGGTTACTCGCATTCAACTTAAACAATACTGAAAGACATATTATGGCAAGTTTTGCGATATCCTGGCGGATCCTAATGCATTCACTAATGATGTTGATCCGAAACGCCGGCACCATGTTCAAGATTTTCACAGTGCCTTTTTTGCTCACCATCGTGTTGGTGATCGCGATTTTTGTACAAGTCCAAGGGGACGCGATGTTCCAGCTTTACCTTGGCAATTTTGGCGCGGCGATCGGGCCCATCCTGATGATCTTACTGTTCATCATCTTGATCAACTTGGTTTTGATCTGGCCAATTGTCACATGGCACCGTTTCGTGCTGCTTGAGACCCCGGTTGATTGGATCAACAAGGTCGAGATCTCGAGCATCTTTATGTACTTCTTTGGGTATTTGGGGGTGATGATTTTGGTTTTGATCCCAACCCTTTCCCTTTACTGGTTCCTCGGGGCGAACGCGACAGTGCTGTTATCCGCTTTTGGTTTTTTCCTAAATTTTGGCGTTTCAACCGTGATGACATGGATCATCTACCGAATGACACCATTGTTTCCAGGGATCGCATTGAGGCGTGAAGGCAATGGTCTTGCCGTGGCCTGGGCTGCGACGAGACCCGGTTCGGGCGCTTTGTTTGGTTTGGCATTGATCTTCGCCGTTTTCGGCCTGTTGCAAACCGGAGTTGCGCTGGTCCTTCCCGAGGGGGTATTCAGTGCGTTGAGCGTAGGGATTACGATCCTTTCATCCTTCCTGCATGTCAGTATCGCAACAACTATCTACGGCGTGTATGTCGAAGGTCGCGAAATCTAAAGCGGTCTTGCATTTTGCCTTACGCCTGCCCCTTGTCATAGGGGCAGGCATGCGCCAACAAAGGGCATGAGTGATTTTCGATCAGATGCCCGCACCGCAACCCAAGCCATGCGCGATGTATTTCCCGCAACGCCGCTTCAACGCAACGTTTTGCTGTCTGAACGGTTTGGGGCAGACATCTACCTCAAGCGCGAAGACCTAAGCCCGGTTCGATCCTACAAGATCCGGGGTGCTTTCAACGCCATGCGCAAACAACCCGACCAGGATTTGTTTGTCTGTGCGTCAGCCGGCAACCATGCCCAGGGCGTGGCGTTTATGTGCAAGCAGTTGGGGAAACGTGGTGTGATCTTCATGCCCGTGACCACGCCGCAGCAGAAAATTCAGAAAACCCGGATGTTTGGTGGATCCCAAATCGAGATCCATCTGACCGGTGACTATTTTGATGACACGCTCGCGGCGGCACAGGATTGGTGCGCAAGCCAGGGTGGACATTTTCTATCTCCGTTTGACGATGACGATGTGATCGAAGGCCAGGCCTCCATCGCGGTTGAAATCCAGGAACAGCTTGGGCGTGCGCCTGATCACGTTATCCTGCCCGTTGGTGGCGGTGGCATGTCGTCGGGGGTTGCCACATGGTTTGGCGATGACGTGCATTGTCTGTTTACCGAACCCCAGGGCGGTGCGTGTTTGAAAGCCGCGCTGTCTGCGGGCCGGCCGGTTGCGCTAGATCGTGTTGATACTTTTGTCGATGGCGCAGCAGTGGGCAAAATCGGGGAAAAGCCGTTCTCGCTGTTGCAGAATACACCTGCGCCGGATGTGCTGACATTGTCCGAAGACCGTATCTGCACAACCATCATCGAAATGCTGAACGTCGAAGGGATTGTATTGGAGCCAGCGGGCGCGCTTGCAGTCGAAGCGCTGGGCGATGTGCTGAGCTGGATTCGCGGCAAGACGGTTGTCTGCGTCACCTCTGGCGGGAATTTTGATTTCGAACGTCTACCTGAGGTCAAGGAACGCGCGCAGCGGTACTCGGGAATCAAAAAATATTTATTGCTTCGTCTGCCTCAGCGTCCTGGTGCGTTGAAGGAGTTTCTGAACATTCTGGGGCCGGAGGACGATATCGCTAGATTTGAATATTTGAAAAAGTCCGCCCGGAACTTCGGAACAGTCCTCATTGGGATCGAAACCAAAAAACCTGAGAATTTTCGCCGCATTTTTGACCGCCTCGACAGCAGCGGCATGGCGTTCACCGACATCACCAATGATGAGACATTGGCGCAGTTTCTGATCTGATGACTTCGGCGCGTGGCCTTAGCAATGAGAGGGAAGTTCCTCCAGAAAGACGGCTTTGGATTCGTCATAAAGCTTTAGAATAATTCCCAAATCCACACTGGCGCTGTCCCCTTGAGAAGACGCGCGTTCGCCCTCTTGGCAGAGGTTCGAAAATTGACGGAAGCCCAAATTCAGCGCAGAGCCTTTCAAAAAGTGTAAGTCCTGCTCCAGTTGGCTTTTGTCACCGGTGCGCAACTTATCAAGAACGCCCTCGACTTCTTCCAAAAAGATTTCTACGACTTCTTCAAAGTCGTCTGCGCCGATTTCCTCGCGCAGTTCCATTGCTCTAGACCAGTCAATCATGTCGGTTTCCCGTTCTATATCATCCGAATTCAGGACGGTGGTAATTTGACATCGGTAAAATTACAGTGAAAGTGCGATCTTTGATCAATTTTTAGATTTCATGGACTGTTAAAGGTCTACCAGGATAGTGCCAAGTGAGAACAACAGAATTATCCCTTTTTACGAGGTGCCCTCGGTGCTGCCAGACCTTAAAAACGACGAAGCGGAGCCGGTTGAGATGACTGGGTCGATCCGGCGCGTCCTGGTCGTTGACGATAGCCGACTACAGCGACGCATACTCGTAGCCTCCTTGAAAAAATGGGGTTTCGACGTTGTCGAAGCGGACAGCGGCGCGTCGGCGATGGAGATTTGCCAGGAAGAAGCGCCGGATCTGATCCTCAGTGATTGGATGATGCCGGGAATGAACGGTTTGGAGTTTTGTCGTAATCTACGGAAATTAAATACAGACGATTATAGCTATTTTATTCTTCTGACTTCAAAAAGCGAAAAAAATGAAATTGCCGAAGGTTTGCATTCCGGCGCGGATGATTTCCTGACAAAACCCGTAAACTCTGATGAATTGCGCGCACGTATTTCCGCGGGTGAGCGTATTTTGCGAATGCAGCGAGAACTTTCAGAAAAGAATAGAATTGTTTCTGAAACATTGGATGAACTCCAACGCGTATATGACGCAATTGACAAAGACCTGATGCAAGCGCGTAAAATTCAAGAGTCCTTGGTTCCGGAACTCCACGGCACATTTGGATCATCGGATGTCAGCCTGCTTTTGAAACCTTGTGGCCACATCGGTGGTGACTTGGTCGGCATGTTCTCGCCGGGTGTGAACAGACTTGGCTTTTACTCCATCGACGTATCCGGACACGGCATTACGTCTGCCATGATGACGGCGCGTCTGGGCGGATACCTGTCGTCGACGCACTTTGATCAAAACGTCGCGATGGAACAGCGGTTTAATCGATACTACGCGCTGAAATCACCGGAAGAAGTGGCTGGCATCCTAAACGCGCGTTTGATCGCCGACACTGGGATCGAAGAATATTTCACCATGGCGTACTGCACCGTCGATTTGCGCAGTGGGCTTTTGAAAATGGTACAAGCCGGGCACCCGCATCCGCTGCTGATCCGCAAGGACGGAAGCACGGAATTCATTGGACAAGGGGGCGTTCCGGTTGGCCTTGTTCCCGATATCGCCTATTCTCGCGAAGAAGTTGTGTTGGAAAAAGGCGACCGCCTTTTGCTTTATTCGGATGGTTTCACCGAAGCACGCCTTGAAAGCGGAGAGATGCTCGATGACGAGGGGCTCATCGATTTGGTGCGCAAGTGCGATGGCGGTCAATCCGGTCAGGAATTCTTGGACGAGATGTATTGGAACCTGACCGAGGTCATGTCCAAAGAATTCGGAATGGAAGACGACGTATCCGCGACTTTGTTTGAATACAACGGCGCATAAGTCCGGCCTTAGCCGAACAATTCCGCGACAAAGTGGCGATCGCCGTCATTACCCAATTCATGAACCGCGTCCTCAGGGTGCATCCAAAGCGCTTCGTGTCCGGGTTCCAACGGGGGACCAAGACGGCGAACAGGGTGCGCCTTGTAGATATGACAGATCTTTTCAGCCCATAGATCGTATTCCGGCATAAAAACGAACCGCCTGAAAACAGCCAGTTTTTTGGGTGCCGAGATCAGCCAGCCGGTTTCTTCATAAACTTCGCGATGCAGCGCCGGAATCGGTGCCTCGCCGCGTTCAATACCCCCACCAGGCAATTGAAAATCAGGGTCCGGTGCGCGTTGCAGCGTAAGCAATAGACGCCCGTTGTGGGGTAGGATCGCATAGGCGCCGGGGCGCGCACGGTAACGAATTCCCGATTTCGGGGGTTCTCCAAAACGGCGGATCATGGGACTGCCCTCTTCACACTTGGGGTGGTAAGCCTATATAGGCTCGATATGCCAAACTCCGGCGTCTAAGGAAACCCCATGACACTCGCCTCTAAAATCGCGTGGGACGATACAGTCCTGCCTTTCCAACTTGATGCACCTGACATGCGCGGCCGCGTGGCGCGTCTGGACGGTGTCTTGGACGGTATTCTGAAACAGCATGACTATCCGCAAAAGGTCGAGGCGCTTGTGGCAGAGATGGCGCTGCTGACGGCATTGATCGGGCAGACAGTTAAGCTGCAGTGGAAGCTTTCGTTGCAGGTCCAATCAAAAGGCCCGGTTCGCATGATTGCGACGGATTACTATGCGCCCGAAAAAGAGGGCGAGCCCGCCCGTATTCGCGCCTATGCAAGTTTTGATGCTGACCGGCTGACGGACGGCGATCCGTTTGATCAGGTTGGTGACGGCTATTTTGCCATTATGATCGACCAGGGCGAAGGGATGAAACCCTATCAGGGCATCACGCCTTTGGCGGGCGCATCCCTTGCGGCTTGTGCGGAATCCTATTTTGCCCAGTCCGAGCAGCTGCCCACGACGTTTAAACTGGAATTCGGCCTGTCGTCGGAACCCGGTGTGGACGCCCATTGGCGTGCGGGCGGGGTCATGTTGCAACATATGCCAAAAGCGTCTCCCTTTGTGGCAAACGAAGAGGGCTCGGGCGACGTTCTTTCCCCCACGGATCTGGTGTCCGACGATGAAGAAGAGAACTGGAGCCGAGTCAACATTCTTCTCGACACAGTCGAAGAGCTTGAGCTGATCGGCCCGTCGGTTGCGCCAAATGATTTGTTGGTCCGCTTGTTTCATGAAGAACAACCGCGGGTGTATGATGCCCAGATGGTTAAATTTGGCTGTACTTGTTCAGAAGAACGTGTGCGTCAAAGCTTGTCGATCTATTCCGCGCGCGATTTGGAGAAAATGACCAACGAAGCGGGTCGCGTGACGGCCGATTGTCAGTTCTGCAGTTCGCATTACGATATGGATCCCAAGACACTGGGTTTTGATGCGGACAAAAACGCAGGTGCATGAGTTGATCCAACAGGTAAAAGAGGCATTGGGACGGGCCGGTGAAGGCTCGTCCGACTTTGATCTCAATCCTGATGTGAAGTTACCACCAAATCGCAAGCTGCGCCCAGCGGGTGTCTTGATGCCAATTGTCTTGGCGGAATCTGGACCACGTCTCATCCTGACCAAACGATCCTCGGCCCTCAAACATCATCCGGGGCAGATCGCCTTTCCCGGGGGCAAGGTCGAAGACAGCGACAGTGGCGTCATCGCCGCGGCCTTGCGCGAAGCGGATGAGGAAATTGGCCTGCCGCCGCGATCCGTTCGTGTGTTGGGCGACCTTGCGCCACATGAAACGGTTACAAGCTTTCTTGTAACGCCAGTTGTCGCATTGGTGGAGCAACCGTTTCAACCGGTTCCTGAACCCGGCGAAGTGGCCGAAGTGTTTTCCGTGCCTTTGGATCATGTTCTGAATACCAAGAATTTTGTGATCCAGGGACGTCGTTGGCGCGGGCAAAGACGCTATTACTACACCATTCCCTATGGCCCCTATTACATTTGGGGTGCATCCGCCCGCATGTTGCATGCGCTGGCCAGTCGGATGGTTTGATGATGCGGATCGAGCAAGATTGGCTTTCGGTAGATACCACCCAACGGGTCTGCGCCACGTTGCAGGCCGACGGCGCGCAGGTCTATTTTGTGGGGGGCTGCGTGCGCAACGCCTTGCTTGGAGCGCCCGTATCCGACCTTGATATCTCAACCGATGCGCATCCCGATGCGGTTTTAGCACTGGCCCAAAAGGCCGGGATCAAGGCAATTCCAACCGGGATTGATCATGGCACGGTGACATTGGTGGTCGACGGGGTTCCATTCGAAGTGACCACCTTTCGCAAGGATGTCGCCACCGATGGACGTCGCGCGGTTGTGGCCTTTGCGCAGAATATGGAAGATGACGCGCGGCGTCGTGATTTCACGATGAATGCGATTTATGCGGATCCCACGGGTGCGCTTTTTGATCCGCTCGGCGGACTGCCGGACCTGCAGGCCCGCAAGCTGCGTTTTATCGGCACGGCGGCCCACCGCATCCAGGAAGACTTCCTGCGCACGCTACGCTATTTCCGGTTTCATGCCTGGTACGGCGATCCTAACGGCGGCATGGACCCGGACGCGCTGGCGGCGATTGCTGAAAACCTGGACGGGTTGGCACTGCTTTCGCGGGAACGTGTGACGCATGAGATGCTCAAACTTATGGCCGCTCCGGACCCGGCACCGGCAGTTGCGGCAATGCGCCAAACAGGCGTTTTGATGGCGCTTTTCCCGGGGTCGGATGATCGCGCCTTGGCTCCGGTTGTTCATTTGGAGGGCGAAGCCCCTTTTCCAGATGAAAACTGTGATGCCGTTTTGCGCCTCGCGGCATTGGGTGAACCGGATGTGTTTGTCGACTATCTTCGGCTGAGCAAGGTACAGGAAAAACGGCTGACCTTGCTGCGCAACACAGCCACCGGCACCCAAGACGCGGCGGAACTGTCGTATCGCCACGGGGTTCGGAACGCACAAGCAGCGTCCGTTTTGCGTGCCGCATTGCTGGAATCGCCCTTGTCCGTCGATTTGCAAGACGCATTGGTCAAAGGGTCGTCTGCATCCTTTCCGATCCAAGCCAGTGATTTGATGCCCGAAATCACGGGACCTGCGCTGGGCGTTGCGCTGAAAAAGCTTGAAGCCACGTGGATCGACAGCAGGTTCCAAATGGATCGCGACGCTTTGCTTTCGGCCCTCAAATAGCGCGAAATTGTACCGATTCTGCGCCTTTTGGTGACGAAGCAGGTTCTTTCCACTATTTCTGAACCGACCCAGACGTGCCGTCGTATTGTTAAACGGACACGTTAGGCTGATCCCATTCCTGTGCCGTGAAATATTTGGAGCCAGTCATGTTTCGCTTTTTTGAAAACCTGGTGCATCCTTACGGTGCCTATGATGAGACGGCACCCCCCCCTCAGACACTAGGCGCGTTTTTTCGCTACTATGCGGTTCCGTTTCGGAAACTGTTTTGGCTCACGGCGTTTATGTCAGTTGTCGTGGCCGCGATTGAGATTGGTCTGATCTTTTACATGGGGCGTGTGGTCGACATCTTGATCGGCGATCCGGCTGAGGTGTGGGAGACCTACGGGACCGAGCTGTTGCTTGTGGGTGCCTTTATCTTGGTGTTGCGCCCGATCCTGCAGCTTTTTGACGTCTTGTTGTTGAACAACGCGGTCATCCCCAACTTTGGAACCATCATTCGCTGGCGCGCCCATAAACATGTTTTGCGTCAATCGGTTGGCTGGTTCGAAAACGATTTTGCAGGACGTATCGCCAATCGGATAATGCAGACGCCACCCGCCGCGGGTGAGGTCGTTTTTCAAGCCTTTGACGCGATCACCTTTGCCACCGCTTACATCATCGGGGCCGCGATTATGTTGTGGTCTGCCGATGTTCGCCTGTTGGTGCCGCTGGCCGTTTGGTTGGTATTGTATGCTGGTCTTATGCGCTGGACGATGAGGCGGGTTGGTCCTGCAAGCCAGGCCGCATCGGATGCACGTTCCACGGTGACGGGGCGGGTTGTCGACAGCTATGCCAATATTCATTCGGTGAAGATGTTCGCCCATCACGATCGCGAACTGGACTACGCAAAAGAAGCCATCGAGGCGACGCGCACAACCATTCAGGCAGAGATGCGGATCTATACGACGATGGATGCGGTACTGGTCTTTTTGAACGGGCTGTTGATTGTCGGCGTGGTCGGTTGGGGCCTTGCGCTTTGGTTGAATGGGGGGGCGACCACGGGTGTTGTGGCTGCGGCGACGGCGTTGACGTTGCGCTTGAATGCGATGACCGGTTGGATCATGTGGGCACTGACCACGTTTTTCCGCCAATTGGGTGTTGTCGCCGAAGGGATGGAGACCATTTCCCAACCCATTGATCTGATGGACAAGTCAAATGCAAAACCGTTGGACCTGGTCGAGGGCCGTATCGAGATTTCAGATTTGAGCCACCATTATGGACGTGGACAAGGCGGGCTGGACCGGATTTCCCTGTCGATCAATCCGGGTGAGAAGATTGGCCTGGTGGGCAGATCGGGCGCAGGCAAGTCGACTTTGGTGAAATTGCTTCTGCGGTTTTATGAGGCCGAGGATGGCCAGATCAAGATCGACGGTCAGAACATTTGTGATGTGACCCAAGACAGCCTGCGGTGCAACATCGGCATGGTTCAGCAAGATTCGTCGCTGCTACACCGCTCGGTGCGCGACAACATCCTGTACGGCCGACCAGAGGCCAGCGAAAAAGACATGCTGGAGGCCGCGCGACAGGCCGAAGCGGATGAATTCATTGCCGATTTGCAGGATCCGCAGGGGCGCGCTGGCTATGATGCCCATGTGGGCGAACGGGGTGTGAAACTCTCCGGTGGTCAGCGTCAACGTGTGACATTGGCCCGTGTGATCCTGAAAGATGCGCCGATCCTTGTGCTGGACGAGGCGACCTCGGCCCTGGATTCCGAGGTTGAGGCGGCGATCCAGAAAACTCTGTATGGAATGATGGAAGGCAAGACCGTCATCGCAATTGCGCACCGCCTATCCACGATCGCCCAAATGGACCGAATTCTGGTTCTGGATGATGGAAAAATCGTAGAAGAGGGCTCACACACTGAACTTTTGCAGCGTGAAGGCCTATATGCACAGTTCTGGAGCCGACAATCCGGCGGTTTCCTGAACCTTGAGGCCGCGGAATGATATTCGACAACCTAATGAACCCCTTTAAGCCCGCTGACGGACCGCCGCCCCAGAAACTGGGTAAGTTTATGCTGTGGTGCTTGTCCGGGTCTTGGTTGGCGATGGGGGTCGCAACATTGTTTTCTGCGCTTGCGGGGGCCATGGAGGCCGGCACCGCATTCATTTTGGGGATGGTGATCGATCGGGCAATAACGAGCGGGCCGGAGGGGTTCTTTACCACAGCGAACTTCGCCGCGCTGGCTGGCGCGCTGGGTTTTTTCCTGATCCTGCGGCCGGTGCTGTTCGGCCTGTCCTCTGCGTCCAACTCGATCATTGTTGCACCAAATATCAACCCGCTGGTGCTGTCGCGACTCAACCGTTGGACGTTGGGCCAATCGGTCGGCTACTTCGACGATGATTTTGCAGGTCGGATTGCGCAAAAGCAGATGCAGACTGCAAATGCGGTGACTTCTGTCACAACGGAGATGATCAACGTTGTGGCCTTTGCTTTGGCGTCGCTGGCGGGCGCGATGATCTTGTTGGGGACGGTTGATATGCGCATCACCGGCCTGTTTGTGGTTTGGCTGATTGCCTATTTCGCGCTGATCCGCTGGTTCATGCCGCGCATCCGCAAACGCTCTGCCGCACGGGCAGGCGCGCGGGCGACGGTTTCTGGGCAAGTTGTCGATACGCTGACCAATATCCGCACCGTTAAATTGTTTGCGCATGCGTCCCATGAAGAACACAGCGCTCTGGATGCAATGGCCGTGTTCCGTGAGAAGGCCTTGGATTTTGGTTATATGTCGGCCGGGTTCCGTTTCAGCCTGATGGCGCTTGCTGGTGTTTTGCCTGTCTTGTTGATCGGCGCGACGCTGTATCTGTGGCACGTGGGGATCGCGAGTGAGGGCAATATCGTCGCCGCCGGCGCGGTGTCGATCCGTATTGCCCAGATGACCGGTTGGGTCAGTTTCACCCTGATGGCGATCTATTCCAATGTTGGGGAAATTGAAAACGGGATGACCACGCTGGCCGTCCAAAACCGCATCCCCGACACATCCGCCGCTGAGTTGCAGGTCACCAAGGGTGAGATCACCTTTGACAGCGCCAGTTTCGCCTATGGGCGGGATGTTGGCGGTGTGCAAGATTTGGAATTGGTGGTCAAACCGGCCGAAAAGCTCGGCATTGTTGGTGCGTCAGGTGCAGGTAAATCCACTTTGGTTTCGCTGCTTTTGCGTCTGTATGACACCGAAGCTGGGGGCGTTTTGATTGATGATCAGGATATCTCTGACGTCACCCAGGACTCGCTTCGTCGCCATATAGGCATGGTCACGCAGGAAACAGCGATGTTCAATCGCTCGGCGCGGGACAACATCCTGTACGGTCGGCCAGACGCTACCGAAGAAGAGCTGATTGCAGCGGCTGAAAAAGCTGAGGCCCATGGGTTCATTCAAGATCTCAAAGACGGGCAGGGGCGCACCGGGTACGATGCCTATCTTGGCGACCGTGGGGTGAAACTGTCCGGCGGGCAGCGACAACGCATCGCGCTTGCTCGGGCGATTTTGAAGGATGCACCGATTTTGGTGCTGGACGAAGCAACCTCGGCTCTGGATTCCGAAGTCGAAGCGGCGATCCAATCCGCGCTGAGCCGGGTGATGGAGGGTAAAACCGTACTGGCCATCGCGCACCGGCTTTCCACCCTCAGCGAGATGGACCGGATCATTGTGTTGGACGCTGGACGCATTGTCGAAACCGGTACGCATGACGAATTGCTGGCGCTAGGCGGACGCTATGCGCAGTTCTGGGCACGTCAATCGGGTGGTTTTATCGGTGCAGATACTGCGGAAGCCGCCGAATAAGGCTTTTGCGTTGTCGGCGGGTTCGTTATCACCGCGTTTATGACAGGCACAGATAGAACCACGACGACGATTAACCGGCTTGGCCACCAGGGTGATGGTGTGGCTGATGGCCCGATTTTTGCAAGCCGCTGCCTTCCGGGAGAGGTTGTGAGCGGTATTGTAAAGGGCCAGACGCTGACGGAGATCCGGATAGAGGATCCAAGCGCGGACCGGGTTCAGGCACCTTGTCGCCACTACAAGGCCTGCGGTGGATGTAGCGTGCAACATGCCGCGCCAGAGTTTGTTGCCGAGTGGAAGCAGGCATTTGTGCACAACGCTTTGGCCGCGCAAGGGATCGAGGCAGAGTTTCGCCCGATCCATACTTCGCCCGAACGTTCGCGCCGTCGCGCGACCTTTGCGGCGCGTCGCACCAAAAAAGGCGCGCTTGTTGGATTTCACGGCACCGCGTCAGATGTGATAACCGAAATCACAGACTGTATATTGTTAGACCCCGAGTTGATGGCGGCTCTGCCCTTGGCGCGGGAGTTGGCCATATTGGGTGCCAGCCGCAAAACTCCGCTTGCGGTCACGGTGACAACCGCGGGCGCTGGGTTGGACGTGTCAGTTCGAAACGGGAAGCCGCTGGACGCAGATTTGCGCATCGGTTTGGCGCAATTGGTTGGAAAATACGACGTGGCGCGCCTGACCTGGGAAGACGAGCTGATCGCGATGGAGCAACCGCCGACCCAAGTCTTTGGCAAAGCGCAGGTTTGCCCGCCACCGGGTTCGTTTTTGCAAGCCACCAAAGACGGTGAAACGGCACTGCTCAACGCGGTGTTGGAAATCACCAAAGGGTCCAAGCGGATTATGGATCTGTTTGCCGGCTGCGGGACGTTTTCATTGCCCTTGTCCGAGCGATCAGATGTGTATGCGGTCGAGGGTGAGCGGACCATGATCGACGCGCTCGACGCTGGTTGGCGCAAGGCGCAAGGGCTTCACAAAGTAACCTCAGAAGTGCGCGACCTGTTCCGCCGCCCGATGCTGCCGGATGAACTGTCCCCCTTTGGCGCTGTCTATGATGCGGTTGTTATCGACCCGCCACGTGCCGGGGCCGAAGCGCAGACCGTTGAAATCGCACGGGCCAAAACCCCTGTGATTGCCTATGTCTCTTGCAATCCGGTCACATTTGCCCGTGATGCGCGGGTTTTGGTGGATGCGGGGTATCGGCTCAATTGGGTTCAGGTGGTAGATCAGTTCCGTTGGTCGCCCCATGCCGAATTGGCGGCGTCCTTTACATTTGAAAACTGACATTGACAGGGAACCTGAAATCAATGCCCCTTCAACGCCTGTCCAATATCCTTGATAGCGTCGCCTTTGGTCGTTTCATCACCGCAGTTATTCTTATCAACGCTGTGACTTTGGGGATGGAGACATCGCCCGCAATCATGAGCCGGTTTGGCGGTATCATCGGCTCGCTGGACAATCTCTGCCTTATCATTTTTGTGGCCGAGCTTCTGGCGAAACTGGTTGTACGTCGATTGAAGTTCTTCCTGAACGGTTGGAGCATCTTTGACTTTGTAATTGTGAGCATCGCCTTGGTTCCCGGCGCGCAGGGTCTGTCGGTGTTGCGTGCATTGCGCATTTTGCGGGTGTTGCGGGTCATTTCAGTGGCTCCGCGCCTGCGCCGGGTGGTGGAAGGCTTCATTAATGCGCTGCCTGGAATGGCCTCGGTGTTTTTGCTGATGGCGATCATCTTCTACATCGGCTCGGTCATCGCGACGAAGCTTTTTGCTGAACAGTTCCCGGAATGGTTTGGAAACCTTGGGCGATCAGCCTATTCGCTGTTTCAGATCATGACCTTGGAAAGCTGGTCAATGGGCATCGTGCGACCCGTCATGGAGATCTACACCTATGCCTGGATGTTCTTTGTCCCCTTCATCATGGTCACAACCTTTGCCGTTGTTAACCTCCTGGTAGGTCTGATTGTGAACTCTATGCAGGACGCACATGGTGAAGAAGAGACGCAAATTACGGATGCTTACCGCGACGATGTCTTGACCCGACTGGAACGGATAGAGCAAAATCTTGCCAAGTTCTCGGACCAAGACTCAAAGAAGTGATTTGGGAAAGCGGTCAATCTTCTGTATTGGCAACTTGAGGCAAAAAAAAGAGCAGTATGATGGACAGACGCGCATTTGCAGCGAGCGCAGCGGCAAGCCTTGCTTTGGCCGCATGCTCAGATCAGAGCGGAAAGTTTCAAAACTATCACGGCCCACGGGTGACGTCAGTTGTCGTCAACAAAGGCGCCCGTCATATGTATTTGCTGAACAACAACGACATTCTGCGCAAATACAAAGTCGACCTTGGTTTTGCGCCACGGGGGCACAAACGGATCGAAGGGGATGGGAAAACCCCCGAAGGCCAATATTGGATCAATCGTCGTAATCCAAACAGCGCCTTTCACCTGTCCCTTGGGATTTCATACCCAAATGCGCAGGACATTGCCAAAGCACGTGCATTGGGAAAAAGCCCCGGCGGTGAGATTTTCATTCACGGGCAGCCCAATATTCTGCGTGATCGTAAACGCGCAGAGCGGGCAAGCGATTGGACAGCCGGCTGTATCGCCGTCAAGAATGGCGAAATGGAAGAAATCTATGCCATGATCAAAAATGGCATCCCGATCTTCTTGAACGCCTAAATCCGGACAAAAGGCGCGGGCATTCTGTCGCGCGCTCTTTGCGGTTTAGGTACCCATCACCAAAGTCCACCACAGTTTCCCATTTGGTTCCTGGAACCAGAAGAAACCCATATTGGCAGCTGTTGAGTCCAGAACAACCGACCGCGTTGTCGGATCTTCCATCCAAGCTGTCAGGGTTTGCACTTCGCTCTCATATGTTTCCGAGATGGCTTCGCCCACCAGCACGCCTGCAAACCCTGTACGGGCTACGCGGTCCAGCGGTGAAGAACCGTCCGAGCCAAAATGCCAAGGCCGGTTTTGCACCGACATATCGCGAGAATGGGTGGCGGCGGCAGCGTTGAGCTGCGCGTTAAGTTGAACAGGCGGTTGGCCTGCAGCCTCACGCAGGGCATTGACGGAATCCAGCATACGGAACTGGACTTTATCTGCGTTTCGGATGCGGTAAACGCCGCTGTTCGAACTGTCCACCTCTGTGGCCGTCGTACAGGCTGCGGCGATCAGAGAGAAACACAGCGCAAAGATCGAAAGAATTCGGGACATGTCGCACCTTGGATAATCTGCACATATTGCCTTTACCTCTCCTGTGGCGGATGCGCAAATGGGCTGGCGGTATAATGCCTGTCACAGTTCTGTTTGATTTGCGACTGAGGCATTCGCGCCATATTATATGCTCAACACTTCGTTACGACCTTTTGTAGGTAGAAAACACATGACCAAGTCCATCTTTGAGAACTTGAACCGTCGCCGTTTCCTGACGTCCGCAGCCGCGTTTGCAGCGACACCTGTTTTGGCGCAACAAACGGATCCTGCTGCAGAAACTGGCTTTGACCCCCTGCGTCCACCGCCAGAACCAGAGGCCCCGGTGGCACGCAATATCTCCGCGTTTCGTGCGAAAGAATGGCAGCCTTATTTCGACAATCTCAATCGTGGTGCGATTCTCGTGGATATCGACAGCCGCGCGCTTCACTATTGGTCCGAGAATGGGGAAACTTACAAATTATTCCCCTCTTCTGTCCCTTTATCCGACGATTTGACACGCCGAGGGCGAACTCAGGTCATTCGTAAGGTGAACGGTCCGAGCTGGGCGCCAACGCCTAATATGCGCAAACGCAACCCGGAATGGCCCGCCTTTATCCCGCCTGGCCCCGATAACCCCTTGGGAACACACGCTTTGTACCTAAGCTGGAAGTACTATCGTATCCACGGGACCCATGACACGCGCAAAATTGGCCGTAAATCGTCCAATGGGTGTATTGGCCTGTACAACGAGCATATCGCCGAACTGTTCTCACTTACGAAAGTTGGAACGCAAGTGTTGCTAATTTGACGACATAGGCTTTAGGCTGGGAACCCTAAGTGCAACAAGTGTTTGCATTTTCGCGACTGGGGTGATTAGAAAAAATCACGAAGTAAGTCTTGGCTGCGCGCGCTATTCCTGTGCGCATTTACTGGAGGTTAACATGAAGAAACTCGTTCTTGCTGCCGCTCTGACCGTAGCTGCTGGCGCCGCCGTTGCTGGTGGTCTGGCTGAGCCGATCGTTGAAGGACCGGTTATCGTAGAAGCTGCTGAAGGTTCGTCCTCGGGCATTCTGCTGCCGCTGCTGCTGCTGGTTTTGGTTGGCGCTGCTGTTGCATCGAACTAAGTTCGATACGATACATTCAAAAAAAAGGCGGTGGTTTTCCCACCGCCTTTTTTATTGCTCGGATGACCGATGTGGCGGCTGTAATTACTCCAGCCAGCCTTTCAGGTTCTGTTGAATGACATCGCCCAAGGCCGCGATGTGATCGTCGTCGTCGTTGAGGCAGGGGATGTACAAAAACTCTTCTCCGCCTGCATGTTCAAAACTCTCAAAGATCTCTTCGTTGATCTCTTCCAGTGTTTCGATGCAATCGGCTGAGAACGCGGGCGCGATCACCGCAATGTTCTTCTTTCCCTGACGCGCCAGCTCCGCAACATGTTCCACGGTATAGGGGCGTAACCATTCCTCAGGGCCGAAAACGGATTGGAATGTCGTTGTGATCTGCGTGTCGTCCCATCCCAGCCGCTCCTTGAGCAGTCGTGTCGTTTTCTGACATTGGCAATGGTAGGGGTCACCTTCCATCAGATATCGCTTGGGCATGCCGTGATAGGACACCACCAGAATGTCAGGGCGTTTTTCGGCCTTCTCATAGGCTTCTGTCACGGAACGCGCCAAGGCATCGATATAGGCGGGCTGGTCGAAATAGGGCGCAATGGTGCGGGCGGCGGGTTGCTGTTTCTCTTCCATCAGCGCACGAAAGAATTCGTCATTGGCCGTGCCCGACGTGGCACCCGCATATTGCGGATAAAGCGGCACAAAGAGGATCTTTTGGCAGCCAGCTTCAACCATTTTGCGGACTTTGGATTTGGTTGAGGGGTTGCCGTAGCGCATGCAGAAATCGACCATGACCTGATCGCCATAACGGTCCTGCATCGCGGTTGCCATTTTGCTGGTCTGGTCTTTTGTAATGGTCATCAGCGGGCTTTCGCCCTTGTCGTGGTTCCAAATCGACTTGTACGCCTCACCCGAGGAAAACGGGCGTTTGGTCAAAATGATCAATTGCAGCAGCGGCTGCCATTTCCATGCCGGATAGTCGATTACCCGCTGGTCGGACAGAAACTCGCTCAAATAGCGCCGCATCGGCCAGTAGCTGTAATCATCGGGCGTGCCGAGGTTGGCCAATAGGACGCCGACTTTCTCCGCCTTGATCTTGGGGTGATCTGCCGGCGCGTGGGCGGGGCAGGTGGCGGTGTGAGTTTTGTCCAGCATTGTTAAAGTCCTGTGCGGCCGAATTCCGTGTAGCTCGTAGATAAGACGATACTGTCCAAAAAACCAATTGGATCACATTGGCGCAGCGATAGTCTGAATTAATCTTTGTCCAGTGGCTCTTCGGATACTTTCAAGGCATCAGCCAGTCGCATCTTGGCGGATCCGGGGCGCAGAGGCTGTTGTTGAGCGTCCGACGGTGACCACCCGGTCAGGCACACAACCTCAAACGTTGCGGGCAGGCGTCCGGCGTCATTTGCGAAATGCGCACGATAAAACGTATCTGCCTCGTCAAAAACACGACGTGGCGTTGGGCGTCGCAGGCGTTGCGCCATTGCGTTGGTTTCACCCATGTCCCGCAGATCGCGACACAGGTGCCAGATATCGCGGTACTCGGCTGTCAACGGAACCACATCCGCCACCGGCAGGGCAAAGCCCGCGCGTTGCAGCAATCCGCCCAGGTCACGTACTTCTGCCATGGGTGCGATGCGGGGAGACAACCCGCCCATAACGCGCGTTTCAGCCTCGGCCAGAACAGCCCTCAGCTCATGCAGCGTGTGCCCGCCCAAAAGCGTGACCAACAACAATCCGTCTTCTTTCAAAGCGCGGCGACATTGGATCAATTGCCCAACGGGGTCGTTTGCCCAATGCAAGGACATGGCGTGAATGACCAGATCATGGGTGTTGGGTTCTAGGTCCAGAACATCCTCGTCCCGAACGATTGTGGCATTTTTGCTAAAATTTTCCCAAATTTTGACGAAACCACTAACGATCGCCGGCTTTGTAAAGGTCCTGTTAACCATCGTTAGCCGATCCTCAACCTCGTCACGGGCAAGTTGATGCAGGAATAGGGCATCAGGCTTGGTCCGGGCGCGATGGGCATCCAGGGCTTGGCGGTCGAACAGATCGGGCTGGTTTTGCGATGTTTCACTCATGAGGAATGTTTAGGATGTTGCACGCCCAGATTCAAACAGCTGTTTCGCTGGTCTACCCACCGCAGTGCTCGTGCTGCGATGCGATGGTCGAGAGCGACTTTGGTCTGTGTGGAACATGCTGGAAAGAGATGAATTTCATTTCCGGCACCGTCTGCGATGGTTGCGGATGTGCCTTGCCTGGCGAAAGCGACGGGTTTCGTCTGGAATGTGACCGATGCCTGTCGCACGCGCACCCTTGGAGCCAAGGCCGGGCAGCGCTTGAATACGCAGGCAAAGCCAAGGATCTGGTGCTGGGCTTGAAATACGCCGACCGCACCGATGTGGCCCGGATGGCAGCGGGATGGATGCTGCGCGCCTCTGCGCCCCTGTTGCAGGACAACCCGATCGTGACCCCGGTGCCGCTTCATTGGACCCGGATGCTGCGGCGCAAGTACAATCAATCGGCGCTATTGGCCGAAGCATTTGCTGAACATGGGCGGCTGGACTATTGGCCGGATCTTTTGAAACGGACCAAGATTACACCGTCGTTGGATCACAAATCAAAAGAACAGCGGTTCAAGACGCTGAAGAACGCAATCGCTCCGCATCCAAGGCATATGGAATTGATGCGCGGGCGGGTCGTTGTATTGATTGATGACGTTATGACGTCCGGCGCCACTTTGGCCGCTTGTACCGAGGCCTGTATGCGGGCAGGCGCGGCTGATGTGCGTGTTTCCGTGCTGGCGCGCGTCACGCAACAGTGATCACGGCAGTTTCCATCTAGAAATTACATTGGCGGCATCCCAAATTGGCTTGTAAAGACATGCCTATTCCAAATTGGAGCCACGAATGAAAGCCGTTGAGATCTACACATCGCCATTGTGCGGTTACTGCCATCAGGCAAAACGCTTGCTGAAACAAAAAGGCGTCAAGTTTTCCGAAGTCGACGTCCTGACCAGCCCAAAGCGCAAACAGGAAATGATCAAACGCGCCAATGGCGGACGCACTGTGCCACAGATCTTTATTGGTACAACGCATGTGGGTGGCTGCGATGAG
Organism: Epibacterium ulvae; assembly: GCF_018678075.1. Classification (GTDB taxonomy): domain Bacteria; phylum Pseudomonadota; class Alphaproteobacteria; order Rhodobacterales; family Rhodobacteraceae; genus Epibacterium; species Epibacterium ulvae_A. Next base: position 103,959 of record NZ_JAHHIR010000025.1, on the reverse strand, counting down.
CTCTACGCGTTGGAGCGTGAAGGCAAGCTAGACCCCTTGCTGGCGGCATAAGGGTAAAACATTTGCGTACTGCTCTGCTGCAGATGAAATCCTCTGATCAGCCCGAGGAAAATCTTCGGACTGCTCTAGGGATGATTGACGCCGCTGTGGATGGCGGTGCGCACTATGTTCTGACCCCGGAAGTGACAAATTGCATTTCCGGCAGTCGGACCCATCAAAAATCCGTTTTGCAGAGACAAGCGGATGACACATCGTTGCCTGCGTTGTGTGACGCGGCACAACAACACGGCATCTGGCTCACCATTGGGTCGCTCGCTGTGAAAACCGGTGATCCGGACGGAAGGTTTGCCAATCGACAGTTCTTGATTTCACCACAGGGTGAGATCACTGCGACCTACGATAAAATCCATATGTTTGATGTGGATGTCTCAGCCGAGGAACGCTACCGCGAATCTGATGGCTACCGTCCTGGCCAACGCGCTGTGATGGCCGATGCCGGGTTCGCTCATATCGGTATGACCATATGCTATGATCTGCGGTTCCCGTATCTCTATCGGACATTGGCGCAGGCGGGCGCGCAGATCCTGGTTGTGCCTTCGGCGTTTTCCACGGTGACCGGCGCCGTGCATTGGCATGCGCTGCTGCAAGCGCGCGCCATTGAAACCGGATGTTTCGTTCTGGCCCCGGCGCAGACCGGTCATCACGCGGCATCACGCGGGCCGCGTCGCAAAACCTACGGTCATTCGCTGGTGGTCGCGCCCTGGGGTGAAGTTTTATTGGACGCAGGCGTTGATCCAGGTGTGAGTTTCGTTGATCTCGACATGAAAAGTGTAGAAGAAGCACGTAGACGTGTGCCGTCCCTGACCCATGATAGAGAGTTCGACGAACCCTAATGGAAGAAACCACACCACTTGCCGTTGCGCTGTTCAGTGAAATCCTCATGGCGGACCAGTTGGCACGCGCGCGGTTGAGCCGCGCCTTGCCAAAAGGAATGGAGCTGTCACATTTCTCGGTGCTCAATCACCTTGCGGGGGTTGGGATGGAGCGTACGCCTGCACAATTGGCGAAATTGTTTCACGTGACACGTGGAGCGATGACCAACACGTTGAACAAATTGGAAGTCGCAGGCTACATCCATATCCGTCCGGATTGGGACGATGCGCGTCGGAAATTTGTGGCCATCAGTCCGGCGGGCCGACAAGCTCGTGATTCTGCCCTGGCTGGTATTGTTCCGATTATTTCCGAAGTGGTGAATGAATTGGGGGATGAACGTGTCCGGGCGACCCTACCGATTTTGCGGGAATTGCGCGCCAAACTGGACGCCGCGACCTAAGCAAAGGAAAGGGCGCTTTTGGGGAAGCGCCTTTGCGGATTGCTCCGCTAGTCAATTTTGTTGAGTTTGCCCGCTTCGCCGCGATCTTGTCCTCTCCCATCAAGAGTACAAGACCGCTTTGCGAGTGGTGGTCTTGGATCTCAAACCCCTGAATAAGAAACTAACCTTTCAAAACGTCATTGAAAATGGCGCAGATGTGACAATGCCTACCCAAAAGGATAGGCATTCAATTATAAATGCGCGTAAATTATTGAACTAATGCGATTAAATCACACTGCAGGCTTGGTGCTTGCCGTCGCGTAATTCACACTAAGATCTCGTTCAGAAAGGCTCCAACTCCACAAAATCGGGTTGAAAACGAACCCTTTTCTGTCCACCGGAGTCATCCCTGACTGGGCCAGTAGATCAAAAAGCTCATCCGGAGTGATGAATTTCGACCATTCATGCGTGCCACGGGGCAGCCAGCGCATGATGACTTCAGCGCCCACGATGGCCATCGCAAAGCTTTTGGGGTTTCTGTTGATGGTTGAGCAAATCTGCAGACCGCCAGGGCGCAGCAATTGCTGAATGGCGGTCAGATAGCTCAGCGGATCCGCGACGTGTTCGACCACTTCCATATTCATGACAACGTCAAAGTGCTCACCTGCTTCGGCCATGGCCTCGGCGGTGGTGTGGCGATAGTCGATGTCGAGCCCGGATTGCTCTGCATGCAGACGCGCGACCGGAAGGTTCTTTTCCGCAGCATCTGCGCCAATCACCTCAGCACCCAGCCGGGCGATCGGTTCGCTCAGCAATCCGCCGCCACAGCCGATATCCAGAACACGAAGCCCTTTCAAAGGGGAGGGATCATTCAGATTGCGACCAAATTCAGCGGCGATCTGGCTGGTGATATAGTCCAGCCGGCAGGGGTTAAGCATATGCAGAGGCTTAAATTTCCCGTTCGGATCCCACCATTCGGCGGCCATGGCCTCAAATTTTGCGATCTCAGACGGATCTACGGTCGTGTGAGGCGCTTGCATTCCTGTCTCCGTATGTTCTTTTAGCTAGTAGACGTTATATAGGCCTGTAATGGACAAATACCCTGACCAAAAGCGCGCAGTGCAATTTCTCTACCCGCCGATCGAACCTTTTGATCAGCGGATCATAGATGTTGGCCAAGGGCACCGCGTATATTTTGAACAATCGGGCAATCCGAATGGAATTCCGGTTATCGTTTGTCATGGCGGTCCCGGCGGTGGCAGCAGTCCCGCAATGCGCCGCTATTTTGACCCGCATGTCTACCGTGTGATTCTGTTTGACCAACGCGGATGTGGGCGTTCGCGCCCCTATGCGTCCTGCGAGGCAAACACCACCTGGCACCTTGTGGCAGATATGGAAGAGATCCGGCGCACCTTGGGGATCGAGCAATGGGTGCTGTTTGGCGGTAGTTGGGGCGCGACGCTTGCCTTGATCTATGCGCAGTCGCACCCAGAGCGGGTCACCCATATCGTATTGCGCGGCGTGTTCTTGATGACCCAGTCCGAGCTGGATTGGTTCTACAACGGCGGCGCTGGGCGATTCTGGCCCGAGACCTGGTCACGGTTCATCGGTCTTGTGCCTGAAAACGAACGTGGCGATCTGATCAAAGCCTACCACAAGCGGCTTTTCTCCGGGAATCGGAACGAAGAAGTGCGATTTGGCAGAGCTTGGTCCGCCTGGGAAAATGCATTGGCATCCATTGCCTCCAACGGTGTGTCTGGCGACCCACCCAGCGAATACGCCCGCGCCTTTGCGCGATTGGAAAACCATTACTTCATCAACAACGGGTTCCTCGATTTCGACGGGCAGATTCTGGCCAACATGGGTCGGATTTCGCATTTGCCGGGCAAGATCGTTCAAGGACGCTATGACATGATCTGCCCACCACAATCCGCATGGCGGCTAAGCGAATTGTGGCCCAACGCGGATCTTGTGATGGTGCGCAACGCCGGTCATGCTTTGTCAGAGCCGGGAATCAGTCAGGAACTGGTTCGGGCCATGGATAGTATCGCTGAGGAACAGCAAGAATGAACCGAATGGACCGCCGTGCCCTTTTTACGTCTGGTGCAGCAGCCGCGCTTTTGGCCGCGACTGGGACCTCGGTTCATGGCGCGCCACAACGTGGCGGTCTGTTGCGATTGGCGATTCCGCGCGACCCGGAGCTGATGCGCAACCTCGCGCTGCGCGCAAGCCACGACACGCTGGTGGAAATCGGACCTGACGGGGTGCTTCGCGGTGAGCTGGCTTCGGGATGGCGTAGTGATGCGCGCGCGCTGCGGTGGGAGTTCGATCTACGCCGTGATGCGCGATTCCAATCTGGTGCGCCAGTTGCGGTCAGTGATGTCATCGACAGCCTGACACAGGTGATAGAAGATATCTGGTCGATCCAGGCCGCGGGTCCAAATCGGGTCATCATTGAACTCAGCTCGCCAAATCCACATCTGCCCTATGTTCTGTCTGCGTCGGGCTGCGTGATCTCGCAGCGTGGTGCGACGGTTGATACGCTCGACCAAGGGGCCGGCAGCGGGTGTTACGCCATTACGCGCGCGAATGAAGGCCGTGATTTCAGGGCAGAGCGCATCGCCCATCATTACAAAGACCACCTTGCAGGATGGCTCGACACTGTCGAGGTCGCGGTGATCCCGGATCCCGCCATCCGCGCAGAAGCGCTGCGGGACGGATATGTTGATGTCGCGGCCTTCCCGGCGCAACAAATCTTGCGAGACCGCCGCGATTTGACCTTTCACCCTTCTGTCGAAGACATGCAAATCGTGGCCCATCACGGCGTCGGGGTTCCGCGTCAGGTTGGCAAGGTTTCCGCACTGGATGATGCGCGTTTGCTTGAACGCTGGTGGAAGATCTAGTCATATTCTGAGTTGAATAGGATTTAAAACCAGTGGCTTAGCGCTGCAATTGACGCAGGTTGAGGTTTTCCTTGCAGACTCAGGGGCAACCGCATATACACCTCTCCAACAGCGGCGCGTCGAACTTGGTTCGAAGCTCCACCGGGTAAGTTTAACGGGCCGCGCGCCCGTTTTTTTGTGTTTGGACCGCATATGACCAACGACCTGATCGCCAAAGCTGCCATAGACCGGCGCCTGGCTGAGATCATCTCTCCGGTGATCGAGGACCTGGGCTATGAGCTTGTGCGTATTCGCCTGATGTCTGGCAAGACCACGACATTGCAAATTATGGCTGACAAGCCGGATGGAGGCATCGAAGTTGATGGTTGCGCGGAGATTTCCAACGCAATCAGCGCAACCTTGGATGTTGAAGATCCTATTCTGGACGCTTATGCGCTTGAAGTATCGAGCCCCGGGATTGACCGGCCTCTAACCCGTCTCAAAGATTTCGACATGTTCGAAGGCTATGAGGCAAAAATTGAGACCACGGAACTGATCGACGGCCGTCGTCGCTTTAAGGGTGAGCTGGCCGGGATCGAAGAAAACGAAGTCCTGATCAATATTCAGGAACACGGCGAGACGGTTACAATTGGGTTGGATTTCGACTGGTTGAGCGATGCCAAACTGGTTCTGACCGACGATCTGATCAGCGAAATGTTGCGCCAGCGTAAGGCAACCGGTGCATTGAACGAAGACGCATTCGACGAGATAGAGACCGAAGAAGGGTCCGAAGAGGAGACGAAGTAATGGCGATTACCTCTGCAAACCAGCTGGAGCTGTTGCAAACCGCTGAGGCCGTGGCACGTGAGAAAATGATCGACCCCGGTTTGGTGGTCGAAGCCATGGAAGAGAGCCTAGCGCGGGCTGCCAAAAGCCGTTACGGCTCTGAGATGGACATCCGTGTTTCTATCGACCGCAAAACCGGTCGCGCCACATTTACCCGTGTGCGTACCGTTGTGGATGCGGACGAGCTGGAAAACTATCAGTCGGAAATGACGGTCGAGCAGGCCAAGCAATACATGTCTGAGCCTGAGATTGGCGCGACCTATGTGGAAGAAATTCCACCGGTGGAAATGGGCCGTATCGCGGCGCAATCTGCCAAACAGGTTATCCTGCAGAAGGTACGCGAAGCCGAACGTGACCGTCAGTACAACGAATTCAAAGATCGCGCAGGCACCATCATCAATGGTCTGGTAAAGCGCGAAGAATATGGCAATGTGATCGTGGACGTGGGTGCTGGCGAAGCCATCCTGCGCCGCAACGAAAAGATTGGCCGCGAAGCCTATCGCCCGAACGACCGTATTCGCTGCTTTATCAAAGACGTGCGCCGCGAACAGCGCGGCCCGCAGATCTTCCTGTCTCGGACAGCCCCTGAATTCATGGCCGAATTGTTCAAGATGGAAGTGCCTGAAATCTATGATGGCGTGATCGAGATTAGAGCCGTTGCTCGCGATCCGGGTTCCCGCGCGAAAATCGCTGTTCAGTCATTTGACAACTCCATCGATCCGGTTGGTGCCTGTGTGGGTATGCGCGGCTCGCGGGTTCAGGCGGTTGTCAACGAACTGCAGGGTGAAAAGATCGACATCATCCCGTGGAACGAAGATCAGCCTACATTCCTGGTGAACGCGCTGCAGCCGGCCGAAGTGTCCAAAGTTGTTCTGGACGAAGAAGCGGGCAAGATCGAAGTTGTTGTTCCAGAAGAGCAGCTGAGCCTGGCAATTGGTCGTCGTGGTCAAAACGTACGCCTCGCGTCGCAGCTGACCAGCCTAGACATCGACATCATGACCGAAGCAGAAGAATCGGCGCGTCGTCAGAAAGAATTCGAAGCCCGCACCGGCCTGTTCATGGCCACGCTGGATCTGGATGAGTTCTTCGCACAGCTGCTGGTTTCTGAAGGGTTCACCAACCTCGAAGAAGTTGCCTATGTGGAACTGGACGAACTGCTGGTCATCGACGGTGTTGACGATGGTACCGCGCAAGAGCTGCAAGCACGTGCGCGCGACTACCTTGAAGCGCAAGCAAAAGCCGCACTGGATGCTGCACGTGCCTTGGGTGTCGAAGACAGCCTTATTGAATTCGAAGGCCTGACACCCCAGATGGTGGAAGCTTTGGCCAAGGATGACGTGAAGTCGCTGGAAGATTTCGCTACCTGCGCCGATTGGGAATTGGCTGGTGGCTGGACCACAGTGGATGGTCAACGCGTCAAGGACGACGGTATCCTGGAAAGCCACGGCGTCAGCCTCGAGGATGCGCAGGATCTGGTTATGACCGCGCGCGTCATGTTGGGCTGGGTTGATCCGGCTGAGCTGGAAGCCGCCAAAGAAGATGCTGAAGAAACAGAAGCCGAAGACGGCGAAGCCTGATCTCAGGTTTTAGGAGAGTTTGAATGGGCCGTGCTGGTGCCACAACTGACCGAAGCGACGGGGCTGAGCGTAAATGCTTGGCAACGGGAGAGATTCAACCCAAACACGGGTTGATCCGCTTTGTTCTGAGTCCTGACGATGAGGTTTTTCCGGATGTGATGGGAAAACTTCCAGGCCGTGGTGTCTATGTCGCGTCCGAACGCTCTGCGCTGGAAGAGGCAATCAAAAAGAAACTCTTTGCACGTGGCTTCAAGTCTCAGGTAAAGATGCGCGGCGATCTTATTGACGAGATTGAAACGCAGATCGCACGGCGGTTGGTGGACCTAATCAGCCTTGCCCGGAAGTCTGGTCAAGCCATTGCGGGTTACGAAAAGGTCAAAGACTGGCTGATCAAAGAAGAAGCAAGGATCCTTTTGCAAGCGTCTGATGGATCCGCGCGCGGAAAGTCCAAACTGAGCACACCCTATAAGGGAAAATTTGTTGGTTGTATGACCGCAAACGAGCTCGGGATGGCATTTGGACGCGAAACTGTCATACATGCGGCCCTCGCCTCTGGTGGACTCAGCAAACGTGTTGTAGAGGAAGCGCAACGACTGCAAGGTTTGCGCGAATTGAAGGGCGGCAACGGCCGCACGGAAGGATAAAGAGCTTTATGAGCGATAATGACGGCAAAAAGACATTGGGTTTGCGTGGTTCCCGTCCTGGGAACGTGAAACAGAGTTTCAGCCACGGGCGGACCAAAAATGTCGTGGTGGAAACCAAACGCAAGCGCGTTGTGGTTCCCAAGCCGGGCGCCGGAAAGCCAGGTGGCGGAGTCGGCGGCTCGGGTGATGCATCGCGTCGCCCCGCAGGCATTTCTGATGCGGAAATGGCACGCCGTCTGAAAGCTCTGCAAGCAGCCAAAGCACGCGAAGTCGAAGAAGCAGCCGAACGCGCTGCCGCAGAGAAAGCGCGCGCCGAAGATCGTGAGCGTCGCCGCGCAGAGCTGGAAGCCAAAGAGCGCGAACAGCGTGAAGCTGAAGAACGCGCGCGCCAAAAGGCCGAAGAAGAAGAGCGCAAGCGCGCCGAAGCTGCCGAAGCAAAAAAACGCGCAGCTGACCAAGCGACCGCAGCCGCCGAAAAGAAAAAAGCGCCTGCCGCCGCCGCCCCAGCTCCTGCTTCCGCCCGTCCTGGACCATCGTTCAAGCCGGCCGGTGCCGCGACGCCGCGCAAATCTGACCGTGAGCGCGAAGAGCGTGGTCGTAACAAGAACCAAGACGGAGGCCGCCGTTCAGGTAAACTGACGCTGAGCCAGGCAACCGGTGGTGCCGGTGGACGTCAACGTTCTGTTGCATCCATGCGTCGTAAGCAAGAACGTGCCCGTCAAAAAGCCATGGGGACGGTTGAGCGCGAAAAGGTAGTTCGTGACGTTCAGCTGCCAGAAGCCATCGTGGTTTCTGAGCTTGCGAACCGTATGGCCGAACGCGTTGGTGATGTTGTCAAATCGCTCATGAATATGGGCATGATGGTGACACAGAACCAAACCGTCGACGCTGATACTGCCGAACTGATCATCGAAGAATTCGGCCACAAAGTTGTTCGTGTCTCGGATGCTGACGTTGAAGACGTGATCCAGGACATCGAAGAAAACGAAGGCGACCTGCAGTCACGTCCACCTGTGATCACCATCATGGGCCACGTTGACCACGGTAAGACATCGCTCTTGGACGCCATCCGTGACGCCAAAGTTGTGTCTGGCGAAGCTGGCGGTATCACACAGCACATCGGCGCCTATCAGGTGAAAACAGAAGGTGGCACCACGCTGTCCTTCCTCGACACACCTGGCCACGCGGCCTTTACGTCGATGCGGTCTCGCGGTGCTCAGGTCACGGATGTCGTGGTTCTGGTTGTCGCCGCCGACGATTCGGTGATGCCACAGACCGTCGAAGCGATTGCCCACGCAAAAGCGGCCCAGGTGCCGATGATCGTCGCGATCAACAAGATCGACAAACCTGCGGCCGATGCAAACAAAGTACGTGCCGAGCTTCTGCAACACGAAGTGATCGTGGAAGCCATGTCCGGTGAAGTGCAAGACGTCGAAGTCTCTGCGCACACAGGTCAGGGTCTGGATGAACTGCTGGAAGCCATTGCGCTGCAGTCCGAAATCCTTGAACTGAAAGCCAACCCAGATCGCGCCGCCCAAGGTGCCGTGATCGAGGCGCAGCTTGATGTGGGTCGCGGTCCTGTTGCAACCGTTCTGGTTCAAAAAGGCACTTTGCGCCAAGGTGACATCTTTGTTGTGGGTGAGCAGTACGGTAAAGTCCGTGCGTTGATCAACGACAAGGGCGAGCGCGTCAAAGAAGCAGGCCCCTCCGTTCCAGTTGAGGTTCTGGGTCTGAATGGTACACCAGAAGCTGGTGACGTTTTGAACGTGACAGATACCGAAGCACAAGCGCGTGAAATCGCTGAATATCGCGCAAACGCAGCCAAGGACAAACGGGCCGCAGCTGGTGCCGCGACGACCTTGGAACAGTTAATGCAGAAGGCAAAAGACGACGAGAACGTCTCTGAACTGCCGATCCTGGTCAAAGCTGACGTTCAGGGTTCTGCCGAAGCGATCGTTCAGGCGATGGAAAAAATCGGCAACGATGAAGTCCGAGTCCGTGTTCTGCACTCCGGTGTGGGCGCGATCACGGAAACGGACATCGGTCTGGCCGAAGCATCCGGCGCGCCGGTCATGGGCTTTAACGTCCGTGCCAATACGTCTGCGCGAAATACAGCGAACCAAAAAGGCGTCGAGATCCGCTATTACTCGGTGATCTATGACCTCGTTGATGATGTAAAAGCAGCGGCTTCTGGCCTGTTGTCGGCGGAAATCAAGGAGAACTTTATCGGTTACGCGACCATCAAGGATGTCTTTAAGGTATCCAACGTTGGTAAGGTTGCAGGCTGTCTGGTGACCGAAGGCGTTGCACGCCGCTCTGCAGGTGTACGTCTGCTGCGCGACAACGTGGTGATCCACGAAGGCACGCTGAAAACGCTGAAGCGCTTCAAGGACGAAGTGGCCGAGGTTCAGTCTGGTCAAGAATGCGGTATGGCGTTCGAGAACTATGATGACATCCGCGCCAATGACGTTATTGAGATCTTCGAGCGCGAAGAAGTTACACGTACGCTTGACTAAGACGTCATGTGAATATGTAGTAAAAAAACCCGGCCACTGGCCGGGTTTTTTGTCTTTGGGGACATGGTCGCGACGGCGAAATCCCCCAAAAAAGAAGGCGACCAGAGGCCGCCTTCGATATTCCGTGTGAGTGGTAGTTCGTATCGCCAGTTAGACTGGCTTGCCTTCGTAAACCTTTTTGCCCACTTTAACAGCAATCTTGCCGTTGGGCAGAGAGTGTGAAAATACACCCTGAACAGACACATAAGTACCCATAGTGATAGTCCGGATCATGAAACGCCCTCCCGTTAAGATCCAAAATGGAGAAGTATGACCTTGCAGTGTCATCCTTTAGGGTAGATCTTAACAAAAAGTTCACAAAGTAAGCTAGCGAAACTTGTTTCTGATCAAGAAAAAGTCACTTTAAAAACGTACTCTTTTCCAAAATATCGAAACAAAAACCTATAGCCAGTCTCGAAGTATAGGAATCAGCGGAATATCTGCCGGGGGCATGTCATAGTTTCGCAAATCTTGGGGAATCACCCATTTGAGCGTCTGACCCTCTTTCCCTTGCGGAATGCCCTCCCACTTTCGGCAGGCGAAAAGCGGCATCAGTAGGTGAAAGTCTTCATAACTATGGCTGGCGAATGTCAGCGGAGCCAAGCAGGATTTCCAAGTGTTGATGCCCAGCTCTTCCTGCAATTCCCGAACCAAAGCCGCCTCGGGTGTTTCACCAGGTTCGATTTTGCCACCGGGAAATTCCCACATACCGGCCATCGATTTCCCTTCGGGGCGCTGCGCCAAAAGGATACGCCCGTCGGGATCAATCAAGGCGACCGCTGAAACAAGGACCGTCTTCATGAGCGGTAGTCTGCATTGATCGTGATGTATTGGTGGGTCAAATCACACGTCCAAACGGTCGCTTTGCCCGAACCAAGCCCAAGGTCGACGTGCATTGTGATGTCCTGTTTCTTCATCTCAGCCGCGCCGAGCTCTTCGCGGTAGGTGTCCGCGACCCAGCCCTTTTCAGCCACCAGAACATCGCCAAAGGAGATCGACAACCGATCGCGGTCGGCCTCGGCTCCGGACTTGCCAATCGCCATGACCACACGTCCCCAGTTGGGATCTTCGCCCGCAATCGCGGTCTTCACCAAAGGTGAATTTGCAATCGCCAGCCCGTGTGTCTTGGCTTCACCGTTGGAAACCGCGCCGGTGATTTGGATTTCGATGAATTTGGTCGCACCCTCACCATCGCGGACAACCTGATGGGCCAAGTCCAGCATGACGGAATTGAGCGCCGCTGCAAAGTCAGCATTGCCGGTTGCGTCAACACCAGATGCGCCCGTCGCACACAGCAACAAACTGTCCGAGGTTGAGGTATCGCTGTCGACCGTTATTGCGTTAAAGCTTGTTTCGTTCAGACCGGACAGCAACGCTTGTAACGCGGATTGTTCGTATATGGCGTCGGTAAAGATATAGACCAGCATCGTCGCCATGTCCGGCGCGATCATGCCAGAGCCCTTGGCGATGCCTGCGATCTGGACCTCTTGACTGTCGATGGTGATCGTCGCGCCTGACCCCTTCGCAAAAGTATCCGTGGTCATGATCGCCTTAGCGGCGTCTTCGATACCCTTCTTAGATAAGGTGCCGCCCAGCTCACCAATCTTGGCCGTGATCCGATCATGAGGCAGTGGTTCACCAATGACACCGGTCGAAGAGGTGAACACGCGTTCCTCAGGAACGTTAAGGGACGCGGAAACTGCTGACGTAATCTCTTTGACCGAGGCTTGGCCGAATTGTCCGGTGAACGCATTTGCATTGCCCGAGTTAACCAGTATAGCCGCGCCGTCGGAATTCGCGCCGCCAAGTTTCGCCTGACAATCCAGTACGGGTGCTGCACGGGTCTTGGATTTGGTGAATACCCCAGCGACCGCGCTTCCGGGCTGCAGAACGGCCAACATCACATCATCGCGCCCTTGGTACTTTACCCCCGCAGATGCGCTTGCAAAAGTTACGCCACTAATAACAGGAAGCGTGGGGAATTTTTCTGGTGCCAATGGGGACACCGGAAGCGAACCAGCCATTCTTTAGTTCCCTATCAAGCTCAGATCTTTGATGATTTCAGGCGTGAAGTCTTCGATCTCCGGGCGGGTGATATCGGCCCGAGTCGTCAGGGTGTCAACATGGGCTTCGACGGCGGTTTGGCGCAAAGTATTGGCAAGTTGCTCGCGGACCACTTCGAATTCGGGCGCTTCGGCCTTGCGGCGTTCTGTCAAAAGGATGACATGCCAGCCAAATTGGGTCTGAATGGGGGTGGATACGTCGCCATTGCTCAGCGATAGGACAGCGGTTTCGAATTCGGGCACCATTTGGCCAAGGCCGAACCATCCCAATTGACCGCCATTGGGACCGGATGGACCGGTGGAGCGCGCCTTGGCGAGCGTTGCGAAATCCGCGCCAGCGTCTAGCTCGCTCTTGATGTCCAGTGCTTCGGCTTCGCTTTCCACGAGAATGTGAGAAGCATTGAACTCATCCCCGCCATCGCCGGTGGAATAGGTCGCATCGTAGGCTGCGCGAATATTTTCTTCGGTCGCGGCTTTCTCCATGACGTTCTGCACAACTTCCTGCGCCAAAAGCGTGCGCATCTCATTGTCGATGGTCAGTTGAACATAGGCCGGGACTTCACCATGCAATTGTTGCTTAAGCGCGGTTTGTTGGATCAACTGGTCCAGAATAGCCTTGTAAAGTACGTCGGCTGGCAGCTGCTTGTACTGTTCGGGCAGCTCTTTGTGGGCGATGACCATGTGGCCTACGGTGATGTCTTCACCGTTTACAGTAGCGACCACCGTATTGGCGTGAGGAGCAGCTGTTGCAACGCCCGGCAATGCTAATGCGGCTGCCAGAGCGAGAGCTGGCAGAAAAGTGAGACCTTTACGCATGGAAATCTTCCTATTCTGTTCTGACCACGGGCCGTGGCGTTGACACTCAAATACCTGACCCTTACATCGCCATAGGGCCGATGGCAGGACCGTCTAATCCACCTTTATCTATGGGTTGTGAGCAGGGCGGGCAAGTCCGGCTTTTGACACGACCAATGACAGACACGTTGGAGAACACATGCTGGGTATCGGAACTCTCGCCAAAAAGGTCTTCGGCACGCCGAACGACCGGAAAGTTAAGGCGACGCGGCCGCTGATTGCCAAGATCAATGCGCTGGAACCCGAGTTTGAGAAGCTCAGCGACCAAGGCCTGATTGAAAAGACAGACGAGCTGCGCAAACGCGCGCTTGATGGTGAAAGCCTTGAGAGCATTTTGCCCGAGGCTTTTGCGAACGTGCGCGAAGGGGCCAGACGTGCCCTGGGCCTGCGCGCCTTTGATACGCAGCTGATGGGGGGTGTATTCCTCCACCAGGGCAATATCTCTGAGATGAAGACCGGTGAGGGTAAAACCCTTGTCGCGACCTTCCCGGCGTATCTGAACGCGCTGACGGGCAAAGGCGTGCACGTTGTGACCGTGAACGAATATTTGGCCAAACGTGACAGCGAGTGGATGGGCAAGGTCTTTGCGGCGCTTGGCATGACCACCGGCGTGATTTGGTCCGGACAGCCGGATCCCGAAAAGCAGGCCGCCTATGCCTCGGACGTGACATATGCCACCAACAACGAGCTGGGTTTTGATTATCTGCGCGATAACATGAAACCGAGCCTGGATCAGGTTTTCCAAAAGCACCACAACTTTGCGATTGTGGATGAGGTCGACTCGATCCTGATTGACGAAGCGCGGACGCCGCTGATTATCTCGGGCCCGGCGGAAGACCGTTCAGAGCTTTATACAACGATCGACCAGTTGATCCCTGAGTTGAACGAAGACCACTATGAGATTGACGAAAAGACGCGCGGCGTAACCTTTACTGAAGAGGGCAACGAAGCGCTGGAGCAGATCCTGCAGCAACGTGGTTTGCTGGAAGCGGACGCCTCGCTCTATGACCCTGAAAGCACCACGATTGTTCACCACGTGAACCAGGCGTTGCGGGCGCACAAATTGTTCCAGCGGGACAAAGAATACATCGTCCGCAGCGGCGAAGTGATCCTGATTGACGAGTTTACCGGTCGTATGATGCCAGGGCGTCGCCTGTCCGATGGCTTGCACCAGGCGCTGGAAGCTAAGGAAAACGCAACGATCCAGCCAGAAAACACCACGTTGGCCTCGGTGACCTTCCAGAACTACTTCCGTCTTTATGACACGCTGTCTGGCATGACCGGCACCGCGATGACCGAAGCGGACGAGTTCATGGAGATCTACGGCCTTGGTGTGGTTGAGGTCCCGACCAACAGACCGATCGCCCGGAAAGACGAAGACGACCAAGTCTACCGCACCGCGGTTGAGAAATATCAGGCCATGATCGATGACGCCAAAGCGGCGTATGAAAAAGGTCAGCCGGTTCTCTTAGGGACAACTTCGATTGAGAAGTCCGAACTGCTGAGCCACATGCTTGAGAAGGAAGGCATCGAACACAACGTTCTGAACGCCCGCCATCACGAGCAAGAAGCGCAGATCGTTGGCGACGCCGGCCGTCTGGGCGCCGTAACCATTGCAACCAACATGGCCGGTCGTGGGACCGACATTCAGCTTGGCGGTAACGTCGAGATCAAGGTGATGACCGCCTTGGAAGCCAAACCCGATGCTGATCCGGCAGAACTGCGTGCGGCTGAAGAAGCCAAACACGCCGAAGAAAAATCGAAGGTTCTGGAGGCTGGTGGCCTGTGCGTTCTGGCCTCAGAACGTCACGAAAGCCGCCGTATCGACAACCAGCTGCGGGGTCGTTCCGGTCGCCAGGGTGATCCGGGTCTGACGCGCTTCTACCTAAGCCTCGAAGACGATCTGATGCGTATCTTTGGATCCGAACGTTTGGACAAGATGCTGTCGACTCTGGGCATGAAAGAGGGTGAGGCGATTATTCACCCGTGGGTGAACAAGTCTTTGGAACGCGCACAAGCAAAGGTCGAAGGCCGTAACTTCGATATGCGTAAGAACGTTCTGAAGTTTGACGACGTGATGAATGACCAGCGAAAGGTTATCTTTAACCAGCGCCGTGAAATCATGGCGGCGGAAAACTTGTCCGATGTCGTAACTGATATGCGGGACGAAGTTGTCGATGATCTGTTGGACAGCTTCATGCCGCCCAAAACCTATGCGGATCAATGGGACACCGAAGGTCTGCAAGAGGCGGTCAAAGAAAAGCTTGGTCTTGATGTGCCTGTTGCCGATTGGGCTGCCGAAGAAGGTGTCGACGACGAGCAAGTGCGCGAACGTCTGTTGGAAGCTTCTGACGCGAAGATGGCAGAAAAAATCGAAGCCTTTGGCGATGAAGGTATGCGCAACATCGAAAAACAGGTGTTGTTGCAAACCATCGATGCAAAGTGGCGTGAACATCTGCTGACCTTGGAGCATCTGCGCTCGGTTGTTGGTTTCCGTGGCTACGCGCAACGCGACCCGTTGAACGAGTACAAAAACGAGAGCTTCCAGCTGTTTGAAAACATGTTGGACAGCCTGCGGGAAGATGTGACCAAACAGATCAGCCATGTGCGTCCGATTTCCGAGGACGAACAGCGGCAAATGTTGATGGAAATGGCCGCACGTCAGGCCGCTCTGCAACCCGCAGCGCCTGAACCGGTAGAGCTGGTCGAGGAGCCGTTGGAAGGCTTTGACGAAAATGATCCGTCGACCTGGGGCAACCCATCGCGCAACGACAAATGCCCCTGCGGTTCAGGCAAGAAGTTCAAACATTGCCACGGGCGATTGACCTAAAAGCCGCAACATTCGTCTAAAATCTGCATTATTTTGCCGAAAGGTGGCCACGAGTTGGCCACCTTTTTCAGTCATGCTTCCTTAACCTTATGAGTCCGGGAGGCCAGAATGGTAAATCCACGTGCTTTAATGCTTACCGGCGCGACCCTGTGCGGCGCCGTTGCAATTGGCGTGGCAATGCAGCCGCAACTCTTGTCCAATGCTAAATCCTTGGTCTTTGGAGCAGCGCAGGATGCCGTGCAGGAAACGGTTGACGCCCAAGACTCGCAAGCGGCCGTTTTGCCGAATGACCCCGATGTGCCTTTGATCTTGGAAAACATTACCCTGACAGCGGCGCATCCGACCTTGCCGGAAACGGCTGCTTCGGATCGCTCTCCGGTATCGGAATGCGGGCTCAGCCTTGGTGCTGTTTTGCACGCTGCCGCGATGGTTAGCCTATCCGTTGAGACGGCCTGCACACCGTATTCTGTCGTGAAAATCCACCACAATGGCATGATCTTTGCCACTAGCGTGGATGGCGCAGGTCAGGCAGAGGTGCTGTTGCCTGCGTTGAACGAAACCAGCGTGTTCATCGCCGAAACGGAAAGCGGCTACCACGGTACTGTTTCGATGACAGTGCCCGAAGTCGCCAACTATGACCGGGTGGTTTTGCAGTGGGGCGGATATGGGGGATTTGAACTTCACGCGCGCGAATTCGGTGCGAACTACGGTGAAGAAGGACATGTTTGGACTGGCGCAGCCCAAGGCGGCGTTGGCACCGTATATCGCCTAGGAGACGTGGATGCGATTTCACCGCTCCTGGCGGACGTGTACAGCTTGCCCCGAGATGCAGACGGTGCGAATGGACGCGTCGAACTCACGGTGGAGGCCGAGGTCTCAGAACTCAATTGCAACCAAACAGTGGCCGCTCAAACGCTCGATTTGCGGCAAGGGACGCTGCGTGGTCGTGATCTTGTGCTCAACATGCCCACTTGCGACGCCATAGGGGACTTTCTGGTGTTGAATAATCTGGTCGAAAACCTGACAATCGCGGCGAATTAGAACGCGATTTATCAGGGCTTCTCATGGTTAATTTTCGTGCGGTGGTTTCCGCTGCACTCCTCCTATTGTGCGGCCTGCAACCTGTCGCGGCACAAGATGTCACGCTGTCTTCTCCTGATGGAGCCGTTGAAATCACCGGGAATCTTTTGGGGTTCGATGGTGAATTTTATCGCGTTGATACCAAATTTGGCGAACTGACGGTCGACGGCTCTGGCGTCAGCTGCGAGGGTCCGGGATGTCCGAGCCTGTCTGATTTCGTGGCCGAGATCACGCTGTCTGGTTCCGCGGCAATGGCGGAAATTCTCCTGCCGGCCCTGATCGAAGGCTACGCGCTGCGCAATGGTTACCAGACACACCGCAATAAACTGTCCGGCCAGGATTTTGAGTATCTCTTGCGCAAGGCGGGCGGTGGGACGGCTGCGAGATTCGTTTTTGCCGTAAGTGACACGGATCAAGGATTCGCTGACCTGTTGGACGATGCGGCGGATATCGTCATGGCGCAACGTGAAGTGCGCGACACGGAATTGTCGGCTGCCCGGTCGCTTGGGCTTGGTGATCTCACGCAGCCTGCACGCAGCCGAGTTTTGGCGCTGGATGCATTGGTTCCCATCGTGGCGCCGGACAATCCCGTTCAGAATATCGACCTGCCAAGTTTGATCGCTGTGTTGCGTGGAGAAATCGACAATTGGTCCGTCTTGGGGGGACCGGATGCGCCGATTTCAACCCATGTACCGCTAGAGGGTGTTGGCGTCGCGCAACTGATCGAGGATGAATTTGACCTTACGGGGCTGCCGTCGCGGGCGCAGCAACACGAGCGATTGGATGCCTTGGCGCGCTACGTCGCCATTGATCCGTTTGCCCTGGGTTTGGGGCTTTATTCTCAGATTGGCACGGCGCGTGCGCTGCAACTTGGCGGCAACTGCGGGTTTGGGTTGGAAGTTGGACGCCAGGCGGTCAAAACCGAAGATTACCCTATAACCGCGCCCCTGTTTCTATACCTCCCTGCACGACGACTGCCCAAGATCGGACGAGAGTTTCTGTCCTATGTACGCGGTCCTGCGGCACAAATTGTCATTCGTCGGGCTGGTTTTGTCGACCAAGCCCCCGAACGGATCGCGCTCAACCGGCAAGGAAACCGGCTGGCAAATGCGATTTCGTCCGCCGGTGATGAAGTCGGGCTCAGCGAGCTTGCCCGGCTGGTTGATGGGGTGAAGGAGATGGATCGCCTGACAACCACATTCAGGTTCGAGACAGGCTCAGCACGCCCCGATGCACAATCGCGCGGCAATATCGAACAGCTAGCACGGGACCTAGAGGCGGGCGTATATGACGGGCGCAAATTGATGTTTGTTGGCTTTTCAGATGGAGAGGGGCCGGCAGCCGCAAACCGCGACATCGCTTTGAAGCGGGCCACGGCAGTCCGGGATGCTGTTATCGAAACCAGTGAGACGGCAAATTTGTCTTTGGTGAACTTGTCCGTTGAGGCTTTTGGAGAGGCAATGCCAATGGCTTGTGACGATAGCGCATGGGGTCGCAAAGTAAACCGCAGGGTGGAAATTTGGGTGCGCTGAGGGTCACAGGTATCCCTGCGCCCGAAAGCTGAGTTCACGTGATTTTCCAATAATAAGATGGTCGTGAACCACAATGCTGAGTGGTGTCAGAGCATTGGAAATCTGCTCTGTCATAGAGATATCGGCGTCCGACGGCGTCGGGTCGCCGGAGGGATGATTGTGGACCAGGATAATGGCGCTGGCGTTATGTTCCAGCGCACGTTTGGCCACTTCGCGGGGATAAACTGGCACGTGATCCACCGTGCCTTCGGCCTGGGCTTCGTCCGCGATCAACACGTTTTTGCGGTCGAGATACAGCACCCGGAACTGCTCTGTCTCAAGATGCGCCATGCTGGTGTGGCAGTAATCCAGAAGCGCATCCCAGCTGGAAATGACGTGGCGCTGAAGGATACGTGCGCGTGCCAGACGCTGTGCGGCGGCTTCCAGGATCTTGAAGTCAGTGATAACGGCGTCACCCACGTCTTTGACTTCGGCGAGGCGCTCTGGATTGGCGGTGATAACACGATTGATGTCGCCAAAATGGTCCAGCAGGCGGCGCGCCAACGGTTTGACGTCTTTGCGTGGGATCGACCGAAACAAGATCAGTTCAAGCAGTTCGTAGTCGGGAACAGCTTTTGAGCCGCCTTCCATGAAACGAGACCGCAGCCGCGCGCGATGATCCCGGATATAGGAGGGCTGCTTGGATGATGGCTTGGGTACAGGTGAACTGGCCTCTGAAAAGAGGGGGAGTGCTGCGTCCTGAAAGCTACCCGGCGTTTTCATGCGGACATGATTTGGCCGCAAGCCTTTACAGAAGGTTAAGGACGTTCTGTGTGGCTCTGGATTGACGTACTATTTGCGAAAGCCAAAAAAACGCCCCCCGAAGGGAGCGTTTCACTTAACCTTTCATCCCGTCCCAGAAGCTCTTGACCGAAGAAAAGAAGCTGCCGCTTTCGGGATTGTTGTTTTCCTGCGAGATATCTTCGAATTCACGCAGAAGTTCCTTTTGTTTTGGGGTCAGATTGACCGGCGTTTCGACCGCAAGCTCGATGAACATGTCACCAACGCCGCCGCCACGCAGCGCAGGCATGCCTTTGCCACGCAGGCGCATCTGGCGACCGGATTGGCTGCCTTCGGGGATCTGAACGCGACCGCGGCCACCATCGATCGTTGGAACCTCAATCGCGCCACCCAGAGCTGCCTTGGACATGGCGACCGGAACGCGGCAATAGAGATTGTCCGCCTCACGCTCAAACAGATCATGCGCGGCCACTTCGACAAAGATATAAAGATCGCCCGGAGGGCCACCCCGCAAACCAGCCTCGCCTTCGCCAGCAAGGCGAATACGTGTCCCCGTTTCCACACCCGCCGGAATGTTGACCGATAGCGAGCGGTCTTTTTCGATACGGCCATGGCCATGACATGTTTTACAGGGGTTCTTGATGATCTGGCCCAGGCCAGAACAGGTTGGACAGCTGCGTTCGACAGTGAAGAAACCCTGTTGCGCGCGGACCTTGCCCATGCCGGAACATGTGGGACAGGTGGTGGGCTCTGCGCCACCTTCGGACCCGGTTCCATCGCAGGACGAACATCCAACGGCGGTGGGGACTTTGATCGTTTTCTGGATACCCGCAAAGGCGTCTTCCAGTGTGACGCGCAGGTTATATCGCAGGTCCGCACCGCGTGACGCACGTTGACGGCCACCGCCAGCACCGCCACGGGCACCGCCCATGAAGTCGCCAAACAGATCGTCAAATACGTCTGAGAACGCAGAAGAGAAATCGCCGCCGCCGCCGCCGAAACCGGGGCCTCCGCGTTGCCCGCCTGCGCTGGGGCCACCCATGCCGTTTTCAAAAGCGGCATGCCCAAAGCGGTCATAAGCTGCTTTTTTCTCGTCGTTCTTCAGGACCTCATAGGCCTCGTTGACTTCCTTGAACTGCGCTTCCGCGTCAGGATTGTCAGAGTTGCGGTCCGGGTGCAGTTCTTTGGCCTTCTTGCGAAAACCCTTCTTGATCTCATCGGCGCTGGCGCCTTTTACCACTCCGAGAGTTTCATAATAGTCACGTTTTGACATCGGTCTGTTCCTTCTGCCTCAACGAAAGCGGGCCGATCCGGGGTGCGGACCGGCCCGTCTTGGACAAAACCAAGAGGATTAGCGCTTATCGTCGTCCAGGTCTTCGAATTCAGCGTCAACGATATCGTCGGCGCCTGGAGCGGCAGATTCGTCGGCAGCAGCAGGTGCCTCTTCGCCGGCGTCTTCTTGTTGCGACTTATAGATCGCTTCACCCAGACGCATTGCAACCTCGGTGACGTTCTGGATACCGGCCTTGATCTTTTCGGCGGTCGATTTCTCGTTCTCCAGATCGTCTTTCAGCGCAGCAACAGCCAGCTCGATCGCTTCAACAGTTGACGGGTCAACTTTGTCGCCGTGTTCTTCAACCGACTTCTCGGTCGAATGCACGAGGCTTTCAGCTTGGTTCTTGGCTTCGATCAGTTCGCGGCGTTCTTTATCCGCTTCCGCATTGTCTTCGGCATCCTTGACCATCTGGTCGATGTCGGCATCGGACAGTCCGCCAGAGGCCTGAATGGTGATCTGCTGTTCTTTGTTGGTGGCTTTGTCTTTTGCACCTACGGACACAATGCCGTTGGCGTCGATGTCAAAAGTCACTTCAATTTGCGGCATGCCACGTGGGGCAGGCGGGATGTCTTCGAGGTTGAACTGACCCAACATCTTGTTGTCCATGGCCATTTCGCGCTCACCCTGGAACACGCGGATGGTTACGGCGTTCTGGTGGTCTTCTGCGGTTGAGAAGACCTGAGACTTTTTGGTCGGGATTGTGGTGTTGCGGTCGATCAAGCGGGTGAAGACGCCGCCCAATGTTTCGATACCCAGCGACAGCGGTGTGACGTCCAGAAGAACAACGTCTTTTACGTCGCCCTGCAGAACGCCGGCTTGGATTGCGGCGCCCATGGCCACAACTTCGTCAGGGTTCACACCTTTGTGCGGCTCTTTGCCAAAGAATTTGGTCACTTCCTCGATGACCTTTGGCATGCGGGTCATACCGCCAACCAGAACTACTTCGTCGATGTCAGATGCGGACAGGCCGGCGTCTTTGAGAGCGGCTGCGCAGGGTTTCATCGAGTTTTTGATCAGGTCCGAAACCAGGCTTTCCAGTTTCGCACGGGTCAGTTTCATAACCATGTGCAAAGGCTGGCCAGAGGATGGGTCCATCGAGATGAACGGTTGGTTGATTTCGGTCTGGCTGGCCGAAGACAGCTCGATCTTGGCTTTTTCTGCAGCTTCTTTCAGACGCTGCAGCGCCATCTTGTCCTTGGACAGATCAACACCGTTGGCCTTTTTGAACTCATCCGACAGGTAGGAGACGATGCGCATGTCAAAGTCTTCACCACCTAGGAAGGTGTCTCCGTTGGTCGATTTTACTTCGAACAGGCCATCGTCGATTTCCAGGATGGTTACGTCGAATGTACCGCCACCAAGGTCATAAACCGCGATGGTTTGTGTGTTCTCTTTGTCCAGACCATAAGCCAACGCAGCCGCGGTCGGCTCGTTGATGATACGCAGAACTTCGAGGCCTGCGATCTTGCCCGCGTCTTTAGTCGCCTGACGCTGTGCGTCGTTGAAGTAGGCCGGAACTGTAATAACAGCCTGGGTCACTTCTTCGCCCATGTAGCTCTCGGCGGTTTCTTTCATCTTGCCGAGAATGAATGCAGAGATCTGCGAGGGGGAGTATTTGTCGCCCTTTGCTTCGACCCATGCATCGCCATTGCCGCCGTTTACGACAGAGAATGGCAGGTGTTTTTTGTCCTTGGCCAGATCCGCGTCATCTGCGCGGCGGCCGATCAGGCGCTTCACACCAAAAATGGTGTTGTCCGGGTTGGTCACGGCCTGACGTTTCGCAGGCTGGCCGACCAGACGTTCTTCGTCGGTAAATGCTACGATCGACGGGGTGGTACGTGCGCCCTCGGCGTTTTCAATAACGCGGGGCTGCGAGCCGTCCATGATGGCCACACAAGAGTTCGTTGTACCCAGGTCGATCCCGATAACTTTGCTCATCTTCGATCCCTTTTTTCCTTTAAGGCGATTACCCGAGGTCCGAACCCGTTGTGGCATCCTGACCCCGATCACGGCGCGTTTGGTTTAAACCATTCCGCGTCGAAGCGTATATAAGGAGCACAATTCGTCCCTGCAACCGCCTCAGCACGCCGCATGTCGCCGTTCTGAACGGTTTTTGCAAGGGGTATGGTTAATAATGGAATAAGACTGATGCCTTTGCTGCGTGTTCGAGGATTTGAAATCCACAAAAATTGCCTTTCGCAGGGCAAACAGCAGGAAATTGTGGAGGCGTTACGCCCGGTCTTGAAGGCGGCGCCTCTTTTTTCACCAACTGTCCCCTCGGGCGGGCAGATGTCCGTGCGCATGACCTCTGCCGGAAAATTCGGCTGGTTTTCGGATGCCTCAGGGTATCGATACGCAGAGACCCACCCCAGAGGGCAAATCTGGCCGGATATTCCTGCGCCGATTCTCACACTGTGGGAGACGCTGGTGAGCCCTGAACGCCCGCCCGAGTGTTGTTTGGTGAACTACTACGGTGAAACCGCGCGCATGGGGATGCATCAGGACAAGGATGAGGCGGACTTTTCCTTTCCGGTTCTGTCGATCAGCCTGGGAGATGACGCCCTGTTTCGCATCGGCAACCCGACGCGCGGTGGCAAAACCGAATCAATCTGGCTCAACTCGGGCGATGTCGTGGTGATGGGCGGAGAGGCGCGGCTGGCCTATCACGGGGTCGACCGCATCCGTTTTAAATCTTCGCGCCTGCTGCCCAAGGGCGGGCGTATCAACCTGACACTGCGGGTGGTGACGTGACCCTAGCGTCGCGCGCTCCAGCTGAGGGAGACTTTGCGGCGGGTATAGAATTCGCCCATCATCCCGATCACCAGCAAGACCAGCGCAACCGTCAGCGCATATTCCCAATTGCTGAAATGCGGGTTGTAATTCTTGAACGTGTAGCCGCGCACTTGGTCGATGCAGTGAAACAGCGGGTTCCAATCGAACATGACCAGCATGGACGTCGGCAGCGTGTTGGCCAGGAACATCTTGCCAGAGGCGATCATATTGGCCCGTTGGTAGATGGTGGAAAAGATACCAACCACCGACGGGGCCCATGGTTTCATGATCAAAAAGACCAGCCCGATGCAGGCGCCAGAAAACCAGGCGATCAACATCATTCCATAGGCTGAGACCGGATCTTCGATCACAACAGGGGTGAACGCGACGTGGTAGCCAAACAAGATGATCACCAGCGCCAGGGTCTGCAGATAAAGCGATCCAAGAGCCGCGGATACAATTGCCACAATGGTGTTCATCGGCGCGTGCTGCATCATCGGACTGCTGGGCCCTTCGGCACCGGCGACAGCGCTGACCGCTTTGGTATGGGTCAGGAACAGAAAGACGCCGGTCATCACATAGATCAGAAAGTCGCCCCGGATCGCGGCCCCTTTGACGCCCAAGATTTCGAACATGGCGAAAAAGATCGCAACAAACATCACCGCCTGAAAAATCGTCAGGCCAAGGGCCATCAAGGCGTTGTTGTGCTTGGACCTCACGCTGCGCACGATGGCATGAAAAATCACCTCACTCATTTCGAGGAAGGCAAAAAATGCAGGAGTGCGGGGCGTATTATGCTGAAACATTGGAACCAATTGCGCTGATTGCTGCCTAAGGTGACACGGAATTCTTGCTGTTCCGTTGTACCGGTACCATAAGGGGTGGAGAGAATGTTTTCAATTTTATCCCGTTATTCGGAGAAATAGTGTGACTTACGACGAACTGATCCCAGTTATCCGCAAACTGGCGATCGAAGCCGGTAACAAAATCATGGAAATCTACAACTCCGATGATTTTGACGTAAAAGTTAAATCCGATGATAGCCCAGTGACCGCCGCCGATGAGGCTGCAGACGCCCTGATCTCTGAGGGGCTGCGCGCAGCCTTCCCAGACATGATGCTGGTCACCGAAGAGCAGTCTGCCTCTCACAAAGAGCGCGGCGAGACATTCTTGATCGTTGATCCCTTGGATGGGACCAAAGAATTCATCAACCGCCGCGGCGATTTTACCGTCAATATTGCCTTGGTGGAAAAGGGCGTTCCGACACGCGGCGTTGTCTATGCGCCCGCGCGTGAACGCATGTTCTTCACTTTGGCCGATGGTTCCACCGTGGAAGAGACCGGCGCATTTGACCCCGACGCATTGGGAGAAACCAAAGCAATCCGGGTGGCCGAAAGCGACAATGCCGCATTGATGGTGGTTGCCTCCAAGTCTCACCGCGATCAAGCAACCGACGACTACATCGGCAAATACAATGTCAAAGACAGCAAGAGCGCCGGTTCATCGCTGAAGTTCTGCCTGGTCGCAACAGGCGAGGCGGATATTTATCCTCGTGTGGGACGTACCATGGAGTGGGACACAGCAGCTGGTCATGCGGTCTTGTTGGGCGCGGGCGGCAAAGTCGTGCGTTTCGACAATCACGAGCCTTTGGTTTATGGCAAGGAAGGGTATGCAAACCCCTTCTTCATCGCATACGCCCCGGGCGTTGAGCTGAAGACTGCGTAAGAGATTTAGCCGGCGCCTTGGGGTTCGAGACAGAATCGTAGGGCGCCTGGTGCACAATGTTCGTTCAATGTTTCCATTTTCAAACGTTAAAATGAGAGTGCTACATGGAACTGTTGTACATGAAGTCTAAAGAGTATGCCGACTTGACCGTTAATGTATCAGGATCGGATATATTTTTCCTATAAATTTATCCGATATCCACATGGATAGGTACAGGACAGCTACGGTTATAGTATCAGTAATGAAGGACGAACAGCTGCCTGATACGCCTCCTCCAAGAAGCAAGAACTGCTTCCCAGGTAGCTAAAAGTGAATATTTGACCCCTCGTCCGAAGACGCGATTACGGTCATTGTGTGAAAAGAGAGAGCGAGTTATGCGTAAAAAAGTTACAAAAGCTATTTTTCCCGTTGCTGGTCTTGGTACTCGGTTCCTACCAGCAACCAAATCTGTCCCAAAAGAAATCATGACCTTGGTGGACCGCCCCTTGGTCCAATACGCGATCGATGAGGCACGCGCTGCCGGTATCAAAGAATTCATCTTTGTAACCTCGCGCGGCAAAGGTGCCCTCGAAGATTACTTCGATCACTCCCCCATCCTTGAGCAGGAACTGCGCAAGAAGGGTAAAACTGAGCTTCTGGAAACATTGAAGCACACGAATATGGATTCGGGCGCGATCGCGTATATCCGCCAGCACCAAGCGCTGGGCTTGGGCCACGCGGTATGGTGCGCACGTCGCCTGATCGGCAACGAGCCTTTTGCGGTTATCCTGCCGGATGACGTGATCGCAGCTGAAACGCCCTGCTTGCAGCAGATGATTGAAGCCTACGAAGAGACCGGCGGCAACATGGTCGCGGCGATGGAAGTCGCACCTGAAAAGGCGTCTGCTTATGGTGTTCTAGATGTAAAGAACGACATGGGTTCTGTGGTCGAAGCCCGCGGCATGGTTGAAAAGCCCAAGCAAGAGGACGCGCCGTCGAACCTGGCTGTTATCGGCCGCTATGTGCTGTCTCCGACCGTGATGAAAAACCTGAACAAGAAAAAGCAGGGCACCGGTGGTGAGATCCAGCTGACCGATGCGATTGCGGAAGACATCGACAATGATGTGCCGGTCTATGGGTATCGTTTCCGCGGTCAGCGTTTTGACTGTGGTTCCAAGGCTGGCTTCCTTCAGGCGACCGTCGCATTTGCCTTGGCGCGCGAAGAGCTACGTGAAGAGCTGATGGGCTACATCCAAGAAGTTGCTCAGATGGACAAGGCTGCGCAATAAGCGCAGCTGGACCACCTGGTAAACTTTGACGAAGGAAAAACGGTTTGAAAACTGTTCTTGTTACTGGCGGTGCGGGCTATATTGGCTCGCACGCTTGCAAAGCGCTCAAGGCTGCGGGCTATACGCCGGTTACCTATGACAACCTGGTGACCGGCTGGCAGGACGCTGTAAAGTTCGGCCCGTTCGAACAAGGTGATCTGACGGATCGTGCCCGTTTGGATGAAGTCTTTGCCAAACATAAACCCATTGCCGTCATGCATTTTGCGGCCCTCAGCCAAGTGGGTGAGGCGATGTCTCAGCCGGGCAAGTATTGGGCGAACAATGTTGGCGGATCCCTCAACCTGATCGAAGCGGCCGTTGCGGCGGATTGCATGGATTTTGTCTTCTCCTCCACATGTGCCACCTATGGCGAGCACGACAATGTTGTGTTGGATGAGAATACATCGCAGCAGCCCTTGAACGCCTATGGGGCCAGCAAACGCGCTGTCGAGGATATTCTGACCGACTTTGAAGCGGCCTATGGTCTGCGGTCAGTGATCTTCCGCTACTTCAATGTCGCGGGTGCCGATCCCGAGGCCGAAGTTGGTGAGTTCCATCAACCGGAAACCCATCTCATTCCGCTGATGATCCAGGCGATCAAAGGGGAACGGGATGCGTTGACCGTCTTTGGCACCGATTACGACACACCTGATGGCACCTGCATTCGTGACTATGTGCACGTGTGCGATTTGGTCGATGCGCATGTTCTTGGTCTGAAATGGCTGGAAGACGGAAAAGGCAGCCAGGTGTTCAACCTGGGAACCGGCTCCGGCTTTTCGGTTATGGATGTGATCGAGCATTCGCGCAGCGTCACCAACCAGGAAGTGCCGCATAACATTGGCGAACGTCGCGCTGGTGACTGTACCAAACTGGTCTCAGGCTCCACCCGTGCGATCCAAGACCTGGGATGGGAGCCGTCCCGCTCAAACATGAGTGAGATGATCGCAGATGCTTGGCCTTGGCATCAAAGCGGCAACTACGAGAAATAATGGACGCAGAGGTCTCTGACCTGTCTATGCCGCGTGTCTCTTGGCGCGCGGCATATCTATTGCGGCTCAAGCGGAAGCGGCTGTTGTGGCGTGCGTTTCGTGCGCGCCGTCAACTCACCCCCGTCAAACTCCCCAAAACCTACTTCCGCTCCGATGAGGTCATCGCGTTTGTCGTGTTGCGCAACGAACGGACGCGACTGCCCTATTTTCTTGAACACTACCGACGCCTTGGTGTGTCTCAGTTCTGTGTGGTCGACAATGACAGCACAGATGGCAGCGATAGCTATTTGCACGAGCAAGAGGACGTGGCGCTTTGGCATGCGAGCCATGGCTATCGCGCGTCCCGATTTGGGCTGGATTGGATCACCTGGTTGCAACGCAGCTACGGCCACGATCGTTGGTGTTTGACCGTCGATGCGGATGAACTGCTGACCTTTGACGGAAGCGCGGAACACGGGCTGCCGCAGCTTACGGCTTGGCTGGATCAGCGCGGGCTGCGTGGGTTTGGTGCCATGATGTTGGATCTCTACCCCAAAGGCTCGCTGGCTGATTGCACATATACGGCAGGTCAGAACCCGTGTGAGGTGTTGAACTGGTTTGATCCATCGCCGTACCGCGCCGTGCGTCAGGCCCCTTTTGGGAACTTATGGCTGCAAGGCGGCGCGCGGGAGCGGGTGTTTTTCGCGGACCGGCCCGAGCGGTCGCCGACGTTGAACAAGATCCCATTGGTGAAGTGGGACAAATCCTATGTCTATGTAAACTCGACCCATTCCATTTTGCCACGTGCGTTGAATGAGCTGTATGACGGTCCAGCGGGCCCCAAACCTCGCGGTGTGTTGCTTCACACCAAGTTTCTGCCAGAGATTGTTGCCAAATCGGAAACTGAAAAATCGCGCCAACAGCATTTCCACACGCCACCCGACTTTGATCGCTATTACGAAGAGATCATGGCAGCACCCGACATGTGGCACGCTGGTTCCTGTCAGCTGCGCGACCACCAGCAATTGATCGACTTGGGTCTGATGTCCACGATCCAATGGGGCGATGATTTGCCACAGACAAATTCCAACAATTTGTAACGCTTTCTAAATGCATTGAATCCCATGGTTTACCCATGACATATTGGCGAAAATAGGGATCTTGGCCGTACTGATTTGCGTTTGGTGCAGGCACCCGTTTTGCAAAAGTGGACAGATCATTGGGCCTTTGGGATTCTTATCGCATGCGATTGCGGCGCAAACGCCGGATTATTCGGGCCATGCGCAAATCCCGTGAGCTAACCTCTGTCCAAGACAATACGAACCGGATTAAAGAGGGCGATATTTTGTTGGTGTCGACCATGCGAAATGAGCACGTCCGGCTGCCGTATTTTCTGCAATACTACCGAAACCTGGGCGTTAATCATTTCCTGTTCGTGGACAATGACTCCAGCGACGGCACGCAGGCCTATTTGCAGGGAATGGAGGATGTGTCCCTGTGGCACACACAAGCCAGCTATAAGCGCGCGACATTTGGTGTGGATTGGATGAACCATATCAAACGCCGCTATGCGCATGGCCATTGGGTGGTCGTCGCGGATCCGGACGAGCTGTTTGTCTATCCGTTCTGCGATACGCGCCCGCTGCGCGCCTTGACCGACTGGCTGGATGAGTCCTCCATCAGAAGTTTTTCGGCGATGCTGTTGGACGTCTATCCCAAAGGGGCGTTAGACGCAGAACCCTACCGCGCCGGTCAGGACCCGCTGGAAATTTCGAACTGGTTTGACAGCGGAAACTACACGGTCAAACGCAATGGAACCTATGGAAACCTTTGGATCCAGGGCGGGGTAAGGTCCCGCGTGTTTTTCAAAGACAAGCCAAAGAAGTCTCCTGCGCTCAATAAAATTCCCTTGGTCAAATGGGACCGCCGTTACGCTTATGTCAGTTCCACGCATATGTTATTGCCGCGCGGTTTGAACCGAGTGTTCGAAACGGATGGGGGAGAGAAGGCCAGCGGTGTTTTGTTGCATACAAAATTCCTGCACACATTCTCGGAAAAAGCCGCCGAGGAAATGACCCGCGAGCAGCATTATGCCACTTCTGCGGAATACCAAGCCTATATGCAAAGACTAAAGGAACACCCGGAACTCTGGTGCAAGTGGAGCGAAAAATACATTAATTGGCGCCAGTTAGAGATCCTGGGGCTGATGTCCAAAGGGAACTGGGCATGAGCACTGTTGGCATCGTGATGATGGTGCACACGGCCTTGTGGCGGGCGGCCCAGGTTGCGCGCCACTGGGCAAAAGCCGGGTGCCCGGTTGTGATCCATGTGGACTCCAAAGTTGCCAAGTCAGAATACCATGAGTTTTCAGAGTCGCTCAAATCCTACCCTCTGATCAGCTTTTCCAAACGCCACCGGTGCGAATGGGGGACTTGGGGTATCGTTGCCGGGTCTCAAGCTGCCGCTAGCCAGATGCTGCAGTCGCATCCTGGCGTTGAACATGTCTACCTCACCTCGGGGTCCTGTCTGCCGCTACGACCCGTCAGCGAACTGGTTGGCTATCTGTCAGACCGGTCGGACACGGATTTTATTGAAAGCGCCACAACGGCGGATGTACCATGGATTGTTGGCGGCTTGAGTTTTGAACGCTTTACGCTGCGCTTTCCCTTTTCGTGGAAAAAGCACCGCGGGCTGTTTGATGGTTATGTCGCCCTTCAACGAAAGCTCCGGCTGAAACGCAAAGTCCCGGATGGCCTTGTGCCTCATATGGGCAGCCAGTGGTGGTGCCTGACGCGCAAAACCCTGGCGGCGATTTTGGATGACCCTGATCGACCAACCTATGATCAATATTTCAAACGTGTTTGGATCCCGGACGAAAGCTATTACCAGACGTTGGTTCGACTGCATTCAGCGAAGATCGAAAGCCGTTCGCTGACCCTGTCCAAATTCGACTATCAGGGCAAACCGCATATCTTTTACGACGACCACTTGCATTTGTTGCGACGCTCAGACTGTTTTGTCGCGCGCAAGATCTGGTTGCATGCGCATCGCCTGTATCATTCCTTTCTGACGCCGCCTGATGGTGCGTCCAGCCGAACGGAACCCAACCCTCGTAAAATAGACCGAATCTTTTCCAAAGCCGTGGAACGACGGATGCGCGGGCGTCCGGGGCTTTATATGCAAAGCCGGCTGCCTTGGCATGGGCGTGAAAATGGGATCACCTCTGGCGAATATTCGGTTCTTCAGGGGTTTAGTGAGCTGTTTGTCGATTTCGAAGACTGGCTCGCCAAGACGACGCAGACTCGCGTTCATGGACATCTGTTCTCACCCGATAGGGTGGAGTTTGTGGATAGCCAGACCTCATACAATGGGGCGCTTTGTGACAGTGCCGCGCAGCGGGACTATGATCCGGAACGCTTTTTGACCAATCTTCTGTGGAACACGCGGGGCGAACGTCAGTGTTTTCAATTTGGTCCCAACGATACGCAGGACGCGGTTGAACTTATGGCGCGTGACACTCATGCGCAGATCTCGGTAATCTCTGGCGCATGGGCCGTTGATCTGTTCAAATCGGGGAAAGGTTTTGATGAACTGCGCCGGGAAGCCGCACGTTTGCAGCAGATCGAGGCGGAGCAATTGAAAATCCTGCGGGATCAATGGCTGAAGGCGCGCGTGCGGATCTGGACGATGGCGGA
This sequence comes from Epibacterium ulvae, assembly GCF_018678075.1. Lineage (GTDB taxonomy): Bacteria > Pseudomonadota > Alphaproteobacteria > Rhodobacterales > Rhodobacteraceae > Epibacterium > Epibacterium ulvae_A. The sequence continues at coordinate 73,200 of NZ_JAHHIR010000025.1, read as the reverse complement.
ATTTATCGAAACACCCATGGAGCATCTGCAAACCATCGTCGATGAGATCACCAAAGGAAATCACCGTCATCTGGCCGATACACCGCAAATGGTGGATCTAACAGGCTTTGGTCAATTTTTGCAGAGCCTCAAGAACCAGGGAATGCATCCATATTTGATGGGGGATTTCCCACTGGAACCGATTCAAAGAACGGCACCGTCACTGCCGCGTAAACCCTATCTGGTGCGTTGAAAATGCAGGCTTCTTTCGACTATTTTGTCATCTTTGCTGAGATGCGAACAGGCTCCAACTTTTTGGAAAGCAACCTCAGCAATGCAGGAGCCTTCACCAGTTTTGGCGAAGCGTTTAACCCCCATTTTATTGGGTATCCGAACCAGGCGGATGTATTGGGCGTGACGCAGGCGCAGCGTGACAGCGAACCGATGCAGTTGTTAGACGCCGTCAGAGAGTATGATGGCTTTGGCGGATTTCGCTATTTCCACGACCATGACCCACGCGTGCTGGACGCCATTTTGAACGACCCGCGCTGTGCCAAAATCATCCTGACACGCAACCCGCTCGACAGCTATATCTCGTTGAAAATCGCGAAAGAGACCGGACAGTGGAAGTTGACAAATGTCAAAAAGCGCAAGGATGCGCAGGTTGCCTTTGACACGGCCGAGTTTGACGCGCATTTGGCTGACCTGCAGCAATTTCAGCTGGTTTTGATGCAGGGTTTGCAGAAACGTGGCCAAACTCCGTTCTACATTGCGTACGAAGATCTGCAGAATGTGGATGTGTTGAACGGCCTTTTGCAGTGGCTCGGCTTCGATGAGCGCCTTCCGGGGCTAGATGATAAGTTGAAACGGCAAAACCCTGAACCGGCCATTTCAAAAGTATCTAATCCTACGGAAATGGCGGAAAACCTGACCAAGATCGACACATTCGACTTGTCCCGCACCCCTAACTTTGAACCCCGCCGCGGGCCGAATGTCCGCAGTTACGTGACCGCACCGCAAACTGCGTTGCTGTTCATGCCGATCAAGGGCGGTCCCGAGGATGAGATCTGCCGATGGCTGGCAGATCTCGATAGCAGCACGGTGGATGCGCTCCAGATTATGGACGGGCAAAAACAGCTGCGGGAATGGATGAGTGCAAACCCTGGCCACCGGAGTTTCACTGTTTTACGGCATCCGCTGGCACGGGCGCACAAGGCCTTTTGCGACGTGGCTTTAACGGGGAAATCTCAATTTTCTCAGAAACTACGATCGCTCCTTAAGGGTCACTTTCAAGTGGAACTTCCAAAAGGCAAGGCGATCGATCACGCACAACATCGCGTGGCATTTCAGGGATTTCTGGAGTTTCTAAAGCAGAACTTGAACGGGCAATCCGTATTGCGGGTCGATGCGCGTTGGGTCAGCCAATCGACCATCCTGTCTGGGTTTGAAGAATTCTGTGCCCCGGATCTGGTGTTGCGAGAGCATGAGCTTGAGGCCGATCTTTTGTTCCTTGGGCAAAAGTTCGGACGCTCTGAGGCCCGGACGTTCCAACTCGCGCCCGACCCTGGCGACTTGCAGCTAGCCGATATATATGACGCGGAGCTTGAAGCACAGGCGCAGGTGATTTACCGGCGCGATTACATGCTCTTTGGGTTCGAGCCGTGGCGCCCGACGTCCAAGTCGTAACGTCTAAAACTAGGCGACTTGAGCGGACTGGTTCTCGGTCAAAATCGTATAGAGCGTGTTTGCATCAGGGTTCGAACGCAGCTTGGTGCAATAGCTCTGTTCACGCAACGTACGCGACACCAAGGCGAGCGCCTTGAGGTGGTCAACACCGGCGCTTTCAGGCGCGAACAGTGCAAAGACGATGTCGACAGGCTGGCGATCCACCGCGCCAAAATCGAGCGGCTTTTCTAAAATCATAAACACGCCAACCACATCAGTCAGGCCATCCAGACGAGCATGTGGCAAGGCAACGCCGTGTCCGACACCGGTTGGGCCGAGGCTTTCACGTTCCAGCAACGCCTCGACCGTTTTTTCAGCAGGCAAGCCATAGTTTGTATGCGCGACGTCCGCGATTTCCTGAAACAAACGCTTCTTGCTTGAGGTGGAGCCAATAACCCGCACCGCCTCTTGTCTGAGGATCTTGGAAATTTGCATTTGGCTTGCTCCGCTCAGGTGCCTAATTCGGCCCGTTTAGCCGTTTTTACGGGTCGATCCAGCCGATATTGCCGTCTTCGCGGCGGTACACAACGTTTAGACCGTCTTTGTTTTCGTTTCGGAAAATCAACACAGGCGAACCCGTAAGCTCCATTTGCATCACCGCTTCACCAACAGACAAAGACTGAATCTTGGTCTCCATCTCCGCAACGATAATGGGTTGCAAAGATTCTGGTTCCGCTTCATGCTCAGCCGATTCCGAAGCCAAGATATATGACGCGGCTCCCGAAAGTTCAACTGGTTCGCTTCTTTCGCGATGATGGTCTTTGAGGCGGCGCTTGTACCGGCGCAGCTGTTTTTCCATCTTCTCATTGCATTTATCAAAAGCGCTATAGATTTCAGTGGCATGCGCCTTGGCCTGTGCGGTCAGCCCGGTCGAAAGATGCACAGTGGCCTCGCACACATATTCATGCGCAGAACGTGAAAACACCACTGATGCGTCCGTAGGTCGCTCAGCATACTTGGCAACAACTTCACCTAACTCAGACTGCACGTGAAATTGCAGAGCTTCGCCGATGTCGATCTGTTTTCCGCTGATTTTGTAACGCATGGGATCTCCTTGCTCATTGCTCGTCAGAACGGCCCGGTCGCGTGCGCAACCAGAGATTTGAACCGAACTTTAGATTGGTGTGTACGACCAGATATCGGATTGCAGAAGATCAGGCCCTGGGAACAAGGCTGTCCGATTTGCTGCAAAGGATTGCATCTGTGCCATGAAACAATTCGATGACAAAGGCGGTGGAGAGTCAATGGCAAACCTAAAATCGCCCAGACCTAGGCGGCGATCTTGCGGGTAGTTGCGTCGATTTGCCGAAGTCTTTGCGGTTAGGAGATGCGAAAGCTGTCGCCCAGGTAAACGCGGCGGACGTTTTCGTTTTCGACAACTTCTTCAGGGCTGCCGGACATCAAAACCCGACCATCATGCAAGATGTAGGCGCGATCCACAATTTCCAACGTTTCCCGCACGTTATGGTCGGTAATCAAAACGCCAATACCACGTTTTTTGAGATCGGCAACCAGGTGGCGAATATCGCCAACGCTGATCGGGTCCACCCCGGCAAAGGGCTCGTCGAGCAATAGATAACTTGGATTGGCGGCAAGGCAGCGCGCGATCTCAACCCGGCGGCGTTCCCCGCCGGACAAGGCCAACGCAGGCGCGCGACGCAGATGTTCGATCGAGAAATCTGACAACAGCTCTTCTAGGCGTTCGCGTCGTTTGTGGGTGTGTTTTTCCGAAATATCGAGCACGGCCAAGATGTTGTCTTCAACGGAAAGCCCGCGAAAGATCGACATCTCTTGTGGCAAATACCCAATACCCAGCCGGGCGCGGCGGTACATGGGCAGTGACGTTACGTTCTGACCGTCGATAGACACAGCCCCGCCTTCTGGAAAGACAAGACCGGCAATCGAATAGAAAGTGGTTGTCTTGCCCGAACCGTTTGGTCCCAAGAGCGCAACCACTTCGCCACGATCTAACGACAGGGTGACGTCGCGAATGACAACCCGGTTGCGGTAGGATTTACGTAGCTTTTCAATTCGCAGCCCAGACGAGCCTTCGGTCACAGTCAGTTCGGGGCGTGCCATCAGTTTCCGTTCGGGTTCAAAATTGTTTTTACACGACCCGCCATTTCGGCCGTGCCACTGGTAAGATTCACCACCATTTTGTTTGAGGTCAGCACCGCAGCGCCCTGGGTCAACAAGACGTTGCCCGTCATAGTGATCGTGCCGGAATCAATATTGTATTCGGCCGTGTTAGCCTCAGCCGCGTCGGGTCCGTTGACCAAAATCACGTCACCAGAAGCATTCAGGCTTTCAATGCCAGTCTTTTGCTGATCATCACCGGTTTTGTAGGTCACATGCACGATGTCAGCCGACAGACGCATGACGCCTTGGATGATCACGACGTTGCCGGTGAAGCGGGCAGAACCATCGGTCTGATTGACCTCGAGGTTTTCTGCCGAGACCTCAACCGGTGCGCCGGGGTCGGTTTTGACAGAGCCAAATGCAATTGTTCCCTGCGCCGCAGCAAATGTGGGCAGAGTTATGACCATCAAGGCGATGAAAAAGTGGCGCAGGAACATATTGAGTTATCTTTCTGAAGTCTGGGGCTCGTATACCAATTTTACGCCCTTGTTGAACAGTATATGAACCTCACTGCCTTGCGATTCCGTTTTTATGTGCATTGAACCTGCGATTAAATGACCAAGAGGGCTGGTGGCTTCAACCGTCTCGGGCGCCTCGGCAGCGATTGCGTTCAGATGCGCATCCAGCAGCTCCGTTTCAACCCTCAGGCCATCATCCGTTTCCACAACGACCTTTTGTCGAAAATGGGCGATTTCCATATCGGAGCTGAGTGAGCCGGTTTCAGATTTGAGCGAGATATGGCCACCATCGGCGAGGCGCATGATACCCGACAAGGCTTGGGTCGTCGGGCCTGTCTCGGAATCTTCAACGCGCGCTTTGTCAGCGCTTACCAGAATCTCGTCACCGTTTGGGGTGCTACCCGCAAAGAACGGGCGCGTGACTTGCTGGCCGCGCATCCGCTCCTCGATTTCTTTTTGCGCAAAGGGAATAGCAGCATCCTGCTCGCTTCCACGCGAGACGAGAAACACGGTCGATAGAAGGGCGAGCGCAGTCAGAGGCAAGATGACCTTGAGCAGCGCAATAATCCGTGTGTGGCGGTCCATGAGGGCTCACAATTTTTTAGGAATGCGCAAAAATATCAGTATCAGGCCAGCCTGCCAAATCCAGTTTGGCCCGTGTTGGCAAGAATTCAAAGCAAGATTTTGCCAAATCGCAACGCCCTTCGCGCTCCAGCCGCAGATCTAGTGCAGATTTCAACTTATGTAGGTACAACACGTCTGATGCAGCGTAATCTAGCTGCGCTTTTGTGAGTGTTTCGGCGCCCCAATCGCTCATCTGTTGTTGTTTCGAGATGTCGATCCCGAGGAGCTCTTGGGTCAGGTTCTTAAGCCCGTGACGGTCGGTGTAGGTGCGCACTAGACGGCTGGCGATCTTTGTGCAGTAGACTGGCGCGGCAAGAACACCAAAGGCGTTAAGCAACGCCGCAATGTCAAAACGCCCAAAGTGAAAGAGTTTCAGCACATCGTCATCTGCCAATACCCGGGCGATGTTCGGGGCCTCGTGCTGACCCTTTTGGATTTGAATGACATGTGCGTTGCCGTCGCCTCCGGACAACTGAACCACGCAAAGGCGATCACGCAGCGGATTGAGGCCCATTGTTTCGCAATCAATGGCAACCACGGGGCCAAGGTCGAGATCATCGGGAAGATCGTTTTTGTATAGAAAATTTGCCAAATGATCTGTCCTCGTGCGTGCCAATCTATTCACCAAGGACCGACATAGGCATTTCTTCTGTTGAACTCAACAAAAGCAGAAATAGAACAAATTTTGAGGGGTAAATGGTGCCCAGAAGAGGACTCGAACCTCCACGTCCATAAGGACACTAGCACCTGAAGCTAGCGCGTCTACCAATTCCGCCATCTGGGCACAGATGTCGTGAGGAGGGCGTATACGGCGAGTCTGGAGGCTCTGCAAGGGCAAAAGCATCATGAGAATGCTTTTATGTCGATTGCGGAAAGCAGAAGAAATGCAACCTGTTGCCTTGGCTTTTATACTCGGCTGCCTGCGCAAGCGGATCTTTGCGGGAACATCTCGACTGAATTGATGTTTTGACCGGGCTCTTGGATCAAATGAACCCCAAGTGCCCGGTCAAAACAGGAAGCTGTCTACGTCAGCTCGGAAATCGAAACCGCGCGGCCCTCTTTCATGGATGTTTGGGCCGCCATCCCCATGAGAACGGCCAATTTCCCATCATGCAGGCTGACCTCGGGGGCATTCCGTTCACCACGAACCAGTTCGAGGAACTTTTGGTGCTGATAGAACGTCGATCCATTGTGATCACCGGCTTCCAGTAGTTCTGGATCAACCGGGATTTCGCGCAGTTCGGGTCCTTTGGCGTGACGTGGGCTGACAATCAATTGGGGCACGGGCGGCGCGCCCAGATGTTCGGGCCAAAACCGACCGGGGCCAGGCACCAGCGCTTCTACTTTGCCAGTTGGTCCAACGGCGGAAATCTCTTCCTGATACCGCGCCCCTTCGGCGAACATGCACAGTTCGAGCATCGCGCGGGTGCCATTGTCGAAATCCACAATCACATAACCATTGTCGAGGATATCTGGTGTGTCGCCCTGGTAGGTTTCGTCAAGGTGGTTCGCATCCTGACCGCCCGATGCCATGACACGCACCGGCTCGGTTCCAATGGCCAGACGCATCAAATCGAAGAAGTGGCAGCATTTCTCGACAAACGTGCCGCCGGTGTAGCGGTTGAACCGGTTCCAGTCGCCGACCTTTTCCAAGAAGGGGAACCGATGTTCGCGGATGGTCAGCATCTTGATCCCGCCTGTTGCCGCCTCGACGCACTCGAGCATCGCAGCCACGGGGGGCATGTAACGGTACTCCATCGCGACCCAGACCGGGGCCGGGTAGGTTTTGATAAACGCATCCAGCTCAGTGAGCTGTTCGATGTCGGTGAACAGCGGTTTTTCCACCAAGATCGGCACAGGGCGTTTTTTTGCAATGGTTTGAAGCTGTTCTATGTGCCGGAAATTGGGGCTGGCGATCAGGATGCAGTCTAGATCTGGCACCGCAAGCAGTGCATCGATGCTGTCCACAAATTTGGCGGCGGCGGCGAAATTTGCGGACGTCGCGCGCATTTCTGCATTGGGTTCAAAGATGGCCGAGACGCAGGTACTTGGCAGCAAAGCGATATTGCGCAGGTGCTCTTGTCCCATCATGCCGCAGCCGATGATACCGTAATGGGTGGTGGTTGACATGCTCTCTCCCTATTTTAGCCGCTGGACGTAGCGCGTTGATGTGTGGTCAAACCAGGTTTTAGAATATTCAACAGTGCCGACCTGATCCGAGTGGCTGAACCGCTCGATGTAGCCGACAGGTGTATGTGCGGGGGGAGGGAAATCGTCGGGCGCCCATTCGGGCACGCCGTCAACGCCAACGGAATCTTCGGCACGTGAGATCCAGAATCCCAACTGCATTTTGTAGTAGCGATAAAGCGAATCCGACAACGTGTTTGGATCGATTCGACCAACTGATTCGTCGAGCCAGATCTCTTCGACCGCGATTGGAATCCGATTGAGATACCTGAGACGGCGAATGCGCGTACCTCGGTTTGAGGTGCCGAATTCTGGCAGCGTGCTGGGTTTTTCCAACGCGTCGACCGAAAGGACATGCGCCGTCGGCAGACCGCCACCGGTTGTGAGTTCCAGACGGAACATCGAATAGATGCTCTCGACTGCAGTGCTTGAACGGACGTAGTTTCCCGAGCCGTGAACACGTTCGATCAGGCCTTTTTCTTCTACGATTTCGAGCGCTTTTCGCAGGGTTCGAACGGTTGTGAAATGCTGTTTCGCCAGCTCACGTTCCGGAGGCAAACAGGTGCCATCAATCAGACGGCCAGACGCAATCTCGCGGATCAGAACTTCGCTGATTTGTACGTAGATGGGCAAAGCCGAAGTCGTTGAACGTCTTTCGTAGATGGTTTGTGACATTGCGTTTTCTATGTGCTTTCCGGTAAATTGATGCACTATTGATCCATATGGAAGACACTGTTACCGATAGAGAAAGTCAAGCGGTTTCTAGGGGGAGAGCCGCACCGGACGTCGAGCAAACAGGAGGAATTGGTCATGGGTGTCGTACCTATTACATCCGAGGGATTGGACGCAGTAGAGGTCTCGTGGTTCGCCGCGCTTTGCTCCGATGACTACCAGTTCCTGGGCGTACCCGATGGAAAGCTGCGGTCATCGTGGGAGCATTGCTCGCAAATCGTAAAAACCGCCGAAGCGCAGGGGTTTCGCAACATCCTGTGCCCATCGTCTTATCAGGTGGGACAAGACACGCTGAGCTTTGTGGCCGGCTGTGCGCCGATCACATCCGACATCAACATGCTGGCGGCCGTGCGCTGTGGTGAGATGCAGCCGATCATGTTGGCGCGTACCATTTCAACGCTGGATCACATGCTGAACGGGCGCTTGACGGTCAACATCATCTCGTCTGATTTTCCAGGTGAAAAGGCTGAGAGCAGTTTCCGATATCAACGGTCTCGCGAAGTGGTGGAGATCCTAAAACAGGCCTGGACCAAGGATGAGATCAATCATTCCGGCGAGGTTTATAACTTCACCGGCCTGACAACGGATCCCGTACGCCCGTATCAAACCGGCGGGCCGTTGTTGTATTTTGGTGGCTACTCGCCAGACGCGTTGGAGCTGTGCGGCGAACATTGCGATGTCTACCTGATGTGGCCGGAAAAGATGGACGAGCTGGAAGGCCGGATGAAGGCAGTGAACGCTGTGGCCGAGCGGCATAACCGCACGCTGGATTATGGCCTGCGGGTTCACGTGATTGTACGCGACACCGAGGCCGAGGCCCGTGAATACGCCGACTATATCGTCTCTAAACTGGATGATGGCCAGGGCGATGCCATCCGCAATCGCGCGTTGGATGCAAAATCGCTGGGGGTGAGCCATCAGGCCAAGAACCGCGATATCGCTGATGACGACGGCTATATCGAACCAAACCTGTGGACCGGTGTTGGTCGTGCGCGGTCCGGATGTGGGGCTGCCTTGGTTGGATCGACTGATCAGGTCCTCAGCAAATTGGAGGCCTACAAAAAGATGGGCATTCGCGCCTTTATCTTGTCCGGCTATCCACATCTGGACGAGGCAGAACATTTCGGCCAACGTGTCCTTCCGCAGATGAACACATGCTCGTTGCCGCATGCCTACGGCCGGGTGCCCACATCAACGCCTGCTACACCTCTTGGAAACGGAGAACGTCGCTAATGATGCCGCGTGTCACACTCACCCCGGACCTGTCTTTTAGCCGCTTGATCTATGGCATGTGGCGTTTGGCTGACGATAAAGATACATCGCCTGCCCATGTTGAGGCCAAAATCAACACCTGCCTGGAACAGGGGATCACCACCTTTGACCAGGCGGATATCTATGGCGATTATGGGGCCGAGGCCGTTCTGGGTGCTGCGCTGGGCGCAAATCCTGCACTGCGCGACCGGATTGAGGTTGTCACCAAATGTGACATCGTTGCGCCATGTGGACGTTATGCGGATGCGCCGGTGAAGTATTACGACACCTCACGCGCGCATATTTTCAAATCTGTAGACCTGTCTTTGCAGGCAATGCAGATCGATCACGTCGACCTTTTGCTGATCCACCGTCCCGACCCCTTGATGGATCACGCAGAGACCGGCAAAGCGCTGGACGATGTGATTGCCAGCGGTAAGGTCCGCGCGGTTGGCGTCTCCAATTTCCGCCCCTGGGATTGGCAATTGCTGCAATCAGGGATGTCGTCGAAACTGGTCACCAACCAGATGGAAGTTTCGCTGTCGGAAATCACCCCGTTTACCAATGGTGATGTGGCTTTTCACCAACATCACCGCCAGCCGATCATGGCGTGGTCACCGCTGGGTGGTGGATCGCTGATGACCGGCAACGGGCAGTTGGCGCAGCATTTGGACAAGATCGCGACCGAACAAGGTGTTGATCGCGCGGCCGTTGCCGTGGCTTTTTTGTTGCGACACCCGGCGCATATCTTGCCGGTGATGGGCACCAATAACCTCGACCGAATTGCCTCCATTTCGGATGCACTGCGGGTTGAGCTGGACCGGCCAACCTGGTTCTCGCTCTATGAAGCGGCACTTGGTCATGAGGTTGCATAGGGATGCTGGCCTCATTGGATAACATGCAGCAATTCGAGCCTGATGCGAGCAATGCGCGCAACCTGCGCGATGCTTTTGGTCGGTTTGCAACGGGTGTCACCGTCGTGACCGTAGGGTCCAATGAGGGCCCCGTCGCAATCACCGCCAATAGTTTTTCGTCAGTCTCCATCGATCCGCCATTGGTTCTGTGGTCACCGCAAAAGGCCTCGCGTCGATTCCCATATTTTGTCGAGGCAGAGTATTTCGCGGTTCACGTGCTTTCGACGGAACAAAGTGATCTGTGCTGGGATGTGGCCAAGGACATGTCAGCCCTGTCCAAATTGGACGTGGCCCAAAACGCCGAGGGCGTGCCGGTTCTGGAGGGATGTCTGGCCCGTTTCGAATGTAGTCGCCATGCAATTTATGACGGAGGAGACCACGAAATAGTTGTCGGACGCGTTTTACGTGTCACCATGCGGGATACCGGTGACGCGCTTGGCTTCTTCAAAGGAAAGATGAGTACGTTTCAGGCCCAATAAGCCCAGTGGAGGGGGCAGGTGTTCTGAACGGTAATATGTGACGGGTCATGTGGGGCCCGGTTAAGATTCAAGGGAGGAAAATATGAAACAACTGTTCACGTCGACAGGTCTGTTGATTGTGCTGATGGCGGGTGCTTATTCCGCGTCAGCGGATGAGGTGAATTTCCTGTGTTATCAGGATGCAACCGAATGCGATGTCATCGCAGAGATGCTGCCTGCATTTACCGAGGCAACGGGCCATACCGTCAAACTGCAGACCGTTGGTTATGACGTCATTCGCGACCAGCTGGAAAATCAGCTGCAAACGGACGCAGCCCCCGATGTGGCACGGGTCACCAATCTGGGTGGTTTGAACCAATATTATCTTGATCTGACTCCCTATGTGGATGCTGACACTTGGAATGCATCCTATGGCGCGACCTTGCCATGGTTCCGCGCACCCGGTGGTGACGATCAGGGGATCTATGGCTGGATGACTCAGCTGACCGTGACCGGTCCTTATGTAAACGTCTCACTGTTTGAAGACGCAGGCGTGGATATGCCCGGCGATGGCGCGACCTGGGACGACTGGGCGACGGCGTTGCTGGAGGTCAAAGACAACACTGGTATTACTGCCGGTTTGGCGATGGACCGCACTGCGCACCGTTGGGCGGGCCCGGCGTTTAGCTATGGTGCAAAATTCTTTGATGACGCGGGCAATCCGATCCTGGTCGACGACGGGTTCCGCAACTTTGCCGAAGTCTTTGTTGGATGGCACGAAAGCGGGCTGATGCCGGCCGAGGGCTGGCCAGCGGGTGAGGGCACCCAGTATCGCAACGCAGCGCCTCTGTTCCAATCGGGCGAAGTGGCCATGCATATGTCCGGCTCGTGGATGATCAACAGCTACGCGGACAACATCACCGATTTTGACTGGAAAGCCGTCCCCGCGCCCTGTGGCGATGGTGGCTGCGGCGCGATGCCCGGCGGTGCTGCGGTTGTGGCGTTCAAATCAACCAAATCACCGGAAGCCGCAGCAGCGTTGATCGATTTCCTGGCGGCGGCTGAAAACGCCGCGACCTTTGCGGCGCAGACCAAGAACATCACTGCGCATCAGGCCTTGCAGGAATCTGGCATCGATTATGCGGATGCATCCCCGGCGGTAGCAGCAGCTCTGTCTGTGTTTGCGGCCAATGCAGGCACCGCGGCGCGTACCACATCGCAAGCCTACACGTTCCAAGGTTATGCCAAGAACTTTGTCATCTATGGCGTGGTGCCGGACTACATCACCAAAGCTATCACCGGTGAGATGTCACTTGATGACGCGCTTGCAGCAATCGACGCGGATGTTGCCGCGAAAATTGCAGAATAAAACGCCGGAGGCATTCGTATGACTGAGGCGCTTAACGCCGCTTTTGCGGGTGCTCCCTGGCCGCTTTATCTGCTGGTCTATCTGACAATCGGCTGGGCGCTTTTGCGCCCGACCGGCCCCCTGTGGGATCGCGTTGTAAGCGTGGTGGGATGGCCGATTGAACTGACACAACGGCTGAGCGGCTCCACGGGGCTTCCCTATCTCTTTCTCTTGCCCAACATCTTGATCTTTGGCGCGTTTACCTTTGCGCCCATGTTCATCAACTTTGGGTTTTCCGTCACCGAAGGGCAGTCGATCCTGTTCAGCGATCGGGGTTGGGCAGGGCTTGATAACCTGCACCGTTTGCTGGCTGAGACGCAGATCGACACCGGTGCACCAAACCTAGAGGACGACAAGTTCCTCGCGTCCGTCTATAGCACCGCGACTTTTGTGGTGTTCCAGGTCCCGGTTATGATCGCGCTCGCGTTGATCTCGGCCCTTGCGCTGAACCGAAAAATCGTGGCGCGTGGGTTTTGGCGGGCAGTGTTCTTTTACCCCGTTATGCTGTCGCCCGTTGTGGTTGGGTTTCTTTGGTCGCTTATTCTGAAACGTCAGGGTGTCTTATCACAGACGTTGCTCAGCTGGGGCTGGATACAAGAGCCGATCCAATGGCTGACTGATCCGTCCTGGACCATGTTCTGGTCGGTCTTTGTCTACACCTGGGCGCACCTTGGGTTCTACATGCTGATCCTGTTGGCCGGATTGCAGGCCATTCCACGTGATGTTTACGAGGCGGCGGAAATGGATGGCACACCTGCGTGGCGACAGTTGACGCGGATCACCATTCCATTGTTGGCGCCGACCCTGTTGGTGGTCACTGTTTTGTCCCTAATCAAGGCGTTTCAAGCGTTTGAAGAGCTTTATGCAATGTCGGTGCGCTGGTCGTCGCTGGTTGCCTATATTTTTGAAACCTCGGGCCTGCGCGGACAACCGACTGCAAATGGGTTGGGCATTGCGGCGATGGCGTCGCTGTTGGTCGCCGTTGTGCTGATCTTCCTGTCGTTGATGCAGGTCTACTTTTCTTCGAAATCGAGCAAACCATGAACGCAGTAACAACCTTTCTAACCCGCAAAGCAGGAGGGCAGCGGGCGAATTGGCTCGACTATCTGACCTATGCTTATCTGCTGACCGGCGTATTGCTGATCTTGTTGCCCGTCTCTTGGCTGGCGCTCAATTCGCTCAAATCGTCGTCGCAACTGGAAAAACAAGACCTCTCCCTGTTGCCGTCCTCTTTTGAACAAGTGGCCCGTGCAACCGTGTCCTCCCCGGACGGTAAACAGATCTTCTTTATCCCGGATCTGCCGCAATGGGTTCTGGGCTGGGATGATCTGTCGGATGCGGAGAAAGCCGAACAGGATCTACCTGGTTTCCTGAGCCAACACGAGGGGCGTGATCTCTACGCTCTGCGCTCGCATCTTAATCAAGTGCCACAGCTGGTGCGCGACTTGATAGCCGAACAAGGCCTGCCCGAGTGGTTGCTGCGATATCCGTCCATGTCCGTCAGCGCAAAGGCTGAAAATGATGTGGAAGGCGTTCTGGCCCAGTTGGACGATGAACAGGCACGTCTGCTGTCGGAATACTTGAACCTGGCGCCTTATGAACCTGCGCGCGTGTCGCTGCAGATCCAGGTCACCGCGCCGGATCCTGTGACGGGGGACGAAACGCTGTTTGGGATTTCAAATTTCAAAGCAACGCGTGACTTCACGCCCGCACGCTACGTCGACAATCGCACCGACAAGGTGGTGCGTCTGGATACCAATTCGGTGACCATGCGCCGCATCTTTGACCCGTCCTGGGAGAACTTTACCGATCCAATCACGGGCCAGGCCTTTGGCTTGAACGTGAATTTTGCGACTTGCTTTACCAACTCGGTTCTCGTGACAGTCATCGCAACGGTTTTGACGCTGCTCGTGAACTCAATGGCCGCGTTTTCACTGGCCAAATACAAATTCCGCGGTCAGGTGGCATTTTTCATCGTGATCCTTGCGACGCTAATGGTGCCGCCCACCATCACCTTGGTCGGGGTGTTCAAAGCGGTCTATGCCACGGGCCTGTCGGGGTCGATTTGGGGGGTCATCATCCCCGGCGCGGCGACGCCAACCGGTGTGTTCCTGTTGCGCCAATATATGTTGTCGATCCCTGATGAGCTGATCGAAGCCGCGCGTATGGATGCGGCAAGCGAGTGGAAAGTGTACTGGAGGATTGTGCTTCCGCTGGCGCTGCCCGCCATCGCTGCATTGGCCATCCTGTCGGTGATCTGGCGTTGGAACGACTTGATCCTACCACTGGTGGCTATCGCTACCACAAAAGATGCCTATACGATCCAGCTTTGCCTGCTGGAATTCCGCGGCGAACATCTGAGCCAGGAACATTATCGGCTTGCGATGACAATGGTCAGCTTGGTTCCATCCACGCTCGTCTTTGTGTTCTTGCAGAAGTACATCACCACCGGCATCGCCAATACGGGGCTAAAATAATGACAAATCTTGTCCTCTCAAAAGTTGTAAAACACTACGGTGCGGTCGAAGTGGTCCATGGGATCGACATGGAAATCGCCTCGGGTGAGTTTTGTGTCTTTGTGGGCCCATCGGGGTGCGGAAAATCGACCCTATTGCGGATGATTTCCGGTCTGGAATCCATCACTGACGGCGATGTCTGCATTGATGGTGAGGTGGTTAACCACGTGCCTGCCGCGCAGCGCGGGTTGGCGATGGTGTTCCAATCCTACGCGCTTTATCCGCATATGTCGGTGCGCAAAAACCTCAGCTTTGGGCTCGAGAACCTCAACACCCCAAAGGCAGAGATCGACAAACGCGTCACCGAAGCGGCGCGGATGCTGCAGATCGAAGATTACCTGGATCGCCGTCCTGGCCAACTGTCAGGTGGGCAACGACAACGGGTGGCCATCGGGCGTGCGGTTGTGCGCGAGCCAAAGGTCTTTTTGTTTGATGAACCTTTGTCCAATTTGGATGCTGAACTGCGGGTCAACATGCGTCGTGAGATTGCGAACCTGCACCGGCGCCTGGGCAATACCATGATCTATGTGACCCATGATCAGGTTGAAGCAATGACAATGGCAGACAAGATCGCAGTTCTGCGGGCGGGCAAAGTCGAACAATTCGGCACCCCGCTGGATCTGTTCAATGCGCCCAAGAACCGCTTTGTAGCGGGTTTTATCGGCTCGCCTGCGATGAATTTTGTCGACGGTGTGATCGCCGACAACGGGGTGCGCTTAAGCGACGATACTTTGATCGCGCTCGATGGGCCGCGTGCCGGTGTTGCCACTGGCGATGCCGTGGAACTGGGGGTGCGTCCCCGTGATTTGGTGATTGACCAGAATGGCGTTTTGAAGATGACTGTCGCCGAAGTCGAGCAACTGGGATCCGAAAGCTATATGTTTGGGAGTTTGGGGAATGGTCAGTCAGTCACCGTGCATCAAGCCGGACAGACGGACACCCGTATTGGGGACACCATTCGCCTGTCCGTTGCTCCATCCGCCACCTATCTTTTCCGCAAGGACAATGGACTAGCATGCTACTAACCATGAACCAGGTCCGAGAGATCGGGCCGGGCCTTTTCATGGCGGCCTTGGTCGCCATGGCCGCGCAATTTCTGTCGGATCATTACGGCGCGCCTGTGATGTTGATGGCGATCTTGCTGGGTATCCCGTTCCAATTTCTCTCATCTGAGCAGAAAACATCCGTTGGCATCAACTATGCGTCCCGCACGGTGTTGCGAGTCGGTGTTGCCCTGCTTGGCGTGCGGGTGAGCCTTGATCTGTTGATTGGGATGGGGCCGACATATGCCGTTTTGATCACCATTGGCGTGGCTGCGACCATCTTGCTTGGCATTGCGCTGTCGTCGGTTTTTTCGCGCAGCCGGGCCTTTGGGTTTCTTGCAGGCGGCGCGGTTGCCATCTGTGGCGCCTCAGCGGCGATGGCGATCGCGAGCTTGCTGCCCAAACATGACAAAAGCGAGTCGGACCTGACCTTTACCGTGGTCTGCGTCACTGTCGCCTCAACCGTTGCAATGATCGTCTACCCCGTGATTGCGACCGCCTTGGGATTTGATACCAATCAGGCTGGTGTTTTCCTCGGCGGGACAATTCATGACGTCGCCCAGGTGGTTGGCGCTGGGTTTTCCATGTCTGATGCGACCGGCGACGCCGCGACCTTGGTCAAACTGTTCCGAGTGACGATGCTGGCGCCCGTTGTTTTCATCGGCGCGCTCTTGTTGCGCAATGAGACGGAGATCGGTGAAAAACCGCCGCTAGTTCCGGGGTTTATCCTGGCGTTTCTGGCCCTGGCCGCATTGAATTCTGCACATCTGTTGCCCGAGGTCGTGGCGAACGTCGCCGATCAGATCTCCCGCGCCTGTCTGGTGACTGCGGTTGCGGCCGTGGGCATGAAGACATCCATACAAGAGCTGCGCACCGTCGGCGGTTCATCCGTTGGGCTGATTGTGACGCTGACCGTGTTCCTAGCCGTGTTCATTGCGCTGGGCATTTGGGTTCTGTCACACTGATCTGCCTAGACACGCGGTATTGACCGAGCTGTTCCAGTTAGGTGCAGCTCGGTTCTGACAGAGGAACCACATAGGCTTCCACAGATTTTCCGACATTGTGGAGCACCAGATCCCCCAAGGAATGCGCAGTGCAGGTGTGGCACAGGCTGTTGCGGCTCACGACGATCTGCGCGCCGATTGTTTTGCCATAGTCACCCAAACGCGCGGCAATATTGGCGGCCTGTCCAACAACGGTGAAATCCAACCGCTCGCGTGAGCCTATATTGCCATAGGTGACTGAACCAAAGGCGACGCCAATGGCACAGTCCAGATCGGCAACTTCAACCTCATCGCGCATATCGGTTAAGGCCAGCGTGCTTTCACGGGCGGCAATGATTGCCTGTTTTCGGGCGTGATCGGCATCATCGCCAGCGGGAAAGACCGCCAGAACAGCGTCGCCGATGAATTTCAGCACTTCGCCACCATGGGCGTGCACAATATCAGAGGTACTCTCAAAGAAACGGTTGAGCAGTTTGATATAGGCTTTGCGGCCCAGCGTTTCCTGCAATCGAGTTGAGCGGCGCAGGTCGCAGAACATAATGGCCGCGTCGATTTCATCCCCGTCGCCACGGCGTATTTCGCCGCCCAGCACGCGTGATCCTGATCGTTTCCCGACATATGTTTCCAGCAGCGATTTTGCGTTGTCGCGTTGGGCGAACACCTCGTAGTATCGCGCGATGACGGCGGAGCATTCAAAGATCAGACCCAAATCAGACGTACTGAACCCATCCGGGTGGTCGGTCGCCACGGTCATCACGTTGATACGCCCATCTGAAAACGGCAGCGGCATCGCAACATAGTCGGTCGCGCCCGCGCGTTGCAGATCTTCGAGGATGGGGAAGGCCGCGATATCGGAATCTTCGTTCAGCCTATGACGCACGCCACCCAGCCCTTTGGACACATGCCGGATCGGGCTGTTGTGATAGGCGGGTTCATCGTAGATCTCATAGGATGGCGTGTGCACCTTCACTTCGTCTTCGGCCTTGGACCAGATGAAGTTCTTACCGGCGATCATCGGATGCAGAGACCACGCCATCACAGACAGGCGCGACAGGGCCACACCTTGGCTGATCAGCTTATGTGAAAAGGCGCGGGTGAATTCTTCGGGCGAGGGGATGAACGAAGCCTCGCGCAGCAACCAATCCACCAGCGGGCCCGAGATGTTGGCGTAGGACGGCGCCAGAATCTCATTCTTGCCGGAGTCAATTTCCAGACCTTCGTTTTGGCCAAAGCTGACAAACCGTTCGATCCCCTCAACCTCGGGGAAGGGGCAATCATAGGTCCAAGCGACATTATCCAGCGAGCCGTTGCGCGTATCCAGATCGTAATACCGCGCGGTGCCTTTAAACGGGCAAAAGGTGCGCAGACCGTCATTTTGAACCAGCGACGCCTTCAGATCATCGACCGGTAAATAGATCGACGGCGCGTTGCGGGTTTCAAACATCACCTTGGCGCGGCCGCTTTGCGCAAGCAGCTCACCTTCGTATCGGACATAGACGGGATGGGGGAGGTCTTCGACAAGAATACCATAACCGCCCCTATCGGGTTGGACGTGCACGTTCATCGGCCGTTTCCTTTGCTGCAGCGCCATAGGCGAGATATGGGTGCACCTTAGCGCATTTTCCAGCCTTGTAGTGCGAATTGCGATGCAATTTTACGGTCAGACCATCCGGATCACATCTTTGCTAATGGCCAGTACATAGCCGCGTTTGGCGATGTTCTTTACCAGTAGCCCGCTGACCATCTGATTTCCCAATGTATCGCGCAGCCGTTTGATCCTGGTGGCACCGGCGGCCTCCTCGCAATCGGCACTGTCGCGCCCTGAAATCACGGATTCGATTTCAACGCCGGACAGAACGTCGCCGTCCAGACGCGCCTCGGCGAGGACGGCCAATGTCTCCATCGCGGCGGGGGTCAGTTTGAAGCCCATATTGTTCAGGTAGACCATATTTTCGTCTCTGCTGATCAGCAGTTCGCTGACCTGAATACCATCACGCTCGATCTGGGCCATGCGCCGGTTCAGGGTGACCAGCATCGCCAGAACAACCAACGCGGCGATCATCATGGCGGTGGCAAAGACCAACAGCACAAAGATCACCATGCGGTAACTGCCAAGCGTGTCTGCGAATGCGGTTCCGGACTGGGCCAGGATTTCCAGCAGCTTGATCTCTGCCTGCGACGTCATATCGCTTTCGACAAACAGGCGTTCGACCTGGGTGTTAAACGCATTTGCGTCGGGCAGGGTTAGCAACAGCAACGTGCCTGCAACCGCGAGCAGAGCAACAATGGAGACAATGCCAACCGCGATGATGCGGCTGCCAACGCTGCGAACCTCAGAAACGGAGATAGAAGGAGCCTGCATTGCCTTTCCTTTGTTGCAAACCGTCCGGCCCAAACACCGACAGAACGTTCAGAAGTGTCCAGCCATCAGAGGCAATTCGCGATGCGATTTCATTTTTTGCGGGACCTTTCTTACAGGGTCCTTTCAACTGCACCACACCATAGTGCAATCGCAGCGGGCTGTCTTTTTTGGCCTTGTAGTCAGCATAGCACTCCGCGGCTGACACCGGGGAGGCCAATGTGAGTGCAAGCGCTGCACTAATGGGGATCAGGGTTTTCTGCAACATAGGCTCACAATGCGCGGAGCGTCGCTGATATTCAATAACCTCAAAGGCTTGAATGCGCTGATATTCGATATCAAAGGGTCGATATTGCCTGTCTTTGCTGGGTGCATCCATCGTGGGTTCAGCAACAGGGCACATGCCTTGGCCTCAACCTAGAAAAGGTCTGAACCTATGAAACCTATTTTCCGTCCCCAACCACATCGCAAATTTATTGCATTGATCCTTGGCCTTTCACTGGTTGTCAGCGGATTTTCCGCAGCCCCCGCACGTGCTGATGGAGACGTTGCGAAGTTCATCGCAGGCGCGGTTGTGCTGGGTCTGATTGGCGCGGCTGTTAACGACGCACGCAAAGATCGCAATCGTGGCCAATACAGCTATTCACAAGGAAGCCGTAGCAATACGCACACCCGCCATGACAAGCACAACAACCGTGTGCGCCCCTTGCCGTCGTCGGTGGCTAGATATGACTTACCAGCGCATTGCGCCAAAGTTGTTTCGCAAAACAACCGCAACCGCACGGTGGTTTCGCAACGATGCCTGTCACGCAACTATGGCTACGTGAACAGCCTGCCGGGTCAGTGCCGCTTGTCCATACGCGATGGCTATAAGCAGCGCACAGCCTATAGAACCCGGTGCCTGCAAAAACATGGTTACCGTTTGGTGAACCGTTGATCTCTACCAGCCATTGAGGTTCATCAAGACTTGGATTTGAGCAGTGGAAAGAGTGGGTGTGCACCCCGCTCTTTCCTTCTGTGTTGCGAGGCGTGCAAATTCGCGGCATCCAAGGGGGATGGATTACCCTGATTTCACATTGGAAGAGGCCGCCCAGGCGCGTGGCTATCTTCGGATCGCTGGCGTTGACGAAGTGGGCCGTGGCCCGTTGGCGGGACCGGTCACTGCAGCCGCCGTGGTGCTCGATTTTGAAGACCTACCCCAAGGGCTGAACGACTCCAAAAAGCTGACGCCCAAGCGTCGCGCAGCAATTGAAACGCAGATCTTGCAAAAAGCTGAGGTTTCTATCGCCCATGCAACTGTCGAAGAAATTGATAATTTGAATATTCTGCGCGCCTCGCATCTGGCGATGGAACGTGCAGTTGCCGGTCTTGATCTGGCGCCGGACTATCTGCTGATTGATGGAAATCTGATCCCTAAGGAATTGAATTTGCCCGCAGAAGCGGTGGTGAAAGGGGATGCAAAGTCCTTGTCCATCGCGGCCGCGTCCATCGTCGCCAAAGAAGAACGCGATCGGATCATGGGGGATTTGGCGCAACAGTTTCCAGGATATGGATGGGAGAAGAATGCAGGGTACCCGTCCCAACAACACCGTGATGCATTAAAGACACTGGGTGTGACACCACATCATCGGCGTAGTTTTAAACCCGTACACAAGATCTTGTATCAAGAGTAAAGCCTGACCCCTGTTGATAAAAAACAAATTGACCTCGAATCTTTGTTCAATCATCTTATGAGCAACCAAAATGAGCGCAAAAATGCGCCGTGGTTTGAGGCAGAAAAAATGACAAATACCATCGAAAAGGGCGCGGCAGCGCTCCCTTTAAACACGATTATTGGTGGTGACTGTATCGACGTTATGAACAGTCTCCCGGCGAACTCGGTGGATCTGATTTTTGCAGATCCGCCCTATAACTTGCAGCTCAAAGGTCAGCTTCATCGCCCGGACAACAGCAAAGTTGATGCGGTAGATGATCACTGGGACCAATTTTCCAGCTTTGCGGCCTATGATCAATTCACCAAAGCCTGGTTGAAAGCGGCGCGTCGCCTGCTAAAGCCCAATGGCTCGATCTGGGTGATTGGCTCCTACCACAATATTTTCCGTGTCGGTTCTGCGATGCAGGACGCCGGCTATTGGATCCTGAATGATGTGGTCTGGCGCAAGTCGAACCCGATGCCGAATTTCCGCGGCAAACGGTTCACCAACGCGCATGAGACGATGATCTGGGCGTCCAAGAAGGAAGGTGCGAAATACACCTTTAACTATGAAGCGCTGAAAGCCCTGAACGAAGGCATTCAGATGCGCTCAGATTGGGTGCTGCCGATCTGCACCGGCCATGAACGGCTCAAGGACGCAAACGGCGACAAAGCGCACCCAACTCAGAAACCGGAATCCCTGCTGCATCGTGTTTTGATTGGTGCCACCAATCCTGGCGACGTGGTGCTGGATCCCTTCTTTGGCACCGGTACAACGGGCGCCGTGGCCAAGATGCTGGGACGTGAGTTCATCGGCATCGAGCGTGAAGAGAACTACCGCGAAGTTGCGGGCAAACGCATCGAGAGCGTGCGGAAATTTGACCGCGATGCGCTGCAAGTCACCGCGTCCAAACGTGCCGAGCCACGTGTTCCCTTTGGCCAGCTGGTCGAACGTGGTCTGCTGCGCCCCGGTGAGGAACTCTATTCAATGAACCGCCGCCACAAGGCAAAGGTCCGCGCGGACGGCACATTGGTTGGTGACAACGTCAAAGGGTCGATCCACCAGGTCGGTGCGCATCTTGAAAACGCGCCAAGCTGTAACGGCTGGACCTACTGGTGTTTCAAACGCGAAGGCAAAACGGTTCCGATCGATGTCCTGCGCCAGCAAATTCGGGCTGAGCTGCAAAACTGATCCTTTTCTCAGATAAAGAATACCGCCGGTGCCCCTTCTTGAAGGGAGCACCACACCTGACCCCGCCTCTTCGGCGGGGTTTTTTTGCCTTCATGGGTTCATGATCACAGACAAAGGCTTAAGTTGAGCGCTGAGGGAATGGTGATTTCATGGTAGATGTTTCAATTGATGGGTCCGACGCCGCGCCCAAGATCGACGTAACGTCCAATACGTCAACCGGTGGCGGACAGGCCTATGCGCGCTCTGCGTTGGAAGAACACAAAAGGCGTGGATTAGAGCTGGCCGTCAAAGCGCGATGGATTGCGATGGCTGCCACGGCGCTCTTCCTGTTCTTTATCTATCCTGATTGGGGCGTTCTTTATTATCACGCGTTGCTTGGCCTTTTGTGCCTGAACGGCCTGTTGATCCGCCGGTTCGGACGGGTTGGGCAGTCACGGATTGAGCTGCTTTTGATCCTTGCCGATCTTGCGGTGATGACCATTGCGATGATTTTCCCAAACCCGTTTGGTCCCGCAGAGCTGCCCATTGCGTTCAGCTACCGCTTCGACAATTTCCTGTATTTCTTCATCATTCTCGCCGCCGGGACGATGGCCTATTCCTGGCGCACCGTGGTGGCAATTGGCACGTGGACAAGCGCGCTGTGGTTCCTGGCGCTGGCGTTGGCCTGGTACTTCTCTGAACCATCGTCGCAGTTTCAGGATGTGGTGTTTGCGGCATTCGCGAACTATCCGCGGATGCTGGAGTTGATGGACCCCAACAGTTTCATGCTTTCACTGCGGATACAGGAGGTCATGGTCTTTTTGCTGACCGCGATCATACTGGGATATTCGATCCGCAGATTTGACGCCTTGTTGCTGTCCAATGCGTCGCTGGAACGCGAACGGGCCAACCTGTCGCGCTATTTCTCACCCAACGTAGTAGCACAGTTGTCGCAAAACGATGATCCGTTGAAAGAGGTCAAACGCCAGAACACCGCGATCTTGTTTGTGGATATTGTCGGCTTTACCGGCATGTCCGAAGCGATGCGGCCTTTTGATGTGATCACTCTGCTGCGCGAATTTCACGGACGCATGGAGCGCGAGGTTTTTCGCCACAATGGGACACTGGACAAATATCTGGGTGACGGTTTAATGGCGACCTTTGGCACGCCGGTCGCCGGAGCGCGTGATGCCAGTGACGCAATCGCCTGTGCGCGGGCGATGCAGGACAATATTTCCGAGTGGAACAGCGATCGTAAACGGCGCGGCGAAGCGCCAATTGTGATTGGTGTCGGCGTGCATTTTGGGGAGACTTTGCTGGGTGACATTGGGGCAAACCGATTGGAATATGCGGTCATCGGAACGGCCGTGAATGTCGCCTCTCGGTTAGAGGGACTCACGCGGGTGTTGAAGGCGAGGATCGTGATCAGCGATGACGCCTATGCAACCTCTGTTACAGAGATCGGTGCCACCGATATTTTGGATGGGTTCACGCGCATTGAACACCAGACTGTGCGTGGAATACGTGAGCCCATCACCATCTGGTCCTATTCATAACGCAGGATCACCGGGGTTTAGGGTTCGAAGCTTTGTTGTAGGGCGACCAGTCAGCAATGTCGGGATAGAACTGCTGCCGCCATGCGCGCACCTGCGGGTTCATCATGCGTCGCCAGACCGGGGGCACCATCGCCGCCATCGCCATAATCGGATAGCCATAAGGCAGTTGCGGCGCTTCTTCGGTGTCATAGGTCTGCAGCAAAGGGAAACGCCGATCGGGTTTGTAATGGTGGTCCGAGTGGCGTTGCAAGTTGATCAACAACCAGTTTGACGCTTTGTGCGACGCATTCCACGAATGACGTGGTTTGACATGTTCGTATTTCCCATCGCCCAGATGTTCGCGGGTCAGACCATAGTGTTCGACGTAGTTGATGACCTCAAGCTGCCAGATGGCCACGCCCGCTTGGATCAAAAAGAACACGACGCCGATCCAGCCACCACAGAGGAAGGCGAGGGCCAGCATCAGTAGCTGCAGCGCCCAATAGCGGAAGAACGGATTGCGTGGATGTGTCCACGGCAGAGCCTTACGTGCCAGCATGTCGCGTTCAGCTGAAAACGCAGAGCGCCAGCATTGGATCAGGACACGCGGGTAAAACCTGTGGAACCCTTCGTTGTATCGCGCCGTCACCGGGTCGCGTGGCGTGCCCACATAGCGATGATGCACCAACAGATGTTCAGACCGGAAATGCGAATAAAGCACCATCGACAACAGTGCATCGCCGAGCCAACGTTCCGCCTTGTTTTTCTGATGCATCAGCTCGTGGCTGTAGTTGATGCCAATTGTACCGCTCAGGATGCCCATTCCAAAGAAGACGCCAAATTTCTCCCAATTGCCCAGATGGTCCGAGCCTGAGACATAGGCGATCAAGCCAAACAACGTCAGAAACTGCGCGGGCGGCCAAGCCAGTGTCAGACGACGATACCAGCCCAGATCGGTGTCCTCTGTTTTTGGGTCTGCATTGTTGGTGTTCAGTCCCAAAACCGCATCCAGAACCGCAAAGAGATACCAGGTGACCAGCGGAGGCAGCAGAACCCAGAGCCCGCCTGCATAGGCAGAGACCCAGATCAGCGGGATCAGCAGGAACGACAACCAGAACGGCAGGGCGCTTCGCCAATGAGACAGGGGCAGGTTGGATGACATGTGACACTCATCGATATTGGGCACGCGTTCGACGGCGAGCTTAGACCGGATTTGTTATGATCCCAATACCTCGGACGTGCGGCAAATTTTGAAGGCTTTGCGCATGACAGTGGGCAAATCGGTTGGATTGAACTGGTGGCGTTCAACCAGTCTTTGGTGATCTTGCAGGTTGAACCCATCGGGAACGCTCGCGACGTAGACTTGCAGGATCAAATGGAAATGGGTGAATGTATGGCGCACCTCACCGCTGCAATGTTGCCAGTCACCGTCAAACGGCGGCGCGGACTCCGGCGCATCCGCCCAATCGGACCCGGGCCAGCCCATCATGCCGCCCAGCAACCCTTTTTCCGGGCGACGCTCCAACAGCCACCTGCCATCGGAGGTACAGGCCACATAGATATGACCATGCCGGGTGGGTTTGGGCGTTTTGGGCGTCTTCTTGGGAAGCTCTGCTGCGGTGCCCATCACACGTGCGCGGCAAGGGGCGCGCCAGGGACAAATCCCGCAGGCCGGTGATTTTGGTGTGCAGATCGTCGCGCCAAGGTCCATCACCGCCTGCGCGTAGTCCCCCGGGCGCATCGCAGGCGTCAGTGCCGCAGCCTGTGATTTCAATTCTGGTTTTGAACCGGGAAGAGGCGCGTGAATATCATACATCCTCGCCATGACGCGTTCGACATTGCCATCCAACACGGTTTCTTGGGCGTCAAATGCGATGGATGAAATTGCCGCCGCCGTATAGGGGCCAATGCCGGGCAAGGTCAGCAAGGCGTCATATGTGTCCGGAAAGCGCCCCTCGTGATCCGCGACAACTGCGCGTGCGCATTTCAGCAAATTGCGCGCCCGAGCGTAATACCCCAACCCCGCCCATTCAGCCATGACATCGTCATCTTGAGCCGCCGCCAGATCGGCGACCGTGGGCCAGCGGGTGGTAAAACGTTGAAAATAGTCGACGACAGCGGCAACGGTGGTCTGTTGCAGCATCACCTCGCTCAACCAAACGCGATAGGGATCCGGCACGACCCCTGCGGCGCGGTCAGCGGGTGCAGTCCTCCAGGGCATCGCGCGGGCGTGGACATCATACCACGCCAGCAGGATATCGCTCAGCACGCCAGAGTCCGGTTTTTCATCACGCATAGTTTATACCTCGTCGCGCCGAAGGGGTGGTTCTTGTTTGATGGCTCTTTACATTAGGGGGGAGGGTCAAGCAAAACCACTGTCATGTCATTTAGACGATCATCCACGCGCGGGTTCAAGCGCACCGGCTCGGTTTTGAACGAGCAGATCCGCAAGGCGGGTGAAACGCGTGGCTTTGCCGTATCGCGCCTGCTGACCCATTGGGAAGAGACGGTAGGCAGCGATATCGCTGCCATCGCGCGGCCGGTGAACGTCGGATATGGACGCGGCTCGTTTGGGGCGACGTTGACAGTACTTACAACCGGCGCGCAGGCCCCGATGTTAGAGATGCAGAAGGAGCAGCTGCGTGCGCGGGTGAATGCGGTTTACGGCTATAACGCCATTTCAAAAATTCGTATCACCCAGACGGCGCCAACCGGGTTTGCTGATGGGCATGTGTCGTTTGAGACCAAAGCCTCCAAACCTGCGGCGCGTCCTGCCGACCCAAAGGTTGTGACCGAAGCCCAAGATGTGGCGGATGGCGCCCAAAGCGATGAGTTACGCGTGGCCCTGGAAAACCTGGCGCGCAATTTTTTGACCAAACAGAAATCACAAGGGAAAGGGTAAATATGTCCCGTCTTATGTCTGGAGTCCTGACCGCGGCAGCGTTGACTGTTGCTTCTATTGGGATCAACACTGTTGCGGGCCAGTCTGCCCTGCCGTTTGTCAGCGCGGCCTATGCGCAAGACGCAGCCGAGGTCGACACCTCAACCATCGTTGAAATGGTTCAGGGCGCCGAAGATGCTCCGATCACCATGATCGAATACGCGTCCTATACCTGCCCGCATTGCGCACGGTTTCACGCCGGTGGGTACAAGCAGCTCAAGGAAGACTACATCGACACCGGCAAGGTGAAATTCGTCTACCGTGAGGTCTTTTTTGACCGCTACGGCCTGTGGGCGTCGATGATGGCGCGTTGTGCGGGTCCCGAGAAGTTCTTTGGCATCACCGATCTGTTGTTCCAGGGTCAATCAGAATGGGCCCGCGCTGGCGGCCCGAATGAGATCGTAGCGGAGCTGCGTAAAATCGGTCTTCTGGCCGGTATCGAAGGTGAACAGCTGGACGCCTGCCTTCAGGACGGAGCCAAGGCGCAGACGCTGGTGACCTGGTATCAGGAAAACGCGACCGCCGACAAAGTCGAAGCCACTCCAAGCTTTGTGTTGAACGGCACTGCAATTCGCAATCAGCCCTATGACGATCTCAAAGCGCTGATCGAGGCTGAGCTGGAAGGCTAAGCCTTCCTTTTTACGAACAAGCCGCCGCCCGTTTTAAGCGGGGGGCGGCGCTGCTTTTTTCACTTGTTTGCTGAGCGCGTCGCCCTTTGTAATCGACAGGCGCACGGGCAAGGTGATCACCTTCATCCGAAAGCTATCTGGCAGACGTATGGCGTCTTTTTCCGTTGTCACCAATTGGGCGTTCAACAGCTTGGCTTCATGCTCCAGACGTGCCATCAGCGCATTGGACAGCGGTTGATGGTCATCCAACGCTTCGCTGCGCAGGATTTTGGCCCCAAGTGAGCGCAGAGTGGCAAAGAACTTTTCCGGATGTCCGATCCCGGCAAAGGCCAGAACGGGCGTATCTTGCCAGATCATTCCGGTTTGTAGCGGTTCCAGATGCCCGGTGACATGAGGCAGGGTGATCTGTTCGCCCCATTGATCGACAAATGCAGCCTGCGCGCAGTCGTCCCCCAAGGAAAGCACTAGATCCGCACGCGCGAGCCCTGCGTCCACAGGTTCGCGCAACGGGCCGGCCGGAAGGCAACGTCCATTGCCAAAGCCCTTGGCCGCATCAACAACGATGATCGACATATCCTTGTGAAGCGCGGGGTTCTGGAAACCGTCATCCATAATCAGCACGCTTGCCCTAGATTGCACGATCAGCTCCGCCCCGGCGCTGCGGTCCTTGGCAACACAGACCTGTGCAAAGGCGGAAATCAAAAGCGGTTCATCGCCAACATCATCAGAGACATGGTGTTTCGGATCGACAATCACAGGACCCGCCAACGCGCCGCCATAACCCCGGCTCAACACGATGGGCGTATGGCCAAGGCTTTGCAGATATTGCACCAACCAGATCACAGTTGGCGTTTTGCCGGTGCCGCCTGCGTTCAGATTGCCCACACAGATGACGGGAATACCTAGGCGTTTCGGCTCTGCCTTTTCCAGACGCTTGCGTGTAGCGCGTGCATAAAGCGCCCCCAAGGGAGACAACACCATACGGCGCAGATCAAGCGACTGCGGTGATTTGTTCCAAAATTCAGGTGGTCTCATCACCGATATCCGGCATATCCAACAAATCCTGTGCGATTTCCAAAAGGCGATCGGTGGTGCGCGATCCTTGGGTTACATAGTTCCATCCTGCAAGGGCCATTTCAGCCGCCGCATCCGGAGAGGACAGGCGAATAACCTCATCCGCCAATTCTCCCATCGATCGCACCTGTGCCGCCGCGCCGCTTTCGCGCAGCGCGCGGTAGACGCCAACGTGGTCGGAAATCCCCTTGCCGTATAGAACCGCAGAGCCGAGGGCCGCTGCATCCAACGGCGTGTTTCCGGTGAACTTTCGCTCCAGCGACCCCCCGATCAAGGTCACAGGCGACACCCGATACCACAATCCGATGTCGTCGCGATCGCTCAGCAGAACCTGTTGGGTTTCGACCGGCTCTTCACCGGTGTCCCAATCGGCAAAGTTCAAACCGGTCCCCCGGATGATGGCACGCGCGGCCTCCAGGTCGGCCCAATTCTCGAGAGAGACAATCAACAAAAGCCGGTGCAACAGTTTGAGCGCTTTGCGGTGTGCGTTCAAAATGGTGGTGAGCTCTTCGAGCTTTACATGCGACGCAAGCCAGACCGGTCGGCCGGACAGAACAGCTTGCATCTCGTTCAGGTTTTCATGCGAACAGGTGGGTGGCAGCGGCGACTGGCTTAATGGGCCTGTCACGGTAATGCGATGGGCCGGGATGCCCGTGCGTTGCAACGTCTCGGACACCTGTTTTGAGGGTGACAGGATGGCGGAGAAACTGTTCAACAGCCGCGTTCGGTGATCAGGCCACCAACGTGAGGCGCGGCTTGGCAATTCATCGACCTCAATATCCGTCAACAATGTCGGGACATCGGCTTCGGCCAAATAGCGCGTCAACGTGCGCCGCAGGTTGCCCCCGGCCCAGATACACAGATCTGGCGCCCAGGTGTCCAGAAAGAGCCGCATCTCAGACGGGAGATCTTCGGCAAGGACACCAATCAGAATTTCACGAGGATTGGGCGACTTAAGCGCACCAACGCCCGGCTCCCAGGTGCTGATCACCGAAAGATCCGGATAAAGACCACACAACCGGGTGGCCACGTCGCGCAAAGCAATCAACCGCTGTGTTGAGGTCGCGTGCAGCCACAACAGTTTGCCATCCGGGCGTACCGACACATGTGGTGGGTTATTTGCAACGCGGCGCAGGGACATTGCGCGAAAATCCTTGTTTCAAATATCTTTTACGGACGCGGCGGACACGTTTGATGCTCAAAGCGGCGCCAATCCGGGCCCTTCAGGATTGAGATCGGCCAGCAGCTTTTGGTGCAGCTGAGGGTTTGCACCCAGAACTCCATTTAGCTTTGGCGTTGGATTGTTAAAGCGCAACATCTGGCCGGTGCGGTCGCTGCAGTGGCCATCTGCTTCGCGGATCAGCAAATCACCGGCGGCAATGTCCCATTCCCAACTCGGGCGTAACGTCAGCATAGCGTCAAACCGACCCTGGGCGACGCTGGCCAACCGATAGGCAAGGGACGGGCGATATTCGCGGGTAAATACAGGCGTTTGGCCGTTCTTCCAATGTTTGGGATCCATCGCCGGGCGGGCCGTCAAAACACGTGCCGCGGCAACGTCGGTTTCACATGAAACCGAAACCGGGTTGCCGTTCAATGTGGCTCCGCAGCCCTTGGCAGCGGCAAACATCAAATCCCGTTGCGGTAGGAAAACAGCCGCCGCCGTAATCTCTCCATCTGTTGCGACCGCCAGCGAGTGCGCCCAGCTGCGTGAGCCTTCCGCAAAACTACGGGTGCCGTCGATCGGGTCTACGATAAAGACATGGGTTTTGCCGAGCCGTGCATCGTTGTCCTCGGTCTCTTCCGACAGCCAGCCATAGTCGGGCCGCGCCTCTTGTAGAAAACCACTCAGAAAGGCATCAACCTCAAGGTCGGCCTCGGTCACTGGACCTGAACCATCGGGTTTGTCCCAACGTTTGGCATCCGGCCCATGGTATCGATTTGCGATGTCGCCGGCCTTTTCAGCGGCTTCGATCAGCAAAGACAGATCAGTTGCCGGCAATGGTCATCCCTTCGATCAGAAGCGACGGCACAACGCGGGACAAATAACTGCGCCCGTCGTTGCCGGCGATCATATTGCGCAACATGTCTTTGAGGTTTCCGGCAATGGTGCATTCGTTGACCGGATATTGAATCTCGCCGTTTTCCACCCAAAACCCAGAGGCCCCACGGGAATAGTCGCCATTGTTGGGGTTGATCGTGGAGCCAATCATTGACGTGACCAAAAGCCCGGTGCCCATGTTGCGCAGCAGATCAGCGTGGCTGTATTCACCAGGCGTCAGGGAAATGTTCCAGTTCGCAGGCGAGGGCACCGATCCGATGCCACGGGCGGCGTTGCCCGTGCTGGTGAGGTCCAACTTGCGTGCCGACGCCAGATCCATGGTCCAGCCGGTCAGCACGCCATCTTTGATAATCTCACGCCGTTGCGTCGCCAAACCCTCCCCATCAAACGGGCGAGAGCCGGCCATCCGGGGGCGAAACGGGTCTTCGATGACCGACAGATTGGCCGGCAAGAGCTGCTCACCAAGGCAATCTTTGAGCCAGGACGCTCCACGTGCAATGGCCGCACCGTTTGAGGCGGACAAGAGATGCCCAATTAGGGACGACGAAATGCGTTCATCAAACAGGATCGGAAAACTGCCGGTTTCTGGGCGTCTGGCGTTCACATGCGAAATCGCGCGTTCGCCAGCGGTACGCCCGATTTCCTCGGCGTTGCGCAGATCTGATTGAAAAGTGCGCGAGTCGCCATCGTAGTCACGCTCCATCTGCGTGCCTGTTCCGGCAATCGCCGTACAAGACAGCGACCGAGTGGTGCGGGAATATCCGCCGGAAAACCCATTGCTGGTAAGTAGATGCACCTTGTGGCGTCCATATCCGGCCCCTGCTGACTGAACCTGGCTCACACCGTGGACGGCAAGCCCTGCCGCTTCCGCTGTCAGCGCGTCCATTTTCAACGCTGCGGGTGCAGGTTCCGGGCTGTCATCGGCAAGTTCCAGCGCATCCAGATCCCAGGATTGGATCAGCTCCGATGTATCTGCCAGTCCGGTATAGGGATCTTCGGGTGCCTCGCGCGCCATGGCAACCGCACGTTCAGCCATGGTTTGAATGGTATCCGGCCGCATGTCAGAAGACGAAACCAAAGCCTGCTGTTGCCCGATCAAGACACGAAGCCCAAGGTCAACGCCTTCGGAGCGTTCGGCATGTTCCAATTTGCCGCCATGCACTTCGATTGAAAGGGACTGACCTTCGGCAACGATCGCATCAGCTGATTCTGCCCCGGCCGCTTTTGCAGCGTCGATCAGGGCGTGGCACAAGGCTTCGGGCGTTTGGGTCATGATGTCCTGCACTTTTTGTTCCTGTATCAGAGCTATCCAGCCACACCGCAGCCTGCAAGGGCGCAAACGTGAAAAAGGGCCGCCAATATGGCGACCCTATCGGTTTCATCGGTAAAAAGTGGTTATTTCAGCCGCTGTCCGTTGGCGCTGATTGTGCCACCTTCACCAAACTCGATTTCGGATTTCAGCGAGTCCTCACCGTCGCCCGGAACCGCCAACAAGCCCATCATCAGACGGGCGCCGCTGGCATCACTGTCGCTCACCAGACCCATCTTGATCAGATTGTCGATCAGACCATTGGCACCGATCAGAGACAAGTTCGCGATGCCCACAGGCGCCGGTACGCCGTCAAAGGACTCCAGATCGTTGTAATCCAGTTCAAACGCACCGGTTCCGGTCAATTCAGCACCCGCAGCGCGCAGCAACAGTTGGTTGACCACAACCGAGTTCAACAAGGCCGGAGTTTCACCTTCGAGTTCTGCATTTGCGGTGGCTTCCGGATCAAAAATGTCGATCAACAAACGTCCCTTGCCCGACAGGTCTAAAATGATCGAGGCAGGATCATGTGGCAGGATGCCAGCGGGATCTGCGATGGCCCATAGAGCTTCGGGGACATTGAAGTCACGCAATGTGACACCCAATGCCATATCGCGGTCATTGTCGGTTATGGTCGGGGGCGTTTGAAGCTTCATGCCAATTTCCGCGGCCGAGAAGGCGATGGGGAATGGCAGGTCTGAGGCCAGAACCGAAAGCTCGGTCGCTTTTTGCAGAAGGTCATACTTCAGCTCATCTGCATTCATGGTGATCTCAAAGGTGCCCCCTTGGGAGGAGCTGTCGAATGCAAACTCGTCGCCACCATCGGTGCCGGACGCAGAAGACTTCCCTGCACCAAAGGAGAAGATACCGTCAAACGCGGTGCCTGCTGCCAACATGGACCCGAGGTCGGCTGCGTCGAATTCGATAGGCAGCACGCCAGAACCGGCAAAGGTCAACGCTTCCAGATCACCTTTCATGGTGCCTGTTGATGTTGCATCGGTGGGGTCTTGAAAGCTGAAGCTGTAGCTCAGCGCGCCAAGGTCATAGGTCTGCTCGTAGCTGCGCAATTCACCGCGCTTCATATGGGTCGAGCTGTTCAGGTCAGTCATCGTAATAACCGCACTAAACACTTCCGGTGGCAGCCCTTCGTCTCCGATCGTGAAAGAACCCAAGGCGACTTCAAACAGGTCCGGATTGTAGACATAGGTCATGTCGTCAGGATCGCCAGTGAACACAGCAGCAGTGCCATCGGACCGCAGCGTGATCTCACCCTTCACTTCTTCGGGGCCGCCCAAAACCTCAAAACCGATCGCCGCAGCAGCAGGGAACGATGCGTTGACCGATCCGTCGCCGTTGTCGACAAATGTCAGCGTCGGCATTTGCACCTGAACAGATGTCTCTTCCTCAGGGATCGGGATGGACATGGTTAGGTCGGAAATCGTCAGCGTGTCACCGCTTTGCGCCTCGCTGGAGGTGACGGCATATCCGCTTCCTTCGAGATAGGCTTTCCATTCCGCCCAAACATCTTGGGCACTGACATCGGCCCATGCGCTTTGCGCTGAGAAAATCGTAAGAGCAGCGATACTGCAGTTACGCAGAAAAGAGACGGACATTAGAAAACCTTTCGTTTTGACCTTCAATGATCAAGATTAAAGACGGTGATAAGGTCCGCAAGGTGCCAAAGGCTGGACCGCTCCCCGTTTGAGGACTACCACAGATTAATACCAAAGAATTGGAGAAGCTGGGTATGGATTTCAACGACAAAACCGTGATCATTACCGGGGCAAGCCGTGGAATTGGTGCCGCAGCTGCGCGAATTTTCGCTGATGCCGGTGCAAAGGTGGCCCTATTGGCCCGTGATGAGGCCGCGTTGCGGGCCCTTTCTGATGAAATCGGCGCCTCTGCCCTGTCGTTTCCCTGTGATGTTTCGAATTTTTCAAATGTCTCTGCGGCTGTTTCGCAAGTGTGTGAAACCTGGGGCAAAATCGATGTATTGATCAACAACGCTGGCATGATCGAGCCGATCTCGCGTTTGGCCGATGCGGATCCGGCGGATTGGGCCAAGCTGATTGATGTCAACGTCACCGGCGTTTTCAACGGAATGCGCGCAGTGCTTCCTCAGATGAAGAAATCTGGCGGCGGGACGATCATTACCGTCTCTTCCGGTGCGGCGCATCGTCCGCTGGAAGGGTGGAGCGCGTATTGCACCTCCAAAGCGGGCGCAGCGATGCTCACCCGCGCGCTGGATCTGGAAGAGCGGGCAAACGGCATCCGGGCGATGGGGCTTTCGCCGGGAACCGTGGCAACACAGATGCAACGTGAGATCAAAGCCAGCGGTGTAAATGCCGTCAGTCAGTTGGATTGGGAGGAGCATATCTCTGCGGAATGGCCGGCCCGGACGTTGAAATGGATGTGCACGGCGGATGCGGATGCTTTTGTCGGCGAAGAAGTCTCACTGCGCGACGAAGAGATCCGCCGCCGAGTAGGTTTGGCATGATTGACGTTCAAAAAAGCGATCATGGCGTCTGGACCGTCACACTGAACCGACCAAACAAGGCCAATGCGCTGACCGCAGGAATGCTCGGGCAATTGGTTGAGATCATGACAGCGGCCCAATCTGCGCGCGGTCTGATCCTGACTGGACGTGGCAAAGTGTTCAGCGCCGGTGCCGATCTGGACGAGGCCCGCGCCGGGCTTGCGGTCTCTCCCCTGTGGGAGGAGTTGTCCGCAGCCGTTGCCGCACTGCCCTGTATGACGGTGGTGGCGCTCAACGGAACCTTGGCGGGCGGTGCCAATGGAATGGCGCTGGCCTGCGATATTCGGATCGCGGTGCCAACCGCCAAAGTCTTCTATCCGGTGATGAAGCTGGGATACCTGCCGCAGCCGTCAGATGTGACGCGAATGAAGACCCTAATTGGGCCATCCCGCACCAAAATGGTCATTGCGGCGGGCCAGAAAATCACCGCAGAGGAAGCGCTGTCGTGGGGGTTGTTGGATCGCATTGTAGCAGATGACGCGTTGATTGCCTCGGCGGAAGAGCTGTTGGAACACGCGGTAGCTGCGGAACCGTCATTGGCAGCCCAGATCCTGGCCGGATGCAATTAACGTTTGCGCGGCTTGCCCGGCACTTATGAGCAAAGCTCGGGCCATCGTTGGGCCACCTAAGATATGCACTTGGCCAACCTTGGATGGTCTGTGAGGTCTCGTAAAACAGGGACCTCTGTATTACACGCAAAGCCTATTACGGCTAACAAGAGAAACACATGACCGTACATTGGGATGCAGCAGTCATTGGCGCAGGGCCTGCAGGTTTGATAGCCGCAGAAGAAATCGCACGCGCCGGATTTCGTGTTGTTGTTCTGGACGCCAAGCCCTCGGTTGCGCGTAAATTTCTGATGGCGGGCAAATCTGGTCTGAACCTGACGAAGGATGAACCGTTGGAGGTGATGCTGCCCAACTACGGCGCGGCACTGGATTGGCTCGCGCCTATGCTGGGTGAATGTGATGCCAATTGGGTGCAGCGCTGGGCGCGGGACCTGGGGCAGGAGCTGTTTGCCGGATCCACGGGCCGCGTGTTTCCCAAGGAAATGAAGGCATCCCCGCTGTTGCGGGCGTGGTTGGCGCGACTAGATGGTTTGGGCGTGGAACGCCGACTGCGGCATCACTGGACCGGATGGAACGACGGCGCGCTGACCTTTGACACAGTGAACGGACCGCTAAACATCAAAGCCACCGCAACGGTTCTTGCCCTCGGCGGCGCCAGCTGGGCACGGTTGGGATCAGACGGCGTTTGGGTCAATACGTTGCGCGCACAGGACGTCGCGCTTGCGCCCTTTGCGCCCTCCAACGCAGCGCTGACCGTCCCTTGGAGCGCCTATATGGCCGGGCATTTCGGCAGTGCTCTCAAGTCTGTGCGTTGGGCTGCAGGCGATCTCTCCAGTCGTGGCGAGGCTGTTTTGTCGACACGCGGGTTAGAAGGCGGCGGCCTTTATGGACTGACGCCGGCCCTACGTGAAGGGGCTAAACTTTATGTGGATCTGGTGCCGGATCGCAGCGCAGATGCATTGGCAAAGACCCTGCCAAAAGACCCTAAAAAAGCGCGATTGGCGCATTGGTTGAAAAACACGCTGCGGCTGCCACCGGTGAAAGTGGCGCTGATCAATGAGATGATTACCGACCGCACGGCCCCACCATCGGCCTGGGTTGACTTGGTCAAAGGTCTTGAGATCACTGGTTACAGCCTGCGCTCCATGGACGAAGCGATTTCGACGGCGGGCGGTGTGCGACACGCCGCCGTGAATGATGACCTGATGCTGACCGCACGCCCTGGAACGTTTTGCGCCGGTGAAATGTTGGATTGGGAGGCTCCGACCGGTGGATATCTTTTGACGGCATGTTTCGCCACGGGACGTTGGGCCGGTCGGGGCGCGGTGTGTTACTTGAAGAGTGGCAACAACCGCTGAAACGCAGGCCGCGCGCGCATTTCTTTGGCATGAGACAGGATCGATTTGTTTGTGATCTCAATCTTCACGTTTTTGGCCCAACCGACGCAGTGGGACAGGATGATATCCGCGACACCAAACTGTTCGCCGACCAAATAGGGACCTGTCAGATCCGCATCCAATCGATCAAAATTGCGATTGAGCTCCCATGCGGCGCTTGGTCGAATGTCTGACACGCGGTGTTCTTTTGGCAGCACAAAGGTGTGGCGCGCGTTCATCCACAACAGCGCATCCAGCTCATCCAGCAGACGGAAGGTCATCGCGTCCTGCTGTGCGCGCAGCTGCGTTCCTGCCTTGGCCAAAAGCCCACCGTGTTTATCGGCCAGGTAATGCATAATCGCGGTAGAATCGGTCAGTTTGAAGTCACCCTCGATCAGGATGGGGACTTTGCCTGAGGGATTGATCTCTTTGGTCTCGTCCGATCCTGGAAGAACGGGGTTCAATTCATAGTCTAACCCAAGCTCTTCGAGCGCCCATAGAACCCGGATTGTCCGGGTCACTGGGTATCCAATAACCGTATACATCTATGGCCTCCCTTTTAGACGCAGGTTCAAAATGGGAAGCCGAGTGATCCGACACAAGAGGTCCGTGGCGTCACCGAGCGCGGCTTAACATCGCCAATCGGATCAAGGCACGTTCGACCAAAGCCAAGGCAGGGGCCGTTTGCCCGGCAGAGCGCAGCAGCAGATCAGTGTCGGTCAAAACCGTAAGTGCGGTTTCCAGCCGATGTGCGCCCCATCCCTGTGCCTGACGCAACACGCGGTCGCGCCGTTTGCCATAAAGCGGCGGGCGGACGCGGCCAATGCCCTGCGCCGGGCCGCCGGGGTCCGAGGCAACGGCGTAAAGCCTGCGGAAATGCCGTGTCGCGCCAATACATAGGCCCACGGCCTGGGTTCCTTGGGCCTGAAGGCGGCTCAGCACGGGACCGATTTCAGTGGTGCGCCCTTCGGCCACGATGTTTAGCAGATCGTCCAATGCCGCTTCGGTGGATTGCGGTGCAACGGCCTCAATATCATCCAAGCCCAACGGCGCGCTGTCCTGGTGTTTGTACAGAGACAGCTTTTCCACCATCCGAGCAAAGTCGCCGGGGCCGATGTCGTTGGCGATATCAACCAGTGCCGACATGCTGTCGTTGGGCACGTCGCGAATGTCGGCCTCTCCCAACAAACGTTCGATCTCACCGCGCGAAGGCGGGTCATCGTAAATCCCAACCGCATAGGCGTTGCGGTGCCCTTCAAAAGCTTTGCGCAGTTTGGAGGAGGCCTTGAGCTGCCCGGCAGTGATCACAAGCTGCGCGTCACCGGGCTCCCATTCTTCCAACGCGGACAGAATCGCGGGCGCCGCGGAATCATTGGCGCTGTCGACAAAGACGGCGCGTTGGCCTGGGAAAAACCCCACAGATTTGATTGCATCCAGAACTTGGGCCGGGTCTTTGCGCAGATCCGCACCAGACAGGCGAGACAGGCGCATTTCTTCCTCGGCTGCGGGGCCAAGCAGGGCGGCCAAAAGCTGTTGACGTTTTAACGCCACGCGCATGGCATCGCCGCCATAGATCAAGATACCGGTTTTTGCGGCATCTGGTCGGGCGAAATACCCATCGGCCTCGCGCGTGTTCAGCTTCATTCAGAACCGGCGTCGAGCTTGGCCGACGTATAAAGGCGCGTGACGATCTGGTCGGCCAGAATTTCCATCAACCGTTCCTCGGCGTCGCGTTCGCTGGCCAATGTATCGATGGTGGAGCCGGTCGCGGAATATCCGGTAAAGTTATTCACGGTCCCGCTAGCCATCACCGCACCATCTGACAGGCGGCGCAGCGTGTAACTCGCAGTGCCTTGAACCGAATATCGGGTGATTTCATTATCAGCGGTAATCGCCTGACCTTCGACGTCCTGATTGACCCGCAGATCCAGCGCGTATGTACCGCCACCGCCGCGACCCAGATCATCTTCTAGCGCGCGGACCAGGAAATAGGCCGCGACATTGCTGTTTGATGGAACTTCTTCGGGAGCCTGAACCAATACTTGATCATGCAACAGCGCGCCGGTGCCACCGGGCGCATGTACCGGTGTAAAGCCGCAGGCCGCGGCCCCCATCAAGAGGGCCAGCGGTGCGATAAGTAAAACTCTGCGTTTAAGCCACGACATTGACGATACGACCCGGAACCACGATCACCTTTTTCGGCGCTTTGCCATCCAGCGCCTTTTGCACAGCTTCGTGGGCAAGGGCAATTTTTTCAACCTCGGATTTACCAAGATCCTTGGCCACTTCAATCTCACCACGGCGTTTTCCGTTGATCTGGATCGGCAAGGTCACCGAACCCTCGACCAACATGGCCTCATCTGCAACGGGCCAGGGCGCATTGGCGATCAAACCTTCGCCGCCCAGCATCTCCCAGATCGCTTCCGACAGGTGGGGCGTCATGGGGGACATCAGCTGTGCCAGAACCTTGGCCGCTTGCTGTTTGGCACCGGCGCCGGCTTTGGATTTGGCAACCGTATTGGTGAACCCATAGAGTTTCGCGATGGATGCGTTAAAGCCAAAGCTTTCGACGCCCAGGGTCACATCACGGATGGCTTTGTGCATCTCGCGCAAGAGGCTTGCGTCATCCTTGCCTTCGCCATCTTCCATCGCGGCGGCTTCGGCGGCGATACGATAAACACGTGAAAGGTGTTTGTGCGCGGCTTCGGCGCCGGATGCGGTCCATTCCACGTCGCGCTCGGGCGGGGAATCAGACAGCACAAACCAGCGCGCGGTGTCGGCACCATAGGCAGAGATGATCGCCAGCGGATCCACCACGTTGTTTTTGGACTTCGACATCTTGGCCGAAGGGATCACTTTGATCTTCTCGCCGGTCTCTTTCACAACGGTTGCGCCGTCACGCTCTTCGACCTCAGCCGGGTAATGATACACGGTGCGCCCGTTCTCATCCTTACGCTCGGCGTTTTCATAGATCGCGTGGGTCACCATGCCTTGGGTAAACAGCGCGTCAAACGGCTCCACCGATTTTTCGGGCAGATGACCGCAGATCTGCATGGCACGGGCAAAGAAGCGCGAATACAGCAGGTGTAGAATCGCGTGTTCAATGCCGCCGATGTATTGATCGACGTTCATCCAATATTCGGCCTCGGCCATATCGGTGGGCGTATCGGCACGTGGAGCGGTGAAACGCGCAAAATACCAGGACGAATCGACAAAGGTGTCCATCGTGTCGGTTTCGCGTAGCGCGGGTTTGCCACAGTTCGGACAGGCACAGTTGCGCCAGGTCGGATGACGGTCCAACGGATTGCCGGGCTTGTCGAACGACACATCATCCGGCAGCTCGATCGGCAGGTTCTCTTTCTTCTCGGGGACCACACCACAGTCGTCGCAATGGACAACCGGGATCGGGCATCCCCAATAGCGCTGGCGCGACAGGCCCCAATCCCGCAGGCGGTATTTGGTGACGCCTTCACCCCAACCTTGGGCTTCCGCCAGATCAACGGCCGTGTTCACACCATCTTCGCCGGTCTGTTCACTGTCACCGGCGAATCCTTTTACGTAATTCACCTTCTCGGCTTTGGTCGGAACATAGGCTTCGGACAAAGCGTCCGCGCCCGCAGGATCCTCAAAGACCGGAATGATCGGCAGGTCGTATTTTGTGGCAAATTCAAAATCGCGCTGATCATGCGCCGGGCAGGCAAAGATCGCGCCGGTGCCGTAATCCATCAAAATGAAGTTCGCGATCCAAACCGGCAGCTCCCAATTGGGATCCAACGGGTGACGCACGCGAATACCGGTGTCCATGCCCAGCTTTTCGCCGGTCTCAATCGCTTCCTCGGTGGTGCCACCCTTGCGACATTCCGCAACAAAGGCTGCGACTTCTTCCGATTCGCTCTCCAATTGCTTGGCAATCGGGTGATCGGGCGAAATCCCGACAAAGGACGCGCCCATCAACGTATCGGGGCGCGTTGTATAAACAGTGATGGGGTCCGCGCCGTCCAAGCGTTCAAAACCAAACTGCAATCCGCGCGATTTGCCGATCCAGTTTTCCTGCATCAAACGCACCTTGGCTGGCCAGTTTTCAAGGTTATCCAGCGCCGAAAGCAGCTCCTCGGAGTAATCCGAGATCTTAAAGAACCACTGTGTCAGCTCGCGACGTTCCACCAAAGCGCCAGACCGCCAGCCACGTCCGCCTTCGACCTGTTCATTGGCCAGAACGGTCATGTCGACGGGATCCCAGTTCACCACCGCGTTTTTGCGGTAAACCAGCCCTTTTTCCAGAAAATCCAGGAACAGCGCCTGTTGCTGGCCATAGTATTCCGGATCACAGGTGGCAAACATGCGCGACCAGTCAAGCGAAAGCCCTAGCGGCTTCATCTGCTCAACCATCGTGTCGATGTTGTCATAGGTCCAGGTTTTCGGGTGCCCGCCAATGGCCATCGCGGCGTTTTCCGCTGGCATGCCAAAGGCGTCAAACCCCATCGGGTGCAGTACATTATGACCGGTCGACAGTTTATACCGCGCGATCACGTCGCCCATGGTGTAGTTGCGCACGTGGCCCATGTGCAGTTTCCCCGACGGATAGGGGAACATCTCCAGCACATAGTATTTGGGCTTGTCGGCCGTGCGCTTGGCTTCAAAAGTCGAGGCCGCTTCCCAGGCCTCCTGCCATTTCGCTTCGATCTGCGAGGCTTCGTAACGCGACATCTAGAGCGGTCCTTTGCATGAAAACGCCGGGTGCATGACCCGGCGCTGTAATACGTGTGTTTTCTTGGTGATTCCAGTGCCGAGCTGAGCTGAGCCGAAATCAGAGCTTTTTGTCGGCGATCCGCAGCTGGCGAGCCCGCGACAGGATCGCGTCTTCAACTGCGCGCGCGGTTGCGGCGCTTACGGCGCGACCATTGCGAGACTGGAGCGCAACATTCAAAGAGCGGGCGTCCAGCGCAGGGTCTTTAATGTGCACTGTAGCACGATAAGACTGTCCACCACCGGGCGGCGTGCCATAATTGGTGATTATAACTCCGGTGAACGGGTCAACGGATTGTACAGGCAGGAACTTCAGTACATCCAGCGAGGCTGTCCAAAGGTAGCGGTTCACTTGAACCGTTTGTTCCGACTTGGTGGGGCCAAAGGCATCAAAGATCGTGGTGCGATTCGATCCCGGCAGGCCTTCTTCAGCCGCGCGATCCGAATCCAGGAATTCTTCTGCGTTTGAGACAGGTCTTTGCCGGTCTTTACCGCGGCCAAAGGCGCCGCAGCTGGCCATGAGTGTCAAAGCAGCGATCAAAGTAACATTCAAAAACCAACGCATTTTCGGCAGCTTCCGTTCATCATTGGGAGTCCGGGACAGTCCTAGACAACTCGACGGCGCGCAACAAGCCCATTCTTTATGGGTCCCGGAAACGGCTGATATTAGATCATTAACATAACATGTAATATGTGTCTTTTGGGTTTCACCGGTACCCGCCAAGCGAAAAGTTCATCAAAAATAGTTGATGCACAAAACTTTCGCATTATCAATCGATGTCCATCTCTATTTGAATTCTAGCATGCCAGAGTAGTATGGCAGACTAGTAGTCAAGGAGGGACTCATAAAGGGAGCATGAGGGTAATAATGAAGAAGGTACTATTCGCAACCACCGCACTGATCGCCACTGCCGGCGTTGCAGCGGCTGACATCACGTTTGGCGGTTTCGGCCGTTTCGGTCTGTTCTACGACGAAGGTGCCACCGGCACCGCTAAAGAGACACGCCTGGAGCAGCGCTTCCGTTTGACCATCACTGGCTTGACCGAAAGCGACGCGGGCGTAAAATTCGAAGGCCGCTTTCGGCTTGAGTCGAACGAAAACGCCGATGGCGGCGCAGGCGGTGCTGGCCCAGGTGCGGCTGGCTTTGCGGTTAGCTCAGGCGGATTCCGTTTGGACGTAGGTCATGTTTCTGACGTCGTGGATTCAGGTGATGTCGTATCGCTGAACGGCATCAGCGTCGGTCTGACAGGTTTCATCGAAACCAACGATGCGGCAACCGGGTTCGACAAGAACGGTTTTGGTGTGGGCGATGTAACACGTCAAACCGTCAAGGCGCGCTACCAAGTTGGCGACTTCACAGTTGCTGCGTCCTACACCGAAGAGAACGAAGCAACCGCCGAAGATTCCTACGTTCAGTTCGGTCTGGGCTACGACTTCGCTAACGGCATGCGTGTCGGTGCCGCTTATGGTCAGCGTGATAACGCTGCCGAGGAAGATTACTGGGCAGCAAGCCTGCGTGGTTCTGCGGGTGCCTTGGCATATCACGCGGTTGTGGGTGATTCCGACGCACAGGACGATCTGTTCTACGGTCTGTCATTCTCATATGACGTTTCGAGCGCGACTCAACTTCGTGCCGTTATCGCTGACGGCGGTGCAGACGCTGATGGCGACGAAACCGTCTTCGGTGTTGGCTTTAAGCACAGCTTGGGCGGCGGCGTTTCCCTGCAGGGTGGTGTAGGTCAAGAAGACGACGGCGATACGCAAGCTGACTTGGGTGTACGTTTCGACTTCTAAGTTTGCCGATGCATTCGGGGCTGAGGGGAAACCCTCAGCCCTACTTGGGTCGTAAGTGTTTCGCGACCCTTGTTAAAAAGTAAAATGTTTCGGGGGGAATCTCACCCGCGCTGCCATTTGCGGATGTGAAACCGAACTACAAAAAAACCTACTTCGAGAAGCGAATTTAATCATTCGCCTAGGTCATCACAGAGGTGTGGCGGTGACAGCACCGACTGTTGCGTGCTTGCATCATCTATCTCAGATAGAATTGTGAATCTAACTCACGTCATTGTGCGAAAATAGCGAAACTGCGATACGGATCCCGTACTCGGGCATCCACGGCAGGTGGTGCTTGGGATTGGAAATCTAAATTCGAGGGATAATCATGAAAAAGATTCTCTTTGCTTCGACCGCTCTGATCGCAACAGCTGGCGTTGCAGCTGCAGAAGTAAGCTTTGGTGGTTACGGCCGCTTTGGTCTGCAATACAACGAAGGTGCAACCGGCACCGAAAAAGAAACGCGTCTTGAGCAGCGTTTCCGTCTGAACATCACCGCAAGTGCTGAAACCGATGCTGGGGTTGTGTTTGGTGGGCGTATTCGTTTGCAGACGGGCGAAGAAAATGAAGGTGGTGCTGGTGGTGATGGCCCGGGCGCAGCTGAATTCAACGTAACTTACGGTGGCTTCCGTTTGGATGTTGGTGGTACCGCTGACCTGTTGGACTCGGGTGACGTAGTTAAGTTCTACGGTTACGGTGTGGGTCTCACGGCCATTGTTGAGCAAGCCAACGCATTTGAAGGTTTTGATGCGAGCGGCTTTGCTGGTTCCAGTGATACTACTGCTCAAAAGGTAAAAGTGGTCTATTCTGTTGGCGACTTTACCGTTGGTGCATCTTACACCGAAGACAACGAAGCGGCTTCGGTGGATTCCTACTACCAAATCGGCTTTGGCTATGATTTCGGTGCGGTCGCAGCTGGCGCATTGTACGGTGAGCGTGACAATGCAGCTTCCGAAAGCTACTGGATCCTCGGTCTGTCCGGCGATCTGGGTCCCGTTCAGTATAACCTGACAGTTGGTGAGAGCGATGGCCAGGATGAGGTTGCATACGGCCTTTCCGCTGCCTACGCGGTGTCTTCCGCGACCACTCTGACAGCAGTCGTTGCTGACAGCGGTGACGATGCAGCCGACACCGTATTCGGTCTTGGCTTCAACCACGGCCTTGGCGGCGGTGTATCTCTGCGCGGCGGTGTTGGTCAAAACACCGGCGGCGACACCGAAGCGGATCTGGGTGTTCGCTTCGACTTCTAAGTCTAGCTGACATTTTATCTATTATTGAGGCCTCCATTTGGGGGCCTCTTTTTTATAACGAACTTGTGAAATTAAATGTTGAGCGACCCATTTTTTAACTGTAATCTACATCACATAGATTAGAGGTGACCCAGTTATCTAGCTACACCTCTCAAAATGGATGTTCAGGAACTGCGTTTTTGGACGACCCAGGTTTTAACGATGACCCATGCGCTTCGGCGCGCTTAACCAGTGAAAAGGTGAGAGACGAAGAGATCAGATAAGAACGCATCGAGGAACGAGCCTGATCGGCCTGAATGAGTCCCACTGAGAGGACGCGCAGCGCGAACGGGTATATAGGGACAGTTTCTCCCCACAGTTCAGAAGAAGAGTAATTCTCTACTGCGTGACCGCAATTAGCGGTGGCGTAATTCACTGTGGCATTGATGCATCATGTTTTCGGGAATGGAAGTGGTCGGTTTAGGCCACGCTTGCGCACGCCCTCTGAAAAGAGCGAAACGGGGTGCGTACTCAAACTTGTGCGTGCTGCCTTGTTTGGGAAGAAAATCTAAACCCGAGGGAAAATCATGAAAAAGATTCTCTTCGCGACTTCCGCGCTGATCGCAACTGCAGGTATGGCTGCAGCTGAAGCTGAACTCACCTTTGGCGGTTACGGCCGTTTTGGTCTGGTCTACAACGAAGGTGCAGAAGGCGACGACAAAAGGACAGCTCTCGAGCAGCGCTTCCGCCTGAACATCGGCGCAAACGTAACTCTGGACTCCGGTGTTAAACTGGAAGGTCGCTTCCAGGTGGAAGCCAACGACGAATCTGAAGGCGGTGCTGCTGGTAACGGCCCTGGTGCAGCAGAATTCTCCGTTTCGACCGGTAGTTTCCGCTTGGACCTGGGTAACACCGGTGACCTTCTGGACACTGCGGCCATCGTTGACACCTATGGTGTTGGTACCGGTCAAGTCGTACAGATTGAAGCGCAAAACACCTTTGCTGACCTGATCGACACAAACGGTTATGGCGAAGGCGACATCACCCGCAACACCGTTCGCGCGTCATACTCTGTTGGTGACTTCGACGTTTC
This sequence comes from Epibacterium ulvae, assembly GCF_018678075.1. Lineage (GTDB taxonomy): Bacteria > Pseudomonadota > Alphaproteobacteria > Rhodobacterales > Rhodobacteraceae > Epibacterium > Epibacterium ulvae_A. The sequence goes on along the minus strand of NZ_JAHHIR010000025.1, from coordinate 28,607 downwards.
GGCCTCTTACACCGAAGACAACACCGCAGTAGACTTGCCTTCCTACTACCAAGTTGGTGCACGCTACGACTTCGGTCCGGTTGCATTTGGTGCGGTCTACGGTGAGCGCGACGACGATTTCGACACCGACTATTGGGTTGCAAACCTGTCCGGTACCTTCGGTGATCTGAGCGCCTCGCTCCTGTTTGCAGATGGTGAGTTCTTTGACGAAGCTGGATACTCTTTGAACGTAGTCTATGACGTTTCCAGCTCCACACGTATCACGGCTATTCTTGCCGGCGGCGGCGACAGCATCAATGCAGAGACTGCTGCAGTTACCGAAAAAGAAACCGTTTACGCTCTCGGCTTCCAGCACAGCCTGGGCAACGGCGTATCTCTGCGCGGTGGTGCCGGTGAGAACGCAAGCGGCAACGTAGTTGGTGACTTGGGTGTTCGCTTCGACTTCTAAGTCGACCGAAACCTCATGATTTTGGGCGGGCTCTTGCGAGCTCGCCCTTTTCTTTTTTGGTGAAACCGTGTTTGTCTGCACCCGTCAAACAGGGAGCTGAACATGTCGCTCGTCGAAATCAAAACACGCATCTCGGAAGCTGAAACGGCAGCAGGCCGCCCCAAGGGGTCTGTCAAATTGATCGCTGTGTCCAAAGTGCAGCCAAATGACCGGGTGCGCACGGTTCTGGACGCAGGCCACCGGTGCTTCGGCGAAAACAGGGTTCAGGAAGCCGCTGGAAAATGGCCCGACTTCGCAAATGATTTCAGAGATTTAGATCTGCACCTCATCGGTCCGTTGCAAACCAATAAAGCGCGGCAGGCGATGGAATTGTTTGGCAACATTCACTCAATCGACCGCCCGAAACTGGCCAAAACCATTGCGCGTTTGGCGCAGGAGATCGGCGCCTGTCCCGATCTTTTTGTGCAGGTCAACACCGGGGTCGAAGAGCAGAAGGCGGGCATTCTTCCAGCAGAAGCTGATGCGTTTATCGCAGACTGCCTGTCGATGGATCTGCCGATCAAAGGTCTGATGTGCATTCCGCCGGTTGATGAAGAGGCGAGCCTGCATTTTGCCTTGCTGGCAAAAATCGCCAAAAGAAACGGCCTGGCGGGACTGTCCATGGGGATGAGCAGCGATTTTGAAAAGGCGATTGCCCTTGGTGCGACCCATGTCAGGGTTGGATCGGCGATCTTTGGCGCGCGGGTTAAGCCCCAGGAATGATCAATCGGCTGCCGGGTTGAAGATGGCGCGCGATCCAATGCAGGTCTGGGCGTGAAAATGCAACACACCCTTCGGTTGCATATCCCGGCCGACGCCATTGGTGGATGAAAATGGCGGAGCCTTTGCCGGGCTCTGCATTTGCCCAGTTCCAATCGGTCACGATGACAAGGTCATACAGGGGGTCCGCACGGAGCAACCTCTCATGACTGAAGTGATGTGGCACCTTGACCAATTGGTTGTAGTCAGGGTCCGAGGTGTCATCAGACCAAAGGTCACCGGGTCCAATCGGTTCTGCCCATGACGCAGGTTTCGCAATCCTATCAGGACGATAGAGCATTCCGACCAGCTCGTGGACCCCCGCAGGTGAGGCGCCATCCCCCTCTCGTTTCGACGTCGAGATGCCGGTTTTGCCGATGGTACACGGGAAGCGTCGACCCATGAACCGAACGCCTTTTGGGGTGAGAACCAGGTCCTGCGGGGTCACAGCATATGTCCGGATTTGCTGGCCTTGGTCGCCAGATATTGAGTGTTGAACGGGTTCTCACCAACCTTCAGCGGGACGTGTTCGGCGACTGTAATGCCAGTGCTCTCCATCATTGAGATCTTCTTTGGGTTGTTTGTCATCAATCGTACCGAGGAAAACCCAAGCTCTTTGAGAATGGCTGAACCCAGTCGAAAATCACGCTCGTCATCTTCAAATCCAAGCCTGTGATTGGCCTCAACCGTATCAAAGCCCTGATCCTGAAGAGAGTAGGCGCGCATTTTGTTGGTGAGGCCGATCCCGCGTCCTTCTTGGTTGAGGTACAGCAGGACACCCGCGCCATGTTCACCCATTTGTGCCAGAGCGCCACGTAGCTGGGGGCCGCAATCGCATTTGAGCGATCCCAACACATCCCCGGTAAAGCAGGCCGAATGCAAGCGGGCCAAAACCGGGGCGCTGCGATCGGGGCGACCAATTTCAATCGCGTAATGTTCTTCGTTGCCATCTTCGGGACGGAAGATATGCAATCGCCCGGCTTCGGCGGCTTCGATCGGCAGACGTGCGGCTGCGACCGGGTGCAGTGGTGAGCTTTGATCCAGAAGCGGGCTGGCAATATCCAAATCCAACAGCGTGAGGCCGTTTGTCATGGCAAAGGCGGCCCCATCATCAACGGTGACCAAAAGAGCCGCCGGAAGCAGGCGCGCGGATTTCGATAGTGCAATGGCCAGCCGCGCAAATCCGGCATCGTTGCACCGCAGACTGTCCAGCGGCCCCTTCATGGGCGTGCGCAGATCATCGACGGGATTGGCCAGCGCGTGGACCCAGTCCAGCCGCGCTTCCTTTGGCACATGCACGCGACAGACATCGTCATTGTAGACTCGTGCCTTTAACGTTTCAGCCCGCCGCGCCGTCAGAGCGAGGGAGACGGCACCCAAATCCAAAATGTCCTGAAGACGTTCAGCCGAGAGGGTTTCAGCGGAAATCGCAAGCGATGTGCGGTCGCCATCTTTTAGTACAACCGGCAGTCCCATACGCAGATCGACTCGCCCACGGGCCAGCAATTCTATCATGGTGGGCAACAAGCTCATTCGCTTACTCCGTATGCAACTAGTGAAACGTTAGCTGGTTGTGCTTACGATGATTTGCAAGGAAAGTGAAATATTTACCGTGCCTTGGACACGTCGACGTGAGGGTCATGACAGAAGACTTGTCGATCACGAGCCAGCTGCGCATGTGTGAACGAAAAGGAGGTTCGCCTATGGCACAATTGAAAAAAATCCTGCTGGTCGACGATGATGAAGACCTGCGCGAAGCGCTGAGTGAACAGTTGATCATGACCGAAGACTTTGATGTCTTTGACGCGGATTCTGGTCACACGGCAATGGAGCGCGTCAAAGAAGCGCTTTATGATCTGATTATTCTGGACGTTGGTCTGCCTGACACCGACGGGCGCGAGCTGTGCCGTCTGATGCGCAAGCAGGGCGTCAAAGCTCCTGTTCTGATGCTGACGGGTCATAACAGCGATGCAGATACCATTCTGGGTCTGGATGCGGGCGCCAACGATTACGTGACCAAGCCGTTCAAATTCCCGGTCCTGCTCGCCCGCATTCGCGCACAATTGCGTCAGCACGAGCAATCTGAGGACGCGGTATTTGCGCTTGGCCCGTACACGTTCAAACCTGCGATGAAGCTCTTGGTGACCGAAGATGATCGCAAGATCCGTCTGACCGAAAAAGAGACCAACATCCTCAAATTCCTCTACCGGTCCACAGATGGCGTGGTGCCACGTGACGTGCTGTTGCACGAGGTCTGGGGCTACAATGCTGGTGTGACCACGCACACGTTGGAAACACACATCTATCGCCTGCGTCAGAAGATCGAGCCCGATCCCTCGAACGCGCGTCTGTTGGTGACCGAATCCGGTGGCTATCGCTTGGTGTCTTAAGCACCGCACCAAAAGAAGAAGAATTACCCTTCCTCAAATGGCGAACCTTTTTGACTATTGGGCCGGGCCCTGTCCCGGCCATTTTTCCAGTAAGACATATTTTAAGTAGATCTCACGTGCGACTTGGGCTGGCGCGTGAGGTGATCTGCGGGCAATATCGCGGCGAAAAATCTGTTCAAGAATTGGAACTGTCATGGGATTTACGCTGGCCACTTGGAATATCAACTCGGTCCGTTTGCGCGCGCCAATCGTGCAAAAGCTGTTGCAGGAGGAAGCGCCGGACGTTTTGTGCCTGCAAGAGACCAAATCCCCGGTCGATAAGATCCCGTTGGAAGAGTTCGCGGCAATTGGTTACGGCCACATGGTTGCGCGCGGGCAAAAAGGATACAATGGCGTGGCCATCCTATCACGCCTGCCGATCAAGGAAGTTGCCAGCGAAGATTTCGCCTCCCTTGGGCATGCGCGCCATATCGCGGGGCAGCTGGAAAACGGGGTGACCATCCACAATTTTTACGTCCCTGCAGGCGGCGATGTGCCGGATCGTGAGAAGAACGAGAAGTTTGGTCAAAAGCTCGACTACTTGGCCGAGATGCGAGATTGGTTTTTGAAAGAGCAGCCAGAGAAGTCGATCCTTGTGGGGGATCTGAACATCGCTCCGCGCGAAGATGATGTTTGGGACCACAAGAAGCTTTTGAAAGTTGTCAGCCACACGCCGATCGAGGTGGAGAAGCTTGCGGAAGTTCAGGAGTCTGGCGCTTGGGTTGATGTGACCCGCAATGATATTTCTGACGGGCAGCTTTATTCCTGGTGGAGTTACCGCGCCAAGGATTGGGATGCGGCCGACAAAGGGCGTCGGTTGGATCACGTCTGGGCGACCAAGGATATTGCCGCCGCAGGTCATTCCAGCCGGGTTCTGAGGGACGCGCGGGGTTGGGAAAAACCCAGCGACCACGCGCCGGTTTTTGCCACATTCGATCTGTGATCCCGTGATGCACGCGGGGGCGTCGTGCTCCCGCCCGTTGCGCAACAATCAAAGATTACCGCGCGCCCGTTGGGCCAAGCGCCGCGCAGATGCGCGGCGCGTCACCGTTCCCATCCAGCGTAGGTGGGAGAAGCGGACTTCATATCTTGATACAGCCACACCATGCGGTCCACGAACCAGATCTTGCCTCCCATGGTCACGGCAAGCCCCAACAAGATGAACCCGAAATCCAGCTGCCACAGGCCGTAGACCCAAGGAATTATCCCGACACCGGCCAGCGCGGCGAGTGCGCGTGCCCAGGACATGTGATGGTCCGGCACCGGGATTTCCGCGTGGTTGAGCATGACACGTTCGCCAAAGGTGCCATGCGCGGCCCAGCTTTTGGTTGTTTTCGGAGCAGAAAAGGCGCGCGGGTTCCACCAGGTCCAAACCGCGACCAGGGCAATCGGCACCAAGGCCCCCCAGCCCAACCATGCCCGTGAGAGCACTGCCAGTGTCAGCAAGGGTAGGATCGACATGCGGCTGTAAACGCTGAGCGGGTTGGCATGGCGCTGCCAGCTGTCTTCGGTCATCGACATGCTGTGCGCGCTCGCCTGCAGTATTTTCGACCAAGTTGTCGACATCGGGCAACTCCCCCTTGGTTTCTGGCGCTTCTGCTTTCATATAGGGGGCAAGTTCCAAATGGAGAACATACAGATGATGGATATTCTTGGCAATACAGCCCCCGCCGCCGATCTGATCAAAGATGTGAGCGAAGCCACATTCATGCAGGATGTGGTTGATGCGTCGATGACGACGCCTGTTGTCGTTGATTTCTGGGCCCCGTGGTGCGGCCCCTGTAAAACTCTGGGCCCGATGTTGGAAGCCGCCGTCACCAAGGCGAACGGCGCCGTCACAATGGCCAAGATCAATGTGGATGAGAACCAGCAGCTGGCCTCAATGCTGGCCCAGCAAGGGCTGCCGCTGCAATCCATTCCAACCGTTGTAGGGTTCTACCAAGGTCGCCCGGTTGACATGTTCCAGGGTGCGGTTCCGCAGTCCGAGCTTGAAGCCTTTGTTCAGCGTCTTGCCGAGGCCGGTGGCGGCACCGCAGATGGCGGTTTGGCAGATGCGCTGGAAGCCGCTGAGCAGATGTTGGAAGAAGGTGCAGCCGAAGATGCGGCGCAGACCTTTGCCGCGATCATTGGCGAGGATGATAAATCAGCCGCCGCTTATGCGGGTCTTGCCCGTTCCCATATCGCATTGGAGGATCTGGATCAGGCCGAAGCGGTTCTGAACGGTGCTCCGGCTGAAATTTCTGAGGCCAGCGAGATCGAAGCGGTGCGTGCCCAGATCGAATTGGCGCGGCAGGCTGAAAATTCCGGTCCGCTTGGAGAATTGCAGGCCGCGGTTGACGCAGATCCCACAGACCATCAGGCGCGGTTCGACCTGGCGCAGGCCATGCATGCCGCAGGCGACGCAGACGCCGCAGTCAACGAATTGCTGGAGTTGTTCCGTCGCGATCGCGAGTGGAATGACGGCGCGGCCAAGGCACAGCTTTTCACCATTTTTGAAGCGCTCAAGCCCAATGACCCAGTTGTTTTGAATGGCCGCCGTAAACTGAGCTCGCTTATATTTGCCTAATTGCTTTGACGCGCTACTGTTGATGGCATCATGATCCAGGCTGCTGACCTTCCAGATACTCTTGCCATCTTTCCCTTGCCCGGGGCGCTGTTGCTGCCTCGGGCTCGGCTGCCGCTGCATATCTTTGAACCGCGCTACCTGCAGATGTTGGAAGACGCGCTTAAAACAAGGGAACGTCTTATCGGCATGGTGCAGCCCTGTCCAAAACGAGGCGAGACTGAGGCGCTGCATTCCATTGGCTGTGCGGGGCGTATCACCCAGTTTTCCGAAACCGAAGACGGGCGTTATATGATCACCCTGTCCGGGGTATCGCGCTTTCGGATCGAGGCTGAAGTTAGCGGTTTCAGCCCCTATCGGCGCTGTCGCGTCAATTGGCAGAGCTTTGACCGGGATCTGGGGCGCTGTGAACCGGATGCGCTGTTTGACCGGGAGCAGTTTTTGAACCTACTTGAACGTTTCTTGAACTTTCGCGACCTGTCTGCAGATTGGGAGGCGCTCAAGGATGCCAAAGAAGAGCTGTTGATCAATTCACTGTCGATGATGCTTGATTTCGAGCTCGAAGAAAAACAGGCCTTGCTAGAGGCGCCGTGCCTTGCCACAAGGCGCGAGACCCTGACCACTTTGATAGAATTCGCCCTGCGTGGCGGCTCCCAAGAAGAGATGCTGCAATGAACGAGCAATCCCCTCCCGCCTTTGACCGCCGCATGTTGGAAGTGCTTGTGTGCCCGCAAACGCAAGGGTTGCTGGAGTATGACGCGCAAGCTCAGGAACTGGTGTCCAAAGCCGCCAATCTGGCATTCCCAATCCGCAATAGCATCCCGGTGATGCTGGTAGATGAGGCGCGCGCGCTGGATTAATCCAGTCGCGCTGCCCAACAGATCAGATTGGTTTGCCTTGCAGCAGCCGCGGCAGATCTCCGGTCAAGCCCGCGGCTTCGCGCATGAAGTTGCGCCGCAGGCCAGGGACAGAATTGATTAGACCCATTCCCAGATCGCGCCCCAAACGCAACAGCGGGTTGTCGTTGGAAAACAGCCGGTTGAATACATCCGTGGCGGACACCAGCGTCGCGGTGTCAAACCGGCGCCATTGTTGGTAGCGCTCCAACACCAGCGGGCTTGCGATATCCTCACCGCGGCGCCTGGCTTCGGTAAGAACTTCCGCCAATGCGGCGATATCGCGTAGACCGGCATTCAAACCCTGTCCCGCGATAGGGTGCATCCCATGTGCAGCGTCGCCCACAAGCGCCATCCTTGGCGCGATGAAGCTGTTGGCAATGGTCAGGTTCAGCGGATAAGTAAAGCGTTTGCCAACCAAACGGATATCACCCAGGAAATCGCCAAAGACCGGGCGCAAAGCGTCCAGAAACCCGTCATCATCCAAAGCGTGGATGCGATGGGCGCGTTCTGTCTTTTCGCTCCAAACGATGGACGACTGATTGCCCGGTAGCGGCAGGATGGCAAGCGGTCCGGACGGCATGAAGTGCTGATGCGCGATCCCTGCGTGCGGCAGATCATGGTCCAGCGCACAGACCAGAGCGATCTGCCCATAATCCCACCCGGTGCGTTTGATGCCCGCGCGCTGACAGGTGCCGCTGGAGCGTCCATCCGCCCCCACCAGCAACCTTGCGCAAAGCGTCTCGCCCGTGTCCAGGTGGACCGTCACCACGTCTGCGGACGTCTCTTGTGCCACGACGCGACAGTCGTTGCGCATGTCGATTGACGGATCTTGTTCGATTGCATCCATCAGCGCCCGGCGCAAGAAGCGGTCTTCGACCATGTACCCCATCGGCCCGTCTTCGATTTCGGCATGATCAAAGTGCAGGAAAAACGGAGAGGCCGTGCGACCGGGTGCACCGTCGCTCACCTTGATCTCATTCATCGGCTGGCTGTGCGCGGCGACCTCGGCCCAGATACCGATCTGGGTCAGCAGTTTCTGTGAGGCAAGCGCCAAAGCATAACCGCGCCCGTCAAAACCCGCGTCCTGGCGCTGCTCAAACGGCAACGCGTCGATGATAGTGACGGTATGACCCGTTTGCGCCAGTGCCAGCGCCAGTGCAGGGCCATTTAATCCACCACCTACGATGATGATATCGGTTCTATTGCTCATGCTGTGCAATATGCGCTTGTGGAGCCATTTGTCCATGAGCCAAGGTGACGCTTGCGACGCATCGTCCACAAAAATTCTCGACTAAAAAAGCACATAGAAGGCATTTGAAATGAACGACTGGCTTAGAATGACTGCCGGCGCGCTTGGCCGCGGGATTGCAGCAGGTGAGATTTCGCCACTGGCGTTGACCCAAACCTATTTGGATGCGATTGCCGCGCATCCGCTCAAAGACAAGATTTATACCGTTGTCACCGCTGACCGCGCCTTGGCCGAGGCTGAGGCCGCCGACAAACGCGCCAAGCAAGGCGTGCGGCGCTCGCTGATTGATGGGGTGCCGATCAGCTGGAAAGACCTGTTCGACAGCGCAGGCGATGTGACCGAGTCGGGCTCGGATCTGTTAAAGGGGCGCGTGGCCGATCAGGATGCGGTTGTGTTGCAGCGCGCCACCGCGATGGGGGCCGTGTGCCTTGGCAAAACCCATATGAGTGAGCTGGCATTTTCTGGCCTGGGGCACAATCCGATCAAAGAGACCCCGCCTTGTATCAATGACCCCGAAGCGGTGCCGGGGGGATCCTCGTCAGGTGCCGCAGCTTCCGTGGCGCATGATTTGGCCGTATGTGGCATTGGCTCCGATACGGGCGGATCTGTGCGTATTCCATCGGCCTGGAACGATCTTGTTGGGTTGAAGACAACCTCTGGACGCCTGACGCTGGAGGGTGTGATCCCCCTGTGTCTGGAGCTTGATACGATTGGCCCATTGGCCCGCTCGGTCGAAGATACGGCCCTGTACCTGGGCGCGATGGAAAACGGCGCGGTGCCGGATCTGAAGGGTGCGGATATCAAAGGGTTGCGGTTTGGCGATCTTCAAAGCGTGGCACAGGACGATCTAGCACCCGAAGTTGCCAGCGCCTACCAAACGTCTCTGGACCGTTTGCGCGACGCAGGCGCGACCATTTTCCCGATTGAATTCCCTGCCGTCACAGAAGCGCTGTCGCTGTCGGCCATCCTGTTTACCACCGAGGCCTATGGCCTGTGGAAGGACAAGATCGAAGCCGCACCTCAGGTGATGTATGCGGAAATCCTGGAACGGTTCCGGGCAGGGGCGCAGTTTTCCGGCGCGGATTATGTCGCCGCTTGGGCGCGCCTACGGGAGATTCGCAAAAGCTGGGACGCGGCGGTTGCAGGGTTTGACGGCGTGCTGACCCCAACCTCACCGGTTTTGCCACCCAATTTGAAACGTCTCACCGAGGACCATGACTATTACGTGAGATCAAACCTTCTGGCCTTGCGCAACACCCGCATCGGCAATCTTTTAGGGTTGAGCGCGCTCTCGCTTCCGACCGGCACGCCAAGCTGCGGATTGCAGATTTTGGGTAAACCCTTTGGCGAAGAAGCGCTCTTGCGTGTAGGTGCAGCAGCAGAAGCTGTGCTTGCCTGAATGCCACATCTCCAGTGCCCAAAACATGGGCGCTGGATTTTTTGGTCTTGCCTCTGTAACCTGCGGGAAAACGGGGCGAGATGATCCCGGACCTGAGGCCATTGAAATGATAACTCCAGAGCGGTTTGCCAACCTGCCGAACTATGCGTTTCCGCGTTTGCGGGAGCTTTTGGACCATCACGAGCCCGGCGGCGACGTGGTGCATATGACCATTGGCGCGCCCAAACATGACTTCCCCAAATGGGTGACTGACGTCATCGTTGAAAACGCAGCCGGGTTTCAGGGCTATCCGCCAAACGAAGGCTCCGCCGAGCTGCGCGGTGCGATCAGCAGCTGGATCGACCGCCGCTATGGCGTGAAATCGGATCCAGAAACCCAGATCATGGCGCTAAACGGCACCCGCGAAGGGCTGTATAACGCCACCATGGCGCTGTGCCCGGAAGAGAAGAACGGCCAAAAACCCGTCGTTCTGATCCCCAACCCGTTTTATCAGGTCTATATGGTCGCGACATTGGCGATCGGTGCCGAACCGGTGTTTGTCCCCGCGACCGAAGCAACCGGCCATCTGCCGGATTACGCGAGCCTGCCGCCAGAGATTTTGAACCGCACCGTTGCGGCCTATCTGTGTTCCCCCGCAAACCCCCAAGGGGCAGTGGCGAGCGAGGCTTACTGGAAAGAGCTGTTCGCGCTGGCTGAGAGATACGATTTCCGCGTCTTTGCTGATGAATGCTATTCCGAGATCTACCGCGATACTGCGCCACTAGGTGCGTTGACGGTTGCCCAACAGGCCGGTGTGAACCCTGAACGCGTGACCCTGTTCAATTCCCTTTCAAAACGGTCGAACCTCGCCGGACTGCGCTCTGGCTTCATCGCGGGCGGGACGGATACGATCCAGCGGGTGAAAAAACTGCGCTCCTATGCGGGATCCCCCCTGCCGGAACCGCTGCAGGCGGCAGCCGCGCGTGTGTGGGCGGATGAGGATCACGTCGTCGAGAACCGCGCGCTTTACCGTGAAAAATACAAGATCGCGGATGAGGTCTTTGCCAACGTTGCGGGCTACAAATCGCCCGACGCCGGGTTCTTCTTGTGGTTGCCAGTTGCGGATGGTGAGGCCACAACGTTGAAAGTCTGGCAAGAAACCGGGATCCGGGTCATGCCGGGCGCGTATTTTGCCCAAGGTGAAAAAGGCCAGAATCCGGGCGAAGGTTTTATACGGGTGGCTCTGGTCGCCCCTGCTGAACAGACAAAACAAGCGCTGATCACATTGCGCGATTGCCTGTACACATAAGTTACGACCCCCGTCTGCTATCAGGCACAAGCGGGCGGGGGTTTGGAAAAATTGACAAAGGCTTGCAAAAACCTGCGATACAGCAGGAGAGCCAGTGAATGAGGAACCGAGGTAGGCATGGCATTTCAAACCAGAAGCCGGGACCCGCTGTTAGATAGCGAGATGCAGGCGGCGGTCGAAAAACGGGGCAAGGAGCTGTTTGGCTTGTTGTTGGTGGGCTTTGGCCTGGCAGTAGCGGCGATGATTGGTTCTTATACGCCGGATGATCCCAACTGGTATGTGTCCACAGATGCGCCGGCACAGAACCTGCTTGGCGATCTGGGCGCATCGATTGCGCATATTCTCTACCTTGGTCTTGGTTTTGGGTCTTGGGCTATCGCCGTGACGCCAATGGTTTGGGGCCTGCGTTTTGTCCTGCACCGGGGTGAAGAACGTGCGATCCCCTGGATGTTGATTTCATTGCTGATGCCAATTGTGCTGGCGGTCTATGTCTCAACCCTGCCGCCCGGCCCGATCTGGAGCGAGAACCACAACAGTGGCCTGGGTGGTCTGTTGGGTGACTTCTTCCTGGCGATGATGCTGCTGTTGCTGCCGATCACGCCGGTGCTTGGCGTGAAACTCCTGTCTTTGACCCTGGCGCTGTTCCTGGCGGCGTTTTCGGCCTTCACCCTTGGCTTTACCCGCGGCGAGCTTGGCCGCCTTGGCCGGTTCTTGGTGATCGGTATCATCATGAGCTATGGTGCGCTGGCAACCTTGCTGGGCCGTGGTGCATCCTCTAGCGTGCAGGCCGCGATGGCCTATGGCGCGCGCCGCAAGGCACAGAACGCCGCCCGAGATGCCGAAATGCAATCGGCAGAATACGCGGCTGCGGATGCTGTTTTGGATGATGAACCCTATGTGGATGACGCCCCAGCGGTGCTAGAAGAGGAACCCGCGACCAAAGGTGGGCTATTCTCCCGTGTGCCCAGCCTGATGCGCCGCGCCGAGCCGCAGGTTGAGATGCCAGAGCCGGAACTGGTCGAACACGAAACCAATTTCCACTTGGATGACGAGCTCGATGACATGCCGGGTGACGAACGGATCTCGGCCAAGATCGCAAAAGCGGTGCAAATTCGCCGCGCCGCAAATGTCAAACCCGAGGACGATCCAAACCTCCCCCTGACCAAAGGGCGGGGCAAACGGCCGGAGCCTTTGATCGTGGCACCGGCAAATGCTGCCGAAAACCGGGTCGAGCCGCCGTTGACCGCACAAAGCACCACGGCGCATCCCATTCCGTCTGCACCTGAGGTCCCGGAATTCGACGTTGATCCTGCGACTTTTGATGCGGAACAGGCTTTTGTGTCCGAGGATGATCCCTATTTTGCGGCACCCGAACCGGCGCCCGCAGAAGAGACACCGCCTCAACACACGGCTGAGATTGTCGAGCTGCCGCGTGCAGAACCCCCACGCAAGGTTGTCGTGGAAAAGCCCGCACGCAAGGCACCGGAACCATCCGTTCGTGCCAAGGCAGAGGCGCAGCCGCGTCTTGCCTTTGACAGCTCCAACAGTGATTTCGAATTGCCGCCACTGAACCTGTTGGCCAATCCGACCACGATAGAACGTCATGTCCTTAGCGATGAAGCGTTGGAAGAAAACGCGCGCATGCTGGAATCAGTTCTGGATGACTATGGCGTCAAAGGGGAGATCGTCTCGGTCCGCCCCGGCCCCGTGGTCACCATGTATGAGCTAGAACCTGCACCGGGTCTCAAGGCCAGCCGGGTGATCGGGCTTGCAGACGACATTGCCCGCTCCATGTCGGCCCTGTCCGCACGTGTGTCGACCGTTCCGGGACGCTCTGTGATTGGTATCGAACTGCCCAACGAACACCGCGAAATGGTGAGTTTCCGCGAGATTCTGTCGAGCCGGGATTACGGCGATGGCAATCAATCGCTGCCGCTGGCGTTGGGCAAGGACATCGGTGGTGATGCTGTGGTCGCCAACCTCGCCAAGATGCCGCACCTGTTGATTGCGGGGACCACGGGGTCCGGTAAATCAGTTGCGATCAACACCATGATCCTGTCGCTGCTGTACAAGCTGACGCCGGACGAATGCCGCCTGATCATGATCGACCCCAAGATGCTGGAACTCAGCGTCTATGACGGGATCCCGCATTTGTTGTCGCCAGTTGTGACCGACCCGAAAAAGGCGGTTGTTGCCCTGAAATGGGTGGTTGGCGAGATGGAAGATCGCTACCGCAAAATGTCCAAAATGGGCGTGCGCAATATCTCAGGCTATAACGGACGCGTTCAGGATGCGCTCTCCAAAGGGGAGATGTTCAGCCGCACGGTGCAGACCGGATTTGACGACGACACGGGCGAGCCGGTGTTTGAAACCGACGAATTCGAGCCCAAGAAATTGCCCTATATCGTTGTCATCGTGGATGAGATGGCCGACCTAATGATGGTTGCCGGCAAAGAGATCGAGGCCTGTATCCAGCGACTGGCGCAGATGGCGCGGGCCTCGGGTATTCACCTTGTGATGGCCACCCAACGTCCGTCCGTGGACGTGATCACCGGTACGATCAAAGCGAACTTCCCCACCCGGATTTCCTTCCAGGTGACGTCGAAAATCGACAGCCGCACCATTCTTGGTGAAATGGGGGCGGAACAGCTGCTGGGCATGGGCGATATGCTTTATATGGCGGGTGGGTCGAAAATCACCCGGTGCCACGGTCCGTTCGTGTCTGATGAGGAAGTCGAAGAGGTCGTAAACCACCTCAAACAATTCGGCCCGCCCGATTACGTGGGAGGCGTTGTCGAAGGCCCGGATGACGAGAAGGCCGACAATATCGACGCGGTCCTTGGCCTCAATACCGGTGGAAACACCGGCGGCGAAGACGCGCTTTATGATCAAGCGGTGGCCATTGTGATCAAGGATCGCAAATGCTCGACCTCTTACATCCAACGCAAACTGGCGATCGGCTACAACAAAGCCGCGCGTCTGGTGGAGCAAATGGAAGACAACGGACTGGTCACGCCCGCAAACCATGTGGGCAAACGCGATATCTTGGTGCCTGAGCAGGAATGAGCCGACCCCCTTTGAATTTCAAAGGGGAGGCATATCTTAGATGACATGAAACACATTGCACTCGCACTCGCATTTGTTGCCTGCAGCCCCGCGGCTTGGGCAGCAGAGAAGCTCAGCCTGGATGATATTTCGGGCTATCTGAACACGTTGAAAACGGCTGCGGCCAGTTTCACCCAGGTCAACGACGACGGCAGCCTGTCGACCGGCAAGCTGTATCTGCATCGCCCTGGCCGGATGCGGTTTGAATACTCAGGCCCGGATGCCCCGATTGTGGTCGCCAGCGCGGGCGCGGTGATGATCCAGGACCCAAAGTCGAACCAACCGCCCGAGACCTATCCGCTGCGCCGCACGCCCTTGTCGGTGATCCTTGCGCGAACCGTGGATTTGAGCCGGGCCAATATGGTTGTTGGACATAGTTTCGATGGCACCGCGACGGTTGTACGTGCCCAGGACCCGGAACATCCCGAATATGGCAGCATCGATCTGATGTTTACGGGCGAGCCGGTGCAGCTGCGCAAATGGGTGATCAATGATGATGCGGGCGGGCAGACCACTGTCGTGCTTGGTGCGTTGGAAACCGGAGTAAAGCTGAGCTCGAAGCTTTTTAACGTTGAACGCGGCTCCGATCGTTAAGCCCAAACCTGCTGATCTAAAAAGCCCGCCTGATGCATTCGGCGGGCTTTTTTGTTGCGATGTCGTTACCGAAAGCGTCGGCAGGCGGCCAGCTGCGCTTGGTAGTCGCGTGATCGTGCCTCTACGTTACCGGCAACCCGTACCAGCCAGGCTTTGCTGCGATAAGACCCACGCGCGTAACCGGTGTGCCCTTCGTGGTAAGCTAGATACTGATTGCGCGCATCCCAGAGCGAGATCCCGTTCTTTTTCTGCGTTTGATTCATGTACCAGCCCATGAAATCGGTGGCGTCCTGAATGCGATCACGGCGCGCGAAACGGCGTCCGGTGGCATCGCGGTAATCATCCCAGGTGCCGTCCAAAGCTTGGCTGTAACCATAGGCACTGGATTGCCGACCCGCCGGGATCACGCCCAGAATATACTGATGCGGCGTGCGTGCCTTGGCTCGAAATTTGCTTTCCTGGTGGATAGTTGCCATCTGAACGTGAACAGGCACACCCCATTTGCGTTCGGTGGCTTTGAATGCTCTCAGATAGTCCGGTTTCTGCGATATGATGCTGCACGCGTTGTCCAAATTGCGCGGCGGCGTGTTTCCGCCGCCACAGGACGCCACAAGCAACACCAAAAATATGGCGCATATCAGTCTGCTCATTTGCCTGTCTTTCGTTGTTTTGCCCTTATTTTACAGGATCTGCGGGCAATAGAAACCACTTTCACAAAGTGGTGGCAGAGCTGTGAACACGCGCCCTGCGCCGCACTGTATTGCAGCGCGTCACAAACTGTTTCCCCGATTCAATGTGGCAAAAGTTGGACAAAATCTTAATTTTTAAGATAGAACGGATGTACAAAAGGCAGAGAGCAATGTTGAGTACACACGCAAAATATAAGCTGGGTCAGGTCGTCCGACACCGCAAGCACCCGTTTCGGGGCGTGGTTTTTGATGTAGATCCGCAGTTTTCCAATACTGAAGAATGGTATCAGGCTATCCCGGAAGGTAGCCGCCCCTCCAAAGAACAACCTTTCTACCATCTGCTCGCTGAAAACGATCAGAGCTTTTACGTCGCCTATGTATCCGAGCAGAATTTGGTTGCCGACTATTCCGGTGACCCGATTGAACATCCGGATGTGCCAGACATGTTTGGCAACTTTGATGGCGCGGCCTATGCACTGCATTATCAAATGAACTGAACCACCTATGATGGCCGGGACAAGCAAGGGGGCAGAAGGCCCCCTTTTGTTCGCGAGTTAATAGCCGATTGCACAGCCATCTTTACGCGGATCGCTGGCCCCTTCTAAAACGCCACTTTGATGAATACGGATCGCTTGCGAGCCGCCCAATGGCGTGTCGGGCACCTCAACCCTGTGTCCAAGATCGCTGAGCTCCTGCAAAACATCGACGCTGTATCCTCGTTCGATTTTTAACACGCCCCCGTCCGAAAAGGCGCGCGGGGCCTCCATCGCGGCCTGGGGGTCCATCCCGAAATCCGTCAGGTTCGACACAAAGCGCGCGTGCCCCGTTGGCTGATAGGCACCGCCCATCACCCCAAACGGCATCGCAACCTTGCCGTTTTTGCACAACATGCCGGGGATGATCGTATGCATCGGGCGTTTACCCCCAGCCAGCTCATTTGGATGACCGGCGATCAGGTTGAACCCTGCGCCGCGGTTCTGCAGCAGAATGCCGAACTTCTCGGACGCGATGCCAGAACCAAAACCGTGGTAAATCGAATAGATCAGCGACACTGCCATCCGGTCGCGATCCACCACCGTGATATAGACCGTGTCTTTGTGAACCGCCTCGCTCAACGGAGCAGGGGCGGTGATGGCGGATTTCGTGTCGATCAAAGCGGCCAATTGCCGCGCGGTCTCGGGCGACAGAATATGATCCAGGCGACTGGTATGATCGGGATCCGCGATAAATCGATTGCGGGCGTCATAGGCCAGTTTCGTTGCTTCGGCCTCAATATGAATGCGCTGCGCCCCCCAGGGATCCATTCCGGCCAAATCAAAGTGTTTGAGAATATTCAGCAACAAAATCGCCGTCGCGCCCTGACCATTGGGCGGATGCTCCACGATATCCATGTCATTGTAGGTGCCGCTCACCGGAGTTGTGGCTGTTGCCTTAGCTTCGGCAAAATCATGGGCGCTGTGGACGCCGCCCAGAGCATTCAATGCGGCCAGCATGTCATCGGCCACTTCGCCCGTGTAAAATGCGTCACGCCCGTCGCGGGCAATGCGACGCAAGACTTCGGCCTGACCCGATGCGCGAAAGATCTGTCCAACCTTGGGAGTGTGGCCATCAAACAGGTAGGCCTGACTGGCGGCGCCTTGCAGCTTGGCCGCGTCTTTGGCCCAGTCAAAGGCGACACGCGGAGCGACCGGTACGCCAGTTTCCGCATAGTGGATGGCAGGCGCCAGAACCGAGCCAAGGTCCATGCGCCCTTCTGTGCTGTTGAGGTGGTAAAACGCGTCGATTGCCCCCGGGACCGTGACGGCCTCAGCGCTGTAAACCGGCACCTGCGTCATGCCTTGCGCACGTAGGTCGGCGGCATTTGCAGCGACCGGCGCACGACCAGAGCCGTTTAAGGCGCGGATCTGATCCTCACCCGCGCGATTATAAAGGACAAAACAATCACCACCGATGCCCGTCATCTGAGGTTCGCAAATACCAAGGAGAACCGCGCCGGCAATCGCCGCGTCCATCGCATTGCCACCCTGTTTCAGAATGTCGACAGCGGCCTGTGCGGCAAGCGGATGGGACGTGGCACAGATGCCATTTTGCGCCCAAACGGCCGATCGTTGTGGTTGGTGAAAATCGCGCATGCCTCAGTCTCCCTGTCTGGCTCGCCTACATGACAATCCAACGTGGTCTACTGTCGACAGTGACGCAAGGTCAGTGAACATGGGAAATGTTCACGTCTGGGTTTGTGCCAATCGGTTTCGCAAATCTATTTGCAAAACGAAGGGCAACAGGCGTGTTTGTGCGAAATCCCGGGTGGTTAAGCCGATCTCATCTGGATTTCAAAGCTGAGCTGAAGGTTGTTTTCCCCTTCGCTGCGTTCATACTGGATGTCGCTTGTCAGCTCACGGATCAAGAACCAGCCAAACCCACCTTCGGGCAGATCTTCCATAGGACCTTCCAACGACTGGGCTTCTCCGGCAGGTAATTGCTCGTTGGGAATCGGAGCGCCCGCATCCCGGATCAGGATCGAGAGCTTTTCTTCTTCCAGCTGGCAGCGAATGTTGACGTCGCCGGGAGCATTGCCTGCGTAAGCATGCTCCACAACGTTATTGACGGCTTCGGCCAAGGCTATTTGAACCTCGCCGATGCGAGTTTCTGGAATCCCACGATCACGCAGCTGGTCCACGACCGAGTTGATGCCAGTGCGTGCCTCCAACTCAGTTGCCGCGAACGAGCAGGCAAAGGATTCTTCCATTGATGATACTCTTTGAGACAAAACTATACGCCGAACTTATGTTTCTGCTGCAACGCCGCCTGTGGCTTCTTCGAGCGTGGCATACAGATTGAACACTGTATCCATGCGAGTCAGTCTGAAGACTTTATCCACAACAGGTGTTAATCCTGCCAAATCCAGCTTGCGCGCACCGCCGAGTTGTTTCATCGCCGCAACAATCGCGCCGAGCCCGCTGGAATCAATGAATTTCACTTCGGAAAGATCAAGGACCACGCGGTCTGGCCCGTTGTCAGTCTGGCTGCGCATATCTTCTTTGAATTGAATCGCCATGGCGGCGTCGATACGCTCAGCATTGACAGATACTACCTGAGTGCCGTCAATTATTGTACTGGTCAGAGTCATAGTGTTTCCCGGTAGAAGCAGTCTTTGGAGATAATCTATCCGCTAAACCTTTCGATCAGGTAAGAGTTTCATGTAAAATTGGAGGAGTTTGAATGGGATATGTATATATATGCGGCGCCAGGCGCACACCTATGGGAGGATTTCAGGGCATTTTCACGGATGTGACGGCTCAGGAACTTGGTGGTGTTGCGATCAATGGCGCATTGCAGGACGCCAAGATCGAAAGCGTCGATGAAGTGCTGATGGGCTGTGTGTTGTCTGCGGGCCTTGGCCAGGCGCCGGCGCGCCAAGCGGCTTTCAACGGTGGATTGGGAGAGGAGGTCCCAGCGACAACGTTGAACAAGATGTGTGGTTCCGGCATGAAGACGACCATGATGGCCTTTGACCAGATCGCGCTGGGACATGCGGACACATTGGTCGCAGGCGGCATGGAGAGTATGACAAATGCGCCGTATCTTTTGCCGAATATGCGTGGCGGTGCGCGTATCGGGCACGGACAAACCCAAGATCACATGTTTCTGGATGGGCTCGAAGACGCCTATGACAAGGGGCGCTTGATGGGGACCTTTGCCGAGGATTGCGCCGAGAAATACCAATTCACCCGCGAGGCCCAGGATGAATATGCGCTGCAATCCCTGTCAAACGCATTGCGGGCCCAGGCAGAAGGCGCTTTTGTCGACGAGGTTTCACCGTTGACCGTCACGTCGCGCAAAGGTGAGGCGGTGTTTGACACGGACGAACAGCCACAAAACGCCCGGCCAGAGAAGATCCCGACCCTACGCCCGGCCTTCCGCAAGGAGGGCACCGTGACTGCGGCAAATGCCTCTTCGATATCAGATGGGGCTGCGGCCTTGGTGCTTGCGTCCGAGGAGGCCGCCAACGCCCGTGACCTACCCGTGCGTGCGCGCATCATGGGCCATGCCAGCCATGCACAAGCCCCCGGATGGTTTACCACCGCCCCGGTTCCCGCCGCGCAAAAACTGCTCAAACAGATAGGCTGGTCCGTAGACGATGTGGATCTGTGGGAAGTGAACGAAGCCTTTGCCGTGGTGCCCATGGCCTTCATGCATGAGATGGGCATTGCCCGTGAAAAGATCAATGTAAACGGAGGAGCCTGCGCTTTGGGGCATCCCATCGGCGCCTCTGGGGCACGTATAATTGTCACGCTTTTGAATGCTTTGGAAAAACGCGGACTGAACCGTGGAATCGCGGCGATCTGCATCGGTGGCGGTGAAGGCACAGCGATCGCTATTGAACGCAGCTAACCGCAAGTCGCGCTGAAATTCTATGCAAACACCAAGCGCGCTCCGCGGAGCGCGCTTTTTTGTGAGCCGCTGTCGTGAAAAAATGGTTGCTAATTTCACGCAACTCAGGAATCAGTGAAAAACAGATCAATAATTTCACGAGAGCCTGCGGTGAACGACCTGACACAAACCAAAGAGACATTGGGCGCCGACCTGCGTGCGTTGCGCAAAGCCCGTGGCCTGACCCTTACAGATCTGTCAGAACGGCTGGGGCGTTCGGTGGGATGGCTAAGCCAGGTTGAACGCGACATGTCAGAACCCACCATCTCTGACCTGCGCCAGATCGCCAGCTGCCTTGATGTTCCGATGTCGATGCTCTTTTCCCATTCCGCCTCCCCGGTTGAGGAGCAGGGTTATATCGTGCGTGCGGGTGCGCGTCGCCCTATGGGTGCCGGTGAAGAAGGTCTGGTCGAAGAGCTTTTGTCGCCCGATCTCACCGATGACTTTGAAATGGTGCATTCAACCTTTGCGGCCCATTCGCGGATGCAGGTTCCAGCCCATCGTCCGACACAGGAAGTCGGCTACATGATCTCTGGCCGTCTGGAGCTGCAAATCGGTGACCGCCAGTTCTCGGTCGGGCCCGGTGACAGTTTCCGCATCCGCCATGAACCCTATCAATGGTCCAACCCCTATGACGAAGTTGCCGTGGCCATCTGGGTCATTGCACCTCCGGTCTATTGAGCGCGTGAAAGGGACATCATCATGATCACTGGAAGCTGCCTGTGTGGACAGATCACCTTTGCAACCGAGGCAGAACCGGCATCCGCCAGCATGTGTCACTGCGCCCAATGCAGCAAACAGTCCGGTGGCGTTTGGGCGTCTGCGCAGGTGCACCAGGACGCGTTGACCATCACCGGTCCGGTCAGCTGGTTCGAGGCTTCGGCGATGGCAAAACGGGGCTTTTGTGCAACCTGCGGATCGTCCCTGTTTTGGCAAGCGCATGACGAAAATCAGATCAGCTTTGCGCTGGGGGCCGTGAACACGCCTACCGGTATCACACTGGAAAAACACATCTTTACGGCAGAAAAGAGCGATTACTACACCATCGCCGACAGTCTGCCGCAAAAACCTTAAACCTCCACTCCTTCAACTGGAATGCAGACCATGTCCAATTTTCCGACAACCGCACGCGTTGTAATCATCGGCGGCGGCGCCATTGGCGTTTCAACGCTCTTTCATCTGGCCAAGGCTGGCTGGACCGACTGTGTCCTGCTGGAAAAGAACGAGCTGACCGCTGGTTCGACCTGGCACGCGGCTGGTAACTGCCCGAACTTCTCGGCATCCTGGGCGGTGATGAACATGCAGCGGTACTCGCTGGAAATGTATCGCACGCTGGCCGACGACGTTGACTATCCGATGAACTATCACGTCACCGGTGCGCTACGTCTGGGCCATACCAAGGAGCGCATGCAGGAGTTCGAGCGCGTAGCGTCGATGGCGCGGTATCAGGGTCTGGAAATGGACATGCTGACCCCGAAAGAGGCGCTGGATTACTATCCGTTTATGGAAACCCAGGATCTGGCGGGTGTTCTATGGGATCCACTGGACGGCGACATTGACCCAGCCCAGTTGACCCAAGCGATGGCCAAAGGCGCGCGTGATCTTGGAGCCAATATCCAACGGTTCTGCCCAGCCACTGGCGTCAGCCGCGATGGCGACGAATGGATTGTCCATACGGACAAAGGCGACATCAAATGTGAGTTCGTGGTGAACTGCGCAGGCTACTATGCCAAACGTGTGGGCGAGTGGTTCAAACCCTTTGGCGGACGCGATGTGCCGCTGACTGTGATGTCGCACCAGTATTTCCTGACCGAAGAAATCCCCGAGATCGAAGTCTGGACCAAGGAGAACGGTAAGAAACTGCCGATGATCCGCGACGTCGACAGCTCGTATTACCTGCGTCAGGACAAACATGGTCTGAACCTCGGCCCTTATGAGCGCAACTGTAAAGCCCATTGGGTCACCGAGCAGGACCCGATGCCCGAGGATTTCTCCTTCCAGCTTTATCCGGACGATCTGGACCGTTTGGAGTGGTATATTGAGGATGCAATGGGCCGTGTGCCGCTTTTGGGCACCTCTGGTGTGGGGCGCGTGATCAACGGGCCGATCCCCTATGCACCCGATGGTCTGCCGTTGATGGGCCCGATGCCGGGTGTGAAAAACGCCTTTGAAGCGCACAGCTTCACCTTTGGCATCGTACAGGCCGGTGGCGCGGGCAAGGTCATGGCCGAGTGGATCACCGAAGGTGAGACCGAGTGGGACATGTGGGCGGTCGACGCACGCCGTTACACCGAACACGCCGATTTCGACTTTACCATGAAGAAAGCGATGGAGACCTATGGCCACGAATACGCCATGCATTTCCCGCACCATGAATGGCCCGCTGCCCGCAACAAGAAACTGTCGCCCAACCATGACCGTTTGATCGCCGATGGCGGCCAGATGGGCGCCTATAACGGGTGGGAGCGCGCCAATTGGTTTGCCAAGGACGGCGACGACACGTCTGAGGCCGCAACCGAAAGCTGGAACCGCAACGGCCCCTGGGCCAAACGCGTTCAGGAAGAATGCGAAGCGGTGCGCGATGCAACAGGCGTTGTCGACATGTGCGGCTTCTCGCGTTTCACACTGTCAGGTGTAGGTGCCGCAGAATGGCTGCGCAGCCAGATCACCGGCGCGTTGCCCAAAATCGGCCGTATGAACCTGGCCTATTTTGCCGACAGCCGTGGCCGGATCGTGACCGAGATGTCGGTGATCCGCAAAGGCGAAGACGACTTCATGCTGATGACCGCCGCCGTGGCGCAATGGCATGATTTTGAACTTCTGTGGCGCAACCTGCCCAAAGGTCTTGAGCTGGCTGATATCTCCGACACGGTATGCACCTTGTTGGTAACAGGCCCCACCGCACGCGATGTCTTGGCACCGCTGACAGAAGGCGATCTGCAATCGGGTTGGCTGACCCATCAGACCGCCACGGTTGCCGGACATCAGGTTATGCTGGCGCGGGTTTCTTTTGTTGGTGAACTGGGCTGGGAAGTCCATTGCCCGGCAGAGGCCGCAGCAGAGGTCTACGCCGCCATCCGTACCCAAGGCGCGACACCGTTTGGCATGTATGCGCTCAACGCGCTGCGTATCGAAAAAGGCTACCGCACCTGGAAAGGCGATCTGTCGACAGATTACTCCATGCTGGAAGCCGGTCTCGACCGCTTTGTCAAATTGGACAAACCGCGGGACTTCCCCGGCAAGGATGCTTTGATCGCTGAGAGTGAAACAGGGTCTAAGAAGGGGTTCGTTACCTTGGTCGTCGACGCAAAAGACGCCGATGCGCCTTACATGTCCTGCATCTACAGCGGTGATGAAATCGTGGGTGAAACGACATCGGGCGATTGGGGATACCGCGTAAACGCCTCCCTCGCGCTGGGCATGGTGCGGGCCGACCTCGCCACACCGGGAACCGAGCTGATGGTTGAGATCTACGGCGAAAAGCTTCGCGCGGTCGTCCAGGACACCACCAGCCTGTGGGATCCTGAAAACGCGCGTCTGCGCGCATAAAACCACGGAGAGCTCGGACATGAGAGAAACGCCAAACACCGAAACCTGGCATTTTGATATCATCCTGTGTGATGGTTTTGTTCTGTCCGAGCTTTCCGCCATTACAGACACGCTGCGGATCTGTAACCGCACCCTGGCGCATAAAGCCTTCTCTTGGTCCTTCCACTCAGATGGGGGTGGGATCCGGCGCAACCCGTGTGGCGTCATGGTCGAAACACAGGACATTGCACAAAAACCGGAGGCGCAATTCCTGTTTGTCTTGGGCAATGCGGATCCTGACGCGCCGGGCTTGTCACTGCGCCCGATGCTCAGCCGTTACTTCTATGCGGGGACGCGCACCTATCTGCTGGCCGAGGCCGCCGCGCGGTTCATTCAGGAAGATGGCTCAGCCGGGCATATGACCACCCATTGGGAAAACTCGACCCTGCTGCGCGAACGGCACGGGTATTTTGAGGCCGGCACGCAATTTGTCTGCGACGCAGGCCAAGTTGTCACCTGCGCCGGGCTGGAAGCCACCGTGGATGTGGTTCTTGCCCTCATCGGCAAGCTGATTTCGTCGGCCGCGCAGACAACAGTGGCCAATATTCTGTTGCATGACACGGTGCGCGATCCGGGCACCCTGCAACCGGTCAACGGCGGTGCCATCGCCCATACCGGGGACCGTGATCTGGATCATTGTATTCGCCTGATGCAGGAAAACATCGAAGAACCACTGCCGATTTCGACCCTGGTGGATGATCTGGGCATCTCTCCCCGGTCGCTGGAGCGCCGTTTTAAAACCCGGCTTGGCGTGACACCTAACACATTTTATCGCAAGATCCGGATGCACCGGGCCAACAACCTGCTTCTGAACACCACAATGTGCGTGCGCGATGTGGGTCTGGCCTGCGGGTTCCCAAACGGATTTTCGACCCTCTACAAAAGCTTTTTTGGGGTGACCCCTGCGGCGCTGCGCAAGGCGCGACGACTGGAAACAGCTGCCGAATAGACCCTGTTTTTGTCGGTTTTGAAACGTCCCATCTGACGCAAATCAGGCATTCAATAAAAAACGACTATTGGAGTTATGGACATGGTGGATCTTCCAAACAAGGCCCGTGTGGTCATTATCGGCGGTGGTGTGATTGGCTGTTCTGTGGCCTATCACCTGACCAAAAAGGGTTGGAAGGACGTGGTCCTTCTGGAACGCAAACAGCTGACCAGCGGCACCACTTGGCATGCAGCCGGATTGATCGCACAGCTGCGCGCGACCGCGAATATGACCAAACTGGCGAAATACAGTCAGGAACTTTATGGCGCGCTCGAGGAAGAGACTGGCGTGGCCACCGGCTTCAAACGTGTCGGCTCGATCACGGTCGCCCTGACTGAGGAACGCAAGGAAGAGATCTATCGCCAGGCCGCCATGGCGCGCGCCTTTGGGGTCGAGGTGGAAGAGATCTCCAACGAACGCGTGCAGGAGCTTTATCCGCATGTGAACCTCGAAGGGGTCAAAGGCGCGGTTTACCTGCCACTGGACGGGCAGGGCGATCCCGCCAATATCGCGCTGGCGCTGGCCAAAGGGGCCCGTCAAGGCGGCGCGATTGTCAAAGAACGCGTGCAAGTCGCCGACATTGTCAAGCAGGGTCGCAAGGTCACCGGTGTGGATTGGGTTGCGGATGATGGCTCTGCGTCCGGACATATCGAATGCGATATGGTGGTGAACTGCGCGGGCATGTGGGGCCATGAGGTCGGTCGGATGGCGGGCACCAATGTGCCGCTTCATGCCTGCGAACACTTCTATATCGTGACCGAAAACATTGATGGAATGACTCAACTGCCGGTGTTGCGGGTGCCGGATGAGTTTGCCTACTACAAAGAAGATGCGGGCAAAATCCTGCTCGGCGCGTTTGAGCCGGACGCCAAACCTTGGGCGATGGATGGCATCCCCGAGACCTTTGAATTCGACCAGCTGCAAGAAGACTTTGACCACTTTGAGCCCATCCTGGAACGTGCAGTCGAACGTGTGCCGTTGCTGGCCGAAGCGGGCATCCATACCTTCTTTAACGGACCCGAATCTTTTACTCCCGATGACGCCTATCATCTGGGCCTCGCGCCCGAGATGGACAACGTCTGGGTCGCGGCGGGCTTTAACTCGATCGGGATCCAATCCGCAGGTGGCGCCGGGATGGCGCTGGCCGAATGGATGGACACCGGCGAGAAACCCTTTGATCTGGGCGATGTGGACATTTCCCGCATGCAGCCGTTCCAAGGGAACAAGAAATACCTCTTTGAACGCTCCAAAGAGACGCTGGGCCTGCTTTATGCCGACCACTTCCCCTATCGACAAAAAGCAACCGCACGTGGGGTGCGCCGCACGCCGTTCCATCACCATCTCAAGGAACAGGGCGCAGTCTTTGGCGAACTTGCTGGCTGGGAACGCGCCAACTGGTTTGCCAACGACGGGCAGGAGCGGGAATACCAATACAGCTGGAAGCGTCAGAACTGGTTCGAAAACTCTGCCGCCGAACACCGCGCAGTGCGTGAAAACGTCGGCATGTACGATATGTCGTCGTTTGGTAAAATCCGTGTCGAAGGCCCCGATGCGCAGGCGTTTATGAACTATGTCGGCGGCGGCGATTACAACGTCCCCGTGGGCAAGATCGTCTATACCCAGTTCCTGAACCGCACCGGCGGGATCGAAGCGGATGTGACTGTCACCCGCCTGTCCGAACTGGCCTATCTGGTGGTCACACCTGCCGCGACCCGACTGGCGGATCAGACCTGGATGGCACGTCACAAGGGCGACTTCAACGTGGTGATCACGGATGTGACCGCCGGTGAAGGTGTTCTAGCGATCATGGGCCCCAATGCGCGCAAACTGCTGCAAGCGGCGTCACCTGCGGATTTCTCGAACGAGGCCAACCCCTTTGCCACCGCCCAAGAGATCGAGATCGGCATGGGCCTCGCCCGCGCGCATCGCGTCACCTATGTGGGTGAACTGGGGTGGGAGATCTACATGTCCTCGGATATGGCCGGTCATGTCTTTGAAACCCTGCATGAGGCCGGACAGGACATGGGGCTGAAACTGTGTGGCATGCATATGATGGACAGCTGCCGGATTGAGAAAGGCTATCGTCACTTTGGCCATGACATCACCTGCGAGGATCACGTGGTCGACGCGGGCCTGGGTTTCGCGGTCAAGGTCGACAAAGGATGCGATTTCATCGGACGTGATGCCGTGATCGCGCGCAAGGAAATGGGGCCAAAAAACCGTCTGTTGCAGTTCAAACTGACGGACGCGGAACCGCTGTTGTTCCACAATGAACCAATCCTGCGTGATGGGGTGAACGTGGGCTATCTGTCGTCCGGCAACTATGGTCACACGCTGGGGGCCGCTGTGGGTCTGGGCTACGTACCCTGCGAAGGCGAAAAAGCCGCCGATGTCCTCGCCTCCACCTATGAGATCGACGTCTGCGGCACCAAAGTGAAAGCCGAAGCCTCGCTCAAGCCGATGTATGATCCCAAATCGGAACGCGTGAAGGTCTGACGCCACCCAATACAAAATACGAGTGCCCGCCATCGTGCGGGCAATTGATCATTTTCCGTGATGCGCCCCTGCACAAACGGTTGTTTTTCACCGCTTGGCTGCTGACCTAGTTTCTCGTTTACAAGGAGCGCGCCATGGTAAAATCAGAAAACCGGGATACTCCGGCAGGGCTGGGGTTTGCCCTAACTGCCTATTTCATGTGGGGATTTCTGCCCCTGTACATGAAACTCGTGGCGCATATTCCACCAGCCGAAGTGGTCGCCCATCGGGTCCTATGGTCGGTTCCACTTGCCGGGCTGTTGTTGATCATTTTGGGCCGCACCAAAGAGCTGATGCAGGCGCTGCGCACGCCCCGTAGCCTGATGATGGGCGCGGTGACGGCGGGGTTGGTCTCAGTAAACTGGGGTATTTACGTCTGGGCTGTTGGAGCGGGTTACGCCATCGACGCAGCCTTGGGATACTACATAAACCCGCTGTTTAGTGTCGCCATGGGGGCGATCTTCCTGGGCGAACGTATGAACAAAGCGCAGATGGCGGCCATTGCGCTGGCGGCTTTGGCGGTTGTGATCCTGACGATCCAGGCGGGATCCTTGCCTTGGGTCGCCATTGGCCTGACCCTATCATGGGGGTTTTACGCCTATTTCAAGAAATCACTCCCCATTGGCCCAAACCAAGGGTTCATGTTGGAAGTGCTGATCCTAACTCCATTCGCGCTCGCCTATCTGACGTATGTCACACTCTATGGCACGGGTCACTTTGCGCTCAGCTGGATGGATAGTTTTCTGTTGATGGGATGCGGCGTGGTGACGGCGGTGCCGTTGACCATCTACGCCAACGGTGCCAAGTTGCTGCGCCTGACTACAATGGGCATCCTGCAGTACATCGCGCCCACGATAATCTTTCTGGTTGCGGTCTTTGTCTTTGGGGAAGAATTCGATAAGGCCCGCCAGATCGCATTCCCACTGATCTGGGCCGCGTTGGTGATCTATTCCGTGTCGCTGCTCCGGCAGATGCGCGCCACTGCTTAAGTCGATTTTGCGCTCCGAACGTCCGCTGAAAAATTGGCGGCGTTCTGACGGTGAAACGCGCTCTCGTCTTGATCCGTATCCCAAAAGTAAGGCCGCGCATGAGGCAGGGTCAGCGCCTTTTGCACGGCGGGCCTCGCATCCATTCGGTCAAACCAGGCCTGTAAATGCTCTAGCCCATCGACTTGCACCTTGGCCCAGGGATAGGCCCGCGCCCAAGGATAGAGCGCCATATCGGCAATGGACATCGCATCGCCTGCCACCCATTCCCGCCCTGCAAGGCGCGTGTCGAGCACCTGCAACAGACGGCGGCTTTCGGTGACAAGGACGAAGCCGCTGGCGCGGCAATGGCGCTTGCTGCGGTTGTTGTGCGCTGACTTTGGCGGTGTGGATTTTGAGATCTAGCGAACTTGTCTGACGATTGAGCCTTCTCAATCAACGGACAGGAGAGTTTCCATGACACATGAGAAGACAACCCCGCTGCGTGAGCGGATGATCGAAGACATGCGCATCCATGAGATGGGCGATAAAGCGCAAAAGGCCCATATCCGGTCGATCAAGGATTTTGCCGGGTTTCTGAAGAGGTCACCGGACACGGCCACGCCTGACGATCTGCGT
>NZ_JAHHIR010000088.1 GCF_018678075.1 Epibacterium ulvae | reverse complement strand
GTGCGTGCCCTCCCGGCAGATTGGCGGTGCAAATCGCCTGCCGGGTAACAGTGCGTGGCACGCCCGTGACGTACTTGTCCCACAATGCTTCCTTCCGGTCCAAAAACAGATCGCACCATCAAACCATGGGATCAAACACCTAACCGCACGCATAGATCACATATTCCGATTTGGTTTTGGTCACAGGCCAGAGCCTGCTATCCTGTCGACACCCCCATCGACGGGACGTTGCATGCCGCGCGCGCTTTACAGCCAGATTGACGCCACTGCCCAAGCTATGGGCCTGTCTGTCTATGGCGCCTTCTATCCCCAACAGGGCCCAGTTAATGGCGGCACTTTGATCTTGCTCGGCACCGACGCAGGGTTCTGGGTACCATTCGCCCAAAGCCGCGAATGGCAAGAAGGCGCGCCAGATCCGGTTGATCGCTGGTCGCGGCGTGTGGTGGATGGGCTGGCGGCCCATTTTGACGCAGCCGCCTATTACCCTTTTGACGGCCCGCCTTATGCGCCTTTTGTAGATTGGGCGCTTGCATCAGGGCGCGCTTTCACATCCCCGTCGCAATTTTTGGTGCATGATCAAGTTGGTCTGATGATATCCTATCGCGGAGCGCTTCACCTTGCCTATAAAATCGACATCCCCCAGCCGCCGCTGGACTGCTCTCCTTGCCTTAGCTGCACCACTTTTGCATGCATTAAAACCTGCCCGGCGCAGGCAATGGTTGACGGAGGCCCCTATCAGGTGGCAGCCTGCCATAAGCATCTGGAAACAAACGAAGGACGTGCCTGCCTGGACCTGGGGTGTCAGGCGCGGCTTGCCTGTCCCATCTCCCAAGGTGCGCATCGGGATCCCGCCCAATCGGCCCATCATATGAGGTACTTTCACGCATCATGACTTGCACTCTGATCCTGACCCGTCACGCCAAATCCTCTTGGGAAACGGACGCCCCCAGCGACCATGCACGGCCGTTGAACACGCGTGGGGTACGATCTTCCATCGCGCTTGGGGCTTGGCTCAGAGACAGCGGATATGTGCCGGATCACGTGCTGTCCTCCTCGGCGCAGCGGACGCGTGAAACCTATGAGCTGATGGAACTGGGCGCCTCCGCCAGTTTTATTGAACGGCTCTATCACGCAAGTTCCGAAGTAATGTTTCAGGTGCTGCGCGAGGCTGAGAGCAAGCAGTTGATGCTGCTCGGCCATAATCCAGGCATCGCGGCCTTTGCCCATGCGATCTTGCACCACGCCCCGGCCCATTCCCGGTTCGAAGATTACCCCACCGGCGCAACCTTGATCGCTGAGTTTCCGATTGATGATTGGTCCAGTATCAGCTGGAACAGTGGCCGCACGGTGGATTTTGTGGTCCCGCGAGAATTGCTGGGGGAATAACCCCACAAGCCAGGTGACACGGTGCCCAGGTGACCCAAGCTCGGTCGGCGGGCACAAATCAAACAGTTGATCATTGGCGAAATACGCAAGGGATTTCCGAAACCAACCTGTGGAAAACTGCCACAGTGACACGGCGCGGATCAGGCAAACCTGTGGATATGTCCGACTTCCATTGAATAGAGATCTCAGGTTTTCAACATCGGCAATCTCATGCCGCAAACCGTAAAACCTTTACGAAATATCACCTAAGGGGCCAAGAATTCAGAAATCTCCCCACCACAAACTCTTGCCCGAAGCCCTCTCCGCTGCCATATCTATATATGCTACTGCTTCTTTATCGACCTGCTGTTGTCCCCGCTGGGCGGCGTTCAGTCTTTCGATCAAGACTTGAATGCCGGGCTGTCGCACTCACGCGGACAGCAACAATTAAATTGGAGAGACCCGATGCCTTCAGGCACCGTAAAATGGTTCAACACCACCAAAGGCTTTGGCTTCATCGCACCTGACGATGGCGGCAAAGACATCTTCGTTCACATTTCTGCTGTTGAGCGCGCAGGCCTGACCGGTCTGGCTGACAACCAGAAAGTAACTTACGAACTGCGCGCCGGCCGTGACGGTCGCGAAAGCGCGGATCAGATCGAACTGGCCTAAGCCGTTCTCGGATCCAGATTTAAAAACAGCCCGTCTCATGGCGGGCTGTTTTGCTTTGAGGATGCGTCACGGGGCGCAGTGCTCCGGAATACTCCCGCATTGCATGCACCACAACGAATTGGTATGAAAACCTTACCAGTTCGCAAAAGGGGTGCAACATGCCCGTGATCACCAATATCCAAGACCTCAAACGCATCTATGAACGCCGCGTGCCGCGGATGTTTTATGACTATGCGGAAAGCGGCAGCTGGAGTGAGCAGACCTTTCGCGACAACACGTCAGACTTTGACCAGATCCGGCTGCGCCAGCGGGTGGCGGTGGATATGGCGGGACGATCAACCGCCAGCCAGATGATCGGCCAGGATGTGGCCATGCCAGTGGCGCTGGCCCCGGTGGGGCTGACCGGTATGCAGCACGCTGATGGTGAGATCAAGGCCGCACGCGCCGCCGCCGCATTTGGCGTGCCCTTTACCCTGTCGACCATGTCCATCAACTCGATCGAGGATGTGGCCGAAGCCACCGATACGCCGTTCTGGTTCCAGCTTTATACGATGAAGGACATGGACTACACCCAGCGGCTGATCCAACGGGCCAAGGATGCAGGCTGTTCCGCGCTGGTGATCACGCTGGATCTGCAGATCCTGGGCCAGCGGCACAAGGATCTGAAAAACGGCCTGTCCGCTCCGCCGAAACTGACCCCCAAGACCATCGCCAATTTGGCCACCAAATGGCGCTGGGGGATTGAGATGCTGGGCGCAAAACGGCGTGAATTCGGCAATATCGTCGGCCATGTGGACGGGATTTCCGACACGTCCTCTCTGGGCGCGTGGACAGCCGAACAATTCGACCCGACGTTAGATTGGGGCAAGGTTGAACGGCTGATGGATATGTGGGGCGGCAAGGTGATCCTGAAAGGGATCCTGGACGCCGAAGACGCCAAAATGGCTGCACAGGTCGGCGCTGATGCCATTGTCGTGTCAAACCACGGCGGGCGTCAGCTGGACGGCGCCTTGTCCTCGATCCGCATGCTGCCCGCGATCATGGACGCGGTTGGTGACCAGGTTGAGGTCCATCTTGACAGCGGCATCCGCTCCGGTCAGGACGTGCTGAAGGCACTGGCGCTTGGGGCCACGGGCACCATGGTCGGCCGCGCCTTTGTCTATGGTCTGGGTGCGATGGGTCAGACCGGCGTCACCCGCGCACTTGAGGTTATCCATAAGGAGCTGGACACCACTATGGCCCTGTGTGGTGAAAAGAACGTTGCGAACCTGGGGCGGCATAATCTGTTGGTACCACAGGATTTTGGCGGTCTCTGGCAGGGGTAGGGATCAAACAGCGGCAGCGTCCTGCGCGCCCCGCGCCTGCCGCCGTGCCAAATGGCGCAGGATCGGCACCAGAACCAGCGCAATCAGGCTCAGCAAACCTCCCAAAACGGTAAAGGCCACCGGCAGGCCAAAACCCTGCGCCAGAAACCCCATCAGAGGTGGCCCCATAAAGAACCCGGTATAGCCAATCACCACCACCCGCGAGATTGCCACCGTGCGCTGTTGCGGTGCCACAGTTTTGCCGATCCAGGCAAAGGTCGTGGGCGCGGTGACCGAAACACCGGCCCCCAAGATGGCGAAACCCGCATAGACCAGCACCTGCGTCGGTGCCCAGGCTGCCAAGACCGCGCCGCAGGCGGCAAGGAGGGCTGCAATCCGCAACACGGCACCTTCAGACATCACCCGCACGATGAATTGCCCCGACAGGCGACCAATGCCCATTGTCAGCCCCAAGATTGCGGGCCCCATCGCCCCTTCGGCGGCACCGGCATTCATCGCACGTTCCAAATGCAGCGCTGACCAGCCCTCAGTTGCTTGTTCAACCATAAACCCGATCAAGGTCACCAGCCCCGCCAGCGCGATCATCACTTTGGGCAGGCTGGGAACCGTTGTTTGTCCGTCTGACGCTTGGCTCTGCGCCGCCTCATGTCGCAACCCCGCCGCCAGCCAAATCGTGACCAGTCCAAGCCCGGCAAAATAGGTAAAGGCGCTGATGCCAAATTCGCGCAACACCCCTCCCAACATCGCAGATCCGGCATAGGCAAAGGAAAAGATCGCGTGGTTGAGGTTCATCAATGACCGCCCCGATGCGACCTCAATCCCGCTGAGCCTTGCGTTCATGATGACATCCAGCATGCCGGATGTGCTCATCGCCAGAAACAAGGCGAGCGACAGACACAGCCAGCTGGTCATCAAGCCCGGCAGCAAAAACGCTGCCGCCATCAAAACCGCGCCCACGGACATTGCCCAGGGGCCAAACCGACGATCCGCAAGCGGCGCGATCCACATGGCCGACACAGCGCCCAGTGCGCCAAACAACAACGCCAGACCAAAGTCGGCATCGCTCAACCCCACGGCGGATTTGATCGAGGGCACATAGGCCGCAAAAGCACCCCAAAACAGCCCTTCGGCGACAAAGGCCCTCAAAGGGATCCGGCTGGCAGATATATCGGCGCGTAAACTCATGCGCGCAGCTGGCACGGCCTGGTGGAGTCTGGCAATCACAAATCAAGACCTGCGGACCAACGCCGCGCTAGAAAATGCGGTCTTGGAACCAGATCAAAGCCGGATAGGCACACAGCCAGATCCAGAAAAACCGGTTGAGACCAAAGAAACAAGCATTGGCAAAGTGAAAGCCTGCAGTACACACCAGCGCAAGCTTCAAGGCCGCGGGGTTCAGCAGCGCCAGCGGAAAGGCCAGCTCTAACAGCATAACCCCCCAGCCCATGATCCACAAGACGCGCGGACTGTCGGCCCATTGGCGAAAGCTCTCGCTGACGGGATAGGCCGAGTAGCGAAAGACATCGCGCAGTGCGCTGCCGTTGCGCCAGATCGGGTTCATCACTTTGACCCAGCCTGAGACGAAATACGACAGGACCAATTGCACCGCGAGGTAGGACAGCGCCATTTCCTGCCAATATCGGTCGGGCGCAAGCTCAACCAGACACAGGCATGTCAGGATCAGCAATGTCATTTTATCGCTGCCGCCATTGTAGGGCCCCTGAAAGCGATGCAACATCCACAGGGCCACCACCCACAGGCCATACAGCCCATACGGGGCGCTGTAGCCGACAACCATCGACAGAGCCAACGCCAGACGCAGGGCAAAAAGCACCCGGTGATTGCCTGCCAGCTGCCCCGGTTTCACATGCTCCAGGCTTTGCTGGGCAATTGCCAGCCCCAGCAGGATCTCCATCAGGCGCAGCGTTGTCTCAAAACTCATGCTGCTCTCCCTTTGATACGGGACAATGGAACCGGCTCGCTTTCGTATTCGACGGATTTGACCAGGGCTTCGCCGTCGCGAGAGATAAACACCAGCCGGATCTGCAACAGCCCCTCTCCGACCGGCAACAACCGTGCAACGCGGGTCAAGATTTCGTCCAGGCTGTGCTGGCTCGGCTCTTCGATCATCCGTTCAGCACAGGAGACCAGGAACAATTGCTCGTTCCAATCAGGGTTCCACAGCATCCGCCACAGGATCGTCGGGACCGAGATATCCTGGGGCCGTGGGCGATCCTCGCACCAGTCCAGCGCGCCGGGTCCGGCGATCACCCGGTATTCCACCCGCGGCGACGGGGCCACGGTTTTGAAAAACCGCCAGGAGGGAATCAAGGCTGGAAGCAGCAGCGAAATCACACGCAACAAGGACGTCAGCACGGGTAATCCTTTGCAAATCTAATAACGAACACGCTCTAACCGCGCTGCGACCCAGTTTAACTCAGTGAATTTAACAGAGCGTTCCCATCAATGCGGGCTTTTGCGCCTGGCCCCCTTCCCAAAACCCCGAATCTGGTGTATCGCGCGGGCTTCACGCGGGGTGACAGCCTTGGAGGCACCCTGCCCTTATGTATGGAGAATTAAGATGGCAAAAGAGATTCCTGATCTCGTCGCCCAGGCACGTGTGGGGACAGGCAAGGGCGCCGCTCGCGCAGCACGCCGTGAAGGCATGGTACCGGGTGTGGTTTACGGTGGTGATGTTGATCCGCTGGCAATCCAGATCCCGTTCAACGAACTGCTGAAAAAGCTGAAAGCTGGCCAGTTCAAATCCACTCTGTGGAACCTGAAAGTTGAAGGCCAGGACGACGTTCGCGTTATCTGCCGCGACGTTCAGCGTGACGTTGTAAAGGACCTGCCGACCCACTTTGACCTGATGCGCCTGCGCCGCACGTCGAAAGTCAACCTGTTCATCCCGGTTGAATTCATCAACGAAGAAGAAGCACCCGGCGTCAAAAAAGGCGGCGTTGTTACAGTTGTGCGTTCCGACGTTGAGCTGATCGTGACCGCCGGTGACATCCCTGAAAAGCTGGTTGTTGACCTGACAGGCAAAGACATCGGCGATGTGATCCACATCTCTGACGTTGATCTGCCTGCCGGCGCCAAGCCGACCATCGACCGTGACTTTGTTGTTGCAAACCTCGCCGCACCTTCTGGTCTGGCGGCCGCGGCTGACGACGAAGCCGAAGGCGAAGAAGCAGCAACCGCAGAAGAGTAATCTTCGCGACCTGCTTTGCAGTATCGAGAAAGGGACCCAGCCGGGTCCCTTTTTTCGTGTCCGAGCCCTCACACTTCGACAGGGTCGCATGCCGCGCACATTGCGCTTAGACGCGCAGACCACCCAGCCGACGATCCGAGGCCAGATCTTTGATATCGCCGCACAATTGCGCCATCATGCGTTTGACCGCGTCATGGCGGTTGGGCCGCAAAGCAAAGGCGGAAATCCCCGCCAAGGCCACTTGCAACCCCTGCGCCAACGACCGGCAATCGGCATCCTCTGGCAACTCGCCGGCCGTTTTTGCCCGATCGAACACTTCGGTAAACTGGTCCTCAAAAGACAGCGCCAGACGGGCTTGGGTGGCTTGCACTTCGGGATCATCGATCCCGGTTTCCATCAGCGATTTACTGATAAAACAGGCCGCCAGCGACCCGGTGTTCTGCGCCGCCGGGTGGCAATTGCTCAGCGCTGTCGCAAGGCCGGACAGAACAGGATCGGCCTGCTGCAAGTAACCCGCCTGCGCCGCGATCAAGTCATCCGCGTAAAGTTCTAGCGCCCGACAATAAAGCCCCGCTTTGGAGCCAAAGGCCGCATAGATCGAGCCCGGATGCATCGACAGGTGATGCTCCAGATCCTTGATCGAGGTTCCGTGGAACCCTTTTTCCCAGAATAGAACGAGCGCCTTGCGCAATGCCTCGGCGCGGTCGTGTCGCTGTGCCATGCAACCATCTATAGCGCGAATACCCCCAACGCACCAAGATTTCACGATGATAACGCTTGAGTGATCATTCAAATATCAACTTGAGCGATCACTCACCCTCAACTACGTCTCGGACACGAACTGCCTTTTGACCCTTCGAAAAGGAAACAAATATGACCTCCTTCACCACTTATACCGTCGAAACCGCGCCCAAAGCTTCAAAGGCGCGCGTACAGGCAGCGCTTGATGGTATGGGCTTTCTGCCCAGCCTGATCCAGGTCATGGCCGCGTCTCCGCAGATGCTCGAGCAATACCAAAACATTCACCAAGCCTTCACCGAAACCAGCTTCAACAAAGAAGAGCTGACTGTCGTTTGGCAGACCATCAACGTTCTGCACGAATGCAAATTCTGCGTTCCAGCGCACACCGCGATCGCCCATATGATGGAAGTTGACCCGGCAATCACCGAAGCCCTGCGCAACGAAACCCCGCTGGCGGATGACAAGCTGGAAGCCCTGCGCAGCTTTGTGACCGCAATGGTTATCAAGCGCGGCAAAGTTGCCAAAGACGAGCTGGCCGCTTTCTATGCAGCAGGTTACGGCGAGCAGCAGGTTCTCGAGATCATTGTCGGCCTGGCGCAGAAAGTCATGAGCAACTACACCAACCACGTTGCTGAGACCGATTTGGACGAACCCCTGCAACAATTCGCATGGGAGCCAAAGGCAAAAGCCGCGGCCGAATAAGCACAGATTGGCGAAAACCCACACGCCATATTGCAGCCCTGTTTTGCCCCCAAGCGAACACTCCGGCTACATGCGGAAAGAAGTCCCCACCTCAGGGGGCTTCTTTTTTTTGGTTCTCCCCGGTGGTTTGCTGCGAAGTGGTCGATGATCTGCCTCTGGATTTCGCGCGCGAAAAAAGGCATCACTCCAGCCAAGACAAACACAGCGGTGCAACGGGGATTGAACAGATATGAAACTCTTTGTGGGGCTTGGAAATCCTGGCGACAAATATGCCCGCAACCGCCACAATATCGGCTTTATGGCGCTGGACCAGATCGCCGAGGATCATGGATTCTCCCCCTGGAAGGGTAAATTCCAGGCCGAGTTGAGCGAAGGAAAGCTGGGTGGTGACAAGGTTCTGCTGCTGAAACCCCAGACGTTTATGAACAATTCCGGCCAATCTGTTGGCGAGGCCATGCGGTTTTACAAGCTGACGCCTGCGGATGTGGTGGTTGTGCATGATGAGCTGGATCTAGCGCCCGGCAAATGCCGTATGAAACAGGGCGGCGGTCACGCTGGTCACAACGGGCTGCGCTCAATCCACGCCCATATCGGGGCGGATTATGCGCGCGTACGCCTGGGCATCGGCCATCCCGGACATAAGGACGCTGTGGCAGGCTACGTTTTGCGCGACTTTCCCAAGGCGGATGAGGGTTGGCTGGACGATCTGATGCGCGGCATCTCGGACGGTGCGGTGCAACTGGCCAAGGGTGACGGTGGCAAGTTTATGAACGCGGTGGCGTTGCGCGTCACCCCGCCCCGCAGCTCAACCGGGGAAAAGTCCAAAGCCAAGAAACAGCCCGTCCAAAAAGATGCGGCCCCCGAGGATCCACCGGCGGGCGATATGCGTTCAAAAATGGAACGCCTGATGGGAAAATTTCGCTAGGCGCGCAGGATCGGGCGGCAAAGCCTGTTTTGCGTTTTGCCTTTTGGAGAACCACTGGTTAGACTCATCTCCATGAAAAAGGACAATAGCATCAACGTTCTGGGCAGCGCATTGGCGATGTGTTCCACCCAGCCAGTTACCGGTTTTTTCCGTGACGGCCATTGCAACACCTGCGCCGAGGATCAGGGCAGCCATACGGTCTGCGCGGTGATGACGGCAGAGTTTCTCGCCTATTCCAAATATGTCGGCAATGATCTGTCGACGCCAAGACCCGAGTTCGGATTTGCCGGGCTGAAGCCTGGCGACAGCTGGTGCCTGTGTGCGTCCCGGTTCCTCCAGGTCGCCGACGAGGGTTGCGCACCCCAGGTGCATTTGGAAGCCACCCACGAACGTGCGTTGGACTTTGTCCCCTTGGAATTGCTGGAACGTCACAAGACCTCTGACGCTTGATCCTTGATCATCTCTAACCGATCCCCCAAATAACGCGCGCCTAGCCAATTCAACGAAGCACTCCCGCCCGTCTCCTGGTCACGCATGACGTGACTCTCGCCCGTTGGGCGTAGCGCCGGGCTTTGCCCGGCGCTACGCCCAAGGCCGCCAAGGGGGGCTGGCCCTCAGGCCGGGGCACCAGCGGGCGCGGGAGCACTGCGTTTTCAAATGTGCCACGTACGTTTGAAACAGAAAAACGGCCCCGGATGGGACCGTTTAGATAACCGAAGTGGCGCAAAAAGCGCAGGTTATTCGTCGAGGTCGCGCCCTTCGGTATCGGACATATCAAAGCCGAGGTGACGTGCGACCGTGAAGATATCCTTGTCACCACGACCACACATATTCATCACGATGATATGGTCCTTGGGCAGGGTTGGTGCCAGTTTCATCACATGCGCCAGCGCGTGGCTGGGCTCGAGCGCCGGGATGATCCCTTCGGCCGCGCAACACACTTGGAAGGCCTCAAGCGCCTCCTTATCGGTGACCGATACGTATTTCGCGCGCCCCGCCTCATGCAGCCAGGCATGTTCCGGGCCGATACCGGGATAGTCGAGACCGGCTGAGATCGAGAAGCCATCCTGGATCTGCCCGTCCTCGTCCTGCAACAGATAGGTGCGGTTGCCGTGCAAAACCCCTGGGCGACCGCCGGTCAGCGAGGCGCAGTGCTGCATCTTCTCGTCCACACCCTTGCCACCGGCTTCGACCCCAATGATATTGACAGATGGATCATCCAGGAACGGATAGAACAGGCCCATCGCATTGGACCCACCACCAATGGCGGCAATCACGGTATCGGGCAGACGACCTTCGCCTTCCTGCTCGGGCAGCTGCCAGCGCACTTCTTTGCCGATAATCGATTGGAAATCACGCACCATGGCCGGATAGGGGTGCGGGCCTGCAGCGGTGCCGATGCAATAGAACGTATCGCGCACATTGGTCACCCAATCGCGCAGCGCATCGTTCATCGCATCCTTCAGCGTACCACGACCCGAAGTCACCGGGATCACTTCCGCGCCCAACAAGCGCATGCGGAACACATTCGGCGCCTGGCGCTGCACATCATGCGCCCCCATATAGACCACACATTTCAGGCCAAACTTCGCACAGACCGTGGCCGTTGCCACCCCGTGCTGACCAGCGCCGGTCTCCGCGATGATCCGGGTCTTGCCCATGCGCCGCGCCAGAAGGATCTGACCCAACACATTGTTCACCTTATGCGCGCCGGTGTGGTTCAGCTCGTCGCGTTTCATATAGACCTTGGCGCCGCCGAGGTCAGAGGTCAGCCGCTCGGCCAGATACAGCGGGCTTGGACGTCCCACATAGTGTTTCCACAGGTCATTCATCTGCGCCCAGAACTCAGGATCGTCCTTGGCCTTGTTGTATTCTTCTTCCAGGCTCAGGATCAGCGGCATCAGGGTTTCGCTCACGAAACGCCCACCAAAGATCCCAAACCGGCCCTTTTCATCGGGGCCGTTCATGAAGCTGTTGAATAGATCGTCGGCCATTGGTCTCTCCATCGTCGTACCTAGCTGGTTCTAGTGCGCATCGCAGGGCGGGGAAACCTGTTTTCGCAAGAATTTCGCGCAACCTCCCCCACCGTTGGTTCCCATGCTAACACAACAACCACAGCCAGCCCCCTGATCAGGGCATATGATCGGTTAAACCTGCGGCCCGAAGCGTCTTGAACGCGTCCATCACATCTGCTGGAATGTTGACGTGTTTTTGAAACCCCAACGCTGGGTATGTCCGGATGCGTTCAAGGTCGCCGACCATCTCACACACCAGGGCCCGCATGTCATGATGTGGCAAGGGTTGATCTTCGAAACTGGTAGCAGGTGAGGTGACCGAAGCGGTTGCACCCGGCCATTGTACGGCCGCAGTTGCTCGGCACCTCTGTTGGGTTTGCGGCTTTGTCACCAGGATCACATGTCGCGCGCTTGGCAACATGCGCGCGCTGAATTGCATATTCTCACCAATGTTGCGGGCGTTTGGTTCCAGACACATCACCGCAGGTGGCAGGCCACATTCGGCCGCATGTTTTGCAAAGACGTCAGCTTCGGACGCCCCAAACAACGATCCCGTCCAGTTCCCAGTGGCACCCGAAAACAGAACTTCTGGTGCCCAGCCTTCCGCATAAAGTGACGCACATTTTTCTGCGACACGCAGATCGTAGGAGCCAAGCCCGACGATGGCATCGGCCCTTTCCAACGGATCGCTTTTACAATGAAACGCCCACAGTCGTTTCGCGGCTTCTCGGACAATATGATCCGACACGTTTGCGCCTTTCATCATTCGCCCCCAAACACTGCGCGCCCAAAACCACTGCTGCACACACCAATGTCATAGATGTATTGTCACAGGCTATGCCACGTGCGCCTGCGCTGTGTCGCCTTCGGCGGCTCAGCGCAACGCCCAACTGGATGATGGGGCCTTTGGCCACAAAGACAGGCGGGAGAGCCACCCGCTCTCCAATCCACGCCCTGCAACGGTAGGTCAGCCCCCGCGCGCGGCAGAGACAAAGGCGCGGATCAAGGCAGGATCTTTCACACCGGCCGCGCTTTCAACGCCCGAGGCCACATCCACCTGGCGCGCGCCTGTGCGGCGCACCGCTTCGGCGACGTTTTCAGGGTTCAGACCGCCAGCCAACATCCACGGACATTGCCAGTATTTCTTCTGCGCCAGGATCGACCAGTCAAAGGTCACACCATTGCCGCCCGGAAGCACCGCGCCTTTGGGCGCTTTGGCATCCACCAGGATCTGGTCGGCCACCTGTTCATAGACTGCGATCCGCTCCAGATCTTCGGGGCCGGAAATGCCGAGAACTTTCATCACCGGCAGACCATGGCGCGCTTTCAGCGCGGCGACGCGTTCGGGGCTCTCTGACCCGTGCAGCTGCAACATATCCAGTGGCACAGCGGCGACAATGGCGTCCAGCGCCGCATCGTCCATATCCACGACCAACGCAACCTTGCAGACGCCCACGGGCGTGTCGATGGCCAGCGCGGTTGCCTCTTCGATGGTCACCGAACGCGGTGACTTGGAAAAGAAATTTAAACCTATATAGGCGGCGCCTGCATCAGCCGCCGCCTGAATATCCTGCGAGGTTTTTAGCCCGCAAATCTTACTTCTAATCTCAGCCATGCCAGATCCAGCCTGCCCCTTTGGTGGGGGCTCAGCCTGCATCCTCCAGAAGAGCCAGAACTTCGTCTTTGCCTTCGTTCTTTTGCTTCTTCAGCTTGTTGACCTCACGCGAGAGCTTGCGCACTTCGCGTTTCTGCGCCCCAGCTTCGCGGCGGTGTCTGCCTTCACGCAGGTATTCCGCAAGGAACCCCACCAAAAGCCCAGCACCCACACCGGCCAGAACCACCGCAAAAAGCGGCAGTGTAATGCCCAGATTAAACCCGACCAGTTCGGCCAAGGCATCAGGCATCAATTTCAGATCAACAAATGCTCGGTTTGCCAGAGCAATCGAAGCCAACACCAGGGCCAGGGAGCCCAATACTGCATAGCGAATATAGCGCATCTATTCTTTTCCGTTCAGACGATCCCGCAAGAGCTTGCCAGTCTTGAAAAAGGGAACATGTTTTTCTTCAACATGGACCGTTTCACCGGTGCGTGGATTGCGACCAACCCGCGCATCTCGCTGTTTTACCGAAAATGCACCAAATCCACGCAATTCCACCCGGTCACCCCGGGCCATGGCTTCGGTCACTTCGTCAAACACGGTGTTTACGATCCGCTCTACATCACGCTGATACAGATGCGGGTTTTCGTCTGCAATCTTCTGAATCAATTCTGAGCGGATCATGTGCGCCTCATTCCTCCCAAGCCGGTTTTCAATCATTATTCTTCAAACGACTATAGGAAAAAAACCTTTATCCGGGAATAGTTAGGCGTGGCACCAAAGAGTAAAATCACACTGTTTACGCAGGAATAAGCCGCCCAAGACACACTCAATGGGTCAAATCCCGCCAAAGCATCACAATTATTCGATGTGTCGTGCAGTTCAAACCAATTGATTCGTTGCCTGAGGCATGCGCAAATCGTGCACTCCGCGAGTGCGATGCAAGCTCTTAGCCTCGTGAAACGACGCCCACTTTTGACTGGGCGTCGTTTTGCATTCGTGTGCTCTTACCACAAACTATGCGGACGTGAGGTTCCGATCAGATGACCCAGATTTCTCAAACGGATCGGCAAATCTGTTAAGCAGCTTTCTTACGCCAATTTCTGCGACGCAACGCCGCCAATACGCCGACACCCGTTGCCAAAAGAGGGATCGAGGCCGGGAGTGGGACTGGGCTGATTTCGGCCCCCGACACGGTTACTGAGAAATTATCGAATATTGCGGTTCCGGTACCTATGCCGCCACGAGACTGGCCAAAGAAACCAAGCTGGATATCTGCCCCCTGAGCACTCAGGTCCAATACAGCGGTCTCTGAGGTCAGCGACTGAAAATCATCCGCTGTCAACCCAAATGAATTGAAAAGCCTGCTAGCCGTTCCTAAGCCAGGGCTTCTAGGCTCAGTTCCGAAAAAATTATCCCCTTGTTTTAGAACAAACCCCGCAGTTCCCGGCGATAAGTTACTCACGGTCCGGCGAAAAAAAATCGAAAAATCAAAGCTGGTCGGGGTAAACCTACTCAAGTCAATTCTTGCATCGTCTATCAACACGGCATCCGCGGCACCACCGAACCGAGGCGCTGCGCCCGGCGCACGAAGAAAGTCAATACGAACCACACCACCTCTGCCAACCTCAGTGGTAGATGTTAGAACTTGCTTGCGATCGTCGCCCGCAATCAGTTCGAAAGACACATCACTGTCCCGGAACTCTGTTTCCGTAAAAGTCAGTGTTGCAGCAGAGGAGGTTGTTGCGGCAACACACAGCGCCAAAGAGGCAAGCATTTTGTTCATGAATAAAGTCCAATTAGGTTGAATGCTGAAACATAAAAACAATCTATAACTGACTAAGTGAGTTATGGATCATTTTACTTAACAAGGCATTGAAAAACCCCGCAGGAATTCACCTGCGGGGTTCTAATTGGACAGACGTCAGAACAGAACTTAGTCGTTGTTCAGAGCTGCGCCCAGGATATCGCCCAGCGATGCACCGGAGTCGGAGGAACCATACTGTTCGACGGCCTCTTTCTCTTCTGCGATCTCGCGTGCTTTGATCGACAGACCCAAACGACGTGTTTTGGCGTCGATGTTGGTGACGCGTACGTCGACCTTGTCGCCCACGTTGAAACGCTCAGGACGCTGGTCTGCACGGTCACGGGACAGGTCAGAGCGGCGGATGAAGGATTTCATGCCTTCATATTCCACTTCAACGCCACCGTCTTCGATTGCGGTCACTTCAACAGTCACGATCGAGCCGCGCTTCACGCCGCCAACCGCATCTGCGAATTTGTCACCACCCAGAGCTTTGATCGAGAGGGAGA
This sequence comes from Epibacterium ulvae, assembly GCF_018678075.1. Lineage (GTDB taxonomy): Bacteria > Pseudomonadota > Alphaproteobacteria > Rhodobacterales > Rhodobacteraceae > Epibacterium > Epibacterium ulvae_A. The sequence continues at coordinate 6,354 of NZ_JAHHIR010000088.1, read as the reverse complement.
TACGCTCTTTCTCGACGTCCACTTCGGAAACAACGGCCGAAACCATGTCGCCTTTGCGGTAGTTCTGGATCGCTTCTTCGCCACGCTCGTCCCAAGACAGGTCGGACAGGTGAACCATACCATCGATGTCGCCTTCGAGGCCGATGAACAGACCGAATTCGGTGATGTTCTTGACTTCGCCTTCGACTGGTGTGCCCTCGGGGTGCGTTTCTGCAAACACTTCCCATGGGTTACGCTGAGTCTGCTTCAGGCCCAGAGACACGCGACGCTTGGCGCCATCGATTTCCAGAACCATGACGTCGACTTCTTGCGAAGTGGAGACGATTTTGCCTGGGTGTACGTTCTTCTTGGTCCAGGACATCTCGGAGACGTGGACCAGACCTTCAACACCAGCTTCCAGCTCAACAAATGCACCGTAATCGGTGATGTTGGTCACGCGGCCTTTGTGGACCGACTCCAGCGGGTATTTAACAGCAACAACATCCCATGGATCGTCCTGCAGCTGTTTCATGCCCAGGGAGATACGGTGGGTTTCTTTGTTGATCTTGATCACTTGAACTTTGACGGTTTCGCCGATGTTCAGGATCTCGTTCGGGTGGTTCACACGGCGCCATGCCATGTCGGTGACGTGCAACAGGCCGTCAACGCCGCCCAGGTCAACAAACGCACCGTATTCGGTGATGTTCTTGACCACACCGTCAACTGCATCGCCTTCGGCCAGTTTGCCGATGACTTCTGCACGCTGCTCGGCGCGGGACTCTTCCAGGATTGCACGACGGGAGACAACGATGTTGCCACGACGACGGTCCATTTTCAGGATCTGGAATGGTTGTTTCAGACCCATCAGAGGGCCAGCATCACGCACGGGGCGTACGTCAACTTGCGAACCTGGCAGGAAGGCCACGGCACCGCCGAGGTCGACAGTGAAGCCGCCTTTGACGCGGCCAAAGATCGCGCCTTCGACACGTGCGTCGTCTGCGTATGCTTTTTCCAGGCGGTCCCATGCTTCTTCGCGGCGCGCCATCTCACGAGAGATAACAGCTTCGCCACGGGCATTTTCAGCCGCGCGCAGGAAGACTTCGACCTCATCGCCAACAGCGATTTCAGGCGCTTCGCCAGGATTTGCGAATTCTTTCAGATCAACGCGGCCTTCCATTTTGTAGCCGACGTCGATGATGGCTTGGCCGGCTTCGATCGCCAGAACCTTACCTTTGACAACCGAACCTTCGTCCGGTGTGTCCATTTCGAAGCTTTCTTGCAGGAGGGCTTCGAATTCCTCCATGGATGTATCAGCCATGTGGCAGTGTTTTCCTTTAAAACGTTTTCTGGCCGCGCGGTTGTCTCCGCCGGTCTTGGGGTTGGTCGTTTTCGTTGCAAGGCACCGGATGGTGCAGCCCAGTTCAAAGATTCAAACGTGCCAAACACACACATAACACAAAGGGCCGGAGGTTGCCCCGACCCTGCTCAAACCGATGTCCGCGCGATTCCCGCATCTTTATAGACAGCCGCCTTATAGGCAGAAACTGCATGTCAAGCAAGGGGCATTCACCTTGTACATAGGGGCAACCTGGCGCGAATCCCGCTGAATGTTGTTAACCCGTAAAGGGAGAATTAAATTTACCGCAATCTCGGCGCAAGTTATGGTTCTCCCGTAATCAGTTTCCATTTTGCTTTGTAAGGGGTCACCCTCATGCCTACGTTTTTAGGAACTCCCCGGGACGATGTCCTGACCGGGAGCTTTGGTCTCGACCTGATTGAAGGGGGAGACGGCAACGACACGATTTACGGGCGCGAACATCGTGACACTTTGATTGGCGGCGCAGGTGACGACAAGATCGTCACGGGTGCCGGCCCGGATCTGGCGTACGGAGGCGCGGGCAATGACCTGATCATCGACGACTACACCGATGGCGGTGTCGAAAATCTCTATGGCGGCAGCGGCAATGATACGATCAAAGCCATCACGGGTGGTGCCATCGGCTTCAATTCCAATCCAACAACCTGGTGGATGTTTGGTGAGGCTGGTGACGATGTGTTGATTGGTGGTTTCGGCGGCACCTCTCACCTTTATGGCGGTAATGGCGACGACACGCTGGTCATGTCATCTTATGGCGGCGGCGATGCGCGTGGCGGAAGCGGCCGCGATGTGCTGCTGTCCGAAGCCCGCAGTCGGGTGAACGAAGAGGTCGTGGACTTTGATAAATACGGGCCGGGCGCGCGGGTGACCTTGGACGGCGGAACCGGCAATGACCGCCTGTTTGGCTATAGCGCCAATGCGGACACCTTTTTGTTCCGGCCGGGCGATGGGCGTGATGTCATCCATAACTTTGGCACCGGCGTTTGGGGGCTCGATCGGATCGACCTCACCGCTTTTGAGTTCGAGATGACCGCTGAAGAGGTTTTTGCGATTTACGGGCACGAGCAGGAAAACAGAATCCTTCTCAACTTTGACGCCGACAGCAAGATCATCATCAACGACACTGGCTATCAGGGCGGCACAGATATCATGCCGCAGGATATTATCGACGCATTGATCCTGTAGCCGTGATGATCAAGTAACCATAGGCCGCCGCCACCCCTCTTGTCGGCGTCGGTCTGTCTGCGTATGCCAAGCCTGCCGCTTGCTACATGGACCCCAAATGCAGATCCGCTCAATCACCTCTGCCGACACGCTGCCATTGCGCCAATTGGTTCTGTGGCCGGATCATCCGATTTCGGCCAGTCAGGTGGAGGGCGATCCGGGCGCGCTGCACTTTGGTGGGTTCATGGCCGACCGGTTGATAACCGTTGCCTCACTTTTTTCTGATGGTGACGCGGTGCGTCTACGCAAATTTGCCACCCACCCGGATTTCCAAGGACAAGGTGCCGGCAGTGCGATGTTGCGCCATCTGGTCGAAATCTCGCAGACGCAAGGTCGCAAACGGTTCTGGCTTGATGCCCGCGAAACCGCCCTGCCCTTTTACCGACGTCACGGGTTCACTGTGCAGGGAGATCGGTTTTTCAAACGCGACTTGCCCTATTTCCGGATGGAAATGACCCTCTAACGGATCAAATTTCTTCGCCCTTTTTCAACAGTTCTTCCAACAGCTGCTGTTGCAACGAATTGCTGTCACCACCGCCGAACTGCATCGCGCCGCCTGAATACAATGTCCCATAGGTGCGCGCCGCATTCACCGTCTGCCCAAGACCGGAAATCAACTGGTCTTTCTTCAGCGGCGAGAGCGGATGGATAAAGGTCGCCCAAAGCGTGCCATTGGCCACCGCATATCGCGCATCCAAAGCGCTGTCGAAATTGGCCTGCATCATCCGCATCATATCTTCGGCCGACAGGTCCTTTGCCTCCCGGATTGGCACCATCGCCCGCATCCGATCCGCATTTTCATCGGTGATCACAAAGACGGGCACCTCCTGAATTTGCAGCTGAAAGGCCGGCCCGCTTGGCTGCACCTCAGGATCCAGCGCCGCAAGGATCCGTCCCAGCCGTTCGTAATTCATCGCAGGCTCAACCTCGGGCGCGGCGGCCACGGGTGGTTCGACCTCTGCCTTGGGAGCCGGAGCATCTTGCGCCACAGACAGGTTTGCAACCAGCGCCAAACCCGCGGGCAGGACAAGACGAGACACTACAAAAGGTATAACGGCGCGTGTGGACATGGGGCTCTCCTGTGATGGCAATCCTTCAAAGGTAAGACGCCCCTGCCCCATTTGCGATGCACGGATTGGTGAAGGCTCTGTAACGCCCAGCCAAACATCGACGCTGCCCAATTACAAAGCAGTCGCCGCCTCAGACCGCGCCGCGTTCGGTGACGGCTTTGATTGCAACCGCCACAGCCTCTTGGATATTCAAATCACTGGTGTCGATCAAAACCGCATCATCTGCCGGGCGCAACGGGGCCTCGGCGCGGTTCATATCGCGATCATCCCGCGCTTTTACGTCCGCCAGAACCTCTTCCAATGAGTTGGCCAACCCTTTGGCAGCCAGCTCCTGAAACCGCCGTCTGGCGCGCATTTCGGCGCTGGCGGTGACAAACAGTTTGGCCTCGGCACGAGGACAGATCACCGTGCCGATGTCGCGCCCATCCATCACAGCGCCACCAGACCGGCGAGCAAAGGCACGTTGGAAATCAACCAGCGCGGCGCGGACTTCGGCAATAACGGCAACTTTGGATGCGGCCTGTGCAACCTCGGGTCCGCGCAGATCGGGATTGTTCAGATCGCCGGGCACCAGCGCAAGCGCTGCCTTAACCGCAGGCACACCCTCCATCGTTTCGGCCCCCACGGCGCGGTACAACAGGCCCGTGTCCAAATGGGCAAAGCCAAAGTGCTGCGCAACCGCGCGCGAAATGGTCCCCTTGCCCGCAGCGGCCGGCCCGTCAATTGCCACACAAAACATTCAGTCCGTCCCCAAATTGCGCGTCAGTTCTTGGTGACTATTCGGGCTAATGGGTTTGGTGGCAAATTACAACTCCTAGGGACGCGGTATCGTCATGAGCGGCAGCCTTGTGGAGGGATTCTCTTTTGTGGATGCCATGGCATGTCACTCGGTTTGGTCTATCCAGTATCACATCACAATTTATGAATTTAACATAACGCAATAACCGATGACGCCCAAATCATCAGTATTCGTCTATTCCGCGAATTTAACGGGTAAATTCAAAATGCAGCAATTGTGGCGGTTCGCCGTGATCACATTCATAGTAACTGAGTAAGATAACTTTGTTGCGCCCGGTTGGTATGTTCCCCCATAGTATGCCCAACCCATAAAACCCAAAGGAACAGAGGTGGCGAGTAGGTTTTTCAATAACAGGCTGCTGGATTTCGCGGAATCACAAAGCACCATGACCGCCCCCGAAGCGGCCTTTACGTTGTTGGACACCGAGCTCAAATCCTTTGGCGCAAAAAGCGCGGTCTACGCAATGTTGCCGAGCAATGACACCGCGCCGTCAGAGATTGAAACCAACGCCGATAATCTCGCCCAGGCTCATGCGTTTTTCAGCTATCCCACGGAATATGCCGGCGCCTATATGGTGGATGAGCTGATCTACCATGACCCTTTTGCCCGCTTCTGTGCCACGACCGAAGGCGGCGCGATGGGATGGCATGATCCCCGTGCGGCCCAATACTCCACCGAACAATCGCGCGACGTCCTGTCATTGGCTGCCGATTTTGGTCTGCAATATGGGATGAGCGTGCCGCTGCGCGATGGGTCCGGCGCATCCGTTGGTGGCATCGGCGTGGCGCTTGACCTCAAAAGCGAGCGCGACGCAGAAGAGGCACTGCGCGCCCATGGCCTTGATATAGAACTCGCCGCATTGCTGTTTCATGCCCGATTTCACGACGAGCTGAGCCCGCAAGATGTGATCAGCCTGTCCTCACGTGAGATAGAGTGTCTCAAGTGGGCCTCGGTCGGGCTTTTAACCAAAGAGATTGCGTTTCGCTTGTCTCTGTCTGATAAAACAGTTGAGTTTCATCTGCGCAACGCGACCAAGCGTTTGAACGCCCGCAACAGGACCCATGCTGTCGCCCGCGCACTCGTTTATGGCCTGATTTCGGTATAAAAACCGATTCCTCGCTATCGAAGAGCCATAATTCTTAATTTCCCCCACCGCGTGTGCGGAGATTAATGGTTGGAAATTTGACCTCAAAATTCAATCAATTTTGGAACAGCATTCCCAAATCGCCCAAAGCGTTAATGGCAAACTAGGGATTTCCCTAGCTAACCACACAGCCGCCAGCGTGAAATACAGGATGTAAGACGGGTTTTACCTGTCGTTTTCCCAAGTGTCTGTACCCACTCATACGCAGACAGAATACACGTGACACCCGGTTGGGTGAGTGAAATCGGGTTGTCACGTGTATTCAGGAAAACCACGATGGATCCACCCGGCTTAGGTGTTGGATCCCATGGTTTGATGGTGCAATCTGTTTTTGGAATCGAAGGAAGCATTGTGGGACAAGTGCGTCACGGGCGTGCCACGCACTGTTACCCGGCAGGCGATTTGCACCGCCAATCTGCCGGGAGGGCACGCACGCGGTCAGAGCAGCAATACAGCGATCGCAAGCTTTGATCGCGGCGCTGAGCACGTAACCCGGGATCACCCCGAAGACGGTTGCCAAGTGGCGAAAGCGCGAGACCGTTGAGGATCGCAAAACAGGCCCGAAAGAGCCGCGCTCAACCACTCTCAGCCAAGCCGACGAGGCCATTATCGTCCCATTTCGCCGGCATACGCTTCCGCCGTTCGATGATTTCTTCTATTCGCTCCTGCCCCCGTTCCCGCCTCTGACGCCGTCCGCCTCGCAACCTGAACAAAACATATTCCCCGCACGATCCCCTGCACCAGCCCTGTTCCTGCTCCC
>NZ_JAHHIR010000013.1 GCF_018678075.1 Epibacterium ulvae | reverse complement strand
CGATGGAATTTTTGCAAAGAAAGGCAATGGACAAGCTGGCGGCCTAACGCCAAAGATTTAACCTCAAGGACTCCGCGCAAAACCGGAGGAGACTTGGGGCTCAGGTCATCCGGCATTTGGCATAAGCGACAGTGTCGCCACATAGAGCAAGCCCGCCAAGTCTGGAAATCCCTCGGCTACAACTCCAGATGGTCGCCACGTCACGATCGCCTCGCACCCCCGCCAATAGACAGATGGCGAGGGCTTTACGTGTGGATACGGTTTAGTGTGTCGACCAGCTTAGGCTAGCAGGAAGTTGTCCGCTGTCAGCTCGTCAAGCTCAACACCGCGTAGAACCAGCACATCACCGTCGCCGAAGTTCAGAACCGTGCGGTTGTCGAATTCACGGGTGAAGGCGGACAGGTCTTCAAAAGACTCAATCCCTTCGATGTCCAAGGCGACGTGGTCTTCCTCAACGTCAAAAGCAAAAACAACGTCGCGACTGTACCCATCTGCAAACACAAAGGTATCCGCGCCAGAGCCGCCGCGTACACGATCATCTCCTGCACCGCCATCTAGGGTGTCATCGCCACGACCACCAAACAGGCGGTCCTCGCCTTCTCCACCTTCAAGCACGTCTTGTCCAAATCCGCCGTAAAGGAAGTCCAGACCGGTACCGCCATCCAGGTGGTCTCTGCCTCCGCCGCCATAGAGCTTGTCTGCGCCATCGCCACCTGACAGATCGTCCCAGCCAATTCCCCCAAAGAGCACGTCGTTGCCATTACCTCCATCGATCACGTCCCAGCCTACACGACCGTACACGACATCATGGCCATCGCCAGCTGCGACGATATCGTCGACACGGTTGCCCTGGAACAGATCGTTATCAGTACTCAGAGTAGATTCAACATATTCGTTGATGTGCACTTTTGCGATGCCTGCACCCTCGCGGGTAAAGTCCGCGATGACCGGGTCGATAAACGCGCCGGGCGCATTGGTGCCACCCAGGATCGTGCCTTCGCCCTCGGCCAGGAAACCTTCGTGTAGGGTGACAACACCGCCTTCATCTTCGCCGGTGTTTGGCCCCATCTGGTTGATAAAGGCCGCGTCCACCTCGGTATTGACTTCGGTCCCAGCATCCAAAACGTCTGACCCTTCAAAGGTGATGTTTCGCACGCCCTTGAACGCGCCGGCATCATCAAACAGTTTCACCGCGTCCTCGGTTGCGACAAAGGCGTCGTTAGAAGGCAGAATCATCGCTGCCAGCGAGATATAGGCGTTCTGGCTGCCGTCAATTGAGGTGGTCAGTGCCGTGCGTTCAGCCGTAGCAATCGGGCCTGCGGCACCGGTGACGGCACCCATCGTGGCATCCGCGTCAAAGGCTGCAACTTCCGCGTTGATCGGGTCAAAATTGCCATCTTCGGCCAGGGCTTCCAACCCGGCTGACGAGGCAGCGCCAATGTCAAAAACATCAAAGCCTCGGTCATGGGCTGCAAACCAGAATGGGGTCAGAAATGTACCACCGGTGGGGGAAGTGTTGTGAACGGCAATGCGAATATCGGACATCAGGGTTCTCCTTGGTAAAATGTTCCAAGGCCGACCATGGGTAGAAAAGCATTACTGAATTCGACCAAGTTCACTCACGGAACTTCACGGTCACTAAACGCTTACGTGAATTCATATGTGAGCCATAAACATTAACAAATAAAATGACCTAAAGTGAGTGTCTAAATCAAATGTGAAGGCGCGCGTTAAGGGATATTCAAGACGTCCTTTGGGCGAGTTATCAAAAACACCCCCAAAGCGATGTAGCGGTAATCTGAGCGACGCCATGTACATCGCGTGTCACCTCGATGATTCTATAGCATGAAACAGAGACGCAAAACGCCGCACCTCCTTGCAGAAATGCGGCGCTGTGACATCCTAGAACCTTTGTGTGATCTGTAGACCTTAGCCGTCGGCCATACGAGCAATACGGGCGGTGGATCCGGCCAGAACGGCGCCAAATCCAACCAGCAGGACAACCACACAGATCTGCAGCAGCTGCTCGTATTTATGCCCGTCATAAAGAAGTGTCGCCACCACAGGGTTGCCGCGCATGAAATACCCGGCCGCGCCAAGGATCGCTGCAGCAAAGCTCACACCATAGGCCCAGGGCGCAATGCGACGCCCCATCACCAGACCGACAATCAGAACCGGCGTCAGGAACATCGACGCGGTGCCCGACACCGCAACTGCATCAAACAGGCTTTGATTGCCCCACAGCGTCAGGGCCGCGCCCAGAACCGCAAATCCGGTCATCGTCAATCGTCCCCCCATCAGCGAACGTGGCGCCAGACGCAGCTCCTCCACCGCCAGACGTGCGGCAGATGACAGTGCGGAATCCAGTGTCGACAGGGCCGAAACCAACAGCGACACCATCAGGGCGGCAAAGACCCAACCCGGCAGCATCTGCGACCAGGTGCCGATCAACTGCCCCTCATAGGCGGCCCCTTGCAAAGCGGCCTGAATGCCAAAGGCACCAAAGGCCAGAATGCACAGGGAAGAGATCCAGAACGCATGCACAAAGCTCTTCTTGGTGGTGGCTTCATCGGCGACAAAGCCACGATCCATCATCACAGGGTCGTGCACCGGGTAAGAAAACACCTGCAAGAATGCGACCAGCAGCAGCACCCAACCGTTGTAGGCTCCGGCGGTCCCGGCGGCGGTCACAGTGGCGGCAATGTCAAAACCGGGGCTGAAGATCAGCGCCAGGAATGCGGCACCAAAGACCACCAGGAACAGCGCCATCTGCATCACATCGGTACGCAAAGCCGCGCTCAGCCCGCCCCACAGGGAATAGGCCAGCGCCAGCGCGCCGACCGCGATCATCACAGTATTCTCCCAGGCTGCAAAGCTCGGCAGGATCGCGGCAAAGATCAGCCCGACCACAATCAGGTTGGCAAAGATCTCTGACAAGAGCCGCAGCGCAATGACCAGATTGTAACACAGGGTGCCAAAGGTGCCGAAGTGATCCGCCAGCCAATCCTGCACCGATCCCGCACCACGCGCCCGCAGACGCGCGACCACAAAGCCGCCGGTCAGAAACGATCCATAGTAGGCCGCATAGGCCAGAACGCCGACACTGCCATAATAATATCCAAGGATCGCGGCATTCATCAGCGAGCGAGCAAAGATCCAGGTGGTCACCTGGCTCAACACCAGGGTCCACAGACCCGGCGCTTGCCCATCCGCGTTGGCACCGCCAAAAAAGCTCTGCTCGGTAACCCGGCGCGGTGCGATGTAAAGGCTTGCCAACATGATCGCGGCAAAGATGACAATGATAAGAACCGGCTGCATAAGTCCTCCAGAAAAAGATTACCCTGTGGCGCTACCAGCGTGACTGCGGGTGCGGCCAGTCAATAGGATGTGCCTCGCGCGACTGTGACCATTGGTGTGCATCGCGTGAGCGGGGCAGGTGCGCGGGCGGATGCCGGTGGCAAAGGCGCGCCGATCGCAGGATGGTTCTGGCCGGTGATCTGCTTGACCCTCTCGGCTGGCCTACCTAGGGTTCGCGCAAGCTTTTAGGGCGGATAACAAGCGGATAACAACCGGAGCAGATATGGCCAATACCCCCCCGCCGTTTTCCAAATTCGAGTGGATCATCGCCTGGCGATACCTGCGTGCGCGGCGCACCGAAGGTGGTGTCAGCGTGATGACCTGGATCTCGCTGATCGGCATCACCCTTGCGGTTTTTGCGCTGATTGCAACGCTGGCGGTGCGCTCAGGGTTTCGCTCGGAATTTGTTGGCACCATTCTCGGTGCCAATGCGCATGTGTCGATCTACACCCATGGGGTGGTGGATGAAAACGGCCGCATAGACCGCACGTTGAAAGACTATGATGCTATGGCCGAACGCCTTGGCACGGTGCCCGGTGTGATCCGTGCTGCCCCGCTGATCAAGGGGCAGGTTATGGCCTCGCGCAGCGATCGCAATGCAGGGGTTCAGGTCTTTGGCATCACAAGCAAAAACATTGCAGATATCCCCGGTGTAGCGGGCAGTGAGCAGGCGATCGGCGATCTGGCACGCTTTGACGACGGGGTGGCCATCGGCTCGGGCGTGGCGCGCGAACTTGGCGTCACTGTCGAGGATCGGATCAAGCTGATCTCCCCCAATGGGGTGAAAACCGCCTTTGGAACCTCACCCCGGGTGAATGCCTATGAGGTGGTCTATATCTTCACAGCCGGACGCTATGATATCGACCGCACCCGGATCTATATGCCCTTTGGCGAGGCGCAGAGCTATTTCAACCGCGAGGGGGTCGCGGATGAGATTGAGGTGATGGTCGAAGAGCCCGAACAGGTGGATCTGATGGCGCTGCCTCTGTTGCGCGCGGCTGGCGGTCAGACCGGGGTCTGGACCTGGCGCGATGCCTCCAGCGGATTTCTGCGCGCTTTGGAGGTTGAAGATAATGTGATGTTCATCATCCTGTCGATCCTGGTTCTGATCGCGACAATGAACATCGTTTCCGGCCTGATTATGCTGGTGAAAAATAAAGGCCGCGACATCGGGATCCTGCGCACCATTGGCCTTAGCGAAGGGTCGGTTCTGCGGATTTTCTTCATCTGCGGTGCCTTTACCGGGGTGATCGGTACGGCGCTGGGGGTGATCCTGGGATGTCTGTTTGCGATCTATATCGATCCGATCTTTTCCTTTGTGAACTATCTCATGGGGGGCGGGGTCTGGGATCCTTCGATCCGTGGGATCTATGCCCTGCCGGCTGAGTTGCATTTGGAAGATGTGCTCAAAGCCGTGAGCCTGTCGCTGGGGCTTTCGTTTGTGGTGACAATCTTTCCGGCCCGCCGTGCGGCGCGGCTGAACCCGGTGGAGGCGCTGCGCTATGAGTGACGATGTGATGCTGTCCCTAATGGGGATTACCAAGACCTATAACCCGGGCAAACCCAACGCGGTCGAGGTGCTGCGCGGCGTTGATCTGGAGCTGAAGCCCGGCGAACTGGTGGCGCTGGTCGCTCCGTCGGGGTCGGGTAAATCCACCCTGCTGCATATCGCGGGCCTTTTGGACAATGCCGACGCGGGCGCAGTTCAGATTGGTGGCGAGGCGGTGCCGCAGGTCAAGGGCGAAGGCAAGCGCACCGCTCTGCGACGGCGCGAAGTGGGGTTCATCTATCAGTTCCACCACCTGTTGCCTGAGTTCTCGGCCGAGGAAAACATCGTACTGCCGCAGCTTGCCAATGGGGTGAGCGAGCGAGATGCCAAAGCGCGCGCCGCCCATCTGTTGGCGCTTGTGGGACTGGAGCATCGCGGCGCGCATCGCCCTGCGGCGCTTTCTGGCGGCGAGCAGCAGCGTGTTGCCTTTTGCCGGGCCTTGGCGAACGCACCGGGCTTGTTGCTGGCGGATGAGCCGACCGGGAACCTGGATCCTGCGACTTCGGATCAGGTGTTTGACGCCCTGATGGCACTGGTGCGCGACAGTGGCATGGCGGCGTTGATTGCCACCCATAACCTGGACCTGGCGGCACGGATGGACCGTGTTCTGCGCCTTGAGGCGGGGCGGTTGGTTCCGGGTTAAGCCTTCGATCTGCAACTGGGGACGGGCCGTAAGGCCCTCCGCCCATATTTCATATGGGCGCAGAGGTTGCCCCATTGTACTAGGCCAATTGCGTGATCCAGACGCCAAGCGCCATAACCGCGATCCCGCCGGTGCGGATCCATCCAAGCGGCGTAACTTGGGCCCCAAAAAGGCCAAAGTGGTCGATCGCTGCGGCTGAGATCAGCTGTCCCAAAAGGACAAAAAACACCGCATTGCCAATGCCGAAATGCGGTGCGATATGGGTGATGGTCAGCACGTAAAACGCAATCAATGCACCGCCGAGCAACAGATGACGCGGGGCGTCCCAGACCTTGGTCAGTGCCTGGGTGCCGGAGGCTGCGAACATGACGAGCACGCAACAGATCAGGGCTACCGTAAACAGCACAACCGCCGCCACCGTCGGTGACCCAATGAAACGACCAAGGGCTGCGTTGAGCGCGGCGAGAATGGGGATGCCGAAGCCTGCAGCCAGCATAATCAGGGCGTAATGGGTCATCTGCTGGGGTCCTGTTTCTGGGGTCAGTTTTGTGCGCGGCGCAAGGCGGCTTCGCCCTTGGCACCATTGCCCGCAAGCGGCGGGGTTACAACCAAACATAGCTGTGCCGTTGCGTCCGAAGTGATATACTGCGCCTAGGTGCAGATGCCCGAAAGCTCCGCGTCTTTCCACGGCAGCACCACATCGTATTCGCGCGCCTTGGGCAGGGGGGCGACGGGCATTGCCGCGCCGAGCATGCCGTGCAGACGGTGGGTGCGCGCGCCTTGGGGGTTCAGGGCGCGGCAGCAGACGTATTCTTCGACAATCGCGCCTTGTTGTTCGAAACCGTAATCTAGGAACTGGCGATCCTCAGCCAATTCAAACAGATAGGGGTCATCCGCACCGCCGTGTTCCGCCGCTGCCCGCAAGGGGTGATAGCCGGTCACCGCGCGGTTTTGCCATTGCCAGACATGGGTGGCCTCATGGGCGATCAGCATGGCTTCGACCAGATGCAGCCGGTCGGGAAAGCGGGGCATGTGGTTTGGCTCATACCAGTCCTTGGTCAGGAACACCCGGTTGAACAGCGCAATGGCTGCAGGCCGGGCACGGACAATTCCGGGTTTGGCGGGCGGCAGGATCCGTTCGCGGCAGGCCACACGGGGACGTGTCTGGCGATGGATGGTGATGGGCACCACCGGCGCCCCTTTGACCAGGCGCAAACGGTCGAGGTTCAGCGCGTCGCCGTGGATGTCGCCCAGGAACGCGCGTTCCTCAATCGTCAGGGGACGTCCACAGGCGGACAGGACCAGCAACAGCACCAAAAGCGCGCGTAGCATCATAGGCTCAACGCCAGGATGCGGCTCATCTCAGTCAGGCTGCGGTCCGATTGTTGGCCCCAAATGTTAAAGGCCTCTTGCACGTTTTTCAACGCCCCCTTGGAGGTGGCAGGCTTGTCGATCACCCCTTCAGCAATCAGCCGCGCGGTGACGTCCTGGGACAGGATAAAGGCATCGCGACCCGCAAATCGCATGGCAATTTGCCCGGTGGCACCACCCAACCGGCTGCCGCGTTTCTTGAGCATCTCCAGCAGGCCGATGTAATCCTCGGATGGCCAACCGCCCAGAACCTTGCCCGCGCCGCCTTCCGCCCGCAACTCCAGCAGAAGGGCGGCATTGTCGCGCACGGTCTGGATCTTGGCACCGTTGCGCACTATGCGGGTGTCCCGGATCAGCGCGTCGAACCCTTCGTCATTCATCATCGCATTGCGGCCGATGTCAAAGCCGTGAAAGGCCGCTTCAAACCCGTTCCATTTGGCCTGGATCACCTTCCACTGGAAACCAGCCTGAAAGACGCATTTGGTCATGGTGGCCAGCCAGCGGTCCTCGGGCAGGTTGGTGATATCCGGGGCTGGTCCGCGCAGGCCGTCGTCGAGACGTGCCTCGAGCGCTGCGACCCCGCCCTGACGGTCGGCGGCGATATCGTAGATCTCATCAAAGGGGCGCATGGGGGTCAGTTCCGTTTTGGGGCCAGTTCGACCAGTGATTTGCCAAGGCGAAAGGGCGCGGCAAAGCTGACGAGGCAGAGGGCGATGACTTGCAGCAGCAGGATATGGGCATTGGCCTGCAGGACCTCCCATTCGGTTTTGAGCTGGTCGACTTGGGCAATCAGATCATCATAGGCGCGTGCGATAATCAGATAGTCGCCCGCGATGGCGGGCACTTTGCGGCGCAGATTGTCGACAGCGATTCTGGTGCTGACATCCAGGGCGGTAAAGATCAAAAACGGTTCAGGGTCAAAGGCATCGACGCGAGCTTTCTTGTCGGACATCTCGGCCATCGGTGTGTCGGGGGCAAAGATCTGCAAGCCCTGCAGGGGCGCGACCTCGCGGGTGACGGCGAGGAACAGTGGCAGTTCGGCATTGCCTGCGGTGGAGGCGGACAGGAACTCGACCTTGTCACATAACACCGCCGTATCCGGGTCATAGGCGGGGTCACAGAACCGCAGGCGGAAACGGGCGGCGTCGCGGTCAAAAGCGTCGGTGGCGGCAAAGGCAATGTCGATCTGGCGGTCGATGCGCGAGGAATCCTCAGCGTAGATCCCGGCGATCACGGCGGCAATGGCGCCAAAGCCGCCCAGAACCACCCAGACCAGATCGGCGATACGCCAGGCGCGGTGGCCTGCGGGTTTGCGAAACAGAAACAGGGTGCCGCCGCAGCCCATCACAAAGAACAAGGAGATCAGGGGCAGCTGATTGTCGGCAATAAAACTCATGAAATGGGATGGGCTCCGTCGGGTGAACTGGGCCCAAGCTTAGGGCGCAACAAGAGGCCCGATCAACCGTTTGTGCAGGTTGGCGGGTTCACAATTTTACGGCTGTGCTGATCTGGACCTTTGCGAAACACGGCGGTGGCGATCAGGGTCGGCGATTGGGGTCGTTTAAAAGTGGCGGCCGCCAAAGGGCGGAGACCGGGCCGGGAAATCCCCGGCAAGGGGTGAGCGCTCGGGTCCTTGGGCGCGGTCCTGCACCTGTTGGCGGGGGTTTTAGGCCCGCGGCAAGGTGTCGGGGGAGGCGCGCTGTCCCGTCTCTCCTGGTGCGTGGTGCCCCTTGGGGTGTCAGGCCATGGGGCGGGTCTGTCCGGACCAGCGCAGTATGGCGACTTGCGGTTAAGGAGCCGAAAGCGGGGCGTGCGCTGCATCGGCAACGCTTTGGATCTAGCTGACAGCAATCACTTTGGTCGCGCCTGCACTGCAGGCATCGCTGCAGCTTTGGGGCAGGGCGGCATTGGTAATAAACATGTCCACATCCGCAAGGGAGCCGATGCGCACCGGTGCCTTGCGCTCGAATTTGGAGACATCAGCGGCCAAGATTACCTGATCGCTGTGATTGATGATCGCCTTGCTGACGCCGACCTCTTGGATGTCGTAGTCCATGATGTCGCCCTGGGCATTAAGGGCCGAGCAGCCAATCACCGCATAGTCAAAACGGAACTGGGCGATGGTGTTACGTGCCAGCTCGCCAATCAACCCTCCGTCAGAGCGCCGCAGATTGCCGCCGGTGACCACCACCTGAATGTCCGGCTTAGCTGACAGGATGGTGGCGATATTGACGTTATTGGTGACCACCAGAAGGCCCACGTGGTTTTGCAGCTCGGCGGCGACCGCTTCGGTCGTGGTGCCAATGTTGAGAAACAGCGAGCAGTCATTGGGGATGTGTTTGACACATTCGCGTGCGATGTCGACTTTGGCTGCGAGGTTCAGATCGCGCCGCTCGCTATAACCGATATTGGCGGTGGTCGAGGGCAGGATGGCACCGCCGTGGACCCGCTCCAGCTCTCCCACATCTGCCAGTTCGGTCAGATCGCGGCGGATGGTCTGGGGCGTGACGCCGAAATGCTCCACCAAACCATCAACTGTCACCTTGCCTTCCCGGCGGGCGATATTGATGATCTCGGGTTTTCGCAGCGTCTGCACCATGCTGGCGTGCCTTTGTGTCTGGTGGGCCGTTGGGGCGTCATAGCGCGAAACCGCGCATTGGCGCAAACAGCTCTGTTCGGAGTGTCACGAATTGAGCGACCAAAGATGCGCGTACTTTCGCGTTTGATGCGCGATTCTTTTCGTTTATTTTTATATATTTGTCAAATTTCGCGCGAAAACGAACATTTTACGCTTCCATTTGCGATCGTTTTTTGTCAATTTCTGCGCGCACACCAAATTTGGTGGAAGCGGAGGATCAGATGAAAACGACATTCGACCTGCTGGTAATTGGTGGGGGGATCAATGGCTGCGGCATTGCACGCGATGCAGCAGGGCGCGGATTGAACGTGGGTCTGGCCGAGATGAACGATATTGGCTCTGCCACATCGGCGTCCTCGACCAAGCTGTTTCATGGAGGTCTGCGCTATCTGGAGTATTTCGAATTTCGGCTGGTCCGCGAAGCGCTGATCGAGCGGGAGACGTTGTTGCGGGCAATGCCCCATATCGCCTGGCCGATGCGCTTTTTGCTGCCCTATCACAAGAGCATGCGGTTTGACGCCACCACGCCGACCTCGAAACTGTTGAGCCGGATGATGCCTTGGATGAAGGGGCGGCGACCTGCGTGGCTGATCCGGTTGGGGCTGTTCTTGTATGATAATCTGGGCGGGCGCGAGATCCTGCCGGGGACGGCCAAATTGGATCTAAAAACCAGTGTGGAGGGGCGGGGACTCATATCAAAATTCGCCAAAGCCTATGAATATTCCGATTGCTGGATCGAAGACTCTCGACTGGTGGTGCTGAATGCCCGTGACGCCGAAGCGCGCGGTGCCAAGATCATGCCCGGGCATAAAGTCACCTCAGCCGATGTTGTGGATGGCATTTGGCACGTCACCTTGCGTGATATGGCCAGCGGCGAAGAGCAGACCGTGACGGCGGGTATGGTGATCAATGCAGCGGGGCCTTGGGTTGGCGACGTCTTGCGCGGCACTTTGCGCAGTAATGTCACCAGTGGCGTGCGCCTGGTACGTGGATCACATATCATCACCAAGCGTCTGTTTGACCACGATAAATGCTATTTCTTGCAAGGCACAGACGGACGCATTATCTTTGCCATACCCTATGAGACAGATTTCACCTTGATCGGCACCACCGATGCCGATCACACGGACGCCGATAGCAAACCTGAATGCACCGACGAAGAACGCGATTACCTGATCCAGTTCATCAACCAGTATCTGGCTAATCCAATTGCCGCGGATGATGTGGTTTGGAGCTATTCCGGGGTTCGGCCGCTCTATGATGATGGGGCCAGCAGCGCGACGGCGGCGACACGAGATTACGTCTTGCAGTTGGATCGCTCACGCGGCGCACCGGCGCTGAATGTCTTTGGTGGCAAGATCACCACCTATCGTCGTCTGGCCGAAAGCGCGCTGGAGAAAATTACAGAAGTCTTTCCCAAAGTGGGCGCGCCCTGGACCGCAGGTGTCGCGCTGCCGGGCGGAGATTTCCCGGTGGACGGCGTTGATCAGCTAGTGGCGAACCTGCGCGCGCGCCTGCCCTTTGTGACGCAACGTTGGGCGTTGCGACTGGTGCGGGCCTATGGAACCGAATGTGGTGAAATGTTGGAGGGCGTCACAACCCAGGAGGATCTAGGCCAAGACTTTGGAGCGACGCTATGCGAGCGCGAAGTCTGCTGGTTGATGGATAAGGAATATGCCCGCAGCGCACAGGATGTTGTGTGGCGGCGGAGCAAATTGGGTCTACGTCTGAGTGAGGAAGAGATTTCCACCTTGGACCAATGGATGAAAACCCGTCGAGCTGCGGGGGTTGTCGCAGCAGCGGAGTAAGGGGGAGGCATGACGCTCGAATTTAAGAACGTCTCAAAAGTGGTGAATGGTGCGACGCATATTCATCCAACAGATCTAACGTTGAACAAAGGCACAATGAACGTGCTGTTGGGGCCGACCCAATCTGGCAAGACATCTTTGATGCGGCTGATGGCGGGCTTGGATGCGCCGACCAAAGGCCGGATCTTCTGGGAAGGAGAAGATGTAACCGGCCAGCGGGTCCAGGACCGGCAGGTGGCGATGGTCTATCAACAGTTCATCAACTACCCGTCCATGACGGTTTTTAACAATATCGCCTCACCTTTGCGTTTGATGGGGAAATCCAACGCAGAGATCGAGGCGGCGGTGAACAAGGCTGCGGATCTGATGCAGCTGACACCTATGTTGCAGCGTAAACCGTTGGAATTGTCGGGAGGTCAACAACAACGTTGTGCACTGGCGCGCGCCTTGGTCAAGGATGCAGGCTTGGTACTGCTGGATGAGCCTTTGGCGAACCTTGATTACAAACTGCGCGAAGAGCTGCGGGTGGAAATCCCCAAGATCTTTGAAGAGGCTGGATCAATCTTTGTCTACGCCACAACCGAGCCTGAAGAGGCGCTTTTGTTGGGGGGAAATACAGCAGCCTTGTGGGAAGGGCGGGTGACCCAGTTCGGTCTAACGCCTACGGTTTATCGCCAGCCTGTGGACGCGACCACGGCGCGGGTCTTTAGCGATCCGCCGATGAATTTCCTAAAGGTCGCCAAGACCGGTCAAAAGATCATGTTTGGCGATGGACAGACCGCGCCTGCGGTGGGTCCGATGGCAGATCTGGCAGATGGTCGCTATGTGGCTGGGTTCCGGCCCAACCATGTTGAGATCAAGGCCCATAGTGCCGGTCTGATGACGTTTGAAACCCGCCTTGTGGTGACCGAGCTTACCGGGTCTGAGACCTTTGTCCATTTGGATCATCACGGTGAGAACTGGGTTGGGCTGGTACACGGCGTTCATAACCTTGAACTCGGTGCGGCGCTGAACGTCTATTTGGATCCGGCGCATGTCTACATCTTTGATGAGGAGGGGGCGCTTGTTGCTCCGGCCTCATACGCTTTGGCCGCATGAGGAGGGGGTCATAGCATGGCAAAAATTACGCTTGATAATCTAGCGCATTCTTATCTGTCGAGACCGACAGGCGAGGATGACTTTGCGCTGAAAGAACTGAACCACGTCTGGACCGATGGGGAAGCCTATGCGCTTTTGGGGTCGTCCGGTTGTGGAAAGTCAACGCTGTTGAACATCATCTCGGGTCTGCTACAGCCAAGCCAAGGGCGCATTCTGTTTGATGACGTGGATGTAACACACGCATCGACTGCGGATCGCAATATTGCGCAGGTGTTCCAGTTCCCGGTGGTCTATGACACTATGAGCGTACGCGACAATCTTGCGTTTCCGCTCAAAAACCGTGGTGCGGATCCCAAATACATTGCCGACCGTGTGCAACAAATCGGCCAGATGATCGGTATGGAAGCCGAGCTGGATCGACGCGCGCGGGGCCTGACAGCCGATGCAAAGCAAAAGATCTCTCTTGGCCGTGGGATGGTGCGCGAAGATGTGAATGCGCTGTTGTTTGACGAGCCACTGACCGTGATCGACCCGCATATGAAGTGGGAACTACGCACCCAGCTGAAATCCCTGCATCACCAATTTGGCCACACGATGATCTATGTGACCCATGACCAGACCGAGGCGCTGACTTTCGCGGATAAGGTTGTGGTGATGTATGATGGACGTGTGGTGCAGATCGGTACACCGGAAGAGCTGTTTAACAAGCCGCAACATACGTTTGTGGGCTATTTCATCGGCTCGCCGGGAATGAATGTTGTCCCGGCTTCGGTGACGGGCACCGTGGCCACCGTACACGGGGCACAGGTACAGCTGGATCGCGCATTTCAAAGCCTCGACGGTAAGGTTGAGATTGGCGTGCGACCCGAATTTGTCACCCTGACACAAGGCGATGGCCTGCCGGTCAATGTACGTCGCGTCGAAGACGTAGGCCGCCACAAAATCGTGCGCGTCGACCTGTTCGGCACCGAGATGAATATTGTCGCGGCCGAAGGCACCGAAATCTCAGCTGATATGAACCGGGTCACCTTTGCGCCGGGACGGGTCAATGTCTACCAGAACGACTGGTTGCAGGAAGGGGAGGCTGCTTGATGGAAAAGACAGTCAATCAAAAAGCGTGGTTCCTGATCCTACCGGTTCTGATCCTGGTCGCGTTTTCGGCGGTTATCCCGTTGATGACCGTGGTGAATTATTCGGTACAGGACACTTTCGGCAACAACCAGTTCTTCTGGGCTGGGCTCGAATGGTTTGAAGAGATGCTGCATTCCGAACGGATGTGGGATGCGTTGGGCCGTCAGTTGATGTTCTCGGGCATTATTCTGGCGATCGAGATCCCGCTGGGCATTTTTGTAGCGTTGAACATGCCCAAATCCGGGTTCTGGTCCAGCTTTTGTCTGGTTCTGATGTCACTGCCATTGTTGGTGCCGTGGAATGTTGTCGGCACGATCTGGCAGATCTTTGGTCGGGTCGATATCGGGCTGCTTGGCTATACGCTGGATGCGCTGGGCATCAATTACAACTATACGCAGGATGTGTTTGCTGCCTGGGCCACCATCATTGTGATGGATGTCTGGCACTGGACCTCATTGGTGGCACTGTTGGCGTTTGCCGGATTGAAATCCATTCCGGATGCTTACTATCAGGCCGCCAAAATTGACCAGGCGTCGCGTTGGAAAATCTTCCGCTATATCGAGCTGCCCAAGATGATGGGTGTTTTGATGATCGCCATTTTGCTGCGGTTCATGGACAGTTTCATGATCTATACCGAGCCATTTGTGGTCACTGGCGGTGGTCCGGGCAATGCAACGACGTTGCTGTCCATTGACCTTGTGAAAATGGCGCTTGGCCAATTCGATCTGGGACCGGCGGCTGCGTTTTCGATCATGTATAACCTGGTGATCCTGACGCTTGCCTATGTGTTCTACACCATCATGACCACTATGGAAAAACGGGAGGGTTGAGCGATGAGTGACGCAACTGCGACAAACACTTTGGCGATTGCCCCGGCGAAGAAAAAGCGCATCGCCATCAAAGGTTCGGTCCTTGTGATGGCCTGCTACCTGATCTTTTTGATGCTGCCGATTTACTGGCTGCTGAATATGAGCCTGAAGACCAATACCGAGATCCTGAACAGTTTCACCCTGTGGCCACGGGATCTGACATTTGCCAATTACGCCACGATCCTCAGCGATCCGGCCTGGTACATGGGCTATGTCAACTCATTGACCTATGTGGTGATGAATACGGTGATTTCGCTCGCGGTCGCTTTACCTGCGGCATATGCCTTTAGCCGGTACAGCTTTCTTGGTGACAAGCATCTGTTCTTTTGGCTGCTGACCAACCGTATGGCGCCGCCCGCTGTTTTTGCGCTGCCGTTCTTTCAGCTCTATTCATCCGTGGGGTTGTTTGACACCCATATCGCGGTGGCGCTGGCGCATTGTCTGTTCAACGTGCCACTGGCGGTTTGGATCTTGGAAGGCTTCATGCGCGGCGTGCCCAAGGAGATCGACGAGACGGCATATATCGACGGCTACAGCTTTGGTCGGTTCTTCGTGAAGATTTTTATGCCGCTGATTTCATCAGGCATCGGGGTCGCGGCGTTCTTCTGCTTCATGTTTTCATGGGTGGAACTGCTTCTGAGCCGGACGTTGACCACAGTGGATGCAAAACCCATCGCAGCAATCATGACCCGAACCCAGGGAGCCGCAGGCATTGACTGGGGGGTATTGGCCGCAGCAGGTGTGCTGACGCTCGTGCCCGGTGCGCTCGTGATTTACTTCGTACGCAATTACATCGCCAAGGGTTTTGCCCTGGGCCGTGTGTAACCAGACCGGAGGAGAGACATCATGGATTGGATGGCTTGGACCTGGCCGACGGCTTTGTTCTTCATCTTTATTGCCACAACGCTGATCACCTTCACCGTTCTAGCAATCAAATTCCCCGAAACGCCGCGCCGCGGTGTTCTGGGAACTGAGACGACACGTGGAGATCGTCTTTTTATCACGCTTCTTGGTTCGGCCTTTATCAATTTGGGCTGGCTGGGACTTGTGGGCACTAACCAGCCTTTGGCGCTGGTGGTCTGCCTGATCTACGCCACAGCGGTGTTTCGCTGGGTGTAGCACAAAGATCTGACTTCCCTTTGCCACGCGCGGCATTGGGAGGCAGTGAAACGAGTATGAGCTTATAAATGGGAGGAAATTATGAAGTTCACACTAAAATCGAGTACCGCGCTTGCGCTGGCACTTGGCATGTTGAGCGGTCCGGCTTTGGCGGATATGGAGGCCGCGAAAGCGTTCCTGGACTCGGAAATCGGCGATTTGTCGGTTCTGCCACGTGCAGAGCAAGAAGCCGAGATGCAATTCTTTGTCGATGCAGCGAAGCCTTTTGCCGGCATGGACATCAAAGTAGTGTCCGAGACCATCACTACCCACCAGTACGAAAGCGAAGTGCTGGCACCGGCCTTTGAAGCGATCACCGGCATCAAGGTTACACATGACCTGATCGGCGAAGGTGATGTGGTTGAAAAGCTGCAGACACAGATGCAGTCTGGTGAAAACATCTATGACGCCTATATCAACGACAGTGACCTGATCGGGACCCATTGGCGGTACAAGCAGGTGCGTAACCTGACCGACTGGATGGCGGGTGAGGGCGCGGATGTGACCCTGTCGACCCTAGACTTGGATGACTTTATCGGCACCAGCTTTACCACTGGCCCTGATGGCAAACTGTACCAGCTGCCAACTCAGCAGTTCGCGAACCTTTATTGGTTCCGGTACGATTGGTTCAACGACGAAAAGAACAAGGCCGATTTCAAAGCCGCCTTTGGCTATGACTTGGGCGTGCCGGTGAACTGGTCCGCCTATGAGGATATCGCCGAGTTCTTCACCGGTCGCGATCTGAGCCACCTTGACGTCAAAGGCGATGTCTTTGGTAACATGGATTACGGCAAGAAAGACCCATCCCTGGGTTGGCGCTATACCGATGCGTGGATGTCCATGGCTGGCATGGGCGACGCGGGCGAGCCTAACGGCCTGCCGGTTGATGAGTGGGGCATTCGTGTCAACGAGAACTCACAACCCACCGGATCCTGTGTGGCACGTGGCGGCGCAACCAACGCACCTGCTGCGGTTTACGCGGTGACCAAAGCCATTGAATGGCTTGATAAATACTCACCGCCCGCAGCTGCTGGCATGACATTCTCTGAGGCGGGTCCGATCCCGGCGCAGGGCAATGTGGCGCAGCAGATGTTCTGGTACACCGCCTTTACCGCCGCAACGGTAGAGCCTGGTTTGCCGGTGATGAACCAGGACGGCACCCCCAAATGGCGCATGGCACCCAGCCCGCATGGCGCTTATTGGAAAGACGGCCAGAAGATCGGGTATCAAGACGCCGGGTCCTGGACGTTGATGGAATCCACACCTGTTGATCGCGCCAAAGCGGCCTGGCTTTATGCCCAGTTTGTGGTGTCGAAAACTGTGGATCTCAAAAAATCAGACGTAGGTTTGACCTTCATCCGTGAAAGCACAATCGACAGCCAGCACTTTACCGACCGTGCTGACAAGCTGGGTGGTCTGGTGGAATTTTACCGTTCGCCTGCGCGCGTTCAGTGGTCGCCCACCGGCACCAACGTTCCTGACTATCCAAAGCTAGCGCAGCTGTGGTGGCAGAACATTGGCGACGCAATGTCCGGTGCCAAAACCCCACAAGAGGCGCTGGATGCACTGTGTTCCGACCAAGAACGCGTGCTGCAACGTCTGGAGCGCGCAGGCGTTCAGGGTGATCTGGGGCCAGTGCTGAATGACGAGCAAGACGCGGATTATTGGTACGCCCAGCCGGGTGCACCCTATGCCAAGCTCGCCAATGAAGATGAGGCTCCCAAGACGGTGTCCTATGATGAGCTGATCAAATCCTGGCAGTAAGCCTGGTTTGACATGCGGGGGATGGGGGCGTCTGAGCGACGCCCCCATCCTGTTGAATTCTAGATCTTGCCGATCGCCCACCGGGGGCCCACGCTGTATCGCAAGACTGGCCAGTTCGGCGCATCTGCGCCACAGTCACACAACCGCCCCCAAGCGGCGGACCCAACAAGAGACACACCCATGACATATGTTCTTGCCATTGATCAGGGCACCACATCCACCCGCGCCATTGTGTTTGACCAAAGCCTGTTGCCGGTGGCCTCTGCGCAGGAAGAATTTCCACAGTTTTTCCCACAATCTGGCTGGGTTGAACACAATCCGGATGATCTTTGGGCGACAACGGCGGGAACCTGCCGCGCGGCAATAGAACGTGCGGGCGTGAGTGTCGCGGATATCGTGTCGATTGGGATCACCAACCAGCGTGAGACAACGGTGGTTTGGGATGCAGAAACCGGCAAGCCGATCTACAACGCCATAGTTTGGCAAGACCGGCGCACGGCCGAATATTGCCGCAGCCTGCAAGAGGCCGGCCATAGCGAGATGTTCGCCGACCGCACTGGGCTGTTGATTGACCCTTATTTCTCAGCCACCAAGGTGAAGTGGATCCTGGACCATGTGGAGGGCGCGCGCGACCGCGCCCGTCGGGGGGAGCTGTTGTTTGGCACCATCGACAGTTTCCTGATTTGGAAAATGACCGGCGGTCAGCGCCACGTCACCGATGCAACCAATGCCGCGCGCACCATGCTCTATGACATCCGCAAGGGGCGGTGGAGCCAGACGATCTGTGATCTGTTTGATATCCCGATGAATATGCTGCCCGAGGTTAAGGACAGCGCCGATGAGTTCGGAGACTGCCGCGCAGATCTCTTTGGCCGTGCGCTGCCGATCCGGGGGGTGGCGGGGGACCAACAGGCGGCCACGGTCGGGCAGGCCTGTTTCCAGCCGGGGATGCTGAAATCCACCTATGGGACGGGGTGTTTTGCGCTGCTCAATACCGGCGATGTGCCGGTTAAA
Organism: Epibacterium ulvae; assembly: GCF_018678075.1. Taxonomy (GTDB): domain Bacteria; phylum Pseudomonadota; class Alphaproteobacteria; order Rhodobacterales; family Rhodobacteraceae; genus Epibacterium; species Epibacterium ulvae_A. Next base: position 158,898 of record NZ_JAHHIR010000013.1, on the reverse strand, counting down.
TCCAATAACCGTCTGCTGACCACCATTGCCTATCAACTGAATGGCAAGCCTACTTACGCGCTGGAAGGGTCGATCTTTATCGCAGGCGCGGTGGTGCAATGGCTGCGCGACGGGCTCAAGATCATCCGCGAGGCGTCGGAAACCCAAGGGCTCGCCGATACCGCAGACCCCGCGCAATCCGTGGTCATGGTGCCCGCCTTCACCGGATTGGGCGCGCCCTATTGGAACCCGGAATGTCGCGGTGCGATCTATGGTCTGACGCGTAACTCTGGCCCTAGTGAACTGGCCAAGGCGGCATTGGAAAGTGTCGGCTACCAGACCCGCGATCTGATCGATGCCATGCGCGCCGATTGGGAGCAGACGGGGGGGGCCAATACCGGCGAGGCGGTGCTGCGGGTCGACGGCGGGATGAGCGCGTCGGACTGGACGATGCAGTTCCTCGCTGACATCACAAACGCGCCGGTGGACCGTCCCAAAGTGCTGGAGACCACGGCGCTGGGTGTGGCCTGGCTTGCGGGCATGAAAATGGGCGTGCTGCCCGATCAGGAAGAGTTCGCCAAGGGTTGGGCGCTTGATCGCGAGTTCCGTCCCACGATGGACGCAGAGGTGCGCGCCGACAAATACACTGCCTGGAAACGCGCGGTGGAGAGTACGTTGGCGTTTTAGTTTCGGGCGACTGCGCGGGTTCATGCTAGGAGAGCCTTCGGCGAAAGTATTTGAAAAAAGATGAAAAAGGCGGCCTGAAATTGGGCTGCCTTTGTTCTTTGATGCGGAGGTTACAGGCGTATTTGGCAAGCCGGTGGTACATTTGTTGAGGGGAGCCGTCCTGCTCTTGACATCTAAAGCATGTTTTTTTGATATGCTTATGGTTGATTCGATCTTTTATATTGCAGATACAGGGTGTGGCCTTGAGGAAGTTATATGTTTTTGGCAACGGCCTAGGGAGGTCGTTGTCCAACGAAGAGTATGATTTGTCTATGGCTCTTCAGACTGCATGGGACGACAATGCAGTATTATCAAATGAGCACAAAAAGCTCATCCATCGTTGCTTGCCTGAAGAGGTATTGGAAAGCGATATTACTATGGCACCGAAGGAGGAAGAACAGCTCGATAAATTACAGCGGGTGCTCGCTGCCTGTGATGAAATCGCTAAAGTGGAAATTTCTGGAAGCGTTGGTTGGCTTAATGACACAGGGAGGCAGTTCCCAGACGCGATCAGGCGATATATCCACCGGGCAGCTACCTACTTTCACCAGCTCAATCATTCTCTCCCGAATGAGTTTGTGACTGCCCTGGTCGAAAGTGTGAAAGACACAGGTAGCCATATCGCCACATTGAACTACGACGCTTTGCTATACCAGTCGTTTATTGGAAGTTCCTTGTTTGGGAACCGACCGAGCCTAATTGACGGTTTTCAAGGTAGCTTTAGTGAGGAGAACTTAGTTCGCTATCGACCGTCGGAGCAAGGGTTCTACTTACATCTGCACGGCAGCCCCTTGTATTACACGAGTCAGGCAGGCGACATTAAGAAGACAAGCTTGGCTGGCGTGAATGGCCTTATAGGGCACTCTTCGACACATTTAGTGTTGGCACCAGTACAACACAAAGCTGCTGTTATTTCCGCAAGTCCATTACTACGTAACTATTGGGCTAAATTAGGCGAGGCAATGACCGAATCTGACTCTCTGGTGCTGTTTGGGTATGGTGGAAACGACATTCATTTGAATAACATGATCCGACACTACTTTGCGGGTAAAACGGTCGAGGTTGTTGGCCGAAACAAGCCGGAGTATGCAGACGATGGCGGATTTCAAGCGGCGACGGAATGGAATAGAAGGCTAGGCCTATCAATTGTACGTTTCTGGGTAGTCAATAGGATGGTGGATTTTAATAGTTGGCAATGGGACCCTAATACTGAAGCTCAAACATCCAACTCCTCCACGAACTTCGCGTTCTCCTGAATGTATTGGAAGCGCAGCTCGGGTTTTTTGCCCATCAGACGTTCGACAAGGTCGCCGGTCTCACCCGGTTCATCCTCGTCTATGGTGACCCGGATCAATTTCCGGGTTTTGGGGTCCATTGTGGTCTCTTTCAGGTCTTTGGCGTCCATTTCACCCAAGCCCTTAAAGCGGGAGACGTCGATTTTGCCTTTGCCGCCTAGACCTTTTTCCATCCACGCATCACGTTCTGCCTCGTCCAGACAATAGACGCGTTTGGCGCCTTGGGTCAGGCGGAACAGGGGCGGGCAGGCGAGGTACAGGTGGCCGGTGTCGATCAGCGGGCGCATCTGGGTGAAGAAGAAGGTCATCAGGAGCGATGCGATATGGGCGCCGTCGACGTCCGCATCGGTCATGATAATGATCTTGTCATAGCGCAGGTCATCGAGGTTGAATTTAGTGCCAAGCCCGACGCCAAGCGCCTCACATAGATCGCGAATTTCCGCGTTGGAGCCAAGTTTTGAGGAGGCCGCGCCGAGCACGTTCAGGATCTTACCCTTGAGCGGCAAAAGCGCCTGGTTCTCGCGGTTGCGCGCGCCTTTGCCGGAGCCGCCAGCCGAGTCGCCCTCCACGATGAACAGTTCGGTGCCCGCGCGGTTTTTGGCGGTACAGTCGGTCAGCTTACCCGGCAGGCGCAGTTTCTTGGTGGCTGATTTGCGCTGGGTCTCTTTTTCTTGTTTGCGGCGCAGACGTTCTTCGGCGCGCAGGATCAGGAAATCAAGGATGGCACCGGCGGATTTGGTGTCGGCGGCCAGCCAGTTGTCAAAGTGATCGCGCACCGATTGTTCCACCATTTTGGCGGCGGTTTCTGTCGACAGGCGGTCCTTGGTCTGGCCGACAAATGCAGGATCCGCGATGAAGCAGGAGACCAGCGCGCAGCCGCCCACCATCAGGTCATCGCGGGTGATCTGGGCGGCTTTTTTGTTGCTGACCAGCTCGCCGTAGGCCTTGATCCCCTTGAGGATGGCGGCCCAGAAGCCAGCGACATGGGTACCGCCTTCGGGGGTGGGGACGGTGTTACAATAAGACTGGGTGAAGCCGTCACGCGCGGGTGTCCAGTTGATCGCCCATTCCACATAGCCAGGTTCGCCAAACTTGTCGCCAAACTCGACTTTGCCGCCAAAGGGGGCCTCGGAATAGGTGGTGGTTTTGCCCAGAACTTCGGACAAATAATCGCGCAGGCCGCCGGGGAAGTGGAATGTGGCCTCGGTTGGGGTCTCGCCGTCGTCGATGGCGGATTTCCAGCGGATCTCAACGCCCGAGAACAGATAGGCCTTGGAGCGGACCAGTGTGAACAGGCGTTTGGGCTTGAACCGGTGGGAGCCAAAGATCATCTCATCCGCGTGGAAGTTTACAGACGTGCCGCGCCGGTTGGGGGCTGCGCCGATCTTTTCCACGCCGCCCAAGGGCAGGCCGCGTGAGAATTTCTGTTCATATAGCTCTTTGTTCTTGGCGACTTGCACCACCATGATGTCCGAGAGCGCGTTCACAACCGAGGAGCCAACGCCGTGCAGACCACCGGAGGTCTGATAGGCCTTGCCCGAGAATTTACCACCGGCGTGCAGGGTACACAGGATCACCTCAAGCGCGGATTTGTCCGGAAACTTGGGGTGGGGGTCAATCGGGATGCCGCGGCCATTGTCGCGTACGGTGATGGAGTAGTCGGCGTGCAGCTCGACCTCGATCCGGTTGGCGTGGCCAGCCACAGCCTCGTCCATCGAGTTGTCGAGGATTTCAGCCACCATATGGTGCAGCGCGCGTTCGTCCGTACCACCGATATACATGCCAGGTCGTTGGCGCACCGGTTCCAATCCCTCGAGGACTTCGATGGAGGATGCATCATAGACTTCGGCTTGGGGCGTAGAAAGAAGATCGTCTGCCATGTGTTGGGGCTGCTCTCAAATGGATGTGATTTGATGTTTGTTGGCTACCATTATGGCAGCAGTTGTGGGCTAGCGAAAGGGGGACGCTAGGGGCTGTGGATAAGAGGGCGTGCATGCGGTGTTTTGCCGGGCGCGCGATCCCTGTGTTTAGGCAGGCCTCAAAAGAGCGCGTGTGGCTCTGCGGTCAGGCGACGGAACCGCCACAGGAGGGCGCCTGCGACCGCGCTCAGGCCGATCAACATACCGTACCAGACGCCAACTCCGCCAAACCCCAGCGGGAAGGCCAACACATAGCCTGCGGGCAGGCCGATGAGCCAATAGCCGCAAGCGGCGACGCCCATGGGTACCGTGGCGTCCTGCATACCGCGCAGAAGGCCCAGTTCAAGCGACTGCAGCCCATCAACCAATTGGAAGAATGCGGCGACGATTACAAAGCTGACGCCTGTCGCCAGGATCATGGGGCGGTCGGGGTCGTCAGGACTGATGAACAACCCGATCAAGGTTTCGGGAAACAGCAGAAATACCAGGACAGTCGTTGCAGAAGCACCCAGAGATATGGCCATCAAAACGCGTGCGCCGCGCATCAGGTGGAACATGTCTTTGCGTCCGATCGCATTGCCAACCCGGATGGTGGCCACATTGGACAGCCCTATGTGCACCATGAATGTGATGCCCGACAGGTTGGCGGCGATCCCATGTGCGGCCAGGGCCAGCGGGCTAATCCAGCCAACCATCAGGGCCGAGGCGGTAAACAGCGAGACTTCGGCCAGGGTGGTCAGGCCGACCGGCACGCCCAGGCGCAGCAGGCGGGTGAACATTTCCCAGTCGGGCTGGTGGAAATTGCGAAACAACTCTTGTTCGGGCAGAATGCGCTGGCTGCAGATCAACAAAATGATGGTGCTGATGCTGACAGTCACCAGCGAGGCAAGAGCAGCCCCCATCAGACCCAATTCCGGTGCGCCGAAGTTGCCAAAGATCAGCACATAGTTCACCGCCGCATTCACCACCGCGGTGGCGATCTGGGTGATCAGGATGATCTTGGTGTGTTCCTGCGCCGCAAAGGTCGATTTCAGCACCATGATGGACAGGCCCGGAATAATGCCCCAGCCCATCACCGTCAGGTATTCAGCCGCGTCCATGGCGACTTGTGGATCTTGGCCGAGGCTGAGCAGGATCGGTTCCGACCAGACAAAGGCCGGCAAAGCTATGGCACCATAGAGGATCGACAGCCACATGCCCATGCGATTGGCGCGCCGCGCCAAGCGGTTGTCCCCGGCACCTGCGGCTTTGGCGACCAGTGGCAGCACTGCAAAGGCAAAGCCCGCGCCAAACAGGAAGATCGCGTGGAAGTACGACGCCGCCAATGTCACCGCTGCCAGTGCCGAAGCGCTGTACCAGCCAAGCATGGCGGCATCGGTCAGGCTGATGGTGAATTGTGCCACATGGCCGCCGATCAAAGGCAGGCCCAGGATCGCAATCGCGCGCGCATGGCCTGTTGGCGTCATAACTGTGGGGGAGGGTGTTGCCGCGTTTGTCATGCTTTTGCTTAGATGCGGAAATTTTGGGCTTCAAGGGAATTTTTTGCCCGCAAGGCCGCACACAGAGAGCTGTGCTCTTTGGCACCGATCAAAGGCGTCGTTTGCGGCCAACTCATGTCAGTTTGCGACATGCTCTGTGTGGAGCTGAGACTGACGGATCAGATCAGACGCAAAACGATTTGGCTGGCAACCAGCAGGATGATCAGACCGCCGACCAGTTCCATTGTTGCCGCGCTTGTTCGGGCGCGAGGTCCGGACAAGCGCGACAGGGTGCCAGTCCGAAAGGTGACCGAGGCGACGGCAACTGCGATGGTAATGCTGGCGGTGCCCAGCCCCATGGCCAGAGTGCCCAGAACACCCGCCGTCATCAGATCCAGCCGCCATGTCAGCAACAGCAGAAACACGGCTCCGGTACAGGGACGCGCAGCGACGCTAGCCATAATGGCCAGCGCATCACGAAGGGTTTTGGTGTTTGCGACCTCGTCTAATGTTGGACCGTGTCGATGGCCGCAATCTGGGCAAACACTGGCGTCGTGAAGGTCCGCGTCGTGATGGTGTGTGGGGTGAATATGCGAGTGGGCGTGCGTGTGATCATCCACACCGTGTGGGTTCAGGCTGTGTCTGAGCCTGCGTCCCAAACTGTTGTGCTGTGTGCCATCCTTGGAGGGATTGTGCCCATGACCTTGCAGAGTTCCATGCAGTGCCTGATGCCGGATGTGCGGCCACAGTTTGCGTCCGCCCCGCAGCGCCAGCCATAGGCCCAGCAGCGCGATCAAACCATAAGACAGCGGTGCCAGAACCTCTTCGGTCAGGCCCGTCAGCTCCACGCGGCCCCAGTCCAATAGCGACAGCCCGCCCACGACCAACAGGATCGCAGTGCCGGCCTGCGCCAGGGAAGAGCCGATGGCTAGGCCGATCAGCCGTTTCATCGCTACTTTCTGACCCAAACCATAGCCGCCGATCACCAGCTTGCCATGTCCGGGGCCGGCCGCGTGAAAGAAACCATAGGCGAAACACAGGCTGAGCAGGGACAAAAGCGCGCCAGGTTGGTTGGTCTTGAGCGCGCGCAGCGCCTGGGCGAGGGCGTTTTGCACCTGATGCTGTTCATTCGCCGCCCAAGCGGCCAACCGATTGGCGCCGCCACCCCCCCATAACCAGATCGCAGCCGCCAGACACACAAGTGCGCCGATCCCTAGCCAGACTGACCGGGTTGGCATTTGAAAACTGCTGGAAGAGCTATGATCCGTGGGCACAGGAGATCCTGACTGTATCTGCAAAGGATTGACCGATTTCGGGGAAGGCATCCTCCGCCTCAGCGGTCGATAGCGAATAAAGGCTTTCCTCAACCAGCGTATAGGCCTGGTCGAGGTTGGCTTCCTGCACGCTGGCGACGCAATTGGTCGCGGTGGGCAGCTGCACGCGCATTTCCAGATCATAGGCAGTGTAATAGGTCGGATCGTAAATCTGGATGGTCAACCCATCGACATCCTGCGGCTCGGCCAGCGGGCGGAAATGGGTCGTAGTGATCCGGCCTGCGCGGACTTCGGTGCTAAGAGGTTGCGGCGCGGCAAGCGCAAGCGGGGTCTCGGACCGTGTGACATAGGTGTCGCCTTCAAACCCGTCGCTCCAGTTCAGATCAAAGCCCTGAAGCTGTTGCAACTCTGGCGCGTTCAGCTCCCCGTCGAAGTCATTGTCCAGGGCGCGGTCCTCAAAAATGAGCAGTGAGTAAAAGTCATCATATGCCCATGTCACCTCGACCCCCAAAAGCTGTCCCTGATCGTCGATTCTGAGCGAGAGCGACAAGTCAACAAAGATATGGGGATGCGCCGCTGTCATCGCGGGCGCAATCGCGGCTGCTAGAGCCAAGGGAGCAAGAAGGGGTTTTATCCGCATATTCTACAGGTAGCGGGGGGAGGGCCCGGTTGCAAGTTGCGGGTCGGTTTCGGTTTGGCGTACGCGCGAAGATGTGCCGAGATTTGATTGAGACTCTATAAAGTTGCACGTAATGGGCGAACGTGAGGTATTCGAAATTCTTAAACTGAACGCCTTTATTGAGGCATCTTTACTCTAACGAAGCTGTCAAGAGGGTGCAATGCACAGGCCGATTTTCATGATTATTGCAGCGATTTTCATGGCGCTTTCGCTTGTCATGCAGGAAAAGCCAGCCGTAGGAGAAGTTGCCTTGGTTTTGTCAAAATCAAATCTGAGGGCTGCACATGAAATTGCGGAGCTGACGAATGCGCCAGAGGTGTCCTCGGTAAAGCCGCCTCTTAGCGCGTTTGTGAAATTGGAAAGCAGCGAAGTTATTGAACGACTTTTTGACAATGGAGCTTTGGTCGTGGTCAACGGAGAGAAAGTGTTAGAACTAAGCGCGTACAAGGAACGGAGGAGTCTGCTTCCGCACCCCAAAGCAATGCCAAAGAAGGCCTTGTGCTAAAGATCGCAAGTTGGATTTTGATGCCGAACCCTGCCTTGGCCGCACATTTTCTGAGTGGCCTGGAAAATTTGTGTCTGTTTGGCGCGCTCAGTCTCGCGTTAGGGTTTGCGGCGTTTTTGTCGAACAGTGTCAGCATAGCCAAGCGAGAATTTGTGCTCAGCTTCTGCTTTGTGGGGCATTGTATTTTGTTCACCTCTGCGCCGGGCGGCCACGCCTGGCAGATTGACGCGCAAATGCTGTTCTTTGTGGCTTTAGAGATTGTCCCCACAGTAGGCAGTATGGCGGCGCTGATTTATGCCTGTGTTCTGGTGGTGACCCATCACCTGTCGTTAAGCGTTTTTCTTCCAGAACTGGTCTACCCGGGCGGCGCCGTGATGGACAATCTGGCCCGCACCGTGTTGCACGCAGGTATTGTGGTGCTGGAGACCGGCTGTCTGTTGGTCAGCCAGATGCAACGCCGCGCCGCAGATGCCGAATTGGCAACCAAACAGGCCGAAGCAGAGGCACAAGCCAAAGCAGCCGCCGCAGCCGAAGCCAAGGCGACCGCCAGCCAGAAAGCTGCCAACGAGGTGGTTGAAACCCTGGGCGATCATTTGGGCGATCTGGTAGAGGGCAAGCTGGATTGCGAGATCGAGACGAAATTCACCTTTGAATACGAGACTTTGCGGCAGAACTTCAACACCACTGTCAACGCTTTGAAAGAGACGATTGTGCAGGTGATGGATGTCACCCATGGGATCAACAATGGCGCTGGTGAGATTGCCCGTGCCTCGGAAGTGCGTGGCCTTGCGCAACGCTCGACCGATGCGGCGACTGAGATCAAGACATTGATCGGCGACAGCTCCCGTCAGGTTGAAACCGGTGTGGACCTGGTCAGCAAAGCAGGCACCGCGATCCAGAAAATCGTGGAGCAGGTCAACCATTTCTCTGGTCTGATGTCGGGTATTGCCGAAGGCGCTTCGGAACAGGCGAACGGGTTGAACGAGATCAACACCGGCGTGTCCGAGCTGGACCGTGTGACCCAGCAAAACGCCGCCATGGTCGAAGAAACCACGGCCGTTGGTCACATGTTGAACTCCGATGCGGAGAAACTGGCAGGGCTTGTGACTCGGTTCCAGCTGTCTTCTAGCGGGACGTCATATTCGGCTCATAGCTCCGAGGATGACATCTTCAACGCAGCCTGAGAGCGCGCGCTGAATGAAAGAAGAGATGCTGGCCTTTTGCGATGTCCCTCCGTGTGATGGGATATCGTGGGAGGCCAGTTTTCCGTTTTGGTCGGCGGGCGCATTGTCACATTCTGTTGTGCTTGCCTCGGTAACCTGTCAGCGTGGAGCGACCGGATGCCCAAATGGGGCAGGTCGCGCAACTGCGGATAGGATAGCCGATGAAACATGTTCCCAAAGACACCACCGATGATGCGCTCATTCAGGAATTTCTGAACAAGGGCGGCAAGGTGACTGTTGGCAAGACCAAGCCGCAAAAACCTGAAATGGGGCTCAGCAACAATGTGTGGAACAGCAAGCTGACCAAAGAAGAAAAAGCCGCCCGCGACGGCAAGTAAGCACTGCTTGCGTTAACGCGGCGAGGCTTTGCGGTCGATGGTTGCCACGCTGGGTTAGTCGTCTCGCCCGGGCTCATCAGGGTCGCTGGAAAACAGCGCGATCTTGTTGCTATCTGGATCGCGTAAGTAGCCGACGTAGAAATGCGCGCCATAATCGGGGCGAAATCCCGGCGGCCCCTCGTTCGTGCCACCAGTCGCGAGCGCCGCTGCATGAAGGTCGCAGACCTGTTGCTGGCTATGTGCCTCAAACGCGACCATCGCACCATTTCCCGCCGTGGCTGGGCCGCCATCAAAGGGCGGTTTTACATAGAAATCAGGCGATACAGGGCGTTCGCCTGTCGGGACTGGCAACACAAAGCTGAGCCCCTCGGCCCCTTCGGTCAACCCATAACCAAGGGCGGGCAGGAACGCGGTGTAAAACCGTTTCGCGCGCGCGATATCGGTGGCGCCAACTGTGACATAGGCAATCATTTAGGGCATTCCTCGTCGGTGGGCTGGGGGCAGTTCGACACTCAAGAACTGGTCGGCGAGTGCACGCATTAGTGCGCAGTTTACACGTCAAACTGTGAATTCAGCCTGTTTCAAAAGCAAGAGTTCGGTGAGAACTCGCACGACTTTCTCTATGATGTGACGATCCGTAGTTGGGTTGATTGCAAGTTCTGCCGCGTGGTAAATCGTTGATCTTAGGCCGGGAAAGGCCTCCATTGCGACAAGGGTACAGGGATAAATATCTCGGCTGAATGCGTTGATCCGCATGATCTGGCTTTCAAACAAAGAACGTACGATGCGTTTCATCAGCCACTGGCAAATCGCGGTATAGTCTTTGTCCTCCTCCCAGTAGATGGGCCAATCATTTAGCCATCTGTCTGCATGCGCCAAATGCGCATAGCAGTGTGGGCCAAGGCGCGGTTCAGGTAGGCGTGCAAGCCTATCAGGGCCAAAGAATGTGTGGCCATTGTGAGCCAACATAAACTGCATCCAGGCCCATCTACTTTCCGTTTGCAGAGCTTTGTAATCTACACAAGAAACCTCAATCGACAGCGTCGGCATTGTCTGGCTACGTAGCAGGTTTGCAGGGTGGGCTTTGCCACCCGATGGCCTGCCATCTGTTAGGATGACAAGATCCAGGTCAGCGGCTTCGTCGGCCGACGCACCGCGAGCTACTGAACCCCGGACCACGACCGAAAAAGCACCGTTTGCAAATTCCTGTTGAAGTTTTGAGGTGACTTCTTGCAGCACAGAAGACCAGTCCAGATGCGGCGGGCGCCCGATGCGGGGAAGAATGCCTTTCTTATCGGCTTTGACGAGGCGACCGACGGGTTGCAATGACATGCCTCTTACCTCTTTTCGCGTGTGGTTGTAGTTTAAGTAGGAGAGATGAAAATGGAAGCGAAACGCGTGCCACAGATGGAAGCAACTGCGTTTGGCTTGGATTAGCTGGTTGGCAGAGTGTTCAGGGGTGAGCAAAACGAAGATGCAGGAGGATGCTGTGGGCAGTGATGTGGTGATCCGAGAGGCGCGGACAGCGGATGTTGCTGCGGTGCGCGCCTGTGCAGAGGCGGCCTATGCGCCCTATGTGGCGGTGATCGGGCGCAAACCTGCGCCGATGGTGGCGGATTTTGCAGGATTGATCGCTGCAAGCGTCGTGCAGGTGGCAGTGGATGCGGGCGATGTATTGTTTTCTTTCCGAGGGGTGGACATATGTTCCTGGAAAACATCGCGGTGCAGCCCGAGGCCGCGGGACGCGGTGTGGGCAAGGCGCTGATGGCCTGTTGTGAGGATGCGGCGCGCCGGGCGGATCTGCCCGCAATCAAACTGTACACCAATGAAAAGATGGTCAAGAACCTGAAGATCTATCCCCATCTTGGCTACCATGAGACGGGGCGGCGCAGTGAAGATGGGTTTAACCGGGTGTATTTCGAAAAACCGCTATGATGCGCCAGTCCCGCGGGGCGTCGCCCTGCGAAAGGCTCGCGTTTAGCCTTTGTTCAGCCGGTCCGCTTTTTTACGCACCAGAACCGTGCGCAGGTCGTGCATCGCCATCAACAGACGGTCGGTGACAGCGTCGAGGTGCTCCGGTTCGGCCTTGGACTGCGCCCATTGAGTGGTCAGGTTCAGATGGTCAATGGTGCGGTGAATGTCGTCGAGATCGCGGCTGGCCAATGTGGCGCGGCGCTCCTCTTTCCAGGTCTCAATCGCGGCGAGATCTTCCGGTGACAGCACCCGGCTGCCATGGGGTTTAACATCGCCGTTGCGGATATTGACCATGGCGATCTGGTCCATGTCGATGCGGCGGTGGCGATTTTCGGTGTCGACTTTGAACACAACTGCCCCGTTTTCGCGGATGCGGAAATAATATTCGGGAAGCTCAACGCTCATAATCGTCCTTTCAAGTCACGTACATCTGGGGCCGCATACCTGTTTAGCATGGCGGATGCGTCAGCCTAACCCCTTTAGATCAATCACCCGCCAGAGTGTGCCATCGGGGTCGATCAGGGGAAACATGCGCGGCACTGTGCCCCGTACCGGGATCACATCGCCAAGGCGCGGGGCGGCGGGGGCGTCCGTTGCTAGCCCCAGTTTGGACCAGCGCGCATACAGCGGCGTGATGTCAGCTACCCGCAGGCAGGCGGAAAACCAGCTGTCGGCGGGGGCTAGATCTGGGTGCGGAAAAAACTCAACCTGGGTGTCGCCATAGGTGAGGATCATCCAGTTGCCGTCGCGGTAAGCGGTGGCAAAGCCGAGACGATGATAGAAGGCTTCGGTTCGATCAAAGTCCCGGCTGGGCAGATTTGCGGTAATCTGCGCGCCCGTCATCAGGTTAGTGCGGCGCAGAAGGTTTGGATGCGGGTGCAGGCCTCGGTCAGGGCCTCATCCGTGGTGGCGTAAGAGACACGGAAATTTGGCGACAGACCAAAGGCCGCGCCAAAGACCACTGCAACGCCTGTGTCTTCCAACAGTTCGGTTGCAAAAACCTCATCATTCTCGATCATCACGCCCTTTGGAGTGGTTTTGCCGATCAGACCGGCGATGGAGGGGTAGACGTAGAACGCACCTTCGGGCTTGGGACAGGTTATGCCCTCAATCGCGCTGAGCATATCGACCACCAGATTGCGGCGGCGCACGAATTTTTCGTTGTTGGGGGCCAGATAGTCCTGGGTGCCGTTGATCGCCTCAACCGCGGCGTATTGGCTGACGGAACAAGGGTTTGAGGTCGACTGCGACTGAACCTTGCGCATGGCAGCGATCAGGTTTTCCGGGCCTGCGGCGTAGCCAATGCGCCAGCCGGTCATCGCATAGGCTTTGGAAACCCCGTTGCAGGTCAGCGTGCGCGCATAGAGGGCGGGCTCGATCTCGGCCGGGGTGGCGAATTTGAAATCATCATAGGCGAGGTGTTCGTACATATCGTCCGACATCACCCAGACATGGGGGTGGCGCATCAAAACGTCGGTCAGCCCTTTCAGCTCATCCGCTGTGTAGCCAGCACCGGTCGGGTTGGAGGGCGAGTTGAAGATGAACCATTTGGTCTTTGGCGTGATGGCGGCTTCGAGCTGGTCGGGGGTCAGTTTGAAGTTGTTCTCAAGCGTCGCCTCAACCGCGACGGGGGTGCCGCCTGCCAGCAGGACCATATCGGGGTAGGACACCCAGTAGGGGGCCGGGATCACAACCTCATCGCCAGCATTCAAGGTCGCGACCAGCGCGTTATAAAGCGTGTGTTTACCGCCCGAGTTTACGGTGACCTGAGCCGGGGTGTAATCCAGCCCGTTGTCGCGTTTGAACTTGGCGCAGATCGCCTCTTTCAGCTCAGGAATGCCATCAACGGCGGTGTATTTGGTCTTGCCCTCGGCGATGGCGCGTACAGCGGCGTCTTTGATGTTTTGTGGCGTGTCAAAATCCGGCTCACCGGCGCCAAGGCCGATAACGTCGCGGCCTGCGGCCTTCAGCTCACGCGCCTTGTTCGTGACCGCGATCGTCGGAGACGGTTTGACGCGGGACAGGGTGGACGAGAGGAATTCTGCGGGCAGATCGGACATTTTACGCCTCAGTTTGAAAGTTGAACGCGACTGTCATAGGGTGCGACCCAGAAGCGTTCAAGCGAGATCGCGTATCGATACAGGAGTGTGGCAATGAACGATGGCGAAACAGTCGAAACAGAGATGGACTGGTACGGCCCGGATATGGCCACATTGGGGGATCGGATTGCGGCGGCACGCGATGCGGCGAACATGACGCAAGCGCAACTGGCGCGCCGTTTGGGGGTCAAAAAGGCGACGTTGGTGGGCTGGGAACAGGACCTGTCGGAGCCGCGCGCCAACCGGACGTCGATGATGGCGGGCATCCTGAATGTCTCGATCATGTGGTTGATGACCGGCGAAGGTGAGGGCACATCGTCGCCCGAGGACGACAGCGCACCGCAGAATCTACGTGACCTTTTGCGGGATCTGCGGCAATTGCGCAGCGAAATGCGCGAAAATTCCGACCGCGCTGCCCGTTTGGAAAAACGGCTGAAAACCATCATCGAGGAGATGACCCCGTGAACGATCCCTTGCGCGAAGCCGCGTTGAGCCTGAAAGAGCACAGCCCCAAAAATGAACCAATCGATGTGCGCAAAAAGCGGCTTTATATGCGGTCGATCCGGCGCGGCATCAAGGAAATGGATATTCTGTTGCAGGGATATGCCGAGGCCAATCTTACCGGGATGGATACGGCCCAGCTGGATCTGTATGAGGCGATGTTGAACGAGAACGACCAGGATCTGCTGCAATGGGTGACCGGCCAAATGAGCCCGCCAGAAGAACTTGCTGATTTGGTTAAGAAAGTCTCGCAAACTTATCAAAAATAAATCTGAAATGCCTTAACGCAATTTTCGGAAATTCAGCGCATTCTGTCCCTAGCAAATTCGAGTCGGAGATGCGCATGAGTATGGAAATGCCAATTGGCCAGCAGGACTCCAAAGGGTTCATGACTGGCTACCTTGAAGCGCTTGCGCTAGTCGAGCGTCTGCATCGTCTGCTGCTGGACGTGATCAAGGATGAATTTGAACGCGTAGGCGTTCTTGAAATAAACGCGGTTCAGGCTCTTCTGCTGTTCAACATCGGGGACAATGAGGTGACGGCGGGGGAACTTAAATCCCGTGGTTACTATCAAGGCAGTAACGTAAGCTACAACCTCAAGAAGTTGGTCGAGATGGGGTATATGCACCATCAAAGATGTGAAATCGACCGTCGTTCTGTCCGTGTTCGCCTCACTACTAAGGGGCGTGAAATTCGGGACATCGTTACCGAATTATTCCTGCGCCACGCTGAGGGGCTGGAAAACCGAGACGTGATCAGCGTCGAAGGGATTGCCGATATTACCACGTCGCTAAAGCGCGTGGAGCGGTACTGGTCTGACCAGATCCGCTACATCTACTAAACGTAGATCAGATCTGAAGAATTCCGCGTCTTGACGGAGCGGCCAGAATGGCCCGGACGACCGTCTCGATGCACGTTGTAGAATGCAACGGTGAACACAAATTCCAAAGCGGCCGCTCTTAAAGGGGCGGTCGTTTTGCGTTTGGTCATTCAACAAGCACTTACCTTAAGATGTAAAAGAGGCCGCGCTGTTATGCACGGCCTCAGGAAACGTCGCCCTTAGAGAATATTATTGTCGCGCAACCTCTTATGCTCAAGAGGTCAGGATGCGAAGGCCTCCTTTGGTTGACCGCCGCTTGAGCCAACCAAAGCTAAAGAAGCTTCCAAGAAGAAGCAAAGCCGAGGCAGGCAAGGGAACGGGGGCGATGTCCCCTTGCAAAACCTGGATCTCGTTCCAAGCTGTCCAGCTGGGTGAGCGTACAGTATCAATCCGGACGACCTGCGCTTGAGTGGGTTCAGGCAGTTCAAAGGTCAACCAGTCGCCGCCACTCGTGTGTTGGTCCCAGGTGTAACTAAGTACGTTGTCCAAAAAGACATTGTGCAGCGTGTTTCCATTTGGCCGCTGTCCCACCAAAGCACGCACTGCGGAAAACTCGCGTACTTGACCAAGGTCGATTTCAATGAAGTTAAACGGATGCCTGCCTGCGTTCCAAGACGTATTTGTGTCGCCATCGATTGCCAAGGACGCGCTTGACGCCCCTGCCGATACGGTTGCAGTGCCTTCTAGCGCCCAGTTCACCGTGGCGGCTTGTCCAAGCGTTGCGCTAGTTGACAGCAAAATTGCCGTGCTCAGAAGTGTAGGTTTCATAGGGGGACCTTATTCAGATTAGGTGTAAATACGTAATTTGAATACTCCTATGTGTTGAGTTAAGGGCACGTGAAGGTAGAATTGAAAAGATGAGTGATCGCTCAAAAACATTGGCCGGAACAGTTTGCGTGCCAACATGAGGATAAAGACCCCTTGTCGCGTAGGGGTCATAACTACAAATCCCACAAGCGGTAAGCGCGCCCATTTGGTTGGAAAACTCTTGGGATCAAAACGGCTCGTAGCCAATCGAGCATTGAGCAGTGTTGTGTTGGCCCTTCCCGCAGGCCAACACTATTTTCTTGTCGGGACAAACCAGAGACCGACTACCAGCTACCGGTGTTTTCCATGCTGGCCCAGGGTTCTGCGGGCTCCAGTCGTTCGCCGTTTTGCAACAATTCGATTGAAATATTGTCGGGCGAGCGGACAAAAGCCATGTGACCGTCGCGCGGCGGGCGGTTGATGGTGACGCCATTGTCCATCAGGTGCTGGCAGACCGCATAGATATCATCAACGCCGTAAGCTAGGTGGCCAAAGTGACGGCTGTCGCTGGGCAGCGCGTCATCGCCGTCCCAGTTATGGGTCAGCTCGATCGGCGTGTCTTCCTGACCGGGGGCGGCCATGAAAATCAGCGAAAAGCGGCCTTTTTCGCTGTCCATGCGCTTGGTCTCTTTGAGGCCCAGAAGCTCAAAAAAGGCCATGGAATTTTCCAGATCCTTCACGCGGACCATTGTGTGCAAATAGGTGAGGGGCATCTCATTCTCCGATGTTGGAGCCATGTTGGCGCTCAACATCTAGGGCGCGCATCGCGATAAAACCAGAGGCTGCATAAAATTTCCCAAGCATGCCCTGGGCGGGGCTCTGGCTATTTCTGGGGGGGCATGCAAAAAAGACCACAACAGATAGAGGTTTGTCCCGGGGGAAGAGCCATGCAGCAATATCTTGAAGCCCTGCGCACCGTGCGCGATCACGGCGTAAAATCAACTGATCGTACTGGCACCGGCACGATCTCGCATTTTGGCATGCAGTGCCGGTATCCGTTGGCTGATGGCTTTCCGCTGACCACCACCAAGAAGCTGCATCTGAAATCGATCATCCATGAATTGCTGTGGTTTTTGTCGGGTGACACCAATATCCGCTATCTTCAGGACAATGGTGTGCGGATCTGGAATGAATGGGCCGATGAAAATGGCGATCTGGGGCCGGTTTATGGCCACCAATGGCGGCAATTTCCCAAGCTAGAGCTGGTAGAGGGCACCACCGGCGACGAGCCGCTGTATCGTGCGGGCACGGTGGACCAGATCACAGACCTGGTGGAGCTGATCAAAATGAGCCCCGACAGCCGCCGCATGGTGGTCACTGCTTGGAACCCGGGCGATGTGCCGGATATGGCGCTGCCGCCGTGTCACACCTTGTGGCAGGTACGGATTGCGGGCGGCAAAATGCATCTGCAGCTTTATCAACGCTCGGCCGATATGTTCCTGGGCGTGCCGTTCAACATCGCCTCTTATGCGTTGCTGCTCAAAATGCTGGCCCATGTGACCGGCTATGAGGCAGGCGATTTTATTCACACGATGGGGGATGCGCATATCTATTCCAACCATCTGGAACAGGTGGATCGGCAGCTGAGCCGGACGCCAAAACCCTTGCCTCAGCTGAATATTCTGCGCGACGTCACATCAATCTTTGACTTCAAATTCGAAGACTTCGAAGTGGTTGGATATGAGGCCGACCCCAACATCAAAGCACCAGTTGCCGTCTAAGAGGCTGAGTTATGATTACATTGATTGTTGCCCGTGACCGCAATGGGGCGATTGGCAAGGACAATACGATCCCCTGGTTTGCGCCCGAAGATCTGAAAGCGTTTCAGCGGGAGACCCATGGCGGTGCGATCATCATGGGGCGCAACACCTGGGATAGCCTGCCGGTGAAGCCGTTGAAAAATAGGCTGAATATCGTGGTGTCGTCCAACCCGGACTGTGCCGATCTGGTGGTGTCGTCCGTCGATCTGGCTGTCGTTGAGGCCCGCGCGCAAGGGTATATGCGCATCTATGGGATCGGCGGGGCCGGGATCTATCGGGGCATGATGGAGATCGCGGATCGTCTGTTGATCACCGAGGTCGAGACCGAGGTCGAGGGAGCGGATACGTTCTTCCCCGAGGTGCAGGAGACCAACTGGAAGGTTGCCGCACGCAATTCGCTGCGCACTGCCGATCCGGCTTGCGTCATGGTGGAATACCTACGCGTTTGATCCGACAGGAATAACCGCTCCTGTTGTGGCAGAGGCGGTTTGAACCCGTTTAGTGAGAGATCGGCGACAGCAGTTCGAGATTTTCGACCAGATTGCGGACGCCGTGTGCATGGTCTTCTTCAAACACATTGGCTTTGAACCAGGCATCGACCGAGTTGATGTCGACTTTGATCACCTGCGGGCGGACGCTCCATGTGACTTGAAACGGTGAACCTTTTTCATTGTAGCTGGGACCGGTGGTGGAACCTTCGTAGACAATGGGCGTGCCCAGCGTATTGGGAATGTTTTCGGCCTGATGCAGACCGTCCACGGTGCTGATGGCGGCCATTTCGGTGAAATCAGTGGCCTCGGCATCGTTGACCAACACGGCGACCACGGTTTCCACGCGCAGCTGCGGATTGGCGATGGCATCGCTGAGGCAGGTGCCAAGAGTGGGACCGGGCTGGGCCTGGGCGGTGGAGTGGACAAAGTGGATTTCGATGGTGTCGCCGCTTTGCAGATCACCGTGCTCTCCGGCGCCAACAGGGTGGCCGACCGGCGCCAGCTCGGCAGTGGTCAAGGTGCCATCGTATTTGAACCCGGTGCCATAGCCATGCCCGTCGCCATTGCCGGCAAAGGTGGTGAATTCGCCGCCTTTGTGTTCGGCGTTTTCATGGAAGTGGATGTCGCACAGGTTCATGGTCGTATAGGCCGGCGCGGTGGAAAAGGCGCGGGTGTTGACGCCGTCGGTTTTGGTCAAGTCGCGCGGTGCTTGCGGGCCAAAGCCGGCATCTTTGGTCGCGGTGGCCAGGGCGGCGCGTTGCTCGGCGATCACGCCGTCGTCGACATGGGCATCGCCAGCGGCCAGAACCGGCGTTGCGACTCCAAGGGTCAGTGCAACTGCGGTCAAAACAGTGCGGGATGCGGGGAAATGGGTCATTTAGATTACTCCGATCAATGTATTCGGACGTGACCTGCCGGAGCGCAGTTGATCCATCCCAAAGCTTTGCGTGGATGGCAGGCCGACAGGAACGCCCGTAAGAACACGGGCGACTTTAGGTCGGTTCTGAAATGGCGCATCTAAAATATATGTTATTGGGGTTGTGTTGCTTTTTCTGCCGCAACAGCCGTAAGGCCGCGACAGGACGCTTGGCGCAGCGCAGATATCTGCATCCCCAAGGGGAAGATGCAGGATATTAAAAAGGGGAGAAGCATCTGCTGCGCCCACCCCCTGAGATGGGCGCAGCGGATTGATTTAGTTCAGAGCGGCTTGATCTCGCCGGCCATCTGGCGCCCGTCACGCCCTTCGGTCAGCTCAAAGTCTACCTTCATATTGTCTGTCAGGCCCGTCAGCCCAGAACGTTCAACTTGAGAAATGTGTACAAACACATCCTTGCCGCCTTCGTCTGGTTCGATGAAGCCATATCCCTTTGTGGTGTTGAACCACTTCACGGTGCCGGTTGGCATATCCCGTGTCTCCTTCTACCTTGCACATTCTCACGAGGCCTCCCCCATGAGTTGGTTACGCCGCACCCCGGATCTGAGCTTGATCAAAAATATGACCGCGCAAAGGTCTGAATGGCTTGACGAACCTGCATTAACTGTTGCACGCGGATTGCAAAAATCAAGCAAAACACAGGTCTACTACCATAAATTGTGTTGGAGTGAGCTGTGCGATAGGAGCTTTTTATGATCCTTTACGGGCTGAAAAACTGTGACACCTGCCGTAAGGCGTTGAAACTATTACCAGATGCCACATTCGTTGATGTGCGCGGCGAGGGTGTGCCAGCAGAGGTGCTGCAACAGGCCCATGCGCAATTTGAAAGCAAGCTGCTGAATACGCGGTCAACAACGTGGCGCCAGTTGGACGAGGCGGAGCGCACAAAAGCACCGCTTGAACTGCTGGCAGAGCACCCAACCTTGATGAAACGGCCATTGATTGTGGACGGTGTGCGCATGGTGCTGGGGTTTGACAAGGCCGCGCAGACGGCCCTGGGACTGGGGTGAAAAACAAAACACCCCGCCGGTTGGGCGGGGTGTTTTGAGTGTTTTATGTGAGTGGTGTTGGCGATTAAGCCGTCTTCAGATTGGCGTTTAAACCATGGTCGCAGACGCGGTCAGTTTCTTGCGCAACAGCGTGTCCAGCGACAGGATGCCTGCGCCTTTGATCACGATAATCAGCAGCAGGAAGCACCAGAACAGACGTTGGTCCAGGATGACCGCATCTGGGAAGCGGTCAAACAGCGCGCCCAGCGTTTTGTCATCTGTGGCGTGGTGGCCGTAGACATCTGTCAGGGACTGCACAACGACAAAACCGATCATGCCGGCGGCAGCCAGGCGGGTCAGCAGGCCCAGGATGATCAGCGCGGGCAGGATGAATTCGGCATAGGTACCTCCCATGACCACAGCCCATTCAAAGAGGCCGAATTGGGAGACATCATAGCCAACCGCTTCGAGCTTTTTGGGGAAAATCTGGCTGTAGGCGCCGATGGACGGGGAGAACAGCCCCAGGATCCCATCGCCCAATTTGGTCAGGCCAGAGTTCCAGTAATAGAGCGTCAGCGTGGCTGCAAAAATGAACCGTGCGAGCAGGGGTGTCAGCTGATCGCCGATCTTGTCAACCCAAGCAACAAGGCTATCGTGGAGCGAGAGGAGGGAAGTCATGCGTTAGTCTTTCCTGTGAAGTGCGGTGAGTGTGTTCCCTTGCAAAAGCAAGGCAAGTGTTGTCGAAAGGTCAAAGTTATCAGCGTCTTGGTTGGCGACCTCAAAAGCCTCACCAATCGTTTTGCCCCCTGTCAGGGCAGTGATCCACGCAGCACCTCCAACCGGCAAAAGCTGGGGCGTTGGGTCGAATTCGGGCCGGGTGATCAGGACGTCCTGCGCCCCGGCTTGCGGTTTGGGCGCGTCCTGTTCCATGTTGAACCGCCAGATATCAAAGATCGGCCAGGGAGAGCGGATCACCTGCATCGCAGGCGTAAAACTGACGCGGGTTTGCATCAGGTCTTCGGGGGCGATACTACCAAGCGCGTCTGGGTCAATCGGCGTCGCATCGGCGGCGTGATAGGCGCGCCGCATGTGTTGTTCCAGGCGTGCCACATCGGCCAAATAGCCCAAATGCGACAGCTGCTCCATCTGCGCGATGAAATCCGGGAATTCCGCGCCGTAAAACATCATCAGCGGCGATTGCGGCGGATGGGCGCGCAGAAAAATCCCAGCGAGCCCTTTCATGTTTTCCTCGCTCAACAGCTTGGTCACAACCGGAAAGGCCTGTAGTAGCGCATCCGTTAATGAGACCGCGACATTGTTGCGATAAACGTTGAACCGGCGTCCGGCGGGGCGGTTTTGGCTGTCGCGCAGACCTTGGGGTGTGGTGATGCTGGCATCCATCATCGCGCGGGTAAACGCGGCCTGGTTGACCGCATTGGCGGGGGACGTGTCGGTGGTCATTTGGCGACCTCGACCAAAACGCGGTCCAAGGCGGAGGCGGCGCGTGCGGCCTCGCGTTCAAGCGTTGGCCAATCGGGCACGTCATTGTCCCATTCGACCAACAAGGGCAGGGGGCCGGAGCGTTCCAACGTGTAGTCCAACAGCGCCCAGACCGGATCCACAACTGCGCGCCCGTGGCTGTCGATCAGCAGGGGCTTGCCGTGGTCGTCGTGATCTTCGTCATGACCGCCCAGATGGATTTCACCCACCAGATCCAGCGGATAAGCATCGATGTAGCCTTGTGGGCTGAAGTCGAGATTGGTGGCAGAGACAAAGACGTTGTTCACATCCAAAAGCAGGCCACAACCGGTGCGACGGGCCACTTCGTTTAGAAACTCAGGTTCGCTCCAGGTGCTTTCGGCAAAGGCCAGATAGCTGGAGGGGTTCTCCAGCAGCATCTTGCGCCCCAAGAGGTCCTGCACCTGATTGATATGCGCGCAAACCCGCGCCAGCGTTGCATCCGTATAGGGCAGCGGCAGCAGGTCGTTGTAAAAGGCGCTGTCGTGGGTCGACCAGGCGAGATGTTCGGAAAAGGACGCCGGGTTCAGCCAGTCGACAAGATGTTTGAGCCGGGCCAGATGGTCACCATCCAGCGGGCCTTCGCCGCCGATGGACAGGCCAACACCATGCACAGACATTGGAAACTCTTCGGCCAGATGACGCAATTGCGCCAGGGGACGGCCGCCGTCACCCATATAGTTCTCGGCATGTACCTCAAGCCAGCCGACCGAGCCGGGGTCCGAGATAATGTCGTTGAAATGCTGGGGTTTGTAGCCAACGCCAGGTGTCTGCGGCAGATGCGTGAATGTGGATTTATCCAGCATTGCTGTTCTCCGTTCTGCGCGTTTCCTGGTTACCGAAGAATAAGGGGCGGACGCGGCATGCTCCGCCCCAAATGTACAAATCAGACCATATGCGGTGTCTGCGGCTTATGCCGGCAGGTCACGCTCCAGGGCTTCCAGCGAACCGTTACGCTCGGAACCGTCTGCCAGTGCTGGCAGTTCGATGGAAGCGCAGGAACCTGCGTCAACCAGGGTCCATGCGTTGCCTTGGTAGTCTACGGTCGAGGTGCCGGCGCAGGTGGTGCCGGGGCCTGCGGCGCAGTCGTTCTGGCCAGCCAGGGAAACGCCGTAGCACTTCTCTTTGGACTGAGCGGAAGCGGAACCGGTCAGGGTTGCGGTCATTGCTGCGGCTACTGCGCCTGCAACTGCAAAAGTTTTTGCGGTGTTCGACATCTCAATAATCCTTTTGATTACACATGCGGTGTCGTCGTGATGACATGAAAAACCTAACCCGAAGTGTAGCCTGCGTGAAGTCACGAGGCTGTTAGTAACGCGCGCGTCAGTGACTGTTACGAAATTTCGCAATTTACGGGCCGATTTCCGCCGTTTGCTACAGTGTTGACGGTTTTGTAACAAAAAACGGCCCGTCTCCGGGCCGCTTAATTGGGGGTCGTGAGCAAATGTTACAGAATGTCGGGCGGGGTTGCTTCGATTTTCAGCGCATTTGTTACATCTGCCAGGGTTTCAACCTTTGTTTGTTTTTCACCGAGGCGACGAACGGATACGGTGCGTTCCTCCACTTCACGGTGGCCAACGGCGAGAATGACCGGAACTTTGCCCAGCGAATGTTCGCGGACCTTATAGTTGATCTTCTCGTTGCGGATGTCGGCTTCGACCCGCACACCGGCTGCTTGCAGCTCGGCGACAACCTCAGCCACATAGGCATCCGCATCCGAGGTGATCGAGGCGACAACCACCTGACGCGGCGCCAGCCAGAAGGGCAGTTTGCCCGCGTGCTCTTCGATCAGGATGCCGATGAAACGTTCAAAGGAGCCAAGGCAGGCGCGGTGCAACATGACCGGGCGATGTTTGTGGCCATCGGCACCGATAAAGTTGGCCTCCAGACGCTCTGGCAGGTTGGCATCCACTTGCAGCGTGCCACATTGCCAGTTCCGCCCAATGGCGTCCGTCAGAGTGAACTCCAGCTTGGGTCCATAAAACGCGCCTTCGCCTTCGAGGATCTCATAGTCATATCCCGCAGCCTTGCAGGCATCCCCCAGCGCCTGTTCCATCTGATCCCAGGTCTCATCCGAGCCGATCCGCTTTTCAGGGCGGGTGGAGAGTTTGATGGTCCAGTCATTAAAGCCGAGGTCGGCATAGACTTTGGCGAGGAAGGCGATGAATTTTGCGGTCTCTGCTTCGATCTGATCGTCGGCACAGAAGATATGGCCGTCGTCTTGGGTAAAGCCACGGACCCGCATAATACCATGCAACGCGCCCGAGGGTTCATAACGCGCACAAGAGCCGAACTCCGCCATCCGCATCGGCAGATCGCGATAGGATTTGAGACCCTGGTTAAAGATCTGCACGTGGCAGGGGCAGTTCATCGGCTTGAGCGCGTTGACGGCTTTTTCGCGGGCGTGTTCCTCATCCACTTCGACGATGAACATGTTTTCCTGGTACTTGTCCCAGTGGCCGGATTTTTCCCACAGTTTGCGGTCAACCACCTGCGGGGTGTTGACCTCAACATAGCCGTCCTTGTCCTGCATGCGGCGCATATAGTCCTGCAAGGTCGTGTAGACACGCCAGCCGTTCGGGTGCCAGAACACCTGACCGGGGGCTTCTTCCTGCATGTGGAACAGGCCCATTTCCTTGCCCAATTTGCGGTGGTCGCGCTTGGCGGCCTCTTCCAGCATATTGAGGTGCTTTTTCAGCTTTTCCTTGCCGGTGAAGGCGACGCCGTAGATCCGCTGCAACATGGCGCGATCGCTGTCACCGCGCCAATAGGCACCGGCGATGGACATCAGTTTGAACGCATCACCTGGTACTTGACCAGTGTGTTGCAGGTGCGGACCCCGGCACAGATCCTGCCAGTCACCGTGCCAATACATCCGCAGCGGCTCGTCGCCGGGGATGGCGTCGATCAGCTCGACTTTATAGGGTTCGTTGTTGTCGGTGTAATGCTGGATCGCGCGGTTACGGTCCCAGACCTCGGTGCGGACTGCATCACGCTTGTTTATGATGTCCTTCATCTTCTTTTCAATCGCGCCGAGATCTTCGGGGGTGAAGGGCTCTGCACGGTCAAAGTCATAATACCAGCCATTGTCGATCACCGGGCCGATGGTGACTTTGGTGTCGGGCCAGATCTCTTGCACCGCGCGTGCCATGATATGGGCAAGGTCGTGGCGGATCAGCTCATTGGCCTGCGCATCGTCCTTCATGGTGTGAATTGCGATGGAGGCATCCGCGTCGATGGGCCATTGCAGATCCCAGTGCTGGCCGTTCACAGTGGCCGAGATCGCTTTTTTGCCCAGCGAGGTGGAGATGGAGGATGCGACTTCGGCAGCGGTGACTCCTGCGTCATAGGATCGCGCATTGCCATCGGGAAAGGTAAGGGAGACTTGGGCCATAGGTCTGGCTCTCCTCGTCGGTTTGGCGCCCACAGAACGCCCGGTTGCGGGTTATGGTTCGCCCGCGTTGATGACGAAAAGAAACAGCAGCGTCAACCCCTTGGGCACGTCCGTTTCGAGATGTTTGAAGGGGTGCGGCTGGGCGATGGTACGCTGCGCCTTTGGCGCAGCGCGCGGCCCAACGGGAGCGGGGCAATCTGTGATTGTCTTGCGACGGGCGGGAGGGGTTGGTCTGCCTTTAAGCCCCCTCCACATGCGCGTGCTGTCCAAGGCTGCCCAACAGAACCATAACCGCGATCACCACCGTGCAGGCATAGCTCACGGAGAAAATGATCGGACGTATGGGAAAGATAGCAAGGCCACTAATCATCCCCGCCGCATGCACCAGCCGGGTCCAGAAAAACACCGCTGCCGCCGTGCCCGTGACGCTATTGGACAGACCGGCCACATGGGCAACCAGAACCACAATTGCAAAGGGCAACGTGGTCTCAATCGCGTTTTGATGGGCGCGAAAGGACCGCTGCACCCAGGGGCGCAATTGGGTGATATCGGGCGGTCGGGTGAAATCGGTATGGCCCTTGGGATCACCGCCCTGACCAATCACAAACGGGATCCACAGCGATCCGGCCAAAAGCGCACTGAGGGTAAGATAGACAAGTTCGGAAGTCATACTCGTTATCATAGGATTCAATCGTCCATTTTGATGGGTTTACCGGTTTCCAGCCAGGATTTGATCGAGGACGCAAAGCGCATCCAACCGTCGCGAATGGCCTGCATCTCAGGCGGCACCGCATAATGTTCGCAAGTCAGCTTGCAGTGATCGCCTTCCACATCGATCAAAAAGGCGATGTGGCTGGCTTTGCCATCGCCACCACCAAAATTCGGCTCAAACGTCATATCGATGCGTGACTTTGGCGTCAGAGAGATCACCCGCTGGGTCAGCATGGTGGAGCCGTCTTTGCGGATCATTTGCAACGCCGCATCCGGCGCAATCGCATCGCCTTCTGCGCGGTCGCAGGCAAAATGGTGGGCTGCGACCTGATCGGCAACAGTCAACGCGTCCCACAAGGCGTCCTGGCTACAGCGGATCAGCGTTTGATGGATGAAATCGGGTTTGGCAGCAGTGGCAGACATTTGGGCAGTCCCTTCCAGGTGGGATTTGAGATCAATCATGCCGCGTGCAAGCGGCTTGGCGAGCAGGGGTTCGATCCAGCGATCGATGACTTCTTGCAGGGGCACCGCGTTCAGATAATGGTATTTGAACCGCCCCTGTTTCTTGGACAGCACAAGACCGGCGTCCTCCAAAACACCTAAATGTTTCATCACCCCGAACCGCGTCATGTCGAACTGGCTTTCCAGCTCGCTGAGGCTTTGACCGTCCTTGGCGCGCAAACTGTCCAGGAGCGCGCGTCGGGCCGGGTCGTTGAGGGCTTTGAAGATCTTGTCCATGTGGTGTTGATATGTGATTCTTTAGTCACGTGTCAATATGGTCACCTTTTAGGCGTGCAGGTGCGGTCCACCGCATACACGCCCACCAACAGGCGAAGCTGTTTGCGAATCTGGCGAAACATGCCATGCCAAGGACCAACAGACCTGTGACGGAGACCCCCATGTCGGATGCCAAAGACGCACAATATCTGGACACCCCCCAAGGCCGGCGGATCGCCTATCACAGGCACGCGGGCATGGGGCCGACCATTGTATTCCTGGGCGGGCTCAAGTCAGACATGGAGGGCACAAAGGCCGTGCATCTGGAAGCTTGGGCCGCAGCGCAAGGACGGGCGTTTTTGCGGTTTGACTACTCCGGTCACGGGATCAGCTCTGAGCGCTATGAGGACACCTGCATCGGCGATTGGCATCAGGACACGCTGGCAGTGATTGACCAGTTGACCGAAGGTGAAATCGTGCCGGTTGGCTCCTCGATGGGCGGCTGGCAGGCCCTTCTGTTGGCCAAGGCGCGCGCCGACCGGATCAAGGGGATGGTCACCATCGCGGCCGCGCCTGACTTTACCGAGGACGGCTGGTGGCAAAGTTTCACTGATGCGCAAAAGTCCGAATTGCAAAGCAAAGGCGTTGTCTACCTGCCGTCCGACTATATGGAGCCCTATGTGGTGACCAAACGGATGATCGAGGACGGCCGCGCCCATCTGGTGCTGCGCGACCCGTTGGATTTGCCGTTCCCGGTTAGGTGCCTGCAAGGCACGGCTGATACGGCTGTCAGCACCGAGACCGCATTGAAGTTGATGGATCACGCCACCTGCACCGACATGCGTCTGACCCTGGTCAAAGATGCAGATCACCGATTTTCTGATGAGGCTTGCCTTGCTTTGATAGAGGCCGCCGTAAACGAGGTTTTGTAAATGGTACGTCGTCTTTTGTTTGTCACCCATGGTGAGGTCGAAATTGACCCCGCAGTGCCGGTTCCCGATTGGGGGCTAAGCGCCACAGGCCGCGCCCGTCACGACGTGTTTTCGGCCAGCGCCTATGTGCGCGGGGTCACCAGCGTCTATTCCAGCGCCGAGAAAAAGGCGCGCGACGGGGCTGAAATCCTGTGTGCGCAGGTCGGCGCGCGCCACCATGTGGTTGAGGCGTTGCATGAAAATGACCGCTCGGCCACCGGCTTCCTGCCCAAGGAAGAATTCGAGCGCACCGCAGATGCGTTTTTTGCCAACCCCACCGAAAGCATCCGCGGTTGGGAGCGGGCAATTGACGCGCAGAGCCGGGTGATCGCCGCCCTGCGCCAGATCGCAGATGAGGCGCCCGATGGCGATATTGCGGTTGTGGCCCATGGCGGCGTCGGCGCCTTGACCCTGTGCCATGTCATGGGCGTTGCGATTGATCGCAAATGGGACCAGCCCGGCGGCGGCGGTGGCAATGTCATCGCGATCGATCTGGCGGATTGGAGCTTGATCCACGGATGGCGCGCAATTGAGACGGTTGATACGTAAGCCTAGGCACCTGCCTGTTGGCTAAGCAGTCGCGCCGACATCTTGGCGCAGATGAAATCTGTTTTGACTTCACCGGTGGTGTCGCCAATGCACAGTACCTATAGTTGTGGCGGCGGCGGTGGGCCGCAAAAGACGAGGGAGGGTATCGGTTTGGAACAGCGGGTCAGTTTGATCACATTGGGCGTGCAGAACATCGAAAAGGCGACAGTTTTTTACCGCGCGATGGGCTGGGAAGAGCTGGAAAGCCCGGATGGGATCGTGGTCTTTGATCTTTTAGGGCAGACGCTGGGGCTCTACCCGATTGAAGCCCTGGCCAAGGACATGGGACTGCCGGTCGAAAGCCTGGGGCAGGGCGCAAGCACCCTGTCCTACAACGGGCGCACCCGCTCCGAAGTGGACGCGGTGATGGCGGCAGCGGCCAAGGCCGGAGCGGAGATCCTAAAGCAACCGAAAGAGGTGTTCTGGGGCGGTTATGGCGGATATTTCCGCGACCCCGAGGGCCATTTCTGGGAGGTAACCATGAACCCGTTTGCACCACTGCGCAAAGATGGTGCCTTTTGCTGGGACGGGTATTAAAGTCACGGTTGCCCGTTCGAGTCGCATGCAAATCTTGCGATTTCAATGGGAAAGCCGCAAATTGGGGCCATGCGAGGACCCCACGGGCGGCGATCTTCGCAATGTGGTGGTGAGATGATGACAGGCAGCGCTCTGCTGGAACTGGAGCCCATGGTGATGATCCCCGGCATGATGTCAGATGCCCGGGTGTTCGCACCGCAATTAGAGGTGTTCTCTGGGTTTATGCCGGTGATGATCGCGCCCCCGATCAGTGGTGATACGGTGGAGCAGATCGCCGCACAGATGCTGCCACAGCTGCCGCTGCATTTTGCGCTGGTGGGGCTGGGTCTGGGCGGTGTGGTTGCGATGGAATTGCTGCGCCGCGCGCCGGAACGCGTGTCGCGTCTGTGTCTGATGTCGGCCTCGGCCCAACCGGACAGTCCTGGAACATCCTCTGAACGTGAACCCCATATCATTGGCGCGCGCACGGGCCGGTTGCCGGAAGCCGTGCGCAGTATTGTCGAACCCGATCTGCTGGCTCCGGCAAGCAACCGGATGGAGCTGGCGCAAAGTCTGATCGATATGGGGCTGGATCTTGGGGGTGAGGTCTTTGTCGCCCAATCTCGCGCCATGCAGCGGCGCAGTGACATGCAGAATGCGCTGCGGCGGTGTACGGGTCCTGGCTTGGTATTGCGCGGTGAATATGACCGCGTGGTGCCTAAGAAGCGGCTAGATTTTGTGGCGACAATGCTGCCGCGCGGCACAGTGATCGAGGTGCCCTATGCGGCGCATCTGCCCACATTGGAAAACCCACAAGGTGTCAATCAGGCACTGGCAGAATGGCTTGCGATGCCGGCTTAAGCGTCGACCGTCTCAGTTATCGATAGAGCGGCGCGCGCTCTTCTTTGCTCAGCAGCTTGACCTCAGCAATCGGTTTGCCGGTGTCAGTGTCAAAAAACGGCGTGTTGCGCCAAGCCCCTGACAACAGCGCGGCCCCCATCCGTTTGAACATTGATATCACCATCAGCATCGCCCCTTTGGTGCGGGGCTGTTTGCCGGGCTGGGGGATAAAGGCTTTGACCCGGACTTTCCCGAATGTACTGGGATCGGCAAAAACCGCGGTCCGCACACCTGCAAAGGGAAGCTTTGGGTTGGGCAGGGAATTGGCGATCGGCGTTTTACAGCAGCTGGCGTGCCAGCGCAGTATGCCGCGCGGGCTCAGCCGGATCGGGCACAAGTGTTCTGCTCCTTGGGTCACGGTCAGCGCATCGGGAGAGATTTGCAGCAAGCGCACGGCCTCTGGTGCCGGGTCGGGTTGGTTGTGCAGCAATTCATTCGCGCGACAATCGGCGCAATAACATTCCACATGGGTGCCGACCTTGGCCCCATCAGGTGACAGGTGCCCTTGGACGGTCCCGCAGGCGCAGGAAAACGCCAGCGGGTTTTGATTTGTGTCTTGTGTCATCGCCGCGTGCCTCCCGGTCGGCAGATGTCGCTTATTCGGCCGCTGACCGCGATTGTGGTTTGCGCGGATGGCGGGTGTTGGCGTTCATGAATTCGATCACCAGCGGGCGGATATTGTTACGCCAGCTGCGACCTGCAAAAATACCGTAGTGGCCCGCGTCGGGTTCGACGTGGCTGGCCTTTTTGCTTTCATCCAGACCGGTACACAGATCCAGCGCCGCGATACATTGGCCAGGGGCCGAGATATCATCGTTGGCACCTTCGACCGTTTTGACCGCGACATCAGTGATCTTGCCGATGTCAATCTTGTGGCCGTTGACCACAAATTCATTCTTGGCGATTTCGCGATTTTTAAAGATACGCTCGACCGTGGACAGGTAGAACTCTGCCGTCATATCCATCACCGCAAGGTATTCGTCATAAAAGCGGTTGTGGGGATCGTGATCCGTGGCCTCGCCCTGGGCGACGCGAGAGATCTGATCCATGAAGGCTTTGGAGTGGCGGTCCATGTTCATCGACATGAACGACTGCAGCTGCAAAAGACCCGGATAAACTTTGCGCCCGACGCCCGGGTATTTGAACCCGACCCGTTGGATCATGGTTTCTTCAAGCTGGCCCATGGTCACGCGACGCCCAAAATCGGTCACATCGGTTGGGGTCGCATCAGGGTCCACTGGACCACCGATCAACGTCAGTGAATTGGGCTGCGCGGTTGGGTCCTGCTCTGCCAGATAGGCGGTGGCCGCAAGCGTCAGTGGCACCGGTTGGCAGACGGCCACGACGTGGATGTCAGGGCCCAAAGCGCGCATGAAATCAACCAGGTAGGCTGTGTAGTCTTCGACGTCGAATTTGCCCTCGGAGACTGGAATATCACGGGCATTGTGCCAGTCGGTGATATAGACTTCGCAGTTTTCCATCAGGCTTTTGACAGTGGAGCGCAACAGCGTCGCATAGTGGCCTGACATGGGCGCAACCAGCAAAACGCGGCGTGGCTGTTCCTCCCGGCCAGAGACCCGGAAGTGGATCAGATCGCCAAAGGGGCGTTCAACCACCGTGTCGATTTCCACCAGATGATCCTTGCCATCCGCGCAGGTCATCGTGTGGATTCCCCAGTCGGGTTTGGCGATCATGCGCTGAAACGTACGTTCGGTGACCTCACCCCAGGCGGCCATCCAGCTGAGCGCTGGGTTTGGCATGCCGGCAAAAGCGGGGTAGGATGCAAGGGACAGGGCAGAGGCGCCCAGCCATTGATTGGTGTTACGTACGGTTTCCATTAGGTCGTACGCCATCATATATCGCATTTGTGTCTCCTTAAAGGACCACAACCCTAGGTAACATCGAATTGCGACATTTTCACCTTCTCTTGGTGGGGTCGCTATGTCGTAGAATACCTAAGCAAGAATTCTGCACAGCAGAAAGATTACGGGGGAAACATTAAGATGACAACTAGTGACGACATTTCCACCGCCACTTCGCCAGAAGCGCTTGAACGGCTTAAAGAAAATATGGCCCGGGTTGAGGGGCTTTCGAAGCGATTGGTGCAGGTGATGTCCGCAAAGCCCCACCATAACCCCGGTTTAGACGGACCGAATCAAGGGTTATTCGCACGCGCAGCGAGTGCATATTGGGCCGAAATGGCGATGAACCCGGCCAAGCTGATGGAACAGCAGGTTGAATTCTGGGGCAAAACGGTTCTGAATTTTGCAGAGGCGCAGAAAAAAGTGCTGCGGCGCGAACCCGTTGAAGGCGAAGAGAGGGATCGCCGTTTCAAAAACCCGCTGTGGGACAGCAACCCATATTTTCATTATGTCAAACAGCAATATCTGATCAACGCCGAGGCCGTGCGCAACGCGGTGACCGAGATTGAGGATCTAGATCCGGTCGACAAACAGCGTCTAGATTACTTTGCCGACCAGATCGTACAGATGATGGCACCGACCAATTTCCTGGCCACCAACCCGGATGCGCTGGAGAAGGCGCTGACCACCGAAGGGCAGTCGCTGATTGATGGTCTGGAAAATCTGGTGGCCGATCTGGAAGCCAACAATGGCGAATTGGTGGTACGGCTAGCGGATGAAGACGCCTTTGAGGTCGGGGGCAATATTGCCACCACGCCGGGCAAAGTGGTATATCGCAATCGGATGCTGGAGCTGATCCAATACAGTCCGACCACGGAAACGGTCTGTGAAACGCCGGTTGTTCTGTTCCCGCCATGGATCAACAAATTCTACATCCTCGACCTGAAGGAAAAGAATAGTCTGGTGAAATGGATCACCGATCAAGGTTTCACGCTGTTTGTGGTGTCCTGGGTCAATCCGGATGAAACCTACGCCGATGTCGGGATGGAGGAGTATGTTGAGGACGGCTATCTGAAAGTTCTCGACGTTGTCAAAGAGATCTGCGGCGTCAAACAGGTCAATGCGGTGGGCTATTGCATTGCGGGGACCACATTGAACCTGACGTTGGCTTTGTTGAAAAAGCGCGGCGATACCTCGGTCAAATCGGCGACTTTCTTTACCACGCTGACCGATTTTGACGATCAGGGCGAGTTCACGCCTTTCCTGCAGGATGATTTTGTCGATGGCATCGAGGAACAGATCGACGAAGACGGTATCTTGAAATCCTGGATCATGTCGCGGACCTTCTCGTTCTTGCGGTCAAACGATCTGATCTATGGCCCCGCGATCCGCAGCTATATGATGGGGGAGGCCCCGCCGGCCTTTGATCTGTTGTATTGGAACGGCGATGGCACCAACCTGCCGGGTAAGATGGCGGTCGAGTACCTGCGCGGCCTTTGTCAGGACAATAGGTTCGCCAGCGACGGGTTTGAACTGATGGGGGAGACGCTCCATGTCAAAGACGTCACCGTGCCGGTGATGGCGATCACCTGTGAAAACGACCATATCGCCCGTTGGAAGGATTGCTTCCGGGGGGTTCAGAAAATGGGATCGCGCTCCAAGACGTTCCTGGTCTCGCAATCCGGCCATATCGCGGGCATCGTCAATCCGCCAAGCCGCAACAAATATGGCCACTACATGAACAAGAGCCTTAAGGGCGATGCCGAGACCTGGATGGAAAACGCCGAATTCCACGATGGGTCCTGGTGGCCGGTCTGGGGCGAATGGTTAAAGGGGCGGGCCGGCAAACAGGTGCCAGGGCGCGTGCCTGGATCGGAGAGCTTTCCCGCGCTCGAAGCCGCGCCGGGACAGAATGTCAAAGTCAAGGCGAGCCTTTAATGTGGCTGTCGCAATGAGAACATAAGCTGACCCCGCATCGCACATGGTTGCGGGGTCTTTTATCGGGTCGAACGACATATCTTTGAGTCGTGTGTCGCCTGAGCCTGCCAGATGCAGCGTGACGAAGGGCGCCACAATACGTGCCAAAATCGCAATGCTGCAGTGCAGAAATAATCTCTAAATTTAGTGGTTTTACGGTGTTTTTCTGCAGCGCAGCATGATTTTCCTTGAATTGCTGCGTCGCAGCATGCATATTGTCTTTAGTAACACAGAGCGGTTCGCAAGCGCCCCGCGACACATCTAGAGGATTACGATCAATGGCTAAGACCCAAGATTTCACCGCCTTCATGAAAGAAATGATGGGCGCATTTCCAGTAGACACCGCTGCTCTGGAAGACGCATTCAAAAGCGCTGCCGCTCTGAACGAGAAGCTGGCATCTGTTGCTCTGGACGCGGCTGAAAAGTCTACCGAGCTGTCAACTGTTTGGGCCAAAGACGCGCTGTCTAAAATGGGCGAAATGTCCAAAGCAAAAACCGAGCCTGCAGAATACGCAAAAGCGGCAACTGATCTGGCGTCATCTTCTGCTGAAACTGCTGCCGAAAACATGGCGGCCTTTGCTGAGATCGCAAAGAAAGTTCAGATGGACACAGTTGAGCTGCTGATGGCGGCTGGCAAAGACATGGGCGAAGAAGCAACCGCAGCTGTTAAGAAGGCCACCGAAGAGGTGACAACGGCTGCAAAGAAAGCAACTGCCGCTTAATCGAAACGGCCGCGCCCTGGGAACAAGCTCTCCTCCCAACCGTTCCCGTGCGTGAAGAAAGGACAGGCTGCCCGGCCTGTCCTTTTTCTGTTGTGACGCGCGGGTCTGAGACGTCTAGGCAAGTTGGTGCAGATTGAAAGCATCGCGAAAATCACGCAGCTTTGGCTGCCAGCCCGTGGCGGCTGTGATCTTTTGCGCATCCATTTGCTGATCCAGCATCGGACCTTGGCCCATGGGGCCAAAATTGCGCAGGACGTAGGCCGCATCCCGGATCAGAAAACTGCCGTCGTGGTCAAAGCTCTCACTGATGTGGCGTAGGATGTTCTGCACAGGCACGCCCTGTTGGGCCGCCACGTTAAAGGCGCCTGTCAGATCCGGTCGTGTCACCAATGCGACGTAGGCAGCGGCGAGGTCATCGGCTTCGACCAGTGGCCAACGGGTTTTCACACTGCCCCAGACCTCAATCGGGTTGGTGGTTTGCGCATCTTTGACAAATCGATGGAACGCGCCTTGGGCATGGTTCGGAGCTTTGTGGTAGGCAAGCGCAGGGTGGACTGTGGCGACCGACAGGTTCGCGGCCGCCTGCAGCTGCGCCGCATGGCGCGCCATAAAGGCAAAGGGCGCAATCGGGCGCAACGGCGTGCGTTCCGTCGCCACCCTGTCGCCGGTCTCACCATAAAGCCAACAGCCACCGGTATAGAGCACCCGCAACCTGCGGTCCTGCTGGCTGGTATGGGCACAAATTGCCTCGGCGACACTGCGATCTGCTTCGGCCATCCGATCATCAAAGGTGGCCGCTAAGTGAACCACAGCATCCGCCCTATCAAGCAGTCGGGACCAACTGGAAGCGGTACGGATGTCGCCCCGGTGGGGATGAGCACCGAGATGTTTGAGGCGTCGTTCAGAAGTCTCATTGCGCACCACGCCGGTGACGTGATGCCCGTCCGAAACCAACCGTTGCGTCACCAAAGTGCCAATGCTGCCGGTGCCACCAAGAATTACAATCCGCATAAACAAACCTTCATTCAGAAACGCTGCGGATCCTTGGATAGGACCTGAACCTTGGTTTAGGTCAAGCGCAATTTTTCTGGTTGCGCCGGGTGTGCGGCGACAGCCATTTGTCCTAAGCGCAAGGAAAGCTTTCTTTTTGTGCTGCGCTCGCATAGGATTTTCTGCATCGCATCATGGTCTTGAGAGGGAAAATATGGCGGATCAGGACAAACCCTTGCTAATTAAACGCTATGCCAGTCGCAGGCTCTATAATACGGAGACCAGTGACTACGTCACTTTGGAAGATATAGCGGGCTTTATTCGCGAAGGTCGGGAGGTCCAGATTGTCGACCTGAAGTCAGGAGATGACCTGACGCGGCAATATCTGTTGCAGATTATAGCGGAGCACGAAAGCCGCGGAGAGAATGTGCTGCCTGTCAATGTGCTGAACGATCTGGTGCGCAGCTATATGGTGCCCGGTGGTGGCGTGATGCCGCATTTCCTGCAGTCTTCGTTTGATATGCTGCGCGAGAGCCAGGAGAAGATGGTCGAGAACATGACGGCTATGAACCCGATGGCGCAGATGCCCGGCTTTGAAGCCATGAAGGCGCAGCAGGAAGCGTTTTTGAAAGCGATGACTGGCGGGTTTTCCAGCGGATGGACCGGCGGCGGCAGTCCAGAGCGTGAAGGTGGTGCAACGGATGAAGAAGATGACCTGGACACCATCAAACAACAGCTGGCGGAGTTGCAGGAAAAATTGTCCAAACTGAAGTAGCAGGCTAAAGCACTGCGACTGCTCCGACAATAAAAGGCCGTTCCGGAGGAGAGCGGCCTTTTTGGTTTGGCCTGGTTTCGTTTTGCGCGACCGCAGCGGGCGCCAGCCCGCTGCCACGCCCAACGCTTTGCGTGGCAGTTTACTGCCATGTCAAAGGGGCGGGAGCTCCCGCCTGTTTTGTTTGAATCACAGATCCAACCACACAGTTGGGCCAAGCGCCGCACTGGCGCGCGGCGCGGTTGCGTCTAGATTGTCAGGCGGCTTCTTTGGCAAGGGTGTACGACATCGCACCGGTCAGGACCGAGAGGATCACGTCAAGCTCGTCTCGCGTCAGGAGCACGGGCAGGCGGACGTCGCAGGCGTTCATCAACATCGCGCGGGTTTGCGGAAGTTCGGGCACCTCTCCTATAAACTGCCAATTCCAGAAGGCCCGCGCGTTGTCGGTTGAGCGGCCAAAGATCTGAACCTTGACCCCGCGTGCGGCGGAGGCGTTTGAGAAGGCCTGGATCTGGGCATCTGACAGATCGACCAGATTGAACTGGATCGAATCCGGCGCGCGGCGTTCTGGCGCCAGCGGCGCGGGCACGTGGAAATGCGGGTGGGCGTTCAGCTGCGCAGCCACATAATCGTGATTGGCCAGCCCATCGGTCACCCGGCGTGCCAGTTCTGGGATTTGCGGGCGGATCACTACCGCCGACAGGTTGGACATGCGCAGGTTATACAGGGGCAGTTGATTTTGCCATTTGGCAAAGGCCTCGGCCAGTTCCGGATCGTTTTGTCCCTCGGGACCTTTGTGTTTCTTCCAATTGTGCTCATAGGCACCGGACATGATCACCGCCCGCGCCACAAGGTCTGCATCATCGGTGACCAGAATGCCGCCTTCGCCTGCGTTGATCATCTTGTAGCTTTGAAACGAGAAACAGCCGACCTGGCCGATGGTACCGATATTGCGTCCGTGCCAGGTGGTGCCAAGCGAATGGGCTGCGTCCTCAACCACTGGAATATCACGCGCCTCACACAGCGACAGGATCGCATCCATATCTGATGTATGACCGCGCATGTGGCTGATGATCACGGCTTGGATGCCCTGGGCCAGCTTGGCCTCGAAATCCGCCATGTCGATGCGATAGTTTTCACCCACTTCGCACAGAACCGGAATGCAGTCGGCGTGGACCACGGCTGAGGGCACGGCGGCAAAGGTGAAGCCCGGGATCAGCACCCGGGCGTCGCGCGGCAGGCCAAGCGCCTTGAGCGACAGAAACAGTGCGGCCGAGCAGGATGAGACGGCCAGCGCGTATTTGGTGCCCAGAAGCTTGGCAAATTCCTGCTCCAACAAGGTCACAGGGGCGTTTTCCGGCGCGGTGTAGCGGAACAGGTCACCCGACTGCAGCAGCGCGTCAATCTCGGCGCGGGCGGCTTCGGGGATGGGCTCAGCTTCGTGAACGTTTGGAATCTGCTGCATATTTCAAAATCCTGAATTCAGACTTTCAAAAACGTAAAACAATCAGGTAAACATTCCAAGACAAAGCCGCCGAACAGGTGCGAAATTGGCGATATTTTGTGGCTGTGTTGCGAAATCACCCGCCGCTTTGCAGCGACGGGTGATTGAATTCAGCGCAAATCGGGGTGAATCACACGTTGAGCAGGAGGTGCTCGCGTTCCCAGGGTGAGATCACCTGTAGGAATTCATCATATTCGGTGCGTTTGACGATCGAATAGACGCGGGCGAAATCGGCGCCCAGGATCTCGTGCAGTTCGGTCGCCTCATCAAAAAGATCGAGCGCCTGGCCCATGACCTGGGGAATGTCGCCATCCCCTTCGTAGGCGTTGCCTTTGAACTGGCGGCGCGGGCGCTCTTCTTTGATGAGGCCAAGATAGCCACAGGCCAGCGAGAGCGCGATGCCTAGGTAGGGATTGCAATCCATGCCGGCAATGCGGTTTTCCACCCGACGCGCGGCAGGCCCGGACAGGGGAATACGAATGCCGGTGGTGCGATTGTCCCGAGCCCATTCGAGATTGATGGGGGCTGCGTGTTCTTTCACATAGCGGCGATAGGAGTTCACATAGGGCGCCATCACCGCAAGACCTGCGGGCAGGTGGTTTTGGAGCCCGGCGATGAAGTGATAAAACGCATCCGTCTCACCGCCCTGGGGGCCAGAAAAGATATTCTCACCGGTTTCCCGATCAATGATCGAGTGGTGGATATGCATGGCCGAGCCGGGTTCGTCCGCAATCGGTTTCGCCATAAAGGTGGCAAAGCAATTGTGGCGCAGTGCGGCCTCGCGGATCAGGCGTTTGAAGTAGAAAACCTCATCCGCCAGTTTGACCGGATCGCCGTGGCGCAGGTTGATCTCCAGCTGGCCCGCGCCGCCTTCCTGGGTGATGCCGTCGATCTCGAAGCCTTGGTGCTCGGCAAAATCATAGATGTCGTCGATCACCGGGCCAAATTCATCCACGGCTGTCATGGAATAGGCCTGGCGAGCGGCGGCGGGTCGGCCCGAGCGGCCCATCATCGGCTTGATTTCCTGACCGGGATCCGTGTTGCGGGCGACCAGATAGAATTCCATCTCAGGCGCCACGACGGGTTCCCAGCCTTTGGCGCGATACAGGTCGACCACCCGTTTCAACACGTTGCGCGGCGAATAGGGGATCGGCGCGCCGTCACGGTCATAGGCGTCATGGATGACCTGCAACGTCCAATCACCAGTCCAGGGCGCGGCTGATACGGTGGAGAAATCCGGACGCAGGGTCATGTCTTTTTCGATCCAGCCGTCCTCATCTGCGGCATCGGCCCAATCGCCGGTCACCGTTTGATAAAAGATGCTGTCGGGCAGGTGGAAATATTCCTGACGTGCGAATTTGGAGGCGGGCACCGCCTTGCCGCGCGCGATGCCGGGCAGGTCCGAGATGATACACTCCACCTCATCCAGGCGATGCTCGCCCAGATAATCAATCGCCGCCTGAGGGACGTCTTTGTACCAATCGGCCATTAGGACCTCACTTGTTTGAAAAAGGCGGCGATGCGTTGCGCCATATCACTGTTGTTGACGGGGGCGTTCAGATCTTCATGGGCTTGGGCCAGCTGGTCATCCGGGACGACCCCGCTGCCGCGATATTGGATGAGACCGTCGATAAAAGAAGCGTCGAATTCGGGATGCGGTTGAACCGTCCAGATCTTGTCGCCATAGGCCAACATCGCATTTTGACAAAAGGCGTTTTGGCCGATCACTTCTGCACCGGAGGGCGGTTCGACCACTTGATCCTGATGCCAAGCGTTTAGGGCAACGCGTTCGCCGTCCAGCTCATACGTGGTGCGCCCGACGGCCCAGCCGCCAGCGAATTTCTCGACCTTGCCACCCATTGCCTGGGCGATGATCTGATGGCCGAAACAGACACCAACCAGCGGCAGGCCCGCGTTGTGGATCGCGCGGATCAGATCTTCCAGTGGTGGGATCCAGGCGTGATCTTCATAGACGCCGTGTTTGGAGCCGGTAATCAACCAGCCCTCAGCCGCATCCAAGCCGCTGGGGAAGACACCATCCACAACTGAGAAGGTCTCAAACGTGAAACCATTGCCATCGAGCAGACGGAAAAACATCTCGTCGTAATTGCCGTGGCTGTGCTTCATCTCATCCGGGGAGTGGCCGGTTTGCAGGATGCCGATCTTCATGGGTCACCAAATATGATCAAATTGCAGGGTGGCGTGTGCCTCTGATCCGTTTCATACGGCTTCCAGAAGCACCTGCCAATGGGACTTGGGGTCAAGGGCCGCAAAGCTGCGCAGCTCCTGACGTTTTGTCATGACCAGATTGCGAATGGTCTCAGCCGGGAGAATGCGCGCCATCATCGGGTCTTGCTCTAGCCAGGTTATCGCGGTTTCCCAATCGGGGGCCAGCTGCGGTGCATCGCTGACCTGATAGGCGTCGCCTGTGATGGGGGCGGGGGGCTGCATCTGATCTTCGATCCCAACCAATGCGGCTCCAAACACGGTTGCCAGCATCAGATAGGGGTTGATGTCGCCACCGGCGGTGCGGTGTTCGATCCGGCGTGCCTTGGGCGAGCCGCCGGGAATGCGCAGCGCGGCAGTGCGGTTTTCATAGCCCCACAACGCGGCCGTGGGCGCATGGGCTCCGGGCACCAGACGGTCATAGGAATTGCCATGCGGCGCGAGCAGCAGGGTGCTGGCAGGCATCGCGGCCAGACAGCCGGCTACGGCCTGTTGCAGCAGATCGGCGCCGTCGTCGGCGCCATTGTCAAAGACGTTTTGCCCGTCCTGATCCACCACCGAGAAATGCACATGCAGGCCATTTCCGGCCTCGTCCCCATAGGGTTTGGCCATGAAACTGGCGGCAAACCCGTGTTTACGGGCAATGCCACGGATCAAAGTTTTGAACAGAACCGCGTCATCTGCGGCGCGCAAGGCGCTCTGATGATTGAGGTTTACCTCAAACTGGCCCAGGCCCGATTCCGAAATCGCAGCCTGCGCCGGGATTCCCATCGCATCACATCCGTCATAAAGGTCAGTGAAAAACGCATCAAAGGCATCAAGTTCAGCCAGCGACAGCACTTCCTGATGGGCGAGGGTGCGACCGGTGATTGGGTTTGCGGGTGGCTTGGGCTGGTCACCGCTGTCGTCGATCAGGCAGAACTCCATCTCGGTGCCGGCCACGACCTGCCATCCCTTTGCGGCGTAACGGTCCAGGACATGCACCAGCGCCTGACGCGGATCGCCCAGGAACGGTGTGCCATCGTCGCGGTAGGTCATCATCGGCACCAACGCGGTCGGCGCGCCCAGCCAGGGCATCGGCACAGCGCCGCGGTCAGTGGGCAGCAACATGCCGTCTGCATCGCCGCTTTCGAAAACCAGCGGGCTGTCTTCGATGTCGCAGCCAAAGATATCAACGTTGAGCGCGGACAAAGGCATGCGCACGCCGCCCGCGTCCAGCTTTCCGGCCTGGGCGCTGGCCAGACGTTTGCCGCGCCAGATCCCGTTCAGATCGACACAGCCAAGGCGAATGGTGGAAAAACTGCTGATATCCATGGGCTAACCTTTGTTCGTTGACCGCAGCCTAGCGGAGGTCACGGGGGAAGGACAAGGAAATTTGATCAAAATATTTCGCATCTGCATGTGAAAACGGCTCCCGCAAGGGGAGCCGTTGGGTTTTGGGTCATCGGATCAGGTTCATCCTGATGCGCATTCGCTTTCGTTGGGTTTGGGAGACATGTCTGTTCAGCCTGCGGTTCACCATGCCAAACAGAGAGATGACGCACAGTGTCAGCAGGATGAAATAGAAGGCGAGGATCGGGTACGGGACAAAGGGGTTAAAGGTCTTGTCCGCAAAATAGCTCGCATAATAGAGCGCATCGCCCTGTTGTTTCCACGAGGGAAAGCCCGAAAAGAACACAAGCGTTGTGGCGTGAAAGAGAAAGATCGCCTCGTTCGTGTAGGACGGCCAGGCCAGTCGCATCATGGTCGGCCAGACGATGCGGCGGAACTTGGCCATGCCGGTCAGCCCATAGGCGTCTGCCGCCTCGATATCGTTTTTGGGCACCGAGCGCAGCGCGCCGTAAAAGATCTCTGCCGAATAGGCTGAGGTGTTGAGGAACAGCACAATCAACGCACCTACGGCGGCTGCGGTGAAGGAATCAAACAGCGGCGACAGTGCTTTGAGGTTCAAAAACAGGAAGTATGCAAAGAAGAACTGGATAAACAGCGGCGAGCCTCGGAACAGGAAGATGAACCACTCGGCTGGTTTGCGCAGGCCCCGGAAGGGGCTGTTCTTGGCCAGCGCCAATGCGGTTGCAAAGACAAAGCCAAACACGAGGGCGATGGCTCCGAAATAGATGTTCCACAACATGCCCGAGCCGATCAGCGTGAATTGATCGCACAAGGTAAAATCGCTGCGGGGCAGGAGGCGTTCGCCAAACCCGATGGAGCGGAAGGCATAGGCCTGGATGGTCTCAAGACAGTTCATGTGATCACCCCTTCGCTTTGCGCAGGGCTTCGCCTGCAACTGTGGCCTGTCCGCGCGACAGGCGGACCGTGATCCGCGACAGAACCATTTCCGAGACTTTGGTGAAGCCAAGGTAGAAGACCAGAAGCGCCAGGAAATACCACATGCGCCAATCGCCATGGGGGTAGTCGGTGAAACGCGCGTTCTTGGTGCCGCCCAATTCACGAGCCCAATAGACGATGTCTTCGACGCCCAGCAGGAACAGCAGCGGCGTGGCTTTGATCAAAACCATCCAAAGGTTCGACAGGCCCGGCAGCGCAAAACTCCACATCTGAGGCAACAGGATCCGGCGAAAGGTCTGGCGTGGGTTCAAACCATAGGCGGCGGCGGTTTCCAACTGCGCGCGTGGAACCGCCTGCATCGCACCATAAATTACATTGGCCGCAAAGGCGCCAAACACGATGGCAAAAGTCAAAATCGCGAGCCAGAAGCCATAGATCTCATGCACCCATTGCGGTGAGGCGCTGAGCGGCATTTTGGCGATATCGCAGACCAGAAAGTCGCTGCCCTGGCGGATGGGTTCGGACCAGTCGGGGCATTTGACCTTGTGACGCAGCCATTCGATGCCCTGATCCAGCGCGATCACAAAGAACAAAAAGAATGCGATGTCCGGCACGCCGCGCACAATGGCGATATAGCCGCGCCCAAACCAGCTGAGCGGCGCAAAAGAGGCGCGTGCTGCCACAGCGCCACCAAGGCCGAACAACAAGGCGGTCGGGGCGGTGATCGCCAAAAGCAAAAGGACGGTGCCGAAGGAGGCGTAAAACGCCATGTGTTTGCCGGTGCTCAGATAGCAGCTGAGCCAAGACAACCCTTCAAGCGTTGATGGGTCCGTGCAGTAGGAAAACATATAAAACCTGTCTTCTCTGATCATGCCCAGGTGGGGCGCGGGAGAGAATGAGGCAGGCCCGCGCGCAATTGGCGGGCCTGCGGGATCCGGAAAGGATCAGATTACCACTGGGAGGCAACTTCCCATTTGGCGATCATTGTGTTCAGCGTGCCGTCGTCTTTCATCGACTGGATGGCAGCGTCGAACTTGTCGCGCAGTTCCGTGTCAGATTCGCGCAGGCCCAGACCAACGCCGCCACCGATGGCCTCGGAGCGTTCCAGCATCACCAGCTGGTCATCCACAACGGTGTCGAGGAAGCTTTTGTCGGCTAGAACCGCATCTGCTTCGCCGTTGCGCACGGCTGCTACGGTCTCTTCGGGGGTTGCGAATTCAATGACGGTCCAGCCCTGGTCCGCGATGAAGGCCGCCTGGATGGTGGTCGCTTGCGCAGCGATCACACCGCTGGCCAGGTCAACATCTGTAGACAGCGCAACATAGGCCGAGGGATCTGGCGGAGTGTAAGGCTGGGTGAAGTCGATGACCTCATCGCGTTCGTCGGTGATCGACATGCCCGCGATGATGGCGTCATAGTTGCCGGAGGTCAGGTTGGGGATGATCGAATCCCATTCGTTGGTGACCCACTCGCAGGTGAGTTCTGCGCGTGTGCACAGCTCATCGCCTAGCTCGCGCTCGAACCCATCTACTTCGCCAGCATCGTTGAGGAAGTTCCAAGGCGCATAGGCCCCTTCGGTGCCCAGACGCACGGTGGTTTCGGCAAAGGCCAATGTGCCGGTAAATGCGGCAATGGCAGTTCCCAAAATCAATGATTTCATGAATGTTTCTCCCGATAGTTTGTTGTCGTTTATTGGTCTTATCCGTGGCGCGTCGATTTTAAGAAGCTGCGCAGCCGATCAGATTGGGTGTTTGCAAAGACCTGATCCGGGGAGCCTTCCTCCTCGATCAAACCTTTATGCAAGAATATCACATGGGTTGAGATCTCTGCCGCCATGTCCATGTCGTGAGTCACGATCAACATGGTGCGGCCTTCTGCGGCGAGATCTTTGATGACCTGGATCACTTCTTGTTCCAGTTCCGGGTCCAGCGCAGATGTGGGTTCGTCAAACAGCAGCGCCTCGGGCTCCATACACAGGGCCCGCGCGATGGCGGCGCGTTGCTGTTGGCCACCGGACAGCTGCGCCGGGTAGACGTCGCATTTGTCGCCGATGCCAACCTTGTCCAAATACTGGCGAGCTTTGGTTTCCACCTCGTCGCGGTCGCGGCCCAACACGGTCACCGGGGCCTCCATGACATTTTCCAAAATGGTCATATGGGACCACAGGTTGAACTGCTGAAACACCATCGACAGATTGGTGCGAATGCGGATGATCTGTTTGGCA
The DNA here is from genome assembly GCF_018678075.1 of Epibacterium ulvae. Taxonomy (GTDB): domain Bacteria; phylum Pseudomonadota; class Alphaproteobacteria; order Rhodobacterales; family Rhodobacteraceae; genus Epibacterium; species Epibacterium ulvae_A. Next base: position 115,166 of record NZ_JAHHIR010000013.1, on the reverse strand, counting down.
TCACCGGGGCGGCGGTTGTGGTCGCTGCCGTTCCACTTGATCGCTTCGCCCTTGAATAGGATGTCGCCCTGTTGGCTGTCTTCCAACAGATTGCAGCACCGCAGCAGGGTGGATTTGCCAGACCCGGAGGAGCCAATGAGGGAAATCACATCGCCGCGTTTGGCGCTGACATCGACGCCCTTGATCACCTCCAACTCGCCGTAAGATTTGTGGAGGCCGCGGATTTCAAGAACAGAAGATGTGTCGGTCAAGGTCAGTCAGTCCATTTCAATGCTGATCGGACTAATTGGACAAAAAATGTCGGCAATGGCAACTGGCAAACCGGCGGCAGATCCCACCTTCTATGCAAATTGTCGGCATAATTGGTCTGATCGATAAAAGGTGAGGCGAAAAAATCGGCGCACTCAACCGCCGTTTGTGGTTTTTTCGACCCGTTGACGGGCGGCGGCGCTTTGAACGTCGTTGATCCCCAAAAGGTTCGCCGCCATCCGCATCAATGCGTCTTCTTGGGCGTCACGTTCGCCATCCGCAAGGGCGACCTGCCACATGGACTCGATCACAGCGATTCTGTTGTCCAGCGCCACGGCCTCTTTGATGGCGCGGGTGAAACGCACGGTATCAGGGGCCTCAGCCTCCAACCCTTCGGCCTGTTCGCGCAGGATGATCGCGCCACCAATATCGAGGCCGTAGCGCGCCATATTGATCCGGTCGATCCGGTCCTTCTCGACCTCGGCATAATTGTGATCGGCGCGCGCAATCCGTACCAACAGCGCGGTCAGCGCCATACGTGCGTCACCATCGCTGAGCGGTTGCGGCGCAGGGTCAAGAAGCACATTCAAGAGGTCGCGAAATATCATTGTAAAACGTCTTCCGGAAATAGTTTTGCCCGTGCGCGGGCACGAGCGCGGGTGTTGTCCTTGATCGATAGGCCCATGGCCTGGCAAGCGTCATTTACAATCTCAACTTCGCCTTTGCGCTCAATCCCGTCGGCCAGAACCACCTCCCACAGGGCATCCAGCGCCGATAGCCGGTCTTCCAATCCGGTTGTCTCGCGGATCAGGCGGCCAAAGGTGTCGGTGTCTGGCGCAGCGGTGTGCAGCTTTTCACAGGTCGCGCGGACCTTGGCGGCCTCGATCGCGTTGTGTTGATACAGACGCGCCAGAATACGGTCGATCAGGCTGATCTCTTCCACCTGATAGGCGCGATCACCCTGGGCCACCCGCACCAGCAACGCCCCAAGCGCGAGTTCCGCGTCTGGGTCCGGCAAGTCGGTCTGGGCTTCGGGTCGGAAGGCCTGGAACAGTTTTTTCAACATTGGCATGGGTTATGCGCCCTCATGTCAGCGGCTGCGGTCAGCCGTCGTACCCTTCGATGATTTCCATGTCACCGGTCGAAACCGGATCGCGCAAGGCCTTGGCGTCTTGATAAGACACCGAGTCGTAACAGGCTTTGGCGGTCTCGTAGTCTTTGAATTCAATCACAACCGAGCGGCTGCGCATGTGGCCTTCGCGGACTTCTTTTTGCCCGCCACGCACGAGAAAACGCGCGCCATACTCAGCAAAAGGGGCGGCATTTGCGGCGACATAGGATTTGTAGCGCTCCATATCGTCGACGTCCACATGGGCGATCCAGTACCCTTTTGGCATTTGAGCTCTCTCCTTTGTGAAATGCAGGCTGGCCCAGAATGCGGACAAAGGCAATGATAAGAATGTAGGCTTTTTTCCCCGCAGATTTACGGGGGGGGGGCAGCGCGACGGAAAATGAGAGTAAAAACACCCACCCTATGGGGCAGGCGTTTTCATGATGTTGTCACGCGAAATCAGGCGATTTCGGAGATGCGCGCCAGTGCTTCGGAAATCTTGGCCTCTTCCTCTTCGCGGGCGGCCAGGTTTTCGCGGGCCTCGGCGACCACTTCGGGTGGGGCAGAGGCTGCGAATTTCGGGTTTTTCAACCGTCCACGCAGACCACCCAGTTCTTTGGCGAGCTTGCCGAGGTTTTTCTCAAGCCGGGCTTTTTCTTTGGCCACGTCGATGATGTCCGCAAGCGGCAGCCCAAAGGACGCGCCGGGGGCTGCGATCGCGATACAGCCTTTTGGCGTTTCATCCACGGCCGTCAGACTGTCGATGCGGGCAAAGCGTTTGATCAGCGCCTCGTTGCGATCCCAATAGGCCTGACCCTGGGCGTCGATCTGCGTCACTACCATCGGCACTTTGGATCCGGCCGGCACGTTCACTTCGGCCCGCGCTGAGCGCACATTGTCGATGACCGCGATCACCCAGCTCATCTCCGCTTCGGCCTCTGTATCCACCAGATCGGCAGCGGTGTAGGTGGGCCAGTCTGCATGGGCGAGCATTTTGGCGGCCTCGCCAGTTTCAAACCCGCGTCCCTCGGTCACGTTCCAGATCTCTTCGGTGACAAAGGGCATGATCGGATGCATCAGGATCAGCGCCTGGTCGATGGCCCAAGCGTAAACGGCCTGTGTCTCATCCTTGGCGGCTTGGTCATCGCCAAAAAAGATCGGCTTGGTAAACTCCAGGTAGCGCGCGCAGAAAGTGTTCCAGAAGAACGCATAGAGCCCGTTGGCCGCGTCATTGAACCGGAAGGCCTCGAACGCGGAGTCGACCTCTTCGCGGACCTTTGCGATTTCACCAATGATCCAGCGGTTGAGGGGCAGCGTGGCCGAAGGCGGCTGTGCGCCACGTTCCGCGCTAAAGGCATCGATCTGGCTGTCACCATAGGAGGACGCCTGCCACAGTTTGGTGACAAAGTTCCGATAGCCCTCGATCCGCTTCATGTCGAGTTTCAGCACCCCACCAAGGGAGGCCATCGACGCATTGGTGAACCGCAGCGCATCGGCGCCGTATTCGTCAATGATCTCCAGCGGGTCGACCACATTGCCGGTAGATTTCGACATCTTCTTGCCCTTGGCGTCACGCACCAGGCCATGCAGGTAGACGGTGTCGAATGGGATCTCATCCACGACCGCGAGCTGCATCATCATCATGCGAGCCACCCAGAAGAACAGGATGTCCTGCCCGGTGATCAGCGTCGAGGTCGGGAAGTATTTCGAGGTGTCCGCACCCCATTCGGGCCAGCCGAGCGTTCCGATGGGCCAGAGGCCGGAGGAGAACCATGTGTCGAGCACATCGGGGTCGCGAACTAGTGTAACCCACAGTTTGTCATCTTTGGTTAGATCACTTCCTGGCTGGTTCAGATCGATCTGCGTATGGAGTCTGGGATGATTGGCACCAACACTACCAGAATCCTGATGAGTGCTGATTTCGAAACGGTCACCATAGTATGCCTTTGCTGCATTGATGACTGCGGTTTCATTCGGAGCGCAAAATGCCATAGCATTATCTAGACGCCACCAATAGGTTTCATCAGATGTCTCGCTGGCACGCTGTTCTTCTACGATTTTTTCGAGGTGTTCATCATCTAATTTGGGCCCATACCAAACCGGGATCTGGTGGCCCCACCAGAGCTGACGGGAGATACACCAGGGCTCGATGTTTTCCAGCCAGTGGTAATAGGTCTTCTCACCGCTCTCGGGCAGGATTTTGACGGTGCCGTCTTTCACTGCATCCAGCGCCGGGCCAACAACTTTCTCGGCGTCCACGAACCATTGGTCGGTCAGCATTGGTTCGATCACAACCTTGGAGCGGTCGCCAAAGGGCTGCATGATCGGTTTGTTCTCGACCATTGGGATGGTCTGTGAAACCTCGGCTTCGTTACCTTCTTCGTCCTTCACCGTTATGGTTCGGGTCTGCATCACCGCAAGACCTTCAGCGGTGATCTGGTCGACAACGGCTTTGCGCGCCTCGAACCGGTCCAGACCGCGCAAGTTTTCAGGGACGAGGTTGATGGCGTCGATCTCGCCTTCGGTGAATTCTGCGCCTTTGGCGTGGGCCTGCGCTTTGGCGGTCTCATCTGCATAGGGCGCGCCATCGGCCCGCATCGCGCCTTTGGTGTCCATCAGACGGTACATCGGGATGCCGCCGCGTTTGGCGACCTGGTAGTCGTTGAAATCATGCGCGCCGGTGATTTTCACCGCGCCAGAGCCAAAGTCTTTGTCCGGGTATTCATCGGTGATGATCGGGATCAGGCGGCGGTGTTCCTTGGGGCCGACCGGGATCTCGACCAGTTTGCCGACGATGGGCGCGTACCGTTCGTCCGAGGGGTGCACCGCAACGGCGCCGTCGCCCAGCATGGTCTCGGGACGGGTGGTCGCGATGGAGATATAGTCGCGCGTCTCTTCCAACGTGACATTGCCGTCTTCGTCTTTTTCGACGTAGGTATAAGTGGCACCACCCGCCAGCGGGTATTTGAAGTGCCACATGTGGCCGGCGACCTCGATATTCTCGACCTCAAGGTCGGAAATCGCGGTTTCAAAATGCGGGTCCCAGTTCACCAGACGTTTGCCGCGATAGATCAGGCCTTTGTTGTACATCTCAACAAAGACTTTGATGACGGCATCGTGGAAGTTCGACGAATTCTCGTGGCCGGTGCGCGTGTCGCCTGCAGCCCCTGCCATGGTAAAGGCGGTGCGGTCGAAATCACAGGACGAGCCCAGACGTTTGAGCTGGTTGATGATGGTGCCGCCAGAGTGTTCTTTCCAGGCCCAGACCTTTTCCAGGAACTTCTCACGGCCGAGTTCGGCGCGCGAGGGCTCCTGGTTCTTGGCAAGCTCACGCTCAACAACCATCTGGGTTGCAATGCCTGCGTGGTCGGTGCCGGGCTGCCAAAGCGTGTCAAAGCCCTGCATGCGTTTCCAGCGGATCAGAATATCCTGCAGCGTGTTGTTGAACGCATGGCCCATGTGCAGAACGCCTGTCACATTTGGGGGTGGGATCATGATGCAGTAGGTTGATGCCTCGGGCTTGGCATTTGCGCCTGCTTTGAAGCAGCCGGCCTTTTCCCAGGCTTCGAACAAACGACCTTCAGCTTCGGCCGCGTTAAATGCTTTTTCCATCGCCATGAAATCTGTCCTGCATCACATCTTTTTCGGGTTGTTCAGTCCCATATCGAAATGGGACCCAAAGGGAAAGCCGGGATTGTGGAGATGTGGCAGATCGTGCGCCCGGTCTGGCTGCGCCTAGCGCTTCTGGACCGGACCGGGCGGCTTTGATGTGGGGGGTGGGGTAGTGGCGGATAGGGTGGCGAAACTTGGTTAAGAAAACCTTGTAACGGATTGCAATTTCGCGCGGATTTCGTCGGTTAGTGGCCCAGACGGTCCAGTTTTGTCGACAGGTGGATCAGGCTTTCGGACGCATGTACGCCACGGGCGCCGGCGATATGGTCAATTGTTTCGTCCAGCTCTTGGGTTGTCTGCGCCTCAACTTGCGCCAAAAGGTCGAACCGGCCAGATGTTGTGTGAACGATCTGCACCCCCGGCAAAGATTTGAGCCGGGACAGAACGCCGGGTGCGGCGCGTGGTTCAACCGTAATCAGGACGGTGGCCTGAAGCGGCGCACGCATCAAAGCCGAGGCACGCAGCGTATAGCCCGCAATCGCGCCCGAGGCCTCCATCCGTTCGATCCGCGCCTGCACCGTGGTGCGCGCCAGATCCAACTGGCGGGAAAGGTCGGTCACCGATTGGCGGGCATTGTCGCGCAGCAGCGCCAGCAGTTTTTGATCAATCGCGTCGATTTTCATATTTGACCTGACAGTTTGACGAATCTTTACGTCGTTATACGCGAAGCTGCCCGTGAAATCGATGCGTGGATTGGCGATCCTAGGGAAAACAGGATGAGGCCTCCCATGCAAAATATCCCTGCGCTTTGGCGTGATCCCGAGACGTACTTAGCGCGCATTGCCCCAGACCACCCGGTGCTGTTCTTTGCGCCTTCTGTGTTGCACGCGACGGCGCAGCGGTTTCTGGAAGGGTTCGGCGGGCTTGTGACCTATGCGGTCAAGGCGAATACCCATCCTGCGGTTCTGTCCAATTTGGTTGCCGCCGGGGTGAGCGGGTTTGACGTGGCCTCTCCGGCTGAGATGGCGGCGGTGCGGGCTGCCAGTGACACGGCTGCAATGCACTACAACAACCCGGTGCGTTCTGCGGTGGAAGTGGCGGCTGGTATTGCCCACGCGGTCGACAGCTGGTCGGTGGATTGTCACAGCGAATTGGACAAATTGCGTGATGTGCCCAAATCATGTGAGATCGCGGTGCGCTTTGCCTTGCCTGTGGCGGGGGCGGCCTATGATTTTGGCAGTAAATTCGGAGCCTCCCCGGATGAGGCCGTGGATCTGTTGCAACGCGTTGCACGCGAAGGTTGGACACCGGCGCTCAGCTTTCATCCGGGCACTCAGTGTGAGGATGCGGCGGCCTGGGTGGAATATATCCACGCGGCACGTGATCTGGTTGAACGGTCCGGGGTTTCCGTTGGGCGCCTGAATGTGGGTGGCGGTTTTGCAGCCCACCGGACGGGCGGTGCGCCGGATCTTGAAGCGGTCTTTGCCGCCATAGAAGCTGCCGCCACCCGCGCCTTTGGCGACGATGCCCCGCACTTGATCTGCGAGCCGGGACGCGCGATGGTGTCCGAGGCCTTTACCCTGTCGGCGGGGATCAAGGGGATGCGCCCGGATGGCGGGACCGTGTTCTTGAACGACGGGATCTATGGCGGGTTGGTTGATATCCGCGACATGGGTCTGCCGGAACGTGTGCATGTTGTGGCCGCTGACGGCACATGGCGCGCCGCAGATCCCGCGCCGCGCGTGGTCTTTGGTCCCACCTGTGACAGTCTGGACCGCCTACCGGATGGTCTGCCGCTGCCAAACGACAGCGCAATCGGCGATTTCGTGCTGTTTCCGGGGCTTGGCGCCTATTCACTGGCGATGACCACCGCCTTTAACGGCTATGGTGTGTCTGAGGTGATCACGGTCCTCGCTCTGAAGCACGCGCAGGCCTAAGAACGCCTGCGTTACGCAATCGTAAGACTTCTGCGCAATTCTAAAGAGACGGGCCATATGCGTATGATTTAAGGTCAATGCCGCGCTCCTGCCGCATTCGTGAGCAAAGCTGATACGAAGAATGGGAATTTTACGCTATACTTTATGAATACAGGCTGCGGGGCAGCTTGGCCTGAGGAGACGTACATCCTGATCCCGCTGCCGCAGACCCGTTTCGGGTATGATTGGAAGTGGTAAAGGATGGTTTTCAGACGGCTGCAGAATAAAGTATTAGCCTGGCTAGGACGGCCTTTGTTGTCCGAGCATTCAGCCGAAGTGAAACAACGCGGCCCCCAAGCTCATGTGATTATTCTGGACGGAACCATGTCGACCCTGGATGAGGGGTTTGAATCTCATGCGGGTCGTCTGTTTCGTCTGTGTCAGGAAAACGCCGGTCGGATCAATGTGTTCTATGAATCCGGCATCCAGTGGAACGGTTGGAAAAGCGCACCCGACGTGATGATGGGACGCGGGATCAACCGGCAAATCCGGCGCGCCTATGGCTATCTGGCGTCGCGCTATCGGCCCGGGGATCGGATCTACCTGTTTGGCTATTCCCGTGGCGCATATGCGGTGCGCTCCCTGGCTGGGGTCATTGATCAGGTGGGGCTGCTCAAGGCTGAACAGGCCACGGTGCGCAATATCCGCACCGCCTATCGCCACTATCGCAAGGACGGTGATACCGAGTTTTCGAAATCCTTCCGCGACGCTTTTTGCCATCATAACGTTGAGATTGAGATGGTGGGCGTCTGGGACACGGTCAAGGCGCTGGGGCTACGGCTACCACTCTTGTGGCGTTGGGCCGAGAACCAGCATTCCTTTCACAACCACGCGTTGGGTCATCACGTGAAAAACGGCTTTCAGGCACTGGCGCTGGATGAAACGCGACAGGTGTTCTCTCCGGTTTTGTGGGACTGCCCCGAAGGCTGGCAGGGTCACATGGAGCAGGTCTGGTTCCGGGGCTCACATGGCGATGTCGGCGGGCATCTTGGCGGGTTTGAGACCGCGCGCCCTTTGGCCAATCTGTCGCTGATCTGGATGTTGGAACGGGCCGAGGATTGCGACCTGCCGCTGCCGCGTGATTGGCGCATGCGGTTTTCAGCGGATGCCAGCGCGCCGTCGGTTGGGACGTGGCGGGGCTGGGGGAAAATTTTTGTTCTGCGGGGACGTCGCCACGTTGGAGCCTGTGCCAAGGAACGCCTGCACAGTTCGGTCCGGGGGCTGGCCGGTGAGAAGAGCACCGATTGGGCCGCTATGTTTCGCCGCTCTGCACGATAAGAAAGTTTCCGTTTTGTTCCAGTTAGTACCTGTGCTAGCCTGTGGCAACTGCAGGATGGCATGATGGATCAACTCAAGAAGTTTCAGAGCTTTCAAGACCTCCATGTTCCGGGGCACCCTTTTGTTGTGGCAAATGCGTGGGACGCGGGGTCTGCGCGCATATTAGCACACGCGGGATTTTCTGCGTTGGCGACGACCAGTGCGGGTTATGCCTTTTCAAAGGGCAGACAAGATTCCAGCGCGGCCCTTTCGCGTGAAGAGATCTTGGCCAATGCAGGTGAGATTGTGGCTGCGACGGATCTGCCTGTCTCCGGGGATCTTGAGGACGGGTTTGGTGCGACGCCTGACGCCTGTGCTGCAACCATTCATGCCGCATGCAAGGTCGGTTTGGTGGGGGGATCGATTGAGGATGCAACTGGAAATACGGATGCGCCACTTTATGCGATTGACCAGGCAGTCGACCGGGTCGCTGCCGCCGTTGAGGCCGCGCGTGATCACTCATTTCTACTCACGGCACGTGCAGAAAATTTCCTGTGCGGCAATTCCGATCTGAAAGATACGATCTCCCGCTTGCAGCGTTTTTCTGAAGTCGGGGCGGATGTCCTGTTTGCTCCTGGCCTCACTGACCTTAACGACATACGTACGCTTTGTGCAGAAGTGGATCGGCCGGTGAATGTTGTGATGGGCCTGTCTGGACCGGCACATCATGTGGCAGATCTGGCGGAGGTCGGCGTGGCGCGTGTCAGCGTCGGAGGATCTTTTGCACGGGCCGCCCTGGGTGCGTTGATGCGCGCGGCGGATGAAGTTTTACAACAGGGAACATTCAGTTACGCGTGCGACGCGGTCGCCGACGCCGATGTGCGCCTGTTGATGCGCCCAGGTCAGCGATAATTGCCGCGCATATGGTCCTGCAATGTGGAGATCGAAAGCAAAAAGGCCCGCGACTGCAGGCTTTTTGTGTTGTTTTTTGACCGCCTGGATCAGGCGACGTTTTCCAGCGATACTTTTGGCTGAACACCCAGCGCGTGGCAGACATCGCGGGTCAGCTCAGGGCGGTTCAGCGTGTAAAAGTGCAGACGCTTGACGCCGCCGTCCAGCAATTCAGAGCACAGCTCGGTGCAGATCGCGGTGGCTAGCAGATCCTCGCGATCATCGCGCGCCGCTTTGGTAAAAGCATCATCGACCCAAGCCGGGATTTGGGTACCACAGCGCTTGGCAAAATTGCGCGCGCCTTTCCAGTTTTCGATCGGCAAGATACCCGGTGTCAGCTTGTCACCGTCGATTCCCGCCTTTTGGCAGGCGTCGCGGAATCGGAAGAATGTCTCAGCCTCAAAGAAGAACTGGGTCAGCGCTTCGTCGGCACCAGCGTCGATCTTGCGCTTCAGCCACTCCACATCCGCTTGCGCATTCGGCGCCTCGGGGTGCGGGTCCGGATAGGCCCCAACGCGGATATCGAATTTACCGGCCTCTGCCAGCGCCTCGATCAATTCGACCGAGTTGGCAAAGCCGTCCGCATGGGGCGTGAACGCACCGGCACCTTTTGGCGGATCGCCGCGCAGGGCCACGATCTCTTTCACGCCGGCTTCGGCAAACTGGTCGGCGATTTCCAGCGTCTCGGCCCGGGATGCATTCACACAGGTCAGATGCGCGGCCACGTTCAGGCCAGAGGATTTATGCAATGTCGCCACCGCATCGCGCGTCAATTCACGGGTGGTCCCGCCCGCGCCATAGGTCACAGAAACAAAGCGCGGCGACATGGGGGCCAGCACCTGAACTGTATCCCAAAGACGGAAAGAGCCTTCCAGCGATTTAGGCGGGAAGAACTCAAAAGAGATTTCAGGTGCGCTCATTTTCATAAGTCCTTTTGACGATTTCGTCCCTTGTTGCACAGCCCGCTTTGTGAGACAAATTCATTATCCTCAAGAATAACATGAGCTGGATATGAGTTTTGTGTCGCGAATGGGTGCCGCAGTGTCGCTAGGAGACTGTTTAATTTTCACTCAAGACGCTGTTATCGCGCGTGTTTTTGCGTCGAATAGGGCGGTTTTTACGCTGGTCGTGGATTTTGTCGACCCTGCGCAACAGCCGCAGTTCTCATAAAATGTTCAACATCATCTGGAAATAGGACCCATGCATATCGAATTTCGCCACTTGCGCACCATCAAGGCGATTCACGAAGCAGGCGGGCTGGCGCGCGCGGCGGATCAGCTGAACATCACGCAAAGCGCGCTGAGCCATCAGATCAAAGGCTTGGAAGACCAAACCGGGGTTGAGCTGTTCTTGCGCCGTTCCAAACCGTTGAAGCTGTCGGCGGCGGGGCTGCGCCTGTTGCGGTTGGCAAATCAGATCCTGCCACAGGTAGAGGCCACCCAGGCCGAGTTTTCTGCCCTGCGCAGTGGCAATACCGGTCGCATGCATATCGCAATTGAATGCCACGCCTGTTTTGAATGGCTGTTTCCGGTGCTTGAGGGGTTTCGCAAAAACTGGGGCGATGTGGACGTGGACATCCGTCCGGGTCTTGCCTTTGATGCGCTACCGGCCTTGCAAAAGGAAGAGGTGGATCTGGTCGTCTCATCCGACCCGGAAGACATCGCCGGTGTGACCTTTATTGAGCTGTTTGATTACAAGGCGGTGTTTGTAGCCTCCAGCCAGCACCCGTTGGCAGAAAAACCCTTTGTCGAGGCGGAGGATTTTGTTGGCCAGACGCTGATCACCTATCCGGTGGATAAGACCCGCCTTGATGTGTTCAGCCAGCTGTTGATCCCGGCCGGTGTGGAACCGAGCGCCGTGCGGCAGGTGGAGCTGACAGCGGTGATCTTGTTGTTGGTGGCATCAAATCGCGGGATATCGGTGCTGCCGGATTGGGTTGTACGCGAGGTGAAGTACAATTCCGACTATGTCACGCGGCCGCTGACGGGCAGCGGGATCACCCGGCGCTTGTACGCAGCAATCCGTACCGAGGATGAAGACAAACCCTATGTTCAGGAGCTGGTCCGGCTGGCCAAAACCGAAGCGCGCAAATTGCAGGTCTGATCTGCAGGGAATGCAAGGGCTGACAGGTTCTGCCCCCTTGGCAAATGGGTCTTGGGCGCGTATAGGCACGCTTTGACCGACATCTCCCCGTCCAAGGATAGCCCGTACAATGATTGGTAGCGCAAACCTCAATGTGATGATCAAGGCCGCCCGCAAGGCTGCCCGTTCTCTGGTGAAAGACTTCCGCGAGGTGGAAAACCTGCAAGTCTCCACAAAAGGGGCAGGGGACTTTGTCAGCCGCGCCGATATTGCGGCCGAAGCGGTCCTCAAAGAAGAGTTGATGGGCGCGCGCCCGACCTATGGCTGGTTGGCCGAAGAAGGTGGCGAAGAACCAGGCCAGGATCCGACCCGTCGCTGGATTGTTGATCCGCTTGATGGCACCACCAACTTCCTGCACGGTCTGCCCCATTGGTCGATTTCCATCGCGCTGGAACACAAGGGCACGGTTGTTGCCGGTGTGATCTATGACGCCGCCAAGGATGAGATGTATTTCGCCGAAAAAGGTGAAGGCGCCTGGATGAATGACACCCGGATCCGTGTGTCCGCGCGTCACCGTATGATCGAGTCGATTTTTGCCACCGGCATTCCGTTTGGTGGCCGCAGCGATCTGCCTGAAACCATTCAGGATCTGGCGCAGATTGCACCTGCCTGTGCTGGTGTGCGCCGCTGGGGTTCTGCCGCGTTGGACATGGCCTATGTGGCGGCTGGCCGTTACGAGGGCTACTGGGAACGTCGCTTGAACGCATGGGATCTGGCTGCGGGTATCATCATCGTCAAAGAAGCTGGTGGTTTTGCCCAAGCTCTGGACGCCGAAGACAAGATCCTGGACAGCGGCACAATCATCTGCGGCAACGAGCAGATCTTTGACACCTTTGCCAAGACGATCCGCGGCTAATCCACGCGATCACCGAATACTATCGTTTCATGACGCGTCTGCCAAAAGGTGGGCGCGTTTTTCGTGGGATGTGCGTGTGGATCGCCGGCGGGAGCCTCCGGCGGAAGTATTTTTGAAAAGATGAAAGTGGCGCAGGCTACTTGCCCCAGGAGCCGGGATTGCGCGGGGGTGGCTGGCGACGGGGGACTTTGGGCATGCGGTTTTGACTGTAGCTGTAACGTGTTTCCGGATGCGGCGGGTGGCCGTCCGTGCGTGTCCAAAACCGGGGGCCGCCACGTTTTGTCCAAAGGGGCAGGCAGAGGAGCAGACCGGCGACAAAGCCGCCCGCATGCGCCCAATAGGCGACGCCGCCATCATCGGCACGTGTGGTAAAGCCGCCAAAGAACTGTAGCGCAAACCATGTGCCAAGGACCCAAAACGCCGGGATTGAGAAGATCCGGAAGAAGATGATCAGGATCAGCAATACGTCCACTTTGGCTTTGGGATAGAGCAGCAGGTAGGCCCCCATAACACCGGCAATTGCGCCAGATGCGCCGACCGTGGGGATCCGGGATTGCGGGTCCGCCGCCACCTGTGCCAGCGCCGCTGCGACGCCACAGGCCAGGTAAAACAGGAAATAGGTCACAGGCCCCATTTCGTCTTCGATGTTGTCGCCAAAGATCCATAGGAACAGCATATTGCCCGCCAGATGCATCAGTCCAGCATGGGCGAACATTGATGTCACAAGTGTTCCATAGCCCTCGCCCTGGCTGATCTCCAACGGGACAACGGCAAAGGCATCATAAAACTGCGCCAGTGCTGCCCCCTCGGCGAAGTTCGCAGAATACCAGAAAAACGCGATGATATTGGCGGCCATCAGACCGTAGGTCACATGTGGCGTGCGCCCGGACGGGTTGTGATCTCTTAGCGGAAACATGTGAAAACGCTGGGCCTGTTGCGGCCCAGCGTCAAGGGGAAAGGGGTTTAATCTTCGCCTTAGCCTTGGCCGCCAAGGAGCGCGGCATTGCCGCCTGCGGCTGTTGTATCAACACAGACATGGCGCTCTGCCATGACACGCGCCAGGTCAGGTTTGCCGGGGATCAGCGGGATGATGGGGCCGGGGCGGGCTGCCAGGGTCTGTTCGATCTGGCGGGCCTGTCCTTCGTCGCCCCACCACAGAACACCCGAAATCGGTGTGTCGCTGTTGAGGAGGGAGGTGTCGACCTCTCCGGTGGCTTCAATCGCGCGCCCACCCAACGAGCGCACCGCCTCGGCCTGAGCGCGGGCTGTGTCAGGTCCGGGGCCTGCACACAACAGCGGCAAGCGTGGTGCGGTGGTCAGGCGGTTTGACTCACCGGTCGGGCCGGGCAGGGAGAGGGTGCGCGCGTCCGCGCCTGTGTCCGGGCAGGGCGGCAATGTGGACATGACGCTGGACCAGTGGCCGTCACCTTCCTGGCGGTCGGGCGCACAGAAGCGCGACATATAGAGCGGGCCGCCTGCTTTGGGGCCGGTGCCAGACAGTCCTTCGCCGCCAAAGGGTTGACTGCCGACAATTGCGCCGATCTGGTTGCGGTTCACATAGATGTTGCCCGCGTGGACCCGGTCACAGACATGCTGCACTCGGTCATCGATGCGTGTGTGCAGGCCAAAGGTCAGCCCATAGCCGGTAGCATTGATGGCGTCGATCACGGCGTCGATCTGATGGGACTTGAAGCGCGCGACATGCAGAACCGGGCCAAAGATCTCTTCTTTGAGGTCGGCGATGCCCGAGATTTCAATCAAAGTGGGTGCGACATAGGTGCCGTTATCGGGCGCAGTGAGTTCCTTTAGAACGCGCCCCTCAGCGCGGGCGGTCGCGATATGGGCATTGATCGAGGCCTGCGCGCCGGCGTCAATCACCGGGCCGCAGTCCGTCGACAGATGCCAGGGATCGCCAATGGTCAGACAGTCCATCGCGCCTTGTAACATCGTCAACACAGTATCCGCGATGTCGTCCTGGACATAAAGACAACGCAAAGCCGAACAGCGCTGCCCTGCCGACTGAAAAGCGCTTTCGATGATGGATTGCACCGCTTGTTCAGGCAGGGCGGTGGAGTCCACGATCATTGCATTCAGACCTCCGGTTTCGGCAATCAACGGCGCGCCGGGGCGGCAGCTGTCGGCCATCACCGAGCGGATCCGCAGGGCGGTCGCGGTGGATCCGGTAAAGGCGACGCCGCTGACGCGGGGATCGCCGGTGAGGGTCCCGCCGATCTTGCGGCCAGATCCGGGCGTAAATTGCAGCACAGCGCGCGGCACGCCCGCCTGATGCAGCAGCTCCACAGCCCGCGCGGCGACGATCGGGGTTTGATCGGCCGGTTTGGCAATCACGGCGTTGCCGGTTGCAAGGGCCGCTGAAATCTGGCCGGTAAAGATCGCCAGCGGGAAGTTCCACGGCGAAATACAGGTGAACACACCGGCGGGGTCTGCGGCGGGGATGTTGGCGGCGTAATAGCGCAGGAAATCCACCGCCTCGCGCAGTTCGGCCACAGCGTCTTGTTGGCTTTTGCCAGCTTCGCGGGCCAGAATGGCGAAGAACTCGCCAAAGTTCTCCTCATAGAGGTCAGCGGCGCGCATCAAAACTTGGGCGCGCTCAGTCGGCGACGCCGTCCAAGGTGCGGCGGCGGCGACGGCTTTTTCGGCCGTCTCAGGCGTGACATTTGTCACATGGCCAATGATCGATTGGTCGGCCGGGTTGGTGACTGTTTGGGTGTCGCCTTCTGGGGCCTCAACCGCCATGAGGGGCACGACGGTCCACTGATGGTTGGCAAAAGGTGCGCGCGCGGCCTCGATCCGGGCGAGTGTCGGCGCGTGGCCCATGTCAAACCCCATGGAGTTCGGGCGTTCAGGCTGGAACAGATTGGGGCCGGTTGGCATCGGCGGCGTGACGTCCGCGATGGCTGCAAACGGGTCGGCAACCACGACTTCTGGCGGCACATCTTCGTCGACGATCTGGTTCACAAAGGAAGAGTTCGCACCGTTTTCCAACAGGCGCCGGACCAAATAGGCAAGAAGGTCACGATGAGCGCCCACCGGCGCATAGATCCGGCAGCGCGTTTTGTTCTGGTCCAGAACCATCTGGTGAAGCGTCTCGCCCATGCCGTGCAGGCGTTGGAATTCAAACGGTTGATCCGGCGCAGCCATATGCACAATGGCCGAGACTGTATGGGCGTTGTGGGTGGCGAACTGCGGATAAATCCGATCTGTCATGCCCAGCAATTTGCGCGCGTTGGCGATATAGGACACATCTGTCAGCGCCTTGGAGGTGAAGACCGGGAAGCCGTCGATCCCTTCGACCTGGGCCTGTTTGACCTCGGTGTCCCAATAAGCGCCTTTGACCAGACGCAGGGTGAATTTGCGGTCGTATTTCTGCGCCATGGCATAAAAGGCATCGATGGCCGCGCCCGCACGGGGGCCGTAGGCCTGGATCACCATGCCAAAGCCATCCCAGCCCGCCAATGCGGGATCCGCAATCGCCGCCTCGACCACTTCGAGCGAGAGCGACAGGCGGTCGGCCTCTTCGGCGTCGATGTTCAGCCCCATGTTGGCGGATTTCGCCAGGAGCGCGAGAGATTTCAGACGCGGCACCAGCTGTTCCATGACGGATTGTTCCTGCGCCAGCTCATAGCGGGGATGTAGCGCCGAAAGTTTGACCGAGATGCCGGGGTTTTCACGCATATCCGCGCTGGTGCAGGCGGCGGCGATGGCCGAGATCGCTTTGGAATAGGACAGGTGATACCGCGCGGCGTCGGCTTCGGTCCGGGCGGCTTCGCCTAGCATGTCATAGGAGTAGGTATATCCCTTGGCCTCCATCGCGCTGCCGCGTTTCATGGCGCTTTCAATGGTTTCGCCCAATACAAATTGACGCCCCATTTCTTTCATCGCGCGGCTGACAGCGGTGCGGATCACCGGCTCGCCCAGACGTTTGATGGCCCCGCGCAACGCACCAATGGGGGCGCCGTCTTCATCCAGAACCCGACCCGTCAACATCAGGGCCCAGGTGGAGGCATTCACCAGAGAGGAGGTGGAGTGCCCCAAATGTTTGCCCCAGTCTGAAGGCGCGATCTTATCCTCGATCAGCGCATCAATCGTGTCTGCATCGGGAACCCGCAACAAAGCCTCGGCCAGACACATCAGGGCAATCCCTTCGTCCGTCGATAGACCATATTCGGCCAAAAACACCTCCATCAGACCGGGGGTAGAGTGGCCGCGGATGTCGCGCACCAATGCTGCGGCGCGGGTGACGATGCTTTCGCGATCCGCAAGGGACAGCGCGACTTGTGCGACCAAGGCGTCGCGTTTCGCGGATTGATCCGCATAGGTTTCTTGATCAATCAAATCGCGCAGTCGCTGTTGTGTGGCCATGAGAGATCTCCAATATTGAATAGGTATTTTATTCAGTATGCTGGTTTTTGGCTGGTCTGTTCGTCTAATTTTTTGTATAACGCAGATGAATAGACCAAATTAATATGATGATGAGGTTCAAATGGCCCAATCAACTTTGGATCGTTATGATCGACAAATTATCACCGTTTTGGGGGAGGACGGACGGATTTCGGTTGCAGATTTGGCGCGTCGGATTGGTCTGACAAAAACCCCGACCCAGGCACGCGTCAAACGTCTGGAGGCCGAAGGGATCATCACCGGATATCGGGTCATGTTGGATCCCATTCGCTTGGGCCTTGATCACGTCGCCTTTGTTGAGGTGAAGCTGAGCGATACCCGCGAAACCGCGCTGGGGGCGTTTAATGCTGCTGTCGCAAAACTGCCTGAGATCGAGCAGGCCCATATGATGGCCTCGCATTTCGACTATCTGCTGAAGGTGCGGACGCGATCGATGTCCGATTACCGCGCGGTTCTGGGGGAGAAAATTTCTGCGTTGCCACATGTTTCATCGACCTCGACTTATGTGGCGATGCAAGCGGTCAAAGAACAGGCCGGACCCCAGCCCATCTGAGGTCACACGAAAAAGATATTTTGTAAAACTCGATTTTTGAGTCAGCATTGGTGCATGCGATGTCTGTTTTTTATACCGGCCGTGTTGCTGCCAACCATGACCTGGGCGCTGTGTCCTGCGTCTCCGGATCACACCGTTGCCTTGGAAGATTTGATCGAAGCGGTTCAAAGCGCCAAATCCGAGACCGAGGCGCAAATGCTCACATATGAGATGTGGCAGTATTGGGCCGACGCGCCAGATGAGCAATCGCAAGAGATCCTGGATCGCGGCATGGAGCGACGGGCGGCCTATGATTTTCTGGGCGCGTTGCAGGATTTTGATCGGTTGATCGCATATTGCCCGGACTATGCCGAAGGCTATAACCAGCGGGCTTTTGTCTATTTCCTGCAGCAAGACTACGCATCCGCCTTGGTCGATCTGGAAAAGGTACTGGAGATTTCACCGCGCCATGTGGCCGCGTTGAGCGGTCGCGCCTTGTCGCTGGTAGCGTTGCAACGTCGCGATGACGCCCGCACGGCTTTGAAACAGGCGCTCAAGCTCAATCCCTGGCTGCCAGAACGCGGCTTGTTATCCCCGGGTGGCCCTTTGGCTGCGGATGGTGTCGACCTTTGAAATCAGGGGGTTGGCGGGGTGCCACGCACGTTTCCGTACGAGAAGCGCTTCCAACGAAGTTTTACAATTTTACGGTTGTGCCAAACCACTGCTGCCGTTAGATCAATGCCTTAGACGCCAGGAAGGCTTGCTTTCCCAGGCGCGCCCGCGTGGTGGAATGGTAGACACAGGAGACTTAAAATCTCCAGGCCTTGTGCCGTGCCGGTTCGAGTCCGGCCGCGGGTACCAACTTGAAAATAAAGCGTTTTCCTCAAAATCTCGATCTCGTCTTTTTCCACTAGGGTACACATAGGGTACACGTCAGGGTACACGAACCTTAGAAACGGCTGTTGGCTCGCAATTCAATCACGTTGTTCGCCGCTGCCGAGCGGTCACGTGTGTAGATGTCGGTGGTGCTCATGCGGGTGTGCTGGGCAGCGTGCTGTAGGCTCTTGGGATCAGCAATTGACTGTGCCTCGGTAATTCCTCCGGAGCGCATGTCGCTAATTCGCAAATCTTCTGGAAGCTCCAGATGACGCACCACCTCTTTGAACTTCCTCGAATAGTAACCGTCCAGGTGCGGGATCAGGCCTTTGCGCGGTTTCCTGAAAATAAACTGGCCGCCCTGCATGACCGGACTGCCTTTGAAGGGCACGAAGATCGGGCCGCGCCTAAGCTCTACTGGGCATTCAAGAAGCCGATCGCGGATGTGGGGCGCTCGGGTTAAATCAAAGATGTAAGGCTCGGGAAGGCTTTCGCGGGTCTTGTTGATAAGCTTGGTCAGCCGCGACACATCAGGGTCGATCATGTTCCAGGTCAGTCCGGTGGTCCAAATCCGACCACCTCGGCGGATCCCACCTTCTGAGCCTTCCGCGTCCACCCATTGCCCATAGACATCAACACCGCGCAGCAGGAATTCAAACCGCATGAGGACAGCCAAAGATTCCAGATATCAGCCCCGCAAACCTCTGTGATCACCTGTTCAATCTCCTCAAGCGTGAGCACGGATTGTTCGGTTTCGATCTCCAGAGATTTGGGTAGGGTGCCGAGCGCTTCACGGATTGCTTGTCCGGCGGTCGCAAAGGAGCACCGGTGGGCCATAGCGGCTTCCACCAGGGCATCAGCAAGTTTTTCATCCAGCTGTTTGATCCGCAGGCCAGCTGCATTCAGCCCCCTTCTCAGGCGCCGGCACTCGCCCGTGTTGTCCTTCAGGACGTGCTCACGGCATTTCGCCTGATGGGCCTCTACCAATGCCATGTCCCGGTCTTGGGCCAGTGCGCGCAGAAGCGTTGCTTGCGGGCATGCCTTGTCGAAGTTGATGTACTCCAAGCGCTGTGCCTCCACCTCGATCGCGGCTGTGCTGATGTCGATGGTGGTCATTGTTTGGTCCGTTCGATTTGGGCTTCGTAATGAAAACCAGCTGCAAATTTTCCGAATTTCTGGCCCACGCGGTAAGGGCCGTAAGCGAAGGCCGCGAGGAAGCCGAAAAAAACAAAGTAAAGGATGTTGGAAAGGTCGTTCATTCCGCTCTCTCCATTTGATCGATGTTGCAACGGTGAGGGATGAAGGAGATGGATACGACCCAGCCTTCGATGCAAGCTTTTGACTACCCGACCCTCAGCAGGCTCAGGCGGACTTCGATCGAGAAGTTGAGATTACCACTGCCCGTCGCCTGCGCGCGCGCGCCGAAGATCAATCCATTCAGCTGTCCGATGAAGCGCGCACCGCGATTTTGGATAGCGCGTCAGAAATCGAAACGCGCCTTGGCATTGAAGCACCAGTTGAGGTCCAGTCGCGTCCAAAGCAACAGTCCAGGCCAAAACTATTGAGCCGCCCGATTGCCAATGAGCTGAAAGGTCGCGGGATCAAGATACAACCCGCGTCTCCCATCGGGGAGGAGCTGCGCGCACGGGGCATCACGCCCAGGTCGGCCCCCGGATTGTTCTCAACCAGCGGCGTTCGAGATTTGGACAACCTGCCCGCTGCGGAATTCGGAGAATACCGGTATGCCCTGGGCGAAGATGGAAACGGTTACCTGAACCGTGACGCGATCATTGATGCGCTGGAATCTGAGGTGCGAGGAGCCCCCTTGCGCGTTGGGCAACAAGCTGAATTGCAGATTGCGCAAGATGCCCGAGAAGCGGAAGAGCGTTTCCGCAGTTCTGAACCCGACCCCGACCCGATCGACTTAACCGCACAGCATGGCGCCACCGCATTCATCGCACGCCCGGAAGAAGATATTTCCACGCCCGATGAAAGGTATGGTATTGTCGTGTCCAGCGTTAATGGCACATTGTCTGAAACTGGACTGGCCGAGACGTTTTCGCAAGCCGAGCGCCAAGAGCTGATCAGCCGTTTGGATGAAGCTGGCGGTAGTGTTGAAGATGCGATCTGGTGGCAGATCCACAGGAGTGTTGAAAACAATGCAGAACCCGAATTCGCCGAGCAATCTGGACTGGTTGAACAATCCGGAAACGCCGAAACAGCACGAAGCAGTGAACCTGTTCAAGCGGTTCCGGCAGATCGAAATGTCACCGAACAGCTCCCCGGATCAGAGGGCGGAAGCCAAACGGCAAATGCAGAAGATCAATTCTCTGATGTCGGCGAAGCGAGCCCAAGTTCATCAGGAGAACTAAGTTCTCAAGGTTTCCAATTTGAAGACACTGACGCTGGGCAGCAATCCATTGTTCCAGGCGCGGAACAAAGCGTAGAGCGGAGCGCAGAGGCACGCTCAGCCGATGAGGCGCGTTCCATTTCGGCGCGCCAACAACAAAGCCGTATTAGCACAGCGGTGGAGCAAGAAGATGCTGGCCCGCTCTTTGATGATCAATCGCAGCTGAATTTGGATGTGGCACCTGCGAAGACGCTCAAACAGGCGTCGGCAGTTGCGCGGGGTCATGCTCCAGCGCGCAGGCCAGCATCATCCTTTTCTGAGGCCAGGGCAGCGGTCCGCGAATTTCAAGGCAACGAAATCATCAACCGAGACAGTGGTATTTCAGCTGTCGTCTCACGCAATGCTCTGGATAAGATGCTCAGTTCGAAAGCTGTGAACCAGTCTGAGAGCGCCCCTTCCCATTCCCTTGCTGTCGCCAATATCGACGCTTTGTTCGAAAACTCGATTCATGGTTGGGTAAAAGACGACGCCAAAGGTGAACCCTCAATCAAAGGGATACACAGGTTCTTCGCGCGCCTAGACAAGCCTGATGGTGGAGCGTCAATGGCGAAATTGACCGTGAAAGAGACGGTTTCGGATCAAAAGCAGAATCCACTCTACACGATCGAGGCGGTTGAGTTTTTGGAGGATGGCTCCTCGGCGGCTACGTGGGTGGCGTCAGCTCTCAAAACTGATGGTAAGGAACTGCCGGACATCCTCTCCGCCGAGGACATCCTTAATGTAGCCAGAAGTGTTGAAGAATTCAATTCACGACCGTCAAAACTGGATCAAGAAAAGCTCCAAGATGTCGTGGACAATCTTCGATCGCGCCTGGATCAGCTGGTAATCCGAGACGTGGATCTATCACTGGACAAAGATCTTGACGAGCAAGGCTCCACAACCATCGGAAAAGATGGGGAAATTTCAATTCTCATTGGCAAATCTCTTGATGGTTTGCACACGGTCAATCACGAGGCCATTCATGTGCTGCGCGCGCGCGGCCTTTTCAAAGATAGCGAGTGGAATTCGCTCACCAAGCGCGCTGACCAAGAATGGATCAAGAAATACGACATCGAAGAGCGCTATCCAGATCTCGATCGGGATGCACAGGTGGAAGAGGCCATAGCTGAGGCTTTCGCCGACTTCGCCTCGGACCGTAAGAATGTGCCAGATGCGCCAAAATCATTCTCAAAGATAAAACGGTTCTTCCGGGCGTTGAAGGAGGCCTTGACCGGAGCAGGCGTCACCAAACCTGAGGACATCTTCACGGCAGTGGATAATGGCGAAGTGGGCGCGCGCGCTGACGAGGGCAGCAGACCCGGCGAGACCAAGTATCAACGCCAGATCCGGATCCAGAAACCGGTGCAGGGTTTGTTCGGGCAACCACAGCCCCTGCACATCCCCGATCGCTCCGTTTGGGACGAACTCGCCAAAGGCGGCAATGGCGTCTGGGGAAGATTGTCCGGCGGCGCGGCTGCTGCCCATGACAAGATTGACCGGGCACGGATCATTTTTCAGGACCGGTTCTTGCCTGTCCTCAGGGCGCAGGAAGCGATCGAGCGCGCCACCGGCCGCCCGCTGCCGGAAGGAATGCAGCCATATCTTGCGGAAGAGACCTTCAGCGGGAAGGTGGGGCGCCATCTCTTCGAAGTGGATGAGGACTTCGCGAAACCGATCATCTCTTTGCTCGCAGACAGCAAGGGAAAGGTCACGGTTGATACTGTCGGACAGTTGCTGACAGCGCGCCACGCCGAAGAAAGAAACGCTTACATCGCATCTATCAACGATCAGCTGCCAGACGGCGGTTCTGGCATGTCTACAGCAGATGCAAAAAAGATCCTTGATGACGTGAAAAACGGACCTCATGCGGCGACGTACCAAGAAATTGGCGATCTGATCGACCAGCTGAGCGAGAGAACGCTTGATCTACGTGTTGATGCGGGCCTGATGAAGGCCAGCGATGCAGCTGTGTGGCGTGCCCAATACAAAGCCTATGTGCCTTTAAAAGGCTTCGCGGAAACAGATCACTATGACGCAATGCTCGAAACCGAAGGGGTAGGCGGCCGATATTCCACACGAGGCCCTGAGAGCCGCCAAGCTCTGGGCCGTAAGAGCGAGGCGTTCAATCCTCTGATTGCCGCAATCACACAGGCACAGGAGGTGTCTGTGCGCGCGGAAAAGAACCGTGTGGGCAAATCTCTCTTTGATCTGGTGTCTCAGCACGAAAGCGCAAACCTGTGGTCCGTGCGCCAGGTGGAAATGAAGCGGTATTTCAACAAGGCGACCGGTCGGGTAGAGGAACGCGCGGTAGGTCCGGCGGCGCAACGGCTGGAGCCAAACGAACTCGCCGTGAAAATCGACGGTAAAGAGCGTCGCATCATGTTCCGTGATGAGCGACTGGCGCGTGCGGCCGGAACGATCGGCGCTGACCAGATGAACGTGATCATGCGCGTTATGTCTTCGGTCTCACGCTACTTCTCGGCTGTGAACACGATGCTTGATCCTGAATTCGTGGTGCGCAATGCGTTCCGAGATATTCAAGCCGCGCAGATCAACATCCGCAATTTCGGGAAGGAAGATCGCAACCGGATCGCAAAGGCGATGGTGCGCGATTGGCGAAAGGCATTTGTTGCGGTCTACCAAGGGCAGGGCAACAAAACCGATACCGAATGGACCAAATGGTACAAAGAGTTTGAGGAAGCCGGGGGGAAGGTCTCCTTCTGGCAGCTTGACCAACCCGAAGCCGGGAAAGATGATCTGGCGCGTCGTGTACGGCTTGCCAGCGGCAACAAAGCCGCGCGCGCGCTCAAGGTAGCCACTTCTCCATCGGCGCTGTTCTCGACGCGAGACAATAGCCTCCTGTCTGGTGTGGAAAGATTGAACCTGTCGGTTGATAACGCGATCAGATTGGCGGCCTACGTGGAAGCCAGAAAAAACGGCTGGTCAAAATCGAAGGCTGCGAGCCTATCAAAGAACCTGACCGTGAACTTCAATCGCCGCGGCACGGCGGGTGCAAACCTCAACGCGATCTATCCGTTCTTCAACGCAGCTGTGCAGGGTTCGCAGGTTCTGATCCGGGCGATGACCAGCCGACGCATGGCCAAATACGCTGCAGGCCTCGTGGCTTATGGCGTCTTTGAAGACGCAATCAATGCTGGCCTCTCCGAAGAGGATGATGACGGCGAGCTTGCGTATGACAAGATCGCGGATTGGAAGCTGGAGATGAACTTTGTGATCATGGCCAGCGGCGGTGACGCGGCGACGATCCCAATGCCCTATGGTTACAACGTGTTTCCGTATCTTGGAAAACAGATCGGGAAGGTGCGGCGGGGCGTCAAAGAGCCAGGTGAAGCGTTCGGTGACGTTTTCTCAGCCGTTTTCTCTGCTTTCTCTCCGATTGCTGTTGACCAGTCAGACAATGCGGGCCTCAGCGCAGTGAAATTCTTGTCTCCGATGGCAACGGATACACTGATTGAAACCGCGACGAACCGCGATTGGTTGGGGCGCCCTATCCGTCCGGAGAACCCTTTCAACGATTATGGGCCAGATGCTTACAAGCATTACGCTTCGGTCACGGATCTGGGGAAATTTGTGGCTGAAGGCTTGAACCGGGCAACTGGAGGGAACCGTGCCCAGTCGGGAGCTATCGACATATCTCCGGAATACATCGATCACATCATGGCGTTCGCTACAGGCGGCGCCGGCCGTTTTGCCGGGCGTGTTTCGGACACTACCTCAAAGCTGCTGAGCGGCGAATTCGACATTACGGAGAGCCACCGGATACCGGTTGCGCGCAGTGTCCACACTGGAACGGGTGTTTGGATAGACCGCGACCGGTATTACCGTTTCAGGACAGAAGTTCTTGAGGCTGTGGAAGGCATCAAAGTCGAGCAAGACACCGGCGATCGTGTCAGCGACGATATGCGCGAGATGGCGTCCCTGTCCGGGGATCTGAAACTTGCGGACAAACAGCTCCGCAAAATCCGGCAGGAAAAACGTGCAGCCGGTGGCTCAGCAACCAAGGCACAGCGCGATGATTGGGCACGCAGAGAAGGCCAAGTGGCCCTGAGGTTCAATCGAAAGTTCATCAACAAACTCGGATCTCAGGCCGAATAAGCCCGTCCATCAAAAAGGAAAACCCAATGGTGTATGACCCGTTTGCGGATCGAAAACGCGATCTTGATAGCCCTGCTTTCAGACACTTTGAAATCACACCAGCCGACGGGGTTGCTCTCCCCATCCGCCCTCGGGTCCTGCGCGTGACCTCCGCGGGCACCTTGGCGCTTCGTGACGAAAGAGGGACCGTCCTTTCTTACACTGTGGTCGCTGGCGAAACGCTTCTTTTCTCGCCGGTCAGTGTCGAGGCCTCGGGCACGACAGCGACCGTTGTTGGGTGGCTCTGATGTTAGGTTTGGCGCTCAGCATCGCGAATATTCTGCTTTTGCGTCCTCTCGCCGCGATCACCCGCCTTTTGCGCAACCAGGACGGCACGGTCACCCTGCAATCCCTTGAGGCTGTCGCTGCGCTCCCTACGGCCCGTAACAATGATGGCACGGTCACTGTTGGGGCGATCGATGCCCCTGCCGCGACAAACGGCTACAGTCGGCCGATTGTCATCTTGGGTGCGTCCAATGATATTGGCCCCGACGACGGGCCAAATGCCGTTCTGACTGCTGAAGATGACGATGCCCGCCTGCGCTGGCTGGATCCGGCAAACGGGCAGCTTCGTGATCTTGATCATACCTTGGGTATCCCGCGACCGGGTGGCGAGAGCTTTAAAGCAACCACCCCCGCCATCAGCTTTGCAAAAGCACTGGCGGATGCGGACACAAATGACGTGATCTATGTCCTTGTTCCGACGGCCGTTGGCGGTCGAGGCATTTCGCGCGGCGGAACCATTGACGGGCAGGGACCGTGGCATCCGGACGGAACAGACCCCGCGTGGGACATTGGCGGCAATGGGCCGGACAGCCAAGGATTTGGCGCATTGTACAACGCCCACGTTTCGGGAAACTGGAAGAACGCGACAGATGCGGCCATTGCGGACACGTTCCCTGATCGGACGGTTTTGCCGCCAATATTCCTTGGCCATCCTCTGAACGAAAACGATGCAGACGAAGCGGACTATGCGATGCTTCTAGACGCAACCCGTCGATGTGTCACCGGAATTCGCGAGGCGTGGGGGTATCCGGATGCGCCTTGGGTGTCATTTGGTGGTCCGCCACAGTGGACATATTTCGGCATCCCAAATCGCGAGAAGATCACCGGTATCAACGCACAACTGGCACAGGAACTTCCAAACGTCGCTTTTGTGGACGGTGTCGAGGGGCATCAGCACGAGCTGGAAGACATTCACTACAGCAACAGCGGGTGTCGCCTACTTGGGGCCAGGATGGCGCCTGCTGTTGCGGTGGCCGACGCTCGCACTACCGCTCCAAACGCCTGGGTGGATTGGATAGACCGCCTGACAAATCGTCCAGATCGTTATGTCGGCCTATATCGCGGCTTGTCCACCTATGATGGTCCGGCTGTGCGGGTGGCACGCCGCCCGCAATGATGTGTGCGCTGCAGGAGCTTGGGCAATCCCGCCTCGCAGGATCGACAAGCGTATTTGGGGCGACAGGTGACAATCACGCGGAACTGGGCGGGGATGATATCCAGCCGTTCGCTGACATCTTCGCCAATGACATGACGCTCAGTTCCGCAGGCGCAGGATGGCTCGGGTTCAATGACCACTTCCACCCGCTCCAGATGTTTGGGCAATGATCCGCGATTGGTTTGGCGAGGTTTTGGAGACCGCATGGGTGCTGTGCGTTCATCGGCTTCCACCTGCGCGATGGCGGTCTCGATGTCTTCGAGTTCCAGCTCGTATTGGGCAGTGTCGATCTTCTCGGACTTGGCACCAAAGAGAGCTTTCTTCAACGACGCAACCAGAGCTTCGAGCCGCGCATTCTGATGCCACTGCGCGCGGATGATCGCCCTCAGTTCAGCAATGTCTCCGCCACAATCCGCGCCTTCTGATCCGTCGGCCACTTCCGCTTGCCGTCCGAACGCCGAGGTACATTCGCCAGAAACGCGCTTATAGCTCCCATCGAGAAATTCCCCCAAAAACAATGAGGACTCTGAAACGCAGATCAGGCGATATGCCGTAAGCGTGGGGCGGAAACACCGCTTACTGTGAATTCAGAACCAGCCAAATATCCAACGACAGAGCCTAGACCGCCGTTGGGTTGGATGTAACCTGACGCGTCAGAGCTTGCCGGTTGTGGCCAGTAGATCCCAGGCAGATTTCAGATACTCCGCCTTGAAAGTATGACCGCCGTCAAAGGTGCAGTAGTTCAAGATATCACCAGCCGCGTTCGCCTGCGTGTCACAGGCCAGTTCGCCCAGAGACGCTTTGCCGGTGTCGGAAAACGCACCGTAGCGGCCGTACATCTCTAACACGTCCGAGACACTGCCCTGGTGGGTGTCCAAAACCTTGCGCCCTTCCAAGGGGACAATCTTGTCAGTGGTGCCGTGAATGTGGATGACGTTGGCGGGCGGAGTGTCGCAAGTCAGCGGTTCCGGCTGCCAGAATGTGCCCGACATCGGCACGAAGCCTGCGAATTTCTCACTGCGGTGACAGGCGAGGTTCCACACCATCATGGCGCCTGCCGAAAAACCGGTGAGCATCAGTTGGTCTGGGTCGACGGGGAATTTCGCGGTGACATCGGCCAAAACCGTATCATAGTAGGCCAGCTCATCCACATCGGGGTCGGTGACGCTGGAGGGCGCGCCGGGGATCGACCAATCATCCTTGGCAGATTTGGTGGCAATCAGCGCCACGCCCAAATCATCCGCCAGTTGGGTCAGATTGGAATTGTTCATCGCGCCTTTGGCCGTGCCTTTGTAGCCATGGGTGAAAATGATCGCGCCGAGGGGGTGAGAGGCATCGTGCCCGGCCGGCATGTGGATGCGGTAATGACGGTCGCCGATTTTGCAGTCGGTCTGCGCTCCGCAAGCGATGGATTGACTGGTGAACGCAAGCGTTGCAAACGCTGCACATGCGAAAATTTTTGTGACCAAAAGAACCTGTTCCCCTTCAAATACGACCGGCCTCGACTGGATGTCCGACACGGCGAAGATCACGTGGGTTGTCCCGCGCGAGGGGGTCACAGGTCAATTCACCTTTCTGTGGGAAAATATGTCAGTTGGCGTCTGGGGCGCGTCAGGCGTTGAGAAACGCGCGCGCCGCCGCCTCAAACTCGCGCGGTTTTTCTGCGTGCAGCCAATGGCCAGCGCCGGGTATTTTGGCGAATTTTGCCTCTGGAAACAGCGATTTGATCCGGGGGCGGTGTTCACGCTGCACATAGTCTGAGGTTGCGCCCGCAAGAAACAGGGCAGGCCCGTCCCACTGGCCGCGGATCTCTTGGGGAAAGGACAGCACCAGCGGCATCTGATCTTCCAGCGTGTCGAGGTTCAACCGCCAGCGTTTGTTGGCGACATCCAGCGACTGGGTGAAAAAGCTTTGCAGCGCTGGGTCGACGCCAGCGGCAGAAAGCTGTTCCTCGGCCTGCGAGCGGCGTTCCAGATTGGCAAGATCGACGGTGCGCATGGCTTTGATAAATTGGATCTGGCTGTGGGTATACGCCACGGGCGCGATATCGGCGACAAGAAGGCGGCGGACTTTACCGGGATGTGTCAGCGCCAGGGTCATCGCGGCCTTGCCCCCCATGGAATGGCCGATCACATCCATCTGGCCACCGTGGGCATCAACCACCTCGGCCAGATCATCGGCGAGTTCTGGATAGCTGTGGGTGTCCGTCCAGGGGCTGAAGCCATGGTTGCGCTGATCCACCGCAATGACTTGCCGGGTGTCAGACAGGCGTTTGGCAATCACCCCCCAATTGCGGGCCGAGCCATAAAGCCCGTGCACAATCAACAAAGGAGGGAGGTCGGTGGCGGTTCCATGAGAGATCGTGTTCAGCATAAGGGCGTGATAGCTTTGATTTGAAACAGGAGCCAGTGTTTTTCACCGGCGTTTTCCCGGTGGCCGCGATTGAAGCGCGCAGGAGCTGCTGATAGGGTGCGCCAAGATTTGGGCGAAGCAGGGCACTCCCACATGGCGCAGGATTTGGTTGCAGAGATTGAAGAGCTTCATGGCTTGTTACGCAGCCGAGAGGGTGGGCGCGGCGATCTTGAAACCGTGTTGAAAAAGCGTCGCCGCCAGTTGCCGCGCAGGATCTATCGGCAGGGGTTGAAACTTGCTGCGGCGCTGCCGTTGCTGGCGCATCCAAAGTTGCAGATGACCGTGGACCAGGCACCCTTGCGCAAGGCCGCCAAAGAAGTGCGCGGGCATTTGAAAAACATCAATGTCGCAGACCGACGTCGAGGACGGGTACTGGATGTGCTGGGCAGCATGGGATTTGCGGTTCTGGCCGTTGCAGTGCTGTTGATTACTGTCCTGCGTTTGCGCGGGTTCGTCTGAAAGCCGACCACAGGCGCTCCCGCCCCTTTGAACGTTTTCAAAGAAAACCCCCAAAGCGTTGGGCGTGGCACCGCGCTATTGCGCGGTGCAGGCGGCGTTCCTTTGACATAGCATTTCTAGAAGATAAGTTTGGCATGTGCCCGGACCGCATCGTGGCCCGTAGGGACGCGATGCGATGCCCAAGGCCTGTGGCATCGCATCTTTGATGCGAGGTCAGGGCGCGGGAGTGCCTGTTTTCTGGCCCTCCAGATCCTACAAAAGACAAAGTGAGACATGCCAACAGAAAACCGCCGCCCTAAGAGAAGGGCGGCGGTTGAATTTTCGTGGTTCTGCGAACTTTAGTGGTTCGGGTACAGCGGGAAGCGACTGCAGAGGTCGGCGACTTTGGCGCGAACTTCCGCTTCGACTTCTGTGTTTCCGTCGTCGCCGTTTGCGGCCAGACCATCAACAACTTCGACAATCAAGCGGGCGATCTCGCGGAATTCTTCCTCACCAAAACCACGGGTGGTGCCTGCCGGTGTGCCCAGACGGATGCCCGAGGTTACGGTGGGCTTTTCCGGGTCAAACGGGATGCCGTTTTTGTTGGTGGTGATATGCGCGCGGCCCAAGGCTTTGTCGACGATATTGCCGGTGACTTTCTTGGGGCGCAGATCCACCAGCATCACGTGGGTGTCGGTACCGCCGGTGACGATGTCCAGGCCACCTTTCATCAGCTCATCCGCCAGCGCAACTGCATTGGCGCGGACTTGCTTTTGGTAGGTCTTGAACTCAGGCTTCAGCGCTTCGCCAAAGGCTACGGCTTTACCAGCGATGACATGCATCAGCGGGCCACCTTGGATGCCGGGGAAGATGGCAGAGTTGATCTTTTTCGCCAGATCCGGGTTGTTGGTCAGGATCATGCCGCCACGTGGGCCACGCAGGGTTTTATGGGTCGTGGTGGTCGCAATATCCGCGTAAGGGAAAGGCGAGGGGTGTTCACCGGCGGCAACCAGACCCGCGAAATGCGCCATGTCGACCATCAGGAACGCGCCAACACTGTCTGCGATTTCACGGAACTTGGCGAAATCGATCTGACGCGGGATGGCGGAACCACCGGCGATGATTAGTTTTGGCTGGTGCTCGGTCGCCAGCTCCTGGATCTCATCATAATCGATCAGGTTGTCTTGCTTGCGCACGCCGTATTGCACCGCGTTGAACCATTTGCCCGACTGGTTCGGGGCGGCACCGTGGGTCAGGTGACCGCCGGAGGCCAGGTTCATACCCAGGATGGTATCGCCGGGTTGGATCATCGCCTGGAACGCGCCTTGGTTGGCTTGCGAACCGGAATTCGGCTGAACATTGGCGAATTCGCAGCCAAACAGTTCTTTGGCGCGGTCGATTGCCAGATTTTCGGCAACATCGACATGTTGGCAGCCGCCGTAATAGCGACGGCCAGGATAGCCCTCGGCGTATTTGTTGGTCAAGACAGAGCCTTGCGCTTCCATAACAGCGGCAGAGACGATGTTTTCCGATGCGATCAATTCGATCTCATCACGCTGGCGGCCCAGCTCGTTTGTGATGGATTCAAAGAGTTCAGGGTCGCGCTCGGACAGGGATTGGGTGAAGAAACCGGGATCACGGGTCGTGGTCATGCTCGCTCCGTCAGGCTGGAGGGTGAAAGGTGAAAAATTTCCTATAGGAAACATCACGGGATGTGAAGAATGTAAAGCGACATTTTAGGATTTCCCAGCGACTTCGCTGGTCTATGTCTGGTCATTCGGGAAAAGCTGTGATTGTTTTGGAACCAAACGCGTAACACCGGAAACAGAGGTCGATCCTGTGAAAATTGCCTTTTTGGCCAGTCGCGCCCCGGTGGCGCAAACCGCGCGGGCCGCATTGATCGGTCGCTACGGTGATTCCCGCCCCGAAGATGCCGATGTGGTTGTCTCCCTTGGGGGCGATGGTTTCATGTTGGAAACTCTGCAAGAGATGCTCGACCTTGAGGTGCCGGTATACGGTATGAACCGAGGCACCATCGGCTTCTTGATGAATGAATATAATGAAAGCGGATTGATCGATCGTTTGGAAGCCGCAGAAGAAGAGATTGTCCGCCCACTGTCCATGCGCGCGATGAGCCGCAACGGGGAAGAACATCTCGCGCTGGCCATCAATGAGGTCTCTTTGCTGCGCTCCGGACCGCAAGCGGCCAAGCTGAAGATCCTGGTCGATGGTCGCCAGCGGCTTGAGGTACTGGTCTGCGATGGGGCCTTGGTTGCCACACCGGCTGGATCGACCGCATACAATTACTCGGCCCATGGGCCGATCCTGCCAATTGGTGCCGATGTATTGGCGCTGACACCGATTGCAGCCTTTCGCCCCCGCCGGTGGCGCGGTGCGCTGCTGCCCAGCGAGGCCTGCGTCAGATTTGAGGTTCAGGAAGCGGACAAACGCCCGGTGATGGCGCATGCCGATTCAGAATCATTTGTCGATGTGGACTGGGTTGAAATCAGAACCGAGCAAGAGGTAACCCACCGAATTTTGTTCGATCACGGCCATGGTTTGGAAGAACGACTGATTTCTGAGCAGTTCGCCTGACGCAAGTCTCACGCCAAACGCCGCAAAACCCACTACAAGTTTCGGCCAACAAATCGATTGTTCACATTTCTACGGGGCTGCATTTGGATAGCGGTGTCGTTTTTGTTCAATGACAACATTCGTGACTTAGTTGTGCTCGGCGATAGATGTTGTACAAAAGCGACCAGCATAGTCTGTTTGCGGCGTTTGGGGATTATGCTCTCGACGCTGCGTATCAGGTTGACGAAACGTGAATATGTGTTCTGGCATCTAGTGCCACAAAAAGATGATCGGTTAACCTGAGGGAAACGCGGAAAAATGTGAGTTTCGATTTGGGATTAATTTGTCGGTTTGTCAATAAATAGAAAAGATAGGGAATAAAGATGAAATACAAAATTGCAGCGACCGCATGTGCGCTTGTTCTGCCAGGTTTTGCCATGGCCAGCGATTGTGGTGAAGTCTCCATCACCGAGATGAACTGGGCTTCTGCTTCTATCGTCACCGAGATTTCAACGTTTCTGATGACCCATGGCTACGGCTGTGATGTCACCCGCGTGCCGTCTGATACCGTTCCGGCTGTGACCTCGCTGTCCGAAAACGGCGAGCCTGACATTGTGACCGAGATGTGGATCAATGGCGGTGGTGAGGCTTACGTCAAGCTGCGCGAAGCCGGTCGTGTCAAAGAGCTGACCGAAGTTCTGAGCCCCGGTGGTGTTGAAGGTTGGTGGATCCCGACCTATCTGGCCGAAGCGCATCCTGAGCTGACCACAATCGAAGGCGTTTTGGCCAATCCCGCCTTGGTCGGCGGTCGCTTCAACAACTGCCCCGACGGTTGGGGCTGCCGGATCCTGAATGACAACCTAACCCGCGCGGTTGGTGTTGAGGACGCAGGCATCGAAATCTTTGGTCACGGTTCAGGCGAAACGTTGGCGGCCTCGTTGGCATCGGCCTATGAGGCGGGTGAGCCCTGGTTTGGCTACTACTGGTCCCCGACCAAGATCATGGGCAAATACAACATGACCCGGATCGAAATTGGCCCCATCGATCCCGAAGCACATCACCGCAACCAGACCGCAGATCGGGATGCACCTGAAGTGTCCGATTTCCCGCCGTCGCCCGTTTGGACGGTTGTCACGCAAGAGTTCGAGGAGTCGCAACCCGAAGTGGCGACTTTGATGTCCAACATCTCCTTCACCGCAGAAGAGATGTCCGGCATTCTGGCTTGGCAGGATGACAACAACGCCTCTGCAGAAGAAGCGGCTGTGAATTACCTGATCAACAACAAGTCGGTCTGGGCCAGCTGGTTGAGCGACGACGCAAAAGCCAACCTGTCGCAAATCCTCAACTAATTCGGCTAAAACGACGAACGCCCGCCAGTACGCGCGGGCGTTTGTTATTTTGGGTCATACGCAAAGGACAGATTATGGCGAGCTATGACTTTCTTTTCGACACGCTGGGCCTTCGGGATTGGTGTGAAGCTGGCAGCAGTGCCGCGCCACTTTCAATGGCGGATCTTTTGGCCCAGGGCGGCGGAGCCAAGGAGACATCCGTTTGGGATCTTCCGTTTCCGTCCATGGATGTTTTGAACGAGGCCTGCTCGAACTTTCCGAAATCGCGAGAGCTGACCAAAGGGCTCGAAGAGGGGTTTCTGGCCATCAAGGATGCACTGCGCTTTGTGCTTGATCCGATCACGCAACCGCTCAGCTGGATGTTGGACGGCGCGCTTTATGTGGCCCAGTCGGCCCCCTGGTTCGTCATCATGCCGCTTTTGTTCTTGCTGACCTTCTATGTCACCAAGTCGATGAAGCTGGTCGGATTTGTTGCCGCGTCGCTTGGCGCGCTGGCGTTTATCGACCACTATTCCTACGCGGTTGAAACCCTCGCCATCATCTTTGTCTGTGCGGCGATATGTGTGCTGTTGGGGGTCCCAATTGGCATCGCCATGTCGCGATCAGACCGATTGCAACGGATCATGTTGCCGGTGTTGGACATGCTGCAAACGCTGCCGACATTTGTCTATCTGATCCCGCTTATTTTCCTGTTCAGCGTCACCGAGAGCAAGCTGTATGGCATTGCGATCATCCTATATGCGATTGTGCCGGTGGTGCGCTTGACCGATCTTGGCATTCGTCTGGTCGACAAAGAGGTGATGGAGGCCGCGCAGGCCTTTGGCATGACCCCGCGCCAGAAGCTGTTTCAGGTGCAGATCCCGCTCGCATTGCCCAACATCATGGCTGGTATTAACCAGACCATCATGATGAGCCTTGCAATGGTTGTGATTGCATCGCTGGTCTCCGCGCCGGGTCTTGGCGTTCTGGTGCTGCGCGGCATTCGTAACCTGGAATTGGGTGTTGGCCTTGTGGCTGGGCTCGGTATCGTAGTGCTGGCCGTTATGCTGGACCGTGTCACAAAAACCGCCGTTGCCCGCGCTAATGCGGCGCAGAATCACTAAGGAGGGCGATGATGACCAACGATGTGATGATTTCGATCCGCAAGCTGTACAAGATCTTTGGCGCTGAGCCTGAGACAATGATGGACCATGTCTATGCCGGCATGGGCAAGGATGAGCTGTTGGAAAAACACGGTCACGTGTTGGGCCTGCAGGACATCAACGTCGATATGAAACAGGGTGAGATCACGGTGATCATGGGGCTTTCGGGCTCTGGTAAATCCACCCTGATCCGTCACGTGAATCGGTTGATTGACCCCACAGCGGGAGAGGTTCTGGTTCAGGGCGACAATGTGCTGGAGCTGGATGATACTGCCCTGCGCGAGATGCGGCGCACGCAGATGTCGATGGTGTTTCAGCACTTCGCTCTGTTGCCGCACCGGACCGTTCTGGAAAATGTCGCCCTGGCCCCGATTGTGCGCGGGGAGGAGGCCAAATCCTATCGCGCGGATGCCATCAAATGGCTGGAGCGGGTTGGTCTGGCCGGCTTCGAGGACCGCTATCCCCATCAACTGTCCGGTGGCATGCAGCAACGTGTGGGCATCGCCCGCGCGCTGACGTCAAATGCGCCGATCATGTTGATGGACGAGGCGTTCTCGGCGCTGGATCCGCTGATCCGGACCGACATGCAGAACCTGTTGTTGGAGCTGCAAAAGGAGCTGGCCAAGACCATCGTCTTTATCAGCCATGACCTGGATGAGGCGCTGAAACTGGCGGACCATCTGGTGATCTTGAAGGACGGTAAAGTGATCCAGCAGGGGGAGCCACAGCATATTCTGTTGCAGCCCGAAGATGACTATATCGTGGACTTCATCTCTGACATCAACCGGGCGCGGGTTCTGCGGGTACGCTCCATCATGGAGCCCAACACAGATGAGGCGATCTCGGATGAGATCGACCAGGAAACCACGTTGGAGCAGGTCATTGCGCTGAGCGGCGGGAAAACCGAT
This sequence comes from Epibacterium ulvae, assembly GCF_018678075.1. GTDB lineage: Bacteria > Pseudomonadota > Alphaproteobacteria > Rhodobacterales > Rhodobacteraceae > Epibacterium > Epibacterium ulvae_A. The sequence goes on along the minus strand of NZ_JAHHIR010000013.1, from coordinate 80,374 downwards.
GCCTCTTATCGGGTGACCAATGGAAGCGGCGCGCCGGTTGGCGTTTTGCATATGGGGCGACTGATGCAGGCGCTGGTGCCGACCCGCGCCTCCGAAGGCAAACGCACGCTGTAATTGAAACGGTGGAGGGCGGCTTAGCCCTCCATTATCTCCCACAGGGGATGACACATCTGCCCCAAACGATCCTCGATCGCTTGGGCGGCCGAAACGGCCAGATCTTCGCGCCACCGCTGCGCGATGATTTGCACGTTGATCGGCTGGGGCCCTGCAGGTCCCGTTGCCAGCCGCGCCGGCAGGCAGACCGCAGGCAGGCCGAGAAAATTCATCGCATAAGAATAGATCGCTTCGCCCAGAACCTCCTGCACCCCGTCGTGCCCTTCGGTATCGCGGCCCGGCGCAAAGAAGGGGCGGAACATGAAGGGCGACAGAACCAGCGGATACCGCGCCAGAAATTGGTTCCAATCCCGCATAAAGCGGCTGCGTTCCGACATCACCCGCAACAGATCGGTGCCGCACAGGGGGGAGAACTCCTGATAGTAGCTGGCGAAAACGTTGCGGATGGTCTCGGACCCCATATCGGTGATGTCGCGCCCCATCAGCGTTTTGACTTCCCCCAGCAAGGCGCGATACCCGATGCGCCCGGCTTCGAACACGCTGGGTGTTTCAACCTCTTCGACACGGTAGCCTGCCTCAACCAAAGCGTCTTGGGCGGCTTCTAGGGCGGCATCCACATCCGGGTGCAGGTCATAGCCATATGTCTCACGGGTCATAGCCACCCGGATGGGCCCGTCGATCGGTTTACCCTGCCACGGCGCGGGGCTGTGCAGCGGGTCGCGCGCATCTGCGGCAATCAACGATGGCATCGACAGATCCAGATCGCGCGCAGACCGTGTCAGCAATCCTTGAACAGACATGCTTTGTGCGAGCAGCCCACGCTCGCCACTTTGGCTCGGGTTCCAGGCGGGCACACGTCCCAGCCCCGGTTTCAACGTCACAGCACCGGTGGCTGCTGCCGGAAACCGCAAAGAGCCGCCAATGTCATTGCCATGTGCCAACGTGCCGATCCCTGCCATCACGGCCGCGCCAGCCCCACCGGAAGAGCCGCCGGCGGAGAGATGCGCACCCCAGGGATTTTGTGTACGGCCAAACAGCGGATTGTCGGTATCGGCGCGAAAGGAAAACTCGGACGTATTGGTGCGCCCGATGATGACGGCGCCCGCTTTTTTCAGGTTCGCCACCACAGGAGCATCCTCGGGGGCGATCAAGTCTTTGAGCGCGACAACCCCGTTCGAGGTGGCGCATCCCTTTTGGTCCACATTGATCTTGATCGTGACCGGCACGCCGTGCAGCGGGCCACAGGGCGCGCCGTCAGCGCGTGTCTTGTCCAGCGCCTGGGCGGTTTCCAACGCCTCGTCCCGTAGGGTTTCCACCACGGCGTTGAGGTTCGGGTTGACCGCATCCAACCGCGCCAACGCGTCGGATGTGATCTTTTCTGCGGTCACTGCTCCTGTGCGGGTCAACACAGTTAACCCGCTGGCGTCCAAGCGCCAGGTCTCTTGATTTTTCATGTGTTCTCTCCTCCTTCGGAGACTAGAACGCATGCTTAAGGTTGCAAGTAAAACGCGAAGAGACGCCGCGGAAGAAATCCGCGACGCGCTAAAAAGAGGCATGGGTTAATGAGGGGTTAACAGGCAATTGGCAGCCTGCGAAAAGCGCCAGTAAAACCGTTAATCTGGCGCATATCCCAAGGTTTGCAGCGCCGTCTTGATCTCGTCCAGGATTGCCGGGTCATCAATGGTTGCGGGCATTTTGAACGGCATGCCATCGGCGATGTTCACCATGGTGCCACGCAGGATCTTGCCAGAGCGTGTCTTGGGCAGGCGTTCGACCACCACCGCGCGTTTGAAGGCCGCAACCGGGCCGATCTTTTCACGCACCCGTTTGACCACTTCCTGGGTGATGTCGCTGTGATCGCGCGCGCAGCCAGCATTCAGGCACAAAAACCCGATGGGCAGCTGCCCTTTGAGCGCGTCGGTCACGCCAATCACCGCGCATTCGGCAACATCTGGATGGCCTGCCAGAACCTCTTCCATACCTCCGGTCGACAGACGGTGGCCCGCAACATTGATCACATCATCGGTGCGCGCCATGATCGAGATATAGCCGTCCTCGTCAATCATGCCGGCATCGCCCGTCTCGTAATAGCCGGGGAAGGTGGTCAGGTAGCTTTTCCGGAACCGGTCTTCGGCGTTCCACAACGTGGGCAACGTTCCTGGTGGCAGGGGCAGTTTGATCGCAATCGCGCCAAGCGTGCCTGCGGGCACCGGCTGTCCCGCATTGTCCAGGATTTCGACGTGATAGCCTGGCATCGGCACGGCAGGGGAGCCGAGCTTGGTAGGCAACTCTTCGATGCCAAGCGGGTTGGCAGCGATGGCCCAACCGGTTTCGGTCTGCCACCAGTGATCCACAACGGGGACATTCAAATGCTGCTGCGCCCAGATAATGGTATCGGGATCGGCGCGTTCCCCGGCCAGATAGACCTGTTTGAGGCAGGAGAGATCGTATTTGGTGATGCAGTCCCCCGTCGGGTCCTCACGCTTGACCGCGCGAAAGGCGGTGGGGGCGGTGAAGAAGCTGGTGACGTTATGTTCTTCGATCACCCGCCAGAAGGTGCCTGCATCGGGGGTGCCGACCGGCTTGCCTTCGAACACGATGGTGGTGTTGCCGTGGATCAGCGGGCCGTAACAGATATAGGAATGCCCCACGACCCACCCCACATCAGAGGCGGCCCAGAACACATCGCCGGGCGCGACGTTATAGATGTTCTTCATCGACCAGTTCAGCGCGACCAACTGGCCGGCGGTGTGGCGGATCACACCCTTGGGCGCGCCGGTTGTGCCAGAGGTATACAGGATATAGGCCGGGTGGTTGCCCTCAACCGGGACACATTCGGCCGGTTCCACACCGTATTGGAAGCCGTGCCAATTGTAGTCGCGCCCTTCCATCAGCTGCGCGACCTCTTGTTCACGTTGGAAGACAACGCAGAAGTCCGGTTTGTGGGCGGCCAGTTCAATGGCACTGTCCAGCAGTGGTTTGTAGTGGACAACGCGCCCCGGCTCCATTCCGCAGGAGGCGGCGATAATCGCCTTGGGGGTGGCATCATCAATCCGCACCGCCAGCTCATTTGCGGCAAAACCACCAAAGACCACGGAATGCACCGCGCCAAGGCGGGCACAGGCCAACATAGCCTCAAGCGCTTCGGGGATCATCGGCATATAGATAATGACTCGGTCACCTTTTTCGACACCTTTTGCACGCAAGGCACCGGCCAGCGTGGCCACCCGGTTGCGCAGTTCCACATATGAGATCTCGCGTTTGGTGTGGGTGATAGGGCTGTCATAAATAATGGCGGTCTGCTCTCCGCGCCCCGCCTCGACATGGCGGTCGACGGCGTTCCAGCAAGTGTTTACTGTGGCATCTGCAAACCATTCATAGAGCCCGTCTCCCGTGTCCGTGAGCGCTGTGTTTGGCGCGGTGACCCAGTCGATCCCCTTAGCGGCGTCCATCCAAAAGGCCTCTGGATCGGCCTGCCAGGTGGAATAAATATCGCGATAACCCATGGTAAATGTCCTCCCTCACTCTTGCGTAGGCGACGAGTTTGCAAACTGGCAAGCATACGCGGGGGATATGCGTAAGTTTTGTAAACGAATTGACGCATTTGGAACGGGATTTCGCGCCTATTGTGCAGAGTTTACAAATTCAGTCGGAATAATTTTGCAAAGTCGCGAAGTCTGCAAATCCTCAGGTTAACCGTGTCCCAGTTTGCAAAACATCGCGGCAATTCTCGCAATGCGTGTTGTGAGGCAGCAACCGCAGCAACCGCGTCCGTCTGATACACGCTTCAAGCGAACGTGATACGACATGAGCGGCGGCTGAACCCCGTTGCCCTATGTCTTGGGAGGAAGCCAAATCAAGTGGAGCGTTCGAGTGCCCTATATAAAGAGACTATCCTTGTGTGCAGCCATCCTTCTGTCCGGCAGCAGCGCGCTGCTGGCTGCGCCGCAGCTTTATCTGCTAGAGCGCGATGCAAGCGAAGTGGGGTTCACCTATTACTTGGATGGACGCGCCACGATGGGGCAGATGCCGGTTTCGTCGGCCAGTTTGGACATCGACCTCAATCACATAGAAAACAGTGAGATTGAGGTCACGTTGAATGCCCGTCAGGCGCGGGCTGGGTTCTTGTTTGCCACCGAAGCGATGAAAAGCGCGCAGGTTCTGGATGTGGCCCGTCACGGCGACATCCGCTTTGTCGCGCGTGATATTTCGGGAACGGTGCACAAGGCGCAGCTGCGCGGTGATCTGACAGTCAAAGGCGTGACGCAAGAGATCGTGATGGATGCGCAGCTGTTTCGCCAAAGGGGCAGTGCAGTTGCGGATCTGGACCGGTTGAGCATCTTGTTGACGGGCGAGCTGGACCGCCATGCGTTTGGGGCGGGCGGTTATGCCAATCTGGTCGGGCCCAAGATCAAGCTGCGGATCCTGGCGCGGATCCGCAGAGAGTGAGTTTGTATTAGCCGTAGTGCGCCACAGGGGTGCCGGCGATGGCAGCCATATTCAACAGACCGCGCGCGGTGACGGATGGGGTCACGATATGTGCCCGGTTACCCATGCCCATCAGGATGGGGCCGACGGCCAGACCGTTGCCCTTGGTCTTGAGGATATTGCGCACGCCAGAGGCCGCATCTGCATGACCAAAGATCAGAACATTTGCAGCGCCGGTCAGCCGGTTGCCGGGCAATAGACGGTCCCGCAAATCGGCATCAAGGGCGGCGTCGATGTTCATCTCGCCCTCATACTCGAAATCGGTGTCCATTCCATCGAGCAGGGTGATGGCCTCACGCAGACGAGCGCCGGACCCAATACCCTGGTTGCCGAATTGCGACTGTGAGCAAAAGGCGATCTTGGGCTCGACCCCGAAACGGCGCGCATGACGGGCCGCACCAATGGCGACACTGGCCAGCTGTTCGGGGGTGGGCAGGGACCAGACGTGGGTATCGGCCAGGAACAAGGGCCCATCCTCAAGGATCATCAGGGACAGGGCACCATCGGGCTGGTATGTCTCATTGCCCAGAACCTGGGTCACATAATTCAGGTGCCAGCGATACTCGCCAAAGGTGCCGCAAATCAGACTGTCGGCATCGCCGCGATGCACCATGACAGAGCCGATCGCGGTGGTGTTGGTGCGCATGATCGCACGGGCCAGATCGGGGGTGCCGCCTTTGCGGGCCATCAGCTCGTGATACGTGCCCCAATAGTCGCGATAGCGTGGGTCGTTTTCCGGGTTCACAAGTTCAAACTCGCGGTCCGGGCGGATCGACAGGCCCAGGCGCTCGCAGCGTTGGTTGATCACATCGGGACGGCCAATCAGGATCGGACGTTCAGTTGTCTCTTCTAGGATCGCTTGGGCTGCGCGCAGCACACGCTCGTCTTCGCCTTCGGCAAAAACAATGCGACGGCTGGCGGTGGCGGCGGCCTGGAACACCGGGCGCATCAGCATGGCGGATTTAAACACACCGGCATTCAGCTGGTCGCGGTAATTCTCCAGATCCATGGGGCGTGTTGCAACGCCGGTCTCCATCGCGGCCTTGGCCACGGCTTTGGCGACAACCTCGGACAGACGCGGGTCAAAGGGTTTGGGGATCAGGTAATCCGCGCCAAAGGTCAGCTGCTCGCCCTTATAGGCGGCGGCGGCCTCGGCACTGGTGGTGGCGCGCGCCAATTCGGCGATGCCTTCTACACAGGCGACCTTCATCTCTTCGTTGATCTCGGTGGCGCCCACATCCAGCGCGCCGCGGAAGATAAAGGGGAAGCACAGGACGTTGTTGACCTGATTGGGGAAATCGCTGCGCCCGGTGGCGATGATCGCATCTGGTTTTACCGCGCGCGCCTCTTCGGGCATGATCTCGGGCGTGGGATTGGCCAGTGCAAAGATGATCGGCCGGTTAGCCATTTTTGCAACCATTTCTGGCTTCAAAACGCCCGGACCAGAGAGGCCGAGGAACAGATCCGCACCATCAATCACATCCGCCAGCGACGCCGCTGTTGTGCCTTGTGCATACTCCGCCTTTTGCGGGGTCATGTCTTTTTCGCGACCCTCATAGACCAGCCCTTCGATATCGCAGAGCCAGACATTCTCGCGCTTTACCCCAAGGGTCAGCAGCATATTGAGACAGGCGATCCCGGCAGCGCCGCCACCGGTTGAGACGACTTTGATGTCCTCAAACGACTTGCCCGCAACCTTGAGCGCATTGGTGGCCGCCGCGCCAACAACAATGGCCGTGCCGTGCTGGTCGTCGTGAAAGACCGGAATATTCATCCGCTCGCGACATAGTTTTTCGACGATAAAACAATCGGGCGCCTTGATGTCTTCCAGGTTGATGGCGCCAAAGGTCGGCTCCAACGCGCAGACGATATCGGCCAGTTTCTCGGGGTCCGTTTCGTTCACCTCGATGTCGAAACAGTCGATGCTGGCGAATTTCTTGAACAGGACGGCCTTGCCTTCCATCACCGGTTTTGACGCCAGCGCGCCGATATTGCCGAGGCCCAAAACGGCCGAGCCATTGGTGACGACGGCCACCAGGTTGCCGCGTGCGGTGTATTTGGCGGCGGCGGTGGGATCCTTGGCGATTTCAACGCAGGCCTCTGCAACACCAGGTGAGTAGGCGCGCGCCAGATCGCGGCCGTTTTCCATCGGTTTGGTGGCGCGGATCTCCAGCTTACCGGGGCGCGGGTATTCATGGTAATGCAACGCGTCTTCGCGCAGGGTCTTTGTATCGGACATAACAGCTCTCCCAAACTTAGTTTAACATTAAACTATAGGCCCCTGTCTGGGAACCGGTTTTGACCCGATAGGAATAATTTTGCGCTTCTTTGTTGGCTGAAATTGACGTGTCCAGCGGTGCAGTTGGGACGTTAGCGATAACTGCATCGGGGGCTGCGTGGCGCGCAATTGTCCATACGGTCACGCCACGAGCCCCTTGCGCTTCGGACCGACTTGCGCAGACTGGGTTTTGAAGGCACATATAAAAACTGACCAATTGATCAAAAAAGACCTTTGCCGTGGGGATCTGCGGTAGATGTGGAAGGAAGCAGCATGAGTTCATCGGCAGATACCTTGAAAGCCGCAGCGCAGGCCGTACGCGAAAATGCCTATGCCCCGTATTCAAAGTTCAAAGTTGGCGCGGCGGTGCGATCCGCCTCGGGTGTGATCTATGCGGGTTGCAACGTGGAAAATGCGGCCTATCCCGAAGGCACCTGCGCCGAGGCAGGCGCAATCGCGGCGATGGTTGCCGCGGGTGAGACCGAATTGGTCGAGGCCTTTGTGATCGCTGACTGCCCCGCGCCGGTGCCTCCATGCGGCGGCTGCCGTCAAAAGTTGGCTGAATTTGCCAAAGGCGATGCAAAGATCACGCTGGCCACAATGGATGGCGTGACAAGTGAGACGACGGTGGGCGATTTGCTACCCGGATCCTTTGACGCTGATTTCTTGGATCAGGACTGACCATGGAGGCGCGCGCGATCATCGCGGATCTTCGCCAGGGCAAAATGCCGGATGAGAAAAGCCTCAACTGGTTTGCGCAGGGCCTCGCCGATAGCAGTGTAAGCGACGCGCAAGCGGGTGCTTTTGCTATGGCGGTCTGTTGGCGAGGGCTGGACACGGCGGCCCGCTCTGCGTTGACGCTTGCCATGCGCGACACCGGCGATGTGTTCCACTGGGATCTGGATGGGCCGGTTCTGGACAAACACTCCACCGGCGGCGTTGGCGATTGCGTGTCCTTGGTCCTGGCCCCGGCCTTGGCCGCCTGTGGGGCCTATGTGCCGATGATTTCCGGGCGCGGGCTGGGCCATACGGGTGGCACCTTGGACAAGTTGGAGGCTATCCCGGGTGTTTCAACCCAAGTGAATGAAACCCGGTTAAAGGCGATCGTGGCCAAGACCGGATGCGCCATTGTCGGGGCCTCGGCAGCGATCGCGCCTGCGGACAAACGTCTTTATGCGATCCGCGATGTCACCGGCACGGTGGAAAGTCTGGATTTGATCACCGCGTCGATCCTGTCCAAAAAGCTTGCCGCCAGCCCCGATGCCTTGATCCTGGATGTCAAAGTCGGGTCCGGCGCGTTTATGAAATCCCCCGGTGAGGCGCGCGCCTTGGCAGCAGCCTTGACCCAGACTGCGCAAGCTGCGGGATGTGCCTGTACGGCAATGATTACCGATATGAATCAACCGCTTGCTCGATCCCTGGGCAATGCGCTTGAAATTGCTGAGACGATGCGCGCCCTGTCTGGTGCAGGCGGGCCGTTGGTCGAAATCGCGACCATTTTGGGCGGGCGTTTGTTGGCGGATTGTAGTCTGGCCCCAAGCGAGGAGGCTGGACAGGACACCCTGCGCGCCGCGATTGATCGTGGTGAAGCGCTTGATCGTTTTGTGGCGATGCTGGTTGAGATGGGCGCGCCGGATGACTTTGGCGCCCGCTGGCAGAGCTATCTGCCCAAGGCTCCCGTAGAAATTCCGGTGCCCGCGCCGCGCAGCGGTTTTGTCGCCGCAATAGACGGCGAAGCCCTGGGGCATGCGGTGGTCCGTTTGGGCGGCGGGCGATTGGTGGAAAGCGACGATATTGATCCCTCTGTCGGCCTGTCCGACCTCGTGCGTTTGGGCCAACCTGTCGAGAGCGGTGCACCATTGGCTGTGGTTCACGCGGCCACGCAAACTGCGGGCGCGGTCGCGGCGCAAAGTGTGCTTGCGGCGATCACCGTCGCAGACACCGCGCCGCCTGTGCCGCCGTTGGTCTATGAAAGGGTCGGATAATGGCGCGCGCCTTTCTTGTGGTTATGGATTCCGTGGGGATTGGTGGGGCCCCGGATTCGGGCGCTTTTTTCAACCGGGATCTGCCAGATCTGGGGGCAAATACCCTGGCCCATATCGCGCAGGCCTGCGCCGCGGGGCGGGCAGAGGAGGGGCGCAGTGGCCCTCTGGTGTTGCCCAACCTGACACGTTTGGGACTGGGGCAAGCGCTGCGCGCGGCGTCATCCGTGCCATTTCCGGGACTGATTGAGACGCCCCAAGGTCGCTGGGGCACCGCTGCTGAGGAAAGCCCTGGTAAAGACACCCCAACCGGCCATTGGGAGCTTGCCGGCGTGCGGGTTCCCTGGGCCTGGCATGTGTTTCCCGACCAGCCTGAGTGTTTTCCCGCAGATCTGATGGCGGACGTCGCAACAATTGCAGGTGCGGGCGGCACGCTGGGCAATTGTCATGCCTCGGGCACCGCGATCCTGGCCAAGGAAGGCGCAGCCCATATCAAAACCGGCTGGCCGATTTGTTATACCTCCGCCGACAGCGTTTTTCAGATTGCCGCTCATGAACAGCATTTCGGCCTCGACCGGCTGTTGACCCTGTGCGAGGCGATCGCGCCGCAGTTGCATCAGATGCGTGTTGGCCGCGTCATCGCGCGCCCCTTTGTCGGTGACGCTATATCCGGGTTTAAACGCACCGGAAATCGGCGCGATTATGCGGTGCGCCCGCCCCAGCCCACGGTTCTGGATTGGGTGCATGAAGCCGGGCGTCAGGTGCACGGCGTTGGCAAGATCGGCGATATCTTCAGCATGCAGGGCATTGATACGCTAGACAAAGGCGATGATGCGGCCTTGATGACATATCTGTTGCACCGGGTCGAAACCGCTGCTGATGGCAGCCTGACGGTGGCAAATTTTGTCGAGTTCGACAGCCTATATGGGCATCGTCGCGATGTCTCGGGCTATGCCCGCGCGCTTGAATGGTTCGACCAGGAGATTGGCGCAGTTCTTAAGGCTTTGCGTCCTGGTGACATGATGATTCTGACGGCGGATCACGGCAATGATCCGACCTGGCCGGGAACCGACCACACCCGCGAACAAGTGCCCATTTTGGTGGCAGGTGCCGGATCCGGTGAAATTGGCCAGTGCCGGTTTGTTGATGTCGCCGCTTCATTGGCCGATCATCTGGGTGTGGAAAATCGCTGCGACGGGCAGAGCTTTATTTGACCGTCCGGTAAAAATAACTTGTCCATCACGGGCGCATCCGGCTATGGAGCTGGAAGATTTGAGGGGAGCTGAAAACTATGGCCGAGCATCTGACAGTTGTGGATCACCCGTTGGTACAGCACAAGCTGACGCTTATGCGGGACAAGGGCACCTCAACGGCGGAATTTCGACGTCTGCTGCGGGAAATTACCCAGTTGCTGGCCTATGAGGTCACGCGCGATCTGCCGCTGACCACCACGCCGGTTGAGACCCCGATGGAAGATATGGAAGCCCCAATCCTTGCCGGTAAGAAACTGGCGCTGGTGTCGATCCTGCGCGCAGGCAACGGCATGCTGGATGGGGTGCTGGAGCTGGTGCCGTCTGCGCGGGTGGGCTTTGTGGGCCTCTACCGCGATGAAGAGACCCTGAAGCCGGTGCAGTATTATTTCAAAGCGCCCGAGTCATTGAATGATCGTATGGTCATTGCTGTGGATCCGATGTTGGCCACGGGCAATTCCTCGGTCGCGGCGATCGATCTGTTGAAAGAAGCGGGTGCGACGGATATTCGCTTTCTCTGCCTGCTTGCAGCCCCCGAAGGCGTGGCCCGCATGAAAGAGGCGCATCCAGATGTTTCCATCGTCACGGCTTCCTTGGATCGGGAGCTGAACGAAAAGGGTTACATCATGCCGGGCCTGGGTGATGCTGGTGACCGGATGTTTGGCACCAAATAGTCCGAACGGCCTGCCGCGAGTATTCGGGGCGGCGCTGTTGCCCCAATCCTGCCACAATTTCATCAATGTGATCTTTACTCAGATTCGCTTTTCAGGCATTCTGTCCCCATATCTAGTGGGGCATTGGCATGAAACTAACAAGAATTATTGCTCTCGCCATAATTGCAGGGACAATCAGCAGTCACGGCGCAAGTGCGCAGCAATTTCGCAGCGCTAGCCCGCCGTCCGAGGTGCCGCCGAACTCCTATCAGGGACGGCAATTTGTCGACAGCCGAGGCTGCGTTTATATTCGCGCTGGTATCGATGGTCAGGTAAACTGGGTGCCGCGTGTTGAGCGCAATCGCCGTCAGCTCTGTGGGTTTCAACCGACGAATGTCGCAGGCACGACGGCTCCGGCGCGTCAGGCCGCGACCTCTGCGTCTGGACCTGAGTTAATCACATTGCCCGCTGCTGACCAGCCAGGCGCGACCGCTGCCGCGACACCCCCTGCAGCGGCGCGCCCAGCTCCGGTTGTGCAACCCCCAAAGGTCGTGGCTCAGCAAAAACCACGCCGTGCGGCACCTGTCCCAGCCCGTGCCGCGCCTGCGCCGCAACCCAAACCGCAAACGGTGCGCCGGGTGCAACGGGCTGTACCTGCACCAGTTGTGGTTGCCCCGCAGCCGACGTCACCGACAACAGCGGCAGGAACCTGCGCAGGTCTGTCGGAAATCAGTCGGCAATATACCAACTCCACAGGCGTGCGCTGTGGGCCACAAGACCAGTCTCCGGTCACTTTTGGCCCGCAGTCGTCCCTGCAATTGCCGCCTGACACACGGGTCTTGCCCGCGCATCTATATTCTGACCGTCAATTGGCAAAAGGCGTTGAAACCCCGCCCGGATACCGCACTGTCTGGCAGGATGGGCGTTTGAACCCCAAACGCGGCGAGCAGGATCTGATCCCGCGTTCGGTGACATCGCATGTGGTGCCCGAGGGGTTTGTACGCGTCCCCAGCAGCGCACCGCGCCTGAACCCGAACCGGGGGCAACGGACCCTGGCCGGGGATCAGCGCACCGCGCAAATCTGGACCGAGACTTTGCCGCGCAAATTGGTGCCGGTTCCAACACCGCCAACCGTCACAGTAGAAAAACGTGCGCAGCAGACCAATGCGCAGCTGGGGTTTCTTTCAGCGGATCAAAGCGCGCAACTGGCGGCGTCTCCGCGATACGTGCGTGCAGGTGTGTTTTCCGATGCGGCAGATGCGGATATTGCGGCGCAACGTTTGACCGCGCAGGGGTTGCCGGTGCGCTTGGGGCGGATGACACGCCAAGGGCAGAACTACAAAGTGGTGCTTGCCGGACCGTTCCACGGTGACAGTGCAGCCCATGCTGCCTTGTCCACGGTGCAAAACGCCGGTTTCACACGCGCGCGTTTGAGCAAGTAATCAAAGCCAATTCGTTTCAGAAGGGCCCGTGCCAAGCGGGTCCTTTTTTATTGGCGCGCGTTACCCGCAGACGTTTTGCAATTGCACCCATTCCTGATCGCTCAGCAGGGGTTCCAGTTCACGGTTGGCCAGAGGGTCGGCCTCAATCAGGCCAATGGTGGTCTCCCCTGTGATATCCAGCGCATAGGCATAGGGTGAGGAGGGGATGGCGTTCTGGGCAAATTCCGCCAGCACAGCCTGATCCGTCACTTCGGGGCGCGGCTGTGTCAGCGCAATCTCTGCATAGTCATCCAAGGTCTCTTGCTGCAGCTGGCCGGTGGTCAAAAGCTGAAACGTCGCCGGAAGGCCGCCTGCCGCGAGCAGCGCCATCAAGGGATCTTCAACCCGGCTGCGCGCGCGTTCAACCAGGACAGCCCCTGCCGCAACTGCGGGGTCTTCAAAATCCTCAAAGAAGCTGCTGTTCAACAGAAACGTTCCACCCGGCAGCGCCAGACTAGTGCTGACGCCCTCGCGCAATACCACAATCTGGCGGGCATTGGTGCGCACCGCCAGTTTCGCTAGCAAAGGCGCGGTTTTTGGTGTTACACAGGCCTGACCCGACAGTCGTTCAATGCGCCCCAACAAGGCCTGTCCAATGGCCTTGCGATTGATCTCGGACACAACGGATATGGCATGGTGCTGCAAGGCACTCGGCAACCACAGCGTCGCCGCCGACAGAACAGCAGCGGTGATCCCAAGCGTGCCCAGCAGGCGCAGCCGACCGGGGCGCGGGCGGGCGCGGTCGATGGCGTGTTGCACCTTTTGGATGGCCTCCAGCATGGTGACCTCATCCTCGGCAACTTCCAACGTCTCCGCGGGATCGCCGTCAGGGTGGAAGATTGCCGGGAACTGTCCCGGATTAAGACGGTGGATCGCAGCCAGCGACCAATGGGCCAACGGCCGGTCCTGAAGATCGGTGATGGTCAACGTCGCATCCCCGATGGAGATGATCACATCGCGTCGCTGGGCCTCGGGTGTGGCGCGCCACAACCCGGCTGCTTCGAGCCGTTCAAATTCCTTGAGTGCCGTCATGGCGTTTGCCTGCTTTATTGTTGCCACAAGATAGCACAACCTTGCGCAGTGCGGCAAATGCGATTGATCCTTTAAAGCCCTGCAAAGCACGGGTTTTCTGGCCAAGACGCCTTTTACATGCATTTGAGATCGCCTAGCGTGTGATCCATGATCCTGTCTCGTGGCCGTCGATATCTGTTTGTTCACATCCCGAAAACCGGCGGCACATCTCTTGCGCTGGCGCTGGAGGGGCGGGCGATGGCCGATGACATGATGTTGGGCGACACGCCCAAGGCGCGCAAACGGCGGCGACGTTTGAACGATGTCTCAACCCGTGGCCGTCTGTGGAAGCATTCCATGCGCAGCGATCTGGAAGGTTTGATCGCCGAGGATGAGATGAACAGCCTGTTCGCCTTTACCTTGGTGCGCAACCCTTGGGACCGAATGGTGAGCTATTACCATTGGCTGCAAACCCAGACATTTGTCCACGCCGCCGTCACCTTGGCACAGCAGTTGGATTTTGCCGCTTTTCTGCGGCACCCTTTGATCCAAACTGCGCTGCGTGAAAATCCGGCACCGCGATACATGACAGGTTCGGACGGGGTGGAGCGTTGCGATCTTTATATTCGGGTCGAGTATTTTGCCCAGGATGCGCAGCCCTTGTTTGAACATTTGGGGTTTGAACTGTCCCTGCCGCACAGCAATCAAAGCGCGCGACTGCGGGATTGGCGCGGCTATTACACGGATGAAACCGTGGAGATCGTGCGCCAGATATCCGCTGTCGAAATCACGCGATTTGAATACTCTTTTAACGATTTACCATTAACACAGTCCTAGGAACTGGGTCGAAAGGGTAGAAAATCCGAACCGGATCTTTGGAAGTGCAGGTTGATTAAATCACACATTTTCAGTGGGTTGTGGTCCGTTTTTTCACCAATTTCGCCGCGGGGCATGTCCCCACTTGGGTTGGAGTACGGCAGAATGCTGGAATGGCTGTTAAATCGCAAAGACTTTAAACCGGGGCGCCGCCTTACGGAGCGGGTGCGCATGGTGAGCACCGGAACCGGCGGGCTGTTGGCTGGCACCCATGTTGCGTCGAATCTTGGTTGGCGCACGGTTGAGGCGTTGGCCGTTGGCGATCAGGTCTTGACGTTTGACCATGGCATGCAGCCCATTACCGAACTTCATCGTGAGACTTTGGTGACCGGAGACGGAGCGATCTCAGCACTGCGCGCGCCGGTCTTTATCCCCACCGATGCGCTGTTCAACCGCTCGCCAATGTGGGTGATGCCGGACCAGGGGATCCTGGTCGAAAGCGATGTAATCGAGCGTCAGTTTGGCGACCCGTTTGCGGTTGTCCCGGCTTGCACGTTGAATGGCTTTCGCGGCATCACGCGCGTGCCACCTGGTGCGCGGATGGAGCTGATCGTGCCGCGTTTCGCCCAGGATGAGGTCGTCTATGTCGAAGCCGGCGCAATGGGATACTGCCCGAGCAGCCGCGATCTGCTCGACTATGCGATGAACCCGCAAACAGAGATCTACAATGTTCTGTCGGTGGGCGACGCGCGTGCGCTTGTCATCGACATGATCGACGCGGATGAAAAGACAACAGAGAACGTGCCGTTTCACGTCGCGCCCGATCTCTATGATCCACTGGATCTGCGCTAAGCAGCGCTAAGGAATTTTTCAAGCCAGACATGGATCTGGTCCAGGCAAGACCGAGCAGTCTTTGACCTTCAACGCAGCGGATTTAGCGGGATAACAACGCTAAGCCGCTGCTTTGCATTTTGAAACCGCGCATTCATCAAACAAAAACACCACGCCCTAAAACGGCGCGGCGTTGTTATGTCTCGATGTAGTTTAGGCGGCGGTGCGTTGGGGGTCGAACCGGGCGTAAAAGCTCTGCCCCTTTTCTGCCATTTCCTGCAACAGGGCAGGGCAGGTGAAGCGGGGGCCATAGGTTTCGGACAGCTCCATGCAGCGCTCGGCGGCATAAGGCGTGCCGATAATGTCGAGCCAGGACAAGGGCCCGCCAGACCAGGGCGCAAACCCCCAGCCCAGGATCGCACCCACGTCGCCTTCACGAATGTCGAGCAGAACACCTTCTTCCAAGGCACGCACAGCCTCCAGAACCTGAGCAAACATCAACCGTTCTTGCACCTCGATCAGATCGGGTTGCTCATCCGCCAGGGGGTATTCTGCGGCCAGACCAGTCCAGTAGGCAACCCGTTTCCCCTTGGCATCATAGTCAAAGAAGCCTTGACCTGCCTTACGACCCAATCGGCCCTGACCTTCCATCCAGAAAATCAGATCATCCGCCGGGCTTTCGGGATAGGCATCGCCCATCGCAGCCTTGGTCGCACGTGCGATTTTCGCGCCAAGCTCGATCGATGTCTCATCCGTCAACTGCACAGGCCCCACCGGAAAGCCCAGCTGACGCGCGGCATTGTCGATCAAAACCGGAGAGACCCCCTCGGTGATCATCCGCAGGCCTTCGTTGATATAGGGCAGGATACAGCGGTTGGCGTAGAAGAACCGCGCGTCGTTCACCACAATCGGCGTCTTGCGGATTTGGCGCACGTAGTCCAGCGCTTTGGCCACGGCGCGATCGCCGGTCTCGCCGCCTTTGATGATCTCAACCAACATCATTTTCTCAACTGGAGAGAAGAAGTGGATGCCGATAAACTGATCCGCGCGGCTCGAGGCCTTGGCCAGTTCGGAAATCGGCAAGGTCGAGGTGTTGGAGGCAAAGATGCAGTCGTCAGGTACGATCGCCTCGACCTTTTGGGTCATCTCGGCCTTGATCTTGGGATCTTCAAACACCGCTTCAATGATCAGATCACATCCCTGCAGCGCCTCCAGATCGGTGGTTGCCGTGATCTGCGCCAGCATCGCCGCCCTTTGGTCGGGGGTGGTTTTACCGCGTTTGACGCCTTTGTCGGCGTAGTCGGCGGCGTAGGATTTGCCACGGTCGGCGGCGTCTTGGTCGCGGTCGATCAGCACAACCTCGATCCCGGCTTGGGCGGAGACCAGCGCGATGCCAGCCCCCATCATGCCTGCGCCCAGAACGCCGACGCGTTTGACGGATTGATCGTCGATGCCGGCGGGACGCACCGCACCTTTTTCCAGCGCCTGCTTGTTCAAAAACAGCGACCGGATCATGGCCGAGGATGAGGGGTTCATCAATACATGGGTGAACCAACGCGCCTCGATCTTGAGCGCGGTGTCGAAATCAACCAGCGCGCCTTCATAGATCGCCGACAACAAAGCCTTGGCCGCAGGAAAAGCGCCCTGTGTGGTGCCATTGACCATGGCGGAGGCGCCGACAAAGTTCATGAAACCGGCCGGGTGATAGGGGGCACCGCCGGGCATTTTGTAGCCTTTGACATCCCAAGGTTTGATGATGTCGCCGTGTGCGGCGTTCAGCACCCAGTCTTTGGCCGCAGCCAAAGGATCTTCGGCCAGCGCATCAACCAGGCTTGCGCCTTTGGCATTCTTGGGCTCCAACATCTTGCCTTCCAGCAGCACCGGGGCCGAGGCCACCGCGCCGACCATCCGCACATAGCGCGTGGTGCCGCCACCGCCGGGGAAGAGACCAACCATTATTTCGGGCAGGCCGATTTTGGCCTTGGGGTTGGTGGTCATGACGCGGTGGTGGCAGGCCAGCGCGATCTCGGTCCCTATGCCGGCACAGGTGCCATTGATCGCACAGGCCACGGGTTTGCCGCCCTTGTTGGTCTTGGGCTCCATCCCGGCGCGTTCCAATTTGCGCAGGATCCGATGCCCTTCCATGGTGAAATCAAACAATCCTTGCGCCGGATTGTCGCCGCTTTCCTCGCGGATGCGGGCCAGAACGTTCAGATCCATGCCACCGGCAAAATCTTTTTTGCCCGAGGTGATCACGACGCCTTTTACGGCATCATCGGCAAGCGCGCGGTCAATGAATTCCTCAACCAGGGCAAAGGCTTCGCGCGTCAGCACGTTCATGGATTTATCAGCGGCGTCCCATGTGATGATCGCAAGGCCATCCCCGTCGACAGCATAGGTAAAGTCGCTCATGTGTCTTCTCCTGTCTGCTCTTTGGTCAGGGGGCTGCCGTCTTGCCGGGTGAATGAGTAGTCATCGTTTTCGACTGTAACCATCATGTCGACATCGCTGTAACAAGCGACCTCAGTCTCGGTTCGGGTGCCAATAACCAGGAAACTGGCCGGCGCGTCGGACGTGTTCACCAAGTGGTGGCCGTTTTCATCGCCCGCCGGAAAGGTCGCGCAATCACCGGGCAACATTTCATGCGCGCCGTCGTCATCCACCAGCGTGCAGACCCCGGATGTGACCATGACAAACTCATCCTGCTTCATATGGTAATGACGCAAGGAGGACGCCGCACCCGGATCCAGATGGACAAGGTTGGCCCCAAATTGGGTTAGCCCACCTGCATCACCCAATCGCTGCGACGTCCGCCCTTTGACCGGGTCTGAGAGTTTGCCGGGATAGCCAGAGCCACCACGAATGTCGATTTTAGAAAGATCAAGTTTTGGCATCAGACCCTCTCAATTATCGTTGCGGCACCCATGCCTGAGGCAATGCAGAGGGTGGCCAGACCACATTCCTTGTCCCGCCGTTCCAGCTCATCCAACAATGTGCCGATGATGATCGCGCCGGTTGCACCCAATGGATGGCCCATCGCGATGGAGCCACCGTTGACGTTGACGACGCCAGGATCCACCTGAAACGCCTGCTGGAACCGCAGCACAACGCTGGCAAAGGCCTCGTTGACTTCAAACAGATCAATGTCGCTGATTGCCATGCCGGTATCGGCGAGGATCTTCTCGGTCACCGGCACCGGGCCGGTCAGCATGATGGTGGGGTCGGTGCCGATCTTGGCGGTTGCCTTGATGCGCGCACGCGGTGTCAGCCCGTGCGCTTCGCCAAATTCTTTGTTGCCGATCAACAGGGCTGCGGCCCCATCAACGATGCCGGATGAATTGCCCGCATGGTGGATATGGTTGATCTTTTCCAGATGCGGGTATTTCAGCATCGCGACCTTGTCAAAGCCCGGCATCTGTTCGCCCATCATCTGAAAAGCGGGGTTCAGTTTCGCCAGAGCATCCATATCGGTGCCGGGGCGCATGTATTCGTCGCGGTCTAGAATGGTCAGCCCGTTTTGGTCGGTGACGGGAATGACGGAATGCGCAAAGCGGTCATCCGTCCAGGCTTTGGCTGCGCGCCGCTGGGATTCGACCGCCAATGTATCGGCATCTTCACGCGTGAAACCGTATTCGGTGGCGATGATATCGGCCGAGATACCCTGTGGTACAAAGTAGCTCTCCATCGCGAGGCTGGGATCCACCGCAATAGCCGCCCCGTCGGATCCCATAGGCACCCGGCCCATCATTTCGACACCGCCCGCGATATAGGCCTGACCCGCGCCGCCTTTGACCTGATTGGCGGCAAGGTTGACCGCCTCCAGGCCAGATGCACAGAAACGGTTGATGGAGAGGCCCGGAATGCGTTCATCCAGATCGGATGCCAGAACCGCAGACCGGGCAAGACAGCCGCCTTGTTCCATGACTTGGGTCACATTGCCCCAGATCACATCCTCAACCACATGGCCGTCCAACCCGTTGCGGGATTTGAGGGCGTTTAGGGTGAGGGCGGACAGGCGCAGGGCAGAAACCTCATGAAGGGATCCATCCTTGCGCCCTTTGCCGCGTGGTGTGCGCAGCGCGTCATAGATATAGGCGTCTGTCATCATGCTCTCCTCAAGCGTGATTTGAAGTTATGCGCGGTCAGAAGGGTTGCCGGGCATCAGATCATAAGGGTGTTTCCAGCCGGGCAGTTCGCTCAACCGGGTCAACCAAGCGTCGATATGCGGCCACTCCGTCCGGTCAAAGCCAAAGGGTTCAGGGTAGTACAAATAGCTGCAGCAGCTGAGGTCCGCGTTGGAGACATCATCGCCCACAATCCAGTCGCGCCCTTCCAGGTGCATATTCAAGGTTGTGTATGCGGCCTTGAGGCGCCCTTGGGTGAACTCGATGACCTGTTGAGGGCGTTTCTCCTCGGGTAGGAAATTCATCAGGAACCGTGTCATGCCGGCTTGGCTCGACAGTTTGTGATTGTCCCACAGGACCCAGCGCAGAACGTCGTATTTCTCGTCCGGCTTGCCCGCGAATTTGCCGGTCTTGTCGGTGATATACTGTTGAATGACACCGGATTGGCTGAGGGTCAGGTCACCGTCCACTAGTACAGGCGCTTCGCCTTGAATGCTGATCTTGCGGAACGCGTCAGTGCGGGTTTCTCCGTTGAAGAAATCAACGAAGACTGGCTCCCAGTCAAAGCCTGCGAGTTCCAAACCCAGCGCAGCTTTGTAGGAATTGCCGCTTTCGCCAAAGCAGTAGAGTTTCATGGTCATAGGATTGCGTCCTTTTTATCCGTCGTGCGGGGGTTTCACACCCCCGCACCCCCGTGAAGTATTTGTAAAAAGATGAAAGCATTTAGAGTTACTTTACCAAGATGGCACGAATATGATCTGGCGGTACAGGCTGAAGAGCCGATGACCGTAAAAGGTGAAAAGCGCGTCCTTTCATTTGGCGAAGGCTTGGGATTGGGCGCGCGGCCTTTTCATCTTTTTCTAAATACTTCCGCCGGAGGCTCCTGTAGGAGCAACCTGTAGGGAGGGTTGATGAATATTGCGTCCGGTTCACCTTTTGCGATCCTCCAACTCGGCATTAAAAATGCGCATCCGGTGCGTGAGGTTGTCGTGATTGGTGACGCTGTCAAAATTCTCAAACAGGAAGGACAGCGCTTCGCCTTCATCCAGACCGGAGTCTTGTGCAAATTTGCGCAGGCGACGGTAGCCGTCCTCGGTCATGGAAACCGGGAAGCGGCGGGTGAGGCGGAAGCGTTTTGGCATTTCAGTGTCCTTCGTCTTGCCACGGGGGCGCACTCAGCGGCAACGTGACCTCAGAACAGGTCAGCGTCTAGCGCCATAACGGTGTCCGCGCCCGATTGAATGCGTGCCAGGTGCAGCGCCGTGGCTGGCAGTTGTCGTGTCATGTAATAGCGTGCAGTTGTCAGTTTGGTCTCATAGAACGTGGCGTCCCCGGTCCCCGATGACAGGGCGTTTTCGGCGGATTGCGCCATGCGTGCCCACATGAGCCCCAAACACACATGTCCAAAGAGATGCATGAAGTCATAGGAGCCAGCCAATGCGTGGTTGGGGTTCTTCATTCCGTTTTGCATGAAGTACATGCCTGCAGCCTGTAGATTCTTGGAGGCGGCTTTCAGCGGGTCGACAAATTGGGCTTTGAACGTATCCGAGGTCTCGTCGGCTTCTTTGCAGAAGGTTTTCACCATCTCAAAGAAACCCATGACGTGTTTGCCGCCATTTTGTGCCAGTTTGCGCCCTACTAGATCCAGCGCCTGTACGCCGTTGGCGCCCTCATAGATCATGGTGATACGGGCATCGCGGGTGTATTGGGACATGCCCCACTCCTCGATATAGCCATGACCGCCATAGATCTGTTGCGCCTGGACGGTCATGTCGTAGCCCTTGTCGGTCAAGAACCCTTTGAGCACGGGGGTCATCAGTGAGATCAGCCCCTCTGCCTGCGCGTCATGGCTCCGATGCGACCGGTCAATCAGGGAGGCGCCCCACAGCATGAAAGCGCGTGCACCTTCGACAAAGCTCTTCTGGTCCATCAGGTTGCGGCGAATGTCCGGGTGGACAATCAAAGGATCAGCCGGGCCGTCCGGGTTTTTCGCCCCTGTTACATCGCGGCCCTGCAGGCGGTCCTTGGCGTAGTCCACGGCGTTTTGATATGCGGCTTCCGCCTGGGCGAGACCTTGCATAGCGACACCAAGGCGCGCTTCGTTCATCATGGTGAACATGGAACGCATGCCTTTGTGTTCCGCACCGAGCAGGAAGCCCGTGGCCCCTTCATAATCCATCACACAGGTGGAATTGCCGTGGATGCCCATCTTCTCTTCGATCTTGCCGACAGAGACCCCATTGCGCGCGCCCAGCGTGCCGTCCTCATCCGTCATGATCTTGGGGACGATAAAGAGCGACACGCCCTTGATCCCGTCCGGCCCACCGGGAATCTTTGCCAGCACCAGGTGGATCACGTTCTCTGCCAGATCATGATCCCCGGCAGAGATGAAGATCTTTTGCCCGGTGATCTTGTAGCTGCCGTCCTCCTGTGGTTCGGCTTTGGTGCGCATCAGGCCCAGATCGGTACCACAGTGCGGTTCTGTCAGGTTCATGGTACCGGTCCAGTCACAGGCGACCATCTTGGGCAGGTAGGTGGCTTTTTGCGCGTCAGTGCCATGGGCCAGGATTGCGGAAGCCGCGCCATGGGTCAGACCTTGGTACATGGTGAACGCCTGATTGGCGCCCGAGAAGAACTCACCCACTGCAGTGCCAAGGACCGAGGGCATGTTCTGGCCGCCGAAGGCTTCGGGCATGTCCAGACCGGGCCAGCCGCCGTCTTTCATCTGTTCAAAGGCCTGCTTGAACCCTGCGGGGGTTGTAACCACACCGTTTTCAAACCGGCAGCCTTCCTGATCGCCAACGGAATTCAGCGGCTGCAGAACCTGTGAGGCGATCTTGCCAGCTTCTTCCAAGACCGCGCCCGTAAACTCTGGCTCCAGATCGCTATATCCCGGAACATCGCTGTCTGAGACGTTTAGCACCTCATGCAGCAGAAATTGCACGTCTTTGGTCGGGGCAGTGTAACGGGGCATAGGGGGTCTCCGTTGAAACAGGGATAAGTAACCTTAGGTACCGGTGGCTTGCGTCTTCATTGAGGCAATCATTTTTTCGCCCCATCGCAATTGGTCTTTGAGCTCGTCTATGGCGGTGTTCAATTCGTCGCGCTGGCGTTCCATATCGGCCAGACGTTCACAGGCGACCTCATAGGTGCGGGTCAGCTGCACCAATTGTTGGTCATCCGCATGATAGAGGTCCAACAGCTGGCGGATCTCTTCCAGGCTAAAGCCAAAACGCTTGCCGCGCAGAATAAGCTTGAGCCGGGCCCGGTCGCGTTTGGTGAACAGGCGACGTTGGCCGTCGCGGATCGGGAAGAGGAGCTCTTTGGCCTCATAGAACCGCAATGTACGGGGTGTGACGTCAAAAGCGTCGCACATTTCGCGGATGGTCAAAGTGTCGTCACTCATACAAAGGCGGTCCTTGTTGTCTTGTCCTAAACGGCCGAAGGGTGCACCCGGCGCGCAGGATATGTTGATTACACTAATGGTATTTCTTGACGTTTACGTAACTCATACGTCACGTCACTTTCAATTGTGACGTTGGGTTGAAAGATTTAAGGGGAAAATCACGCAGCTAGGCACCCGAGGTTCCGATGCCTAGCTGCGCCCGTGTAAACGCGATCAGTCGTCAATGAGATCCACAGTGGTGCTGCGCAGCTCGGTCAGTTCGGCCAAGGCAATGTCGATCTGTTCGCGCTGTTTTGCCAATTCCGCGAGCTGGCGATCTGCCATCTCCAAGAAGGCCTTTAGCTGCGCCTGAGTGCCTTCGTTTTCATAGATCATCAGCCACTGGCGGATCTCTTCCAACTGAAAGCCGAACTTGCGCCCGCGCAGGATCAACGTCATCCGCGCGCGCTCCTTGGCGCCGTAGAACCGGCTGCGCCCCTCCCGACGCGGCTGTAACAGCTCTATGTATTCATAGTATCGTAACGTGCGCGGCGTCACATCGTAGGCTGCGCACATCTCCTTGAATGACAATTCGTCACTGGCCATTCGCTCTCTCCCTTGCGGGTAACCTAGGACTGTATTTTTGCAAGTGCAACAACCGAGCTAGTTCTTTAGAACCATAAATAAGAAAATGCATATGTACCACTTGGGAGCGGTCGATGATTGATGAACTCAAACGTGCACAAGAGTTTCTGCTGGCGTTGCCGCATTCCCGTGCGCTGGGCATGGAGATAGTCTCTTGCAGTGGGGGAGAGGCTGCGATTCTAATGCCTTACGATGAAAAATTGATCGGCGACCCGAAGACCCGCGTGGTGCATGGGGGGGCGGTGTCTGCGTTGATGGACACCTGTTGCGGCATGGCGGTTCTGGCGCATCCGGATGAGCCCTTTTCGACTGCGACGATTGATTTGCGGATCGACTACATGCGCAGTGCCTCACCGGGACAGACCATTTTGGCCGAGGCCACCTGCCATCAGATGACGCGCAATGTGGCCTTTGTGCGGGCGGTTGCGATGGACGAAGATCGCAGCCGCCCGGTTGCCACCGCCACCGGGGCCTTTACCGTGGAACACAAAACGGAGGCCACATCATGAACCGTCCCCGGCCAGAACCCATTCAACAGGTCAAACAACGCCGCGACGCGGCCCTGAACGCGTTGGTCAAATCGGTGCCCTACATTCAGTTCCTGGGCATCACCTTTGATCGGCGCGGGGATGAGCTGACAGCGCAGCTCAATTTTGATGAGAAGCTGGTTGGCAATCCGATGTTGCCGGCACTTCACGGCGGGGCGACGGCGGCCTTTCTGGAAATGACCGCGATGGTGACCTTGCATTGGACCGTCCTGTGGGAGGGGATCGAAAACGGCTCACTGGATCCCGAAGCGATGGCAGACGGTGACTTGCCGCGCCAACCTAAAACGATTGATTTCAGCGTGGACTATCTGCGATCGGGCCTGCCACGTGATGCCTATGCACGGGCACGGGTCTGGCGGTCGGGGCGGCGCTTTGCCTCGGTCCATGTGGAGGCCTGGCAGGACAACAAAGACAAGCTTTTGGCCCAAGCCACCGGACATTTTCTGATGTCCTCCTCAGACCGCGAGTAGACATATATGACCGTACCCACCGCCACGCAGCCCGTCACCCACCGCCGTGTTCTCAAAATCGCGCTGCCGGTGGTACTGTCCAACGCCACTGTCCCGTTGCTTGGGGTTGTGGACACTGGCGTGGTGGGGCAGTTGGGGGAGGCTGCATCGCTCGGCGCGGTTGCAGTTGGGTCGATCATACTGACCTCGCTTTATTGGATGTTTGGTTTTCTGCGCATGGGAACCGTGGGGCTGGCCAGCCAGGAGATTGGCCGCAGTGACCACGACGAAGTAACCGCGATTTTGACGCGCTGTTTGTTGATCGGCCTGGGGGCAGGGGCTGCGTTTGTGCTGTTGCAAGCGCCGCTCTTTTCCTTTGCTCTGCATCTTGCAGGACCATCGTCTGAGGCCAGTGAGCTGGCGCGCAGCTACCTTGGCATTCGCATATGGTCCGCGCCTGCGATGATTGCCATCTACGGCCTGTCAGGTTGGTTGATCGCCCAAGAGCGCACCTATGCGTTCTTTGCGATCCAGGTGGTGATGAACCTGCTGAATATGGTGCTGGACATCTGGTTTGTGCTCGGGCTGGGCTGGGGTGTGGATGGAGTGGCCTATGCCACCTTTATTGCGGAATGGTCAGGATTTGCGGTTGGCCTGTGGCTGTGTCGCGATGCCTTTGCCTCACCGCGCTGGCGCAACTGGGGGCGGGTTATGGATCCGCTGCGGCTTAAACATATGGCGATGGTGAACAGCGACATTCTGATCCGGTCGCTGTTGTTGCAGGCGGTCTTTACCTCCTTCACCTTTCTGGCGGCGCGGCAGGGGGATGTGATGCTGGCCGCCAACCAAATTCTGATCCAGCTGATGTTTGTGACTGCATATGGGATGGATGGTTTTGCCTTTGCAGCCGAAACATTGGTGGGCCAAGCCCTGGGCGCGCAAAAACGCCAAGAGCTGCGCCGCAGTGCGAGGATCACCAGTTTTTGGGGGATGATTGTTGTTGCACTGATGGCACTGTCATTTGCCCTGTGGGGCGGTGTGTTTATCAACTGGATGACCACCGCGCCGGACGTGCGTGAGGCGGCGCGCGTCTTTCTGCCCTATATCGTGGCGGCACCGATTTTGGGCTGGGCCAGTTGGATGCTGGACGGGATTTTTATCGGGGCCACCGCCTCGCGCGATATGCGCAATATGATGATCCTCAGCACCGGGGTCTATGTGATTGCAGTGCTGGCCTTGTTGCCAACGCAGGGCAATCACGGGCTTTGGATCGCACTTTTGATCTCATTCGTTGCGCGCGGCATCACGCTGGGGATGCGCTACCCGGCGCTGGAAGCGCGCGCCGGGGCTTGAGCGTTACAGCAGATCTGCCAGCGCCTCGGTCGGGCGGCCAATCCGCGCGACAGTCTCGGTAAAGGCGATCGGGCGTTCGATCAGGGCAGGGTGCTCGGCCATGGCGGCCAGCAAGCGGTCGTCGCCCATGTCTTTGGTCAGACCAAGCTCTTTGAAGGCGGCGTCCTTGCTGCGCATTATCTGCAACGCTGGAACGCCAAGCAACTGATGCACCTGTTTCAGCTCTGCCAGCGACGGCGCGTCCTTTTGATAGAGACGCGTATCAACCGCCACGCCGCGCGCTTCAAAGAACGCAAGGCCAGCCCGTGATTTGGAACAGCGCGGATTGTGCCAATAGGTGATCACAGCCAGTCCCCTCGTTTGCTGCCAACCGCATCGGCGACCGTGTCAAACCCATCCCGCGCAAGCAGGGCATCTAAGCCTTTGGCGATCTCACCCGCAAGGCTCAGCCCGCCGTAAACCATCGCGGTGTAAAACTGCACGGCGGACGCCCCGGCGCAGATCTTGGCATAGGCCTGCTCGGCGGTGCTGATCCCCCCCACGCCGATCAAAGGCGTGGCGCCGTCCAGTCGGCTGGACAGCTGCGCCAAAACTTGGGTCGATTTTTCAAACAGCGGCGCACCGGACAGCCCCCCGGCCTGATCGCGATGGGGGCTTTGCAGCCCGTCACGAGACAGGGTCGTATTGGTGGTAATCACCGCGTCGATCCCGGTCTCAGTCGCGACGGCTGCGATATCATCCAGCTCGTCCAAGGTCAGATCGGGCGCGATTTTGAGGAAGACAGGCACTCGGCGCTGCAACCCATCGCGCACGTCGATCACCCCGTTCAACAGCGCGCTCAGCGCGGCTTTGCCTTGCAGGTCGCGTAGTTTCTCGGTGTTGGGGGAGGAGACGTTGACCGTCGCAAAATCAAGATGCGCGCCGCAATGTTGCAGGACTTTGGCAAAATCGGCCGCGCGGTCGGTACTGTCTTTGTTGGCACCAAGGTTCAGGCCGATTACGGCGTCAGTGGGACGTTTGGCGAGGCGCGCACCAATGGCCTCCATCCCTTCGTTGTTAAAGCCGAACCGGTTGATGGCGGCTTTATCCTCGGTCAGGCGAAACAGGCGCGGTTTTGGATTGCCGGGCTGTGCGCGCGGCGTGGCGGCGCCGACCTCGATAAAGCCAAACCCAGCCTGGCTGAGCGGGGCCAAGGCTTCGGCATTTTTGTCAAACCCTGCCGCCAGACCAACCGGGTTGGGCAGATCAAGGCCCGCGACCGTGGTACGCAGACGCGGGGTGCTGACCGGGCCGGGCGTCGGGGCGAGACCGGATTTCAGCGCGTTGATCGACAGGCCATGGGCCGCTTCGGGGTCCATACGATGCAGCGCCGCAAGCGCCAGCTTTTCGGTCAGTTTCATAGGCGGGTGTCGATCCTCAGGTCATCTCAGCAGGAAACTGGTGCACGCCGTCCACGATGGGCAAAGGCTTGCTCCACGTGACATCGGTCATCTGCAAATTGCGATAAAGGTGTGGAAACAGGGCACCGCCCCGTGACACTTCCCATTTCAGCGCATCGCCCAGAGCCTCGGCATCAAGGGCCAAAATCCACAGCCCTCTTTCGCCTGCAAAATGCTTTGCGGCCGTCTCAGCCGCTTGTGCGGCGGTGGAAAAATGGACAAAGCCGTCGGCCAGATCTATTGGCGCGCCACGGGTTTCCCCGGTGGCTTCGAGGGCCTCCCACTCGTCTTGGCGGAAAATCTTGTAAATCAGCATGGGCGTTTGATGCACCGCTGCTGCCTGCGGGTCAAGACTTGGCGCGCGATGATGGTTTTTTGTCGCGATAAAACCCGTAAAAAACGGCTGCGTGACGCCACGGAAGCCTTGCTAGAAACGCACAGGTTCCGGTCAGTTGTGAGGGTTTTTGACCAAATGGCCAGAAATTGCGCAGGGTCTTCTTGTCGCGATTTCCCCTTTGGCAGAGGATACCTCGGATCTAGTATCATCGCTAGAAACACATAGAACAGGGAGTTCACATATGATGATGTCTCGTTTCCTGACCAGTGCCGCCGCATTGGCGCTGACGTCCGGCATGGCCGCCGCTGAGTTTAATCTGACGATCTTGCACACCAACGACATTCACAGCCGTATCGAGTCGATCAACAAATATGACTCGACCTGTGGCGGTGAAGATGAGGCCGAAGGCAAGTGTTTTGGCGGGGTGGCCCGGATCAAGACCATGATCGACGCCAAACGCGCAGAGTTGGCCGACAAAAACGTGTTGGTGATGGATGCGGGCGACCCGTTCCAGGGCTCGCTGTTTTACACCACCTACAAAGGTGCGGCCGAAGCCGAGTTCATGGAGGCCATCGGCTATGACGTGATGGCGGTGGGCAACCACGAGTTTGATGACGGCCCCGAAGGCCTGTCTCATTTCATCGATGCGGTGTCTTTTCCGGTGATCTCGGGCAATCTGGATCTGTCTGCAGAAGCCAGCCTAACCGACAAAGTCGCCAACCATGTTGTGCTGGAAGTTGGCGGCGAGAAAGTTGCCGTGATTTCGGTTCTGGCCACCGATACTGTTGATACGTCGTCGCCCGGACCCAACGTGATTTTCCAGGATGAGATCGAAAGCCTGAAAGCCGATGTCGCGGCATTGGAAGCCGAAGGTATCGACAAGATCATCGCGCTGACCCATGTCGGCCTGGCCAAGGACCTTGAGATTGCGGCGGCTGTTCCCGGCCTTGATCTGGTTGTTGGCGGCCACTCCCATACCCTGCTGTCCAACACCAGCGACGGTGCGGCGGGTGCCTATCCGACCATGGTTGGCGACGTGCCGGTGGTTCAGGCCTATGCCTATTCCAAATATGTCGGTGAATTGAATGTCACCTTTGATGATGCGGGCCACGTCACTGTAGCCTCGGGTGAGCCGATCCTGCTGGATGCTTCTGTCACGCCGGATGCCGCAATAGCGGCACGCGTGTCCGAGATGGGCGCCCCGATCGAGGAGTTGAAACAACGCATCGTCGCCGAAACCTCCGAAGTTGTGGAAGGCTCGCGTGACATCTGCCGAACCGGTGAATGCGCCATGGGCAACCTTGTCGCCGATGCGATGCTGGACCGGGTCAAGGACCAGGGCATTCAGATCGCCATCCAGAACGGCGGCGGCTTGCGGGCCTCCATTGATGCAGGCCAAGTCACCATGGGCGAAGTCCTCAGCGTTCTGCCGTTCCAGAACACCTTGTCGACATTCGAAGTCTCGGGTCAGGCGGTTATCGATGCGCTTGAAAACGGTGTGAGCCAGGTCGAAGAAGTCAAAGGTCGCTTCCCACAGGTTGCCGGTCTGAAATTCACCTGGGATCCCGCAGTTGCTGCGGGCGAAGGGCGTATTTCCGAGGTCCTGGTTCAGGAAGGTGAGGCGTGGGTGCCGATTGACACTGCCAAGATGTACGGCATGGTGTCCAACAACTATGTGCGGGGCGGTGGCGACGGCTATAGAATGTTTGTGGACGCAGAAAAAGCCTATGACTTTGGCCCCGATCTGGCGGATGTCACGGCGGAATATCTGGCCAAGGTCGGACCGTATGTCCCCTACACTGATGGTCGTATAAGCAAAAAGTAGGCGCTGTTTGAAAATCTGGCCCCGTTGCACAATCGATGCGGCGGGGCTTTTTCTTTGGCGGTGTTTCTGGCACATTTCGCCAATGGACCATCCACTGATCGACCTCATCAATCAAAAGATCGCTGCTGCGCAGGCAGACGGTGAATTCGACAATCTGGAAGGCGCGGGCAAACCCTTGCCCAAGAGCGACGACCCCGAAAACGATCTGGTCAATCGATTGGTCAAAGAGAGCGGCGGCGTGCCGGAATTTGTCTCTTTGACGCGGACATTGGAACGGTTGCGCAGTGAGCTGCGCGACACCGGGGATCGCACCAAGCGTCAGGACATTCTAAAAGAGATGTCGATGATGGAAGCCCGCATCGACCTGACGCGCAAAGCGCATTTGCGGTAATCCATGTGTGGTCGATTTGCCGTAACTCTCCCCCCGGATGCGATGGCGCAATTGTTTGCAGCGCAGCCTGCCAACAACCTGCCACAAGTGCCAAACTATAACGTCTGCCCCACCAATCAAATCGCGACAATCCGGTCGATTGATGTTGGCCGGCAGCTGGTCTCCATGCGCTGGGGGTTTTTGCCGCATTGGTACAAAAGCGAAACCGACGGTCCACTGCTGATCAATGCGCGCGCGGAGACATTGGCGCAAAAGCCCGCGTTTTCTGAGGCTTGCCGCACAAGACGCTGTCTGATCCCGGCGGATGGGTTCTACGAATGGACCAAGGATCCGGCGGGCAATCGTCTGCCGTGGTATTTCACGCGAACAGACGATGCAGCCATTGCCTTCGCCGGGGTATGGCAGGACTGGGGGCACGACCATCAGCCGACCTGCGCCATTGTCACAACTGAGGCGAGCGATACCATCCAAAACCTCCACCACCGTATGCCGTTGATTTTGGATCCGTCTCATTGGAGCAAATGGTTGGGCCAAGACGGGGCGGGGGCTGCCAAATTGATGGTGCCGGGCGATGAGGACCTGTTGCGGTTCCACCGGGTGCATCCGCGCGTGAATTCTAGTCCCGCGGCAGGCATGGACCTGATCGAGCCATTTGATGATACCGATGATGTTATCGATGGTCGCGACGACCGGGCCCGGACAGAAAACCCGCACGACGATCCACAGGGGCATTTGTTCTAGCGGATCGTTTGGGCTACTGAGTCGGTGGTCCGGGTCAAGGCTCCATCGGCGACAATGTCGGCGCCGTTGTCTCTTGGTTGGCGGCTTCGGAGATCCGCAACATCAGGTCGAGAAAGGCCGCATGTTCCTCAGCGCTGATTCCCGGCAGCATTTTATCCTGGCTCGCCAGAACGACCGGATGGGCCAGGTCCAACAGGGTTTTGCCGTCTTTGGTCAAATAGATCTCACGCGCGCGGCGGTCGTTCTGGCTGATCTCGCGACGCAGCAGGCCTTTTTGTTCCAGACGGTCCACCACCTTGCCCAGGGTCGCACGGTCATAGCCGATTTGCTTGGCCACCGATGCTTGGTCAACGCCGGGGAAATCCTGCACCGCCCAAAGGACAGAATACTGGACAGGTGTGAGATTGAGGTTCGCATCCGCCATGGCCGCAGAAAATTGCGCCACGCAAATCTGATTCAGGCGGCGGATGAGATGGGACGGTAGGGCGTACATCTCCGATTTTGGAGAGGTCATGTATTCATTTCCTGTCATAACCACTGGTAGTTTTTGTTCTGTGTTAACCATTTGGCTTCTTTACCGATACTTTCTATTCAAAAGCAGAGGCAAGTTTGTTTTTAAAATTTATCCAAAAAAAGGCTGTTTTTTGCCTATTTGGCCCCGGTCACACCCTGAAAATGGTGTTGGCCAACCGAAAATTGGCTGAACTTCGCACAAATCCCCAAAAGGCTGCCGCGCTGAGTTGCGAGGA
Organism: Epibacterium ulvae; assembly: GCF_018678075.1. Classification (GTDB taxonomy): domain Bacteria; phylum Pseudomonadota; class Alphaproteobacteria; order Rhodobacterales; family Rhodobacteraceae; genus Epibacterium; species Epibacterium ulvae_A. Next base: position 49,484 of record NZ_JAHHIR010000013.1, on the reverse strand, counting down.
AGGGCGTGTAGGAGTCCTGCAAAGGGCGATGGAGATCAGTAACGCGACCTGTAGGTGGTAGCGCATGCCAATCGGCCCTCGGTCGCGTGGCACGCGAAGAGATGCATCAAATATGTCGTGAACGTAAAAAGTGAACCAGCGTCAGTCCTTGGCGACGGTCAATCGGTGGAGCTAGCCGGAGGTAAGTCGCGAAACTGCGCCATAAAGCTCTGATCGATATGGTTCTTCCATTTCCAAATCAGGGACCCCGCAAAAGGAAGGCCAAACTTCTCACCCATGGCCGACTTGCCGCCAAGGGAGATCAGTTTCAGATAGTCCTTTTGCGCCTTGTAAGGGTGCAGCGCATCATCTGTCAGGGCAGCCCGCAAATTCTGCAGTAGAACCGGCGCTTGGCGCACCGCGTAGACGCCCGCTTTTGGACGGGGAGAGGCGACAAGATGGGCGCAGTCGCCAGTGGCAAAGACGGCCTTGTCCGAGGTGCGCAAGAATTCGTCCACGTCGATAAACCCACCGGTCAGCGCAAGCCCGGTGTCTTGAACCCATTCATAGGGCCGCGCACCGGCCGCGCCTGTAGTGAAATCTGACCGGATCGATTGCCCGTCCGACAGCAGGATATCATCGGCGCAAACCTCTGAAATACCGGTATTTTCAATCACCGTGACGCCGAGATCTGTCATCTTTTGACGCACGATCTTGGCGGCTTTGGGTGGAATGGCAGACAGGGCCTCTGCGCTGTCGATCAGTGTCGCGCTGCCCATCCGGCCACGTGTCTGCAACGCATGAGACATCGCCATAATAAGCTCAGCACCCGCGACACCGCCACCGATCACCGCGATATGGGCGTAGCCGTCACTATCGCGAAACGCGTGCCATTTCGCAGCAAACGAGCCCAGGGGTTTGGCGGGGATGGCGTGTGCAGCAAAGCCCGGCAAAACGGGCATATCGGATGTGATACCAATATCGATAGAGGTCACATCATAACCCACGTCAGGCTGGCCTGAGATCCGGATGGATTTGCGCGCCAGATCGATGCCCGTTGCGTGGCCAACAACCAGACGAGCCCCTGCGAACCGGGCCAGCTGTTCCAGATCGATGTCCAAGGCGTCGCGGGTGTAGTGCCCGGCAACAAACCCTGGCAACATGCCGGAATAGGGCGCGGTTTTGCCCGGGTTGATGACGGTCAACTGCGTGTCCGCCACCGGGTTCATCCCCCAGGATTTGAGCACCAGCGCATGGGCATGCCCCCCGCCGATTAGAACCGCATGTTTGGATTTTCCGTGGTCGTGGGGGGACGTCATATGCGGTGCCTCATGCCTTGTAGGTTGGTCAGCCCTCGTCCTTGTCGGCAATGGCGTGGGTCGCCCAACATGTATCCTCACCTGCGCCTGGCAGGCTCTCAGGCGTTTCATGGCGGTGGATATGCACCTTCGCAATGAAATTTGCCGTGATGGGGGCGGTAACAAAGAGGAACAAGATGATCATGATTTCATGCACGGAACCATGATTTTCGGCGAGGATGGCATGCAGGATCGAGGCGATCAACACGCCGCCAATACCCAAAGTTGTCGCCTTGGTCGGTGCATGCAGACGGGACATCGGGTCGTTCAGTTTCAACAGTCCAAACGAGCCGACGATGCCAAAAATCCCGCCGGTGACCAGAAAGAAGCTGACTGCGATTTCGAGGATCATATCCATGGTTCTGCCCTCACTCGATAATATTGCCGCGCAGGATAAAGCGCGCGTAGGCCACGGTTGAGACAAAGCCAAGCATGGCGATGATCATGGCAGCTTCAAAGTAGATCTCGGTCCCGTTGGCGATGCCATATAGCACCATCAAGACGATGGCATTGATGAACATCGTGTCCAACGCAAGGATCCGGTCTGCGACTTGATCGGCAAAGACGACCTTCCAAAGGTTCATCAAAACAGCCGCACCGAAACAGGCGAATGCGAAGTAGATGGCAAAGATCATCATTCGAAAATCTCCTTCAGGCGGGCCTCATAGCGGGTTTTGATCTCATCCCGGATCGCGTCTGGGTCGTCTGCGTCCAGGCAGTGGATCAACAGCGCGTGGCCGTGGTCGGACACATCCGCAGATACCGTGCCGGGAGTCAGGGTGATAGTGCCTGCCAGAACTGTAATGGCCTCAGGCGTGCGCAGGTCCAGCGGGACGGTAACCCAGGCCGGTTTGCGATCCGTGTTCGATTTGAACAGCACGATTTTTGCGACAACAAAGTTTGCAACGATGATGTCCCAGATCACCACACCGATATAGGCGAGGATCTTGAACGGGGCGCGCATCTTGGGTTGGTCGGGCCAATAAGCGGCGGTGACAAAGGGGATCAACCAGCCCAGCAGGAAGCCAAAGACCAGCGAGTTCAGCGACCAGCCATTGACCAGCAACAACCAGGTGCCGGTCAACAACAGCGTCAACAGCGGATGCGGGAGGGCGCGGCGCAGGAGCTTCATTTCGTGTCCCCCAATACGTTTTCAATATAGATGCTTGGCGTGAACAACTGTTCGGCGGTGGCGGTGGCATAGTTGCTCATTGGGCCAGCAAAGACCGTCAGCAGGACCAGACCAACAACCAGACCAAAGGTTGCGACAAACGGCAGGCTTGCAGTGGGCGTCGCCTCTGCGGTGTCTTCATCGGTCTCTGGCACCTCGGTGGTGGCGTCATAGGACTTCCAGAAAATGATGGTGCCCGCGCGGGCGAGGCCGAGGATTGTGACCAGCGAGCCCACAAGGATCACCGCCCAGATGGTCCAGACCATCTCATGTCCGCGCGCGGCGTCCATCACCAACAGCTTGCCAATGAAGCCAGAGATCGGCGGCATGCCGGCCAGGGCGATGGCCCCGACAAAGAACAGCGCGGCGATCAAGCCGTTTTGCGCCATCGGAGCCTTGGGCGTCACCTCCGCTCCGCGCCGTTCCACCACCATATCGGTGACCAGGAACAACAGTGCTGCTGCAAAGGTCGAATGGACCGTGTAATAAAGCGCGGCAGCAGCGGCCTCGGGTGTGAACAACGAGACCGCGATCAACAAGGTCCCCATGGAGGTAATCGCACCATAGGCAATCACTCGGCCAAGGTCCCGCGCACCCAGAACGCCAATTGCACCAGCCGCAAGGGTAAAGAGCGCGGCAGGCAGCAACCAGTCCCCGGCGAGGCCAGTGGTGGCTTGCACCTCGGGGCCAAAGATCAGGGTAAAGAACCGCAGGATCGCATAGGCACCAACCTTGGTCATGATCGCAAAGAGCGCAGCAACCGGGGCAGGGGCCTCAGCATAAGATGCTGGCAGCCAGAAGTGCAGCGGCAGAAGCGCGGCTTTGATACAGAAGACCAACAGCAGCATAATCGCTCCGACCCGCAGCAGAGCGGTGTTATCAGGCGAAAGCTCGGCAACTTTGACGGCGAGATCGGCCATGTTCAGCGTGCCGGTCACCGCATAGATGGTACCAAGCGCAAACAAGAACAGGCTGGAGCCCAGGAGGTTGTAGACCACATATTGCACACCGGCGCGAAAACGTCGTGCGCCGCCTGCGTGAATGGTCAGACCATAGGAGGCGATCAGAAGAACCTCAAAGAAGACAAACAGGTTGAAGGCATCGCCGGTCAGAAAGGCACCTTGGATACCCATCAGTTGGAATTGAAACAGCGAATGGAAGTTGCTGCCGCGTTTGTCCCAGCCTGTGCCAACCGCATAAAGGTTGATGATCAGGGCCAGAATGGCGGTCAGGATACACATCATCGCTGACAGGCGGTCCAGCACCAGAACGATACCAAAGGGCGCTTTCCAATTGCCAAGCTCATAGACTTGAACCGAGCCATCCATCGCCTGAACGCCCAGAACAAGGGTCAAAATCACCAGCGCCACAGAGGCTGCGAGGGAAAAGATGCGTGTCAGGTCAATATGGTGACGGGTCACCATCGCAATCAAAGGTGCCACCACCGCAGGCAGCACAACGGGTGCAATCAGCAAATGGTTCATGCGTCTTCTCCTGCCTCGGCGGCATCGTCCATATTGATGTCATCGGTCTTGGACGACAGATACGCGCCAAGCGCAATCATCACCACCACGGCCGTCATCCCAAATGAGATCACGATCGCGGTCAGAACCAGCGCCTGGGGCAATGGATCGGTATAGGCGACCTCTTCATATTTGTTCAGGATCGGCGGTGCGCCAACCAGCAGTCGGCCCGTGGCAAACAGGAACACGTTGACCGCATAGGACAGCAGCGACAGGCCAAGGATGACCGGGAAGGTGCGACGGCGCAGGATCAGATAGATACCCGCCGCGGTCAGAACGCCAACAGCAGATGCAACAAGAAGCTCCATCGATTAAACCTCACTCTTGATCTTGGGCTCGTCATCGCGAGCGGGGTTGATTTCCATGGCGTGTTCGCTGGTGGTGTCGGGCTGCCACGCAAAACGTGCAAGGCTTTCCAGTGCCAGAAGCACCGCGCCCACAACAGCCAGGAAAACACCAAGGTCAAACAGGGCGGCGGTGGCCCATTCGAACTCCTCCAGCGGCTCCCAATGGATGTACCCAAATGCAGATGTCAGGAAGGGCAGGTCGTTGAACCAGGCGCCCATGCCTGTGGCGGCGGCGATCAACACGCCTGCGCCAATGATACCGTGGTAGAACATGCGTTGACGTTCTGTGGCCCAGCCAAAGCCGGAGGCCATGTATTGCATGATGATCGCAATCGCGGCGATCAGACCGGCAATAAAGCCACCGCCCGGCAGGTTGTGCCCACGGAAGAAAATATAGGCCGCAACCAGCAACGCCAGCGGCATAATCACACGGGTGGCGACAACCATCATCAGCGGGTGCGGGTCACCGTCTTGTGGCAGATCCGGTTTCCGGTTCAGCAGATAGGCGCGGACTTTGGTGCCCAAAACTGCTTCGGTCAGGGCAAAGATAACCATGGCTGCAATGCCCAAAACGATGATCTCACCAAAGGTGTCGAACCCTCGGAAATCCACCAGGATCACGTTCACCACATTGGTGCCACCGCCGCCTTTGTAGGAATTGGCGAGGTGATAGCCTGAGATGGTGTCTGCCGCGAAATCGCGGGTCATCAGCGCATAGATCAGCCCGCCTATGCCAAGGCCTGCAACCGATGCAATCGCCCCATCGCGGATCTTGGTTTTGACGGGCGTTTCCTTGGGTGTTTCCTTGGGCAGGAAGTTCAACGCCAGCAGCATCAGGATGATAGTGACAACTTCAACCGAGATCTGCGTCAGCGCAAGGTCAGGTGCCGATAAGTAGTTGAAGGCCATGGACACTACCAGACCCACGACGCCGATCAGGACCAGCGCCAGCAGACGGTTGTGATGGTGATACAGAATGAACCCGGTCGCCACGATCAGTGAGAACCACCCCAACAAGGGCAAGGGCCCCACGGCTTGCACCTGACGCGTGGCCTCAGGCAGGGTGCCGGTTTGGAACGCCACATAGCTGACGCCGGTGGAAAAGACGATCATGATCAGCGCGTAACGCGTGATCGACCCATTGTGCAGACCAACAGTCACACGCTCGGCCAGCTGGCTGGCGGCTGCGATCACTTGGTCAAAGATCACCTTGGCCTCAGGACGCGGCAGCGCGTTCCAGATCGATTCCAGTTTCTTATGCGCCAGCAGCGCCACCAAGCCACCACCAACAGCCACCATCGACATATAAAGCGCCGGGGTCACACCGTGCCAAAGCTTCAGATGCACATGGGGATGTTGTTGGGTGACGGCGTCTGCAACCACTTGAACCAGCGGCTCAGCAATTTGGCCAGAGAACAGACCGATCAGAATGACCAGCACCACTAGAAACGCCGGTGACAGCCACATGCCAAATCCGGGGTCATGGGGGTGACCGGGATAGTCATCGCGCTTGGGGCCCAGGAACACATGGCCGATGTAACGGAAGCTATAGGCGGCTGAGAACAGCGAAGCCAGAACCGCAAGGCCCGGCACAATATAGGGATTGCCCAGCCAATAGGTATGCGCTGCCTCTTCCAGCATCAGCTCCTTGGACAGGAACCCGTTCAGCGGCGGGATGCCAGCCATCGACAGCGACGCAATCACCGCAATGGTAAAGGTCACCGGCATCAGGTGGCGCAGACCGCCCAGGCGTTTGATGTCGCGTGTATGGGCCTCGTGATCGACGATCCCGGCGGACATAAACAGCGCGGCCTTGAATGTCGCGTGGTTGATAATGTGGAAAATCGCGGCGACCGCGGCAACCTTGGTGCCAAAGCCCAGCAGCATGGTGATCAACCCAAGGTGGGAGACGGTCGAGAACGCCAACAACGCTTTGAGATCGTCTTTGAACAGGGCGATCACGGCGCCCATAACCATGGTCACCAGACCAGCGGTAGAGACGATATAGAACCATTCAGGTGTGCCCGACAAAACCGGCCACATGCGTGCCATCAGGAAGATGCCTGCCTTTACCATAGTCGCAGAGTGCAGATAGGCCGAAACCGGCGTCGGCGCGGCCATCGCATGGGGCAACCAGAAGTGGAACGGGAACTGTGCGGATTTGGTGAAACACCCGGCCAAGATCAACAACAGCGCAGGCAGATACAGTGGTGAGGTCTGAATGGCCTCCTTGTTTTGCAAGATCACCGTCAGATCGTAAGAGCCGACAATATTTCCCAGGATCAGCATGCCACCGATCATCGCCAGACCACCCATACCGGTCACGGTCAGGGCCATACGCGCGCCTTGGCGTCCCTCGGGCAGGTGCTTCCAATAGCCGATCAACAGGAACGAGCTTAGCGAGGTGAGTTCCCAGAAAACCAGCAAAAGCAGGATGTTGTCTGAGGTAACGATGCCAACCATCGCGCCCTGAAACAACAGAAGAAAGGTATAGAACTGCCCCATTGGGTCTTGACGCGACAGGTAGAACCGCGCGTAGACTATGATCAAAAGGCCAATACCCAGAATGAGGCCGGCAAACATAAAGCCAAGACCGTCAAGGAAGAAATTGGCATTCAGCCCAAGACCGGGCATCCAGTCGAATTTGGCTGTGATCACGTCCCCGCGCAAAATGGCGGGTGCGTGCAACATCAATCCGATGAACGCCAAAAGCGTGGTCAAACCCGCAGATGAGGCCGAAGCATTTCGTCCGGCGCGGATCAAGAGTGCGGGAAAGACCGCTCCCAAAAAGGGAAGGGCCGCTATCAGAAACAGGGACACGTGGCAGATCTCCTGGATGGCATTAGAAAAAGTCACGCTTGACTAAGCTTTTTTTATCCCCGGTTCCAGCCTTTCAGGACGCATCCGATAAATTAACTTGATGCTGTGTTCAGGTTGATCGCTAACACAGCAGGCTGGCAAAGCGGGCGATGACGTGAACTTGATTGTGAAATGCGGCAATTCAAGCCTGCGCATGCTGTTTTTTCAAAGGGGCGATGCTAGTTTCGATTTTAGTTTCAATCATTGACCAGGTGTCCAATGGCACAGGGGGGACCAAAGTGAGCAGTGATAAACAGGCGCCCAGTATCAACCGGCGGCGGTTTTTGATCGGTGCGGGCGTTGTGGTTGCAGCCCTTGGCGTGGCGCGGTGGCAATACCTGACACCACCCACCCATAAGAACGGCAAGTTGAGCGTATCTGAGGCACATGATCTGGCCCTGCGCGGCGAGATCACTTTGGTGGATATTCGCACACCACGCGAATGGCGGGCCTCCGGCGTGCCGGAAGGTGGGCATCAAATCGATATGCGGCGCGAAGATTTCACCGATGTGCTGACGCAGATTGTTGGTTCAGACAAGGACGCAGCCGTGGCGCTGATTTGCGCGCGCGGCGTGCGGTCGGCGCGGATGACGCTTCGGTTAAGTGAAGCAGGATTTACAAACATAATTGATGTGCCCGAGGGCATGCTTGGATCAAAGGCAGGACCAGGATGGATCAGAACAAATCTACCGGTGAAGGAATGGCAGGGCTGAACACCGGCGTTTGGGGCGCGGTGGCCGTTGCAGCCAGCACTGTGATTGCCAATGGCGCATATGCCGCCTGCGGCGCGGATGAGGCGTCTTGCGAAGTCAGCTCGGGCACCTACGAAATCATTCTGCCCGATGACGCTGCAACAGCAGGTCCGGCAATTGTGTTCCTGCATGGAGCGGGCGGCACCGGTGAACGCGTGTTGAAGAACATCGGCATGGTCGACGCTTTGACCGCGCGCGGCTATGCGGTGATTGCTCCCAACGGGGTGCCACGCTCTGCCAATCGCGGGCCGTCGTGGAGCTTCTATCCGGGTTGGGAAGGGCGTGATGAAGTGGCCTATTTCAAGGAACTTCTGGACGACGCGTCCACGCGCTTCAATATCGATCCGCAACAGACGGTTATGGCGGGCTTTTCTGCCGGTGCCTTTATGGTGAACTATCTCGCGTGCGAAGCGCCTGATACATTTGCGGCCTATGCGCCGGTCGCGGGCGGGTTTTGGCGTCCGCAGCCTGCGTCCTGCGAAGGGCCCATTCGTCTGCATCACACTCATGGCTGGACAGACAGTGTTGTTCCCCTGGAAGGGCGTTACCTGCGTAGCGGCACGTGGCAGCAGGGTGATATTTATGCCGGGCTGGAGGTCTGGCGCGACGCGTTGGGTTGTGAAACTCATGCACCCAGCCGAGCCTGGACCAATGGTGACAATCTACTGCGGCTTTGGGATTGTGGCGCAGGAGCCGAGATCACCTTTACCATCCATCCAGGCGGTCACTCAGTCCCCAGCGGCTGGGCCGAAGCGGTTACAACCTGGTTTGAAAAAGCAGAACCCAGCCAATAGGCTGGGTTCTCGCGTCTCACATCGCTGGGCTTTTGCCGGTTACTCGGCTGCAGTTGCCTGTGACTGGTTTTCCAGGAACTGGCGCATTTGCGTGCGGTACGCCCGCGCGGCCTGCGTGATCTGGGGTTCCTTGAAGTGATCATGGGTGCCCATCCAACGCCCAATCCGCTCGCGGATCGGCATGCCGGACAGGGCCGACAGCGGAATGGCCAGCACCAGTGACAGCGCAATCGGCAGCAGCCAGATCGACACCATACCGGCCAGAATGCCAACCCAAAGCGCCGCGCCGCTGACAGTTTCCAGCGCGTGGCAAATGGCAATGGTGCGCCAGCTGTATTGGCCGCCGTCCCGGGCCTGCGGAGCCCAGCCACGTTGAACACCGAGCAGGGTGCGGAACACCGCGATCATCTGTTGCACCATCAGGATCGGAGCATACAGGATCGCCAAGATGATCTCGGACGTGACCGACAACAGGAACTGTCCGGCACCGCCATATTCTGCAAACTTCTTTCCGCTGAGCGGCAGGGCGATCGAAGCCAACAGTTTGGGGGCAAGCAGCATCGCGTATATCAGCAAGATCACCAACACATGGCGCGGCTCGCTCATATCCGGCCAGGACGGCATGGTTGGGTTGGCCTCGGAGAAATAAGTCAGGACCGAGGCCTCTTCGCCGCGCCCAATAATAGCCCAGATTACCAAAAGCGCGAACCAGATTGGGGCCATCAGATAACCGACTGCGCCGTGGAACAGATGGAAGCGAGAGATCGCGCGAAAACCACGGGCGTTCAGCAGGTTGATGTGCTGCATGTTGCCCTGACACCAGCGACGATCCCGTTGGATGTGGTCGATCAAGGTCTGGGGCGTTTCCTCATAGGAGCCTTTGATCCGGGGCAGGAACTGAACGCTCCACCCGGCGCGACGTAGCAGACCTGCCTCGACAAAGTCGTGGCTCATGATCAGGCTTTCTTTGCCTGTCAGACTGCGCAGGGACGGAAGACCCGCACAAGCGGCAAAGGCGCGGGTGCGGATGATCGCATTGTGGCCCCAATAATTGCCCTCGTGACCGGCCCAACGTGCCAGACCTTCGGCAAGCGCCAGACCGTACACAGTATTGGCGAACTGCTGCATGCGGCCAAATACCGATTGCGCGCCAATGAGTTGCGGAAAGCTTTGGATCAGGCCTGCGCTTGGGTCACGGGCCAAGGCGCTGGTCAGTTGTGCAATGGCGCGCCCGGTCATCAGGCTGTCGGCATCCAGAACCAGCATCGCGTCGTAAGCCCCACCCCAACGGCGGACCCAATCGGCGATATTGCCAACCTTGCGGCCCACATTGTCGGCGCGACGGCGGTAATACAGTGGCATGGACGCCGGCAGCATGGCCTGTAGCGCTTCGACACTACGGCGTTCCTGATCGGCGATTTCATCGTCGCGTGTGTCCGACAGGATGAACATCGCATAATCGTGGCTGCTGCCTTGGGCGTTCAGCTCTTCCAGCATGGATTGGGCATTGCCCAGAACATACCAGGGGATCTCATTATAGACCGGCACCAACAGCGCAACCTTTTGCGCCGGGACCGGACCGCGCAGGCGGACAACACTGCGGCGCGCGAGTGAGTAGAGGCCGAGCAGAACAGTTGAGACCGAGAAGCTGATCCAGAAGAAGTTGAAAATGATCAGCGTCAGCAAGATGCCTTCCAGCACGGTCACACCGCCATCGGTGAACCAGCCCATCATCACCCAGCCAAGCGCGGCGGTCATGATCATTGCGGGCGAAAAGCTCAGGATGCGCCACAGCGCCGCCTGTTGCTCTGGCACCGTATCGGGGGCCTGGTCGTCGCGAAATGGCGCGGCAAAGTCCTGCTCGGGCATGTCGAGCGGTTGGTCGGGTGGCAAAAGGCGATCTTGGGTCATGTGGTCCACCGATATAGCCAAACTTCTGTAGCGGGTTGCCCGTCTTTGCGCAGCTGTGCGCGCAGTTCGACGTGGTCGCGTTCACCGGGATCAAAGGAGAACGCAAGGCGCAGCCCACCGGTTTCAGGGTTCTTTTGCAGCACGCCTTCGCTCGTTTCCACATGGGGAGACGAGATGAAAATGTCCAATGCATCGGGGCCATCGACAAACAGCGGGCTTGCCTCGAAATCAATGGTCATGATGCGGCCTTGCTCGCCGAAAATACGCGCCCCTGCGGCGGTATCAATGGCGCGAGGCAGCTGCATGTCGGGTTCCTGTCCCCAGGACAGGCGATAGGAAAGATCAATTTCAGTGCCAGGTGCATAGGCTTCGCGCGGACGCCAATAGGCGACGATATTGTCGTAGATCTCTTTGTCGGCCGGGATCTCAACCAGGGTCACGGCCCCTTTGCCCCAGTCCCCTTTGGGCTCGACCCATAGGCAGGGGCGTTTGTGGTAATTGGCCTCAAGATCGGCAAAATCCGAGAATTTGCGCGCCCGTTGCATCAGGCCAAACCCACGTGGGTTCTCATCCACAAAGGATGAGATCTGCAACTTGGCCGGGTTTGCAAGCGGACGCCACAGAACTTCACCATTGCCGTTTTCGATGAGCAAGCCGTCACTGTCGTGCACCGCCGGGCGGAAATCATCAAACCGGCTTCGGTTGGTGGCGTCAAACAGGAACATCGATGTCAGCGGGCCTATCCCCACATGGGGCAGCTCATCGCGGGCAAACAGGCGTGCTTCCACATCCATAACACAGGCGGTGCCGGGAACGATGTTGAACCGGTAGGCACCCGTTACAGAAGGCGAATCCAACAGCGCATAGACCACGATGTTCTTTTGACCAGCGGATGGCGCTTCCAGCCAGAATTCGACAAAATCAGGGAATTCTTCACCTTCGGGATCGCCTGTTTTCAGCGCAAGACCACGAGCCGACAAGCCATAATCATTGGTAGCACCAATCGCGCGGAAATAGCTGGCGCCTTGGAAAACGCAGAACTCACGCTTTTCGCCTGGCTCCGACAGTTCGGTGCGCAGACGAAAGCCAGAATAGCCCAGATCGCCCTCCTGGCTGAGCTCTGGCGCTTTGTCGGTTTTGTCAAACAGCGAATAGTCAAAGGGTTGATGCTGCGCCTGACCATCGACAATCGTATGGATTTGTACGGCACGCGGAAAATAGAGCCCCGGCAGGAAGTAGTCGACGTTGTAACTGCGGTCGGTGTTGGACCACAGCGCGTCTTTGCCTCGGAACCAGATGGTTTGATATTCATCATAGGACAGGTTTAACCAGTCTTGGGGAACTTTTGGACGCGGTCGGTAAGACTTAGTCGCCAACTCACGAGCACGTTCGACCAGCCCCTGAAACGAAAAGGGCGAGGTGACATCTGCCATCGACACATGGGGAAAGGTCAACGCAGATGTGCTTGCCAGAGCGACGGACAAGAAGGAGCGACGCGTCAGACTGCTCATTTCTTTTGTCTCCACGGTTGGGATTTGAACCACGCCGCGCCATAAGCGCAGCCAATGATTAAAACAAACCCCACAAGGTTCGCAAAAGCGGTTGTAACAACGGCGCGGCCGGTCTGATCCAGCGCAAAGCCTATCAAACGGGCAAGCGCCATGGAGAAGACAAAGACCGCAAGCGATTGCTGGCCCACTTTGGTGATGATGCCGAGGAAGAAGGACCAGACCCGCGCAGCTGTGGACTGGCCACGTGCGATCAGGTTCTGCCCGCCTTCACCGGCGATCACCCAACCCAGATAGGCCAGCGCCAGGAAGTGCATATAGCGCAACAGGCCAAAGTCGGTCTTTTCACGCCACTGTGCGGTCCAATTCCAGGTGGGGCGGATGATTTCGCCCAGATCTTGGTTCGCGGCCTGCACCCAGGTGAAGACCTTCCACGATCCAAACGGCATGGCGAGGATCAGAAAGACGGCGCAGAAGGTGATCAGCGCTTTGGTGACCGGCGGCTTGGGCAGCCAGCCGCGCATGAACGCAAATCCAGTAAAGAACAACAACTGCCAGCCAAAGGGGTTAAAGAACCATTCGCGGTCCGACCAGGGTTCCGCAGACAGACCAACTCCATCCGGGCCAAGGCCGATCATATATGGGTTCGCAATCAGCCACAGCGCGACGCAAAATGCGCCAACCGCCCACAGGCTGATCTTTTCCAGACCCATCAGCACCGGCAACAGTGCCAGAACCACCAGATACATCGGCAAGATGTCAAAGTAGTTCGGTATATAAGACAGGGTAAACAATCCCACCAGCTGCGGAGCAGGGTCGTTAAAGAAAGGGGCCAGGTTGAGCGAGGCGATGTAGCTTTTTTCAAATCCGCCAAACAGATCCAGCGCCGCCATCGACATCGCGATAAAGAAGAACAGGCCGATATGGGCCCAGAAAACCTGCCAGCAGCGAAACGCCACGCGCGCGGTGCCCAGCCACCAGCCCTTGCGGGCAAAAGATCCGCCAAACGCAATGGCCGAGGCCATGCCGGAGCAGAAGACAAAGATTTCAGTCGCGTCCGAGAACCCAAATCGGGCAGGGATCCAGCCGGTCCAACGGTTGCCGGGCACGTGGGCGATTAGAATGATGAACATGGCAATTCCGCGGTAAAAGTCCAAACGCGGGTCGCGCTGACGTTGTACCGTGTTTTGCGGAGCCATCCGGCTGTTCGCCGCATCCGGAACCGGATGCGCTGTGGGCATGGGCGTTATTGTAGCCATTTTTTTGGTCAAATTCGTTACTATAGGTACCGGTTATTCAGCCGGTACGCTGTGGTCAGTATTGGCGCTGCGGGCTTCTGAGATCAGCGCTCGCCGTGCCATGGCATAGTTGTCTTCACCGCCTGCGCGTTTGGAGCGTCGGTCATCCAGGATCGCTTCAACCGCGTCAAATGCACCTGCACGCAGGCCTGAATCGATTGTCATACGTTCAAAAACATCCCGTTGCGCATGGCTGCCACCTGCGAGCTGCATCGTGTCGCGTGCAGAACTCAGGTGATTGAAAGCCTTGCCATAATCGCCTTCGCCAAAGGCTTCAAGGCCCAGTGCAGCGGTCGCACCCGGAATGCCCATGCGTTCTTGTGCATCTGTAGCGCGTTTTTGCCCATCTGCGTGAATTCGGGCAACCATTCGCTTGGTCTCGGCCTGACGGTCGCGGCCAGCAAGCGCCAGCAAATAGTGCAGATCAGCAAAGATCAGGCTGCCGTCTTCGGTGCGATTGGCGCAGAACTCTGACAGCTCATCCCAGCGATTGCCGACCTGGACACCTTCCAGTTCCAGACGCATCAGCAAGGAGGTCGCATTGGAGATGTCGCGATAGTCGTCCGTTTTGTCTTTGCGGATTTCAGTATCGTAAAGGTTGATCGCCTGATCCATCTGACCCAGGTCCAAATGCATCAGCGCCTTGTGCCACCAGACGTGGTAGCGAAAGTTGTTGCAATGGGCCCAGGCTTCTTCGCGCCCGGCCAGCCAGTCGAGACCGACTTTGGCGTTGCCGGTCATCTCATGCACGTGCGCAACCGAGTGCAGACCCCAGGCATCATCCGGTGCCATCCACAGCGCCTGACGGCCGGTGTTCTCGGCCTTCTCGTATGATCCGGTCTCTTCCAGCGCAAAGGAGTGACAGCCCAGCAGGTAGCCACGGCCCGGGTGTTCCGGCGCATAGGCCGACATCACGCGTTCCACGGATGTGCGCATGCCGTGATTGTCGCCCATGATAAAGCGGATGCCGTGGCTGAGTTTCATCGCCAGCGTATCGCAAGGGTGTGCATCCAAAATTGTTTCGACGATGTTGATGGATTGCGTCGGGCGGCCATTGACCCAGGCTTCCAGCGCGTCGACATATTTGCGTTCACGGGGTAGGGCGCCTTCGTAAAAGCTTTTGGCGACTTGCAAAGCATCCGCGGCCATCTGGTTCAGCTCAGAGCGGCCCAGCATCAAGATCGCGAGACCTTTCAACGCGTGACCCACGGCAAATTCAGGTGCGCTGTTCAAAACGGCTCCAAGGTGATCGGCCGTATTCGCCGCGTGCGCAAGCACACCCAGCTGTGCAGCATTCCATTCCTTCAGAGCGTCAGCAGAAGAAAGGCTGGTCTCTTGTCCGAAGATGTCTTGCGTCATGGGTTCGTTATCCTTGCAATCTAAAAACAGCGTCTCTGTTAAATGAAGAGTAGAGGAAGCCGGCCCACCGGGCGACGGCTGCTCTCGCTTTGGTGAAGGCCTGTGTGTGCTTTCTGTGAAAACTTGCCCACAGGCCCTGGAATTGCGGCAAAAATCCGCGAAAATCGGATGCTTATGTAGCAATCCTTACAGTGGCCACGCAGGGTCCAGCCGATTTTTGTAACACTTGGCAAAAAGTGTCTCATTCCTGCGGATTTTCCGGGTCTAAGAAGCCGGGTGTACCGTCCAAAATTTCGGCCGTTTCCTGCCCACAATGGGGTGGAGCGTGGCGATAGGTGACGGGGGTACGGGAAAATTTGAGGGGATTCCCGATCAGATCCACCGGTCCTGCCGCACTGTCCATGGTGATGCGCATGTCGCGTGCTGCAACCTGGTCAGAGGCAAAAACCTGACCCAGAGTCTGCACCGGTCCTGCGGGTACTTTGAGCGCCTCTAGACCTGCGATCACCTCAGCCGTGGTTTTGGTTTTGATCGCCGGGATCAGGATTTCATCCAACGCCTCACGATGTTCCAGGCGAGCGGGGTTTGTCGCAAACAGCGGATCAGAGGACAGGTCCGCCAGACCAAAGAAGGCCGCGCAGCGTTCGAACTGGCTGTCGTTGCCCACCGCCAGGATCACATGGCCGTCCGAGGTCTCATATACGCCATAGGGTTTGATGTTCGGGTGCCCGTTGCCGCGCCGTTCGGGCAGGGTGCCGGAGGTTAGATAATTGACGCCTTCGTTGATCAGCCATGCGATTTGACTGTCCACCAGGGCAAGCTCAACCCATTGGCCTTCGCCCGTCAGATCGCGGTGGCGCAGCGCCGACAGGATGCCGATACAGGCATACATGCCGCACATCACATCAGCGATGCCAACGCCGACCTTCATGGGGGCGCCGTCTGGCTCTCCGGTGACCGACATAATACCGCCATAGCCTTGCGCCATCAGGTCATATCCGGGTTTGGATGCGTTGGGGCCGGTCTGGCCATAACCCGAAATGGAACAATAGACGAGGCTGGGAAGATCACCCTTTAGGCTGTTGTAATCCAAGTCATATTTCGCCAATCCGCCAGGTTTGAAATTCTCGATCACGATGTCGGCCTCAGCCGCGAGTGTGCGGATCTGGGCCTGACCCTCGGCCGTGGCGATATCGATGGCGACGGAGCGTTTGTTCCGGTTCGCACACATGAAATAGGCGGACAGATCCGTGGGGTTGCCGTGGGCATCTGTGACATAGGGCGGGCCCCATTGGCGGGTGTCATCACCGCCGGATTTGGGGTTCTCCACCTTGATCACATCGGCGCCGAGATCACCCAAAAGCTGGGTGCAGGTCGGGCCTGCCAAAATGCGAGACAGGTCCAGAACCTTGACCCCTTTTAGGGCTCCGTGTGGCAACATATTAGATCCGACCATCATAACCTCCGCGTTCAATAACGGCAGCTATCACTGTAAACTTATCAGAGTCTTGCGCCTCGGTAAGTGCGGCGCGTAATTCTGCGCGATTGGTCACAGTATAGCCATTACCGCCAAAAGCGCGCCCCATGGCGGCATAATCATGATGGGCAAAATCTACGCCGGTGTTGGTCAGTTGACGTTGACGTTGCTTCAACTCGATCAGGGCCAGGGAGGCATCGACAAACACCAGGAAAATCGGGGCCAGTTTGAATTCCGCAGCCGTGGCCAGCTCGCCTGCGACCATCAAGAAACCTGCATCGCCTGAAAAGCTGACAACGGGGCGGTCTGGCTGTGCCAATTTCCGCCCGATTGCCATCGGCACGGCGCAGCCCATGGTGCACAGGCCGGAGGATTGGATCAAGGCGCGTGGCTCATGGCAAGTCCACATCTGGCTGAGCAAGATCCGATGGGCACCGCTGTCGGCGGAAGCCAGCGTGTTGGCAGGCATCACAGCGCGGGTTTCTGCGATCACACCAGCCGGGCCCCAGTCCTCATCGGTGGGGAAAGCTTTGGCCAGACCGTCTTTGGCGGTTTTGAATGCCCCATTGGTCCAGGTGTCTTTGGGGGTTTGCCCGTCCGACAGCGCTGCAAGCGTGGGAGCCAGCGGCGCGGTGATCGAGATCCCGGAGTGGTGCATGTAATGCGTGTTCGGCTCAGCACCAATTTCCAGCACGCGGGTTTGGGCCACATCCCAGGCATCCCGCCAGCCGGTGCGCATCTCGATCGGGTCGTAGCCAAGCGACAGGATCAGATCGGCGTCCTCGATCAGAGGCATCAGGTGTTTGTCAGCGAGCGGCGACAGACCTGCACCGCCAAGGCACAGTGGGTGATCCTCATCAATCAGGCCTTTGGCCTTGTAGGTGGTGATGAAGGGGATGTTGTGCGCCTCAACAAAGGCTTTGAGCGCGTCACCGGCACCTTCATGCATGGCGTCAACACCGAGGATTGCCAAGGGGCGCCGCGCTTCGGCCAACCAGCCATGCGCCTGCGCCAATGTCTCGCCCGTGGCGGCAGTGGCTCCTGCAGGCGCGCGGCGGATGCCGCGTTCGGTGGCCGGCGTGTTGGCGACCGTAATGGGAATATCGAGATGGACCGGTCCCTGGCGCGCTTCCATTGCGATTGAGACGGCTTTGTCGGCGATTACCTCAGCAGCCTCAGCGTCCAGACGGAAAGTGGCTTTGGTGATGGGACGGAACACCGATTGTTGGTCGAGCACCTGATGGGTGTAGGTCTGCTCCTCGGCGGCGTCCACACAGCCCGTCAGAACCAGCATCGGCACGCGGTCCTGATGCGCATTGGCGACCACATTGATCCCGTTCAACGCGCCAGGCCCCAATGTCGCCACCAGAATGGCCGGAGCGCCATCGGCGTGATGCACGGCCTCGCCCATAAAGCCGGCGCAGTTTTCGTGCTTGGCCAGATGGAAGGTAATCCCGGCCTTTTCCAGCGCATCAACAAGGGTGAGAACTTCGCCGCCTGGCATGCCAAAAGCATGACGGCACCCGGCATCAAAAAGGCGACGGGCAAGCACATCTGCCGCGCGTAGGGTCGTGGTCATCGGGTCTATCCTGACATTTCGAGTATTGCGCCCAGATTGCTGCCAGGCACAGTTCGTGCAAGGGGTCTCACGTCAGTGTGAGAACCGTTACATTTAGTTTAACGTATTGCGATTTCAGCGATTTCGTCAAACCGATGTGTGAGCTCATCGGCGATTTCTTGCAATGCAGTGCCGCCTGTTTGCACATAAGGTGCAAAAACAAAGCTTGGCGTTTTGTAAGAGAGCGTGGCGCTGCCGTCTGGCTCTTCGGTGACGTAGAATCGGATCGGGGCCTCGATCATGGCTGCGGTCGACAGGTTCAGGACCCGCACGGCGTAGTCATTGTTGAACACGCCGATCACCCGATTGCCGGGGATGGTTATGCCGCGTGCAGCCGCCGCTTTGGTGGGTCCGGCCTGTGTCACCACAATCAGCCCATTGGCTTTGACCGCGGCGGAGAGATCTAAGATCAAGTCTGCATAGGGTTTGTCGGTGGCGTGCACTGCCCAACCCGGCTGGTCGGACAAATCTGCGGCAACAGCGGCGAAGGGTAAGAACATCAAGGTTGGCAGAATACGGACAAATCGAGGTAAGCGGCCAAACATGGGACATCCTTTGTGCAAACAATTTTGCGCAAATTCTACCTGTTTTACACTGTAAGAGTTGTCACATTCCCGTGGCCGCATGAACGGGCGGTCTAGGACCAGCCTTTGCGGAAGAAATGCGGGCTAGCGCCAAAACGGCGTTTGAACTGGCGGGAAAAATGCGTGGCGCTGTTGAACCCGGAGGCCAGCGCAATCTCGGTCACCGACAGCGAGGTCTCGTTCATCAGCCCATAGGCGTGGTGTAGGCGCATATCGAAATAGACCTGCATCGGGCTTTGATCCAGATAGCGGGTGAACAGCCGTTCCAATTGGCGGCGGGAGATGTCCAGCCGGTCGCAGATCTCATGAATGCTCAGCGGGGTTTCGATAGCGTTCTGCATCATTTGCAGCGCGCTCAGCAGGCGTTGGTTGCGACTGCCCACGGCGACCGCAAAGTTGGATCGCTGTGGCTCGCTGCCGCGCCGTGAGCGCATGTGCAGACACATATCGGCACAGACAATGGCCAGCTGTTCGCCGTGGCGTTCCTCGATCAGGGTGAGAATCATATCGGTGGCCGCGTGACCGCCACCGCAAGAGATCAGTTTGGGTGTGATCTCAAATATGTTTGAAGAGGGCGTGAGGTTTGGAAATTCCTCAAGAAATGCGGGCTGATCCTCCCAATGCAGGGTGAATGTCAGCCCCTTTAAAACCCCGGCCTGGGCTAGGGCAAAGGCGCCGGTGTTGATACTGCCCAAGGGGCGACCAAACCGCGCGGCACGTCGGATCCAGGCGAGGGACTTTTCGCCCGCCGCAAGCTGTGGCTCGCCGCCGGCACTGACAAAGGTCAACGCCCCCTCGGGGCAGTCGGTCAGCGCCATATCCGGGGTGACCAGCATCCCGTTGGAACAGCGCACCGGGGTGCCGTCTTCGGTCAGAATAAACCACCTAAATAGCTCTTTACCGGTTACTTGGTTGGCCACCCGCAAGGGTTCAATTGCAGCAGCGACCCCCAACATCATGCTGCGCGGCAGGACCAGGAAATAGAAATCCTGGGGTTGTCCGTCATAGCGAATATCAAAATGCGCCGAGGAAGCCCGTGGCACGAAGTTGTCTTGGGTCATGGCTGTGTCCTGTCTCGTGCCGGGTCCATGTTCGGCGCGGCGAGAGGGGCGTATCCAGACGGTTCTAGCATCGTTTCAGGTTTTTGATGTTAAGTTTGCGACATAGGCGTTTTTGAAACCGACGAAGCGCCCTCGTGGTGGCGATTGCGCCATTTGTGCAATTAAAATCAACCGGTGCCTCTTGCGGCAGTATTTGGGCGACACTAAGACTCAAGTAACCACCGCGCGTCTATGATGGCGCTTACAAGTGAACTGAAGGCAGGTCCCAATGAATGATCCCCGCGAAACATATATGAATACCCTTGTGCCGATGGTCGTCGAGCAGACCAGCCGGGGCGAACGGGCCTATGACATTTTCTCGCGCTTGTTGAAAGAGCGTATTATCTTCCTGAATGGCCCGGTCCATGACGGGATGAGCTCGCTGATCGTGGCGCAGCTGCTGCACCTTGAGGCGGAGAACCCGTCCAAGGAAATCTCCATGTATATCAACAGCCCCGGCGGCGTTGTGACCTCTGGCCTGTCAATCTATGACACCATGCAGTACATCAAACCAAAAGTGTCGACGCTGGTGATTGGCCAGGCGGCCTCTATGGGGTCGCTGTTGCTGACCGCAGGTGAGGCTGGCATGCGCTTCTCGCTGCCAAACTCCCGCGTGATGGTGCACCAGCCTTCCGGCGGCTTCCAGGGGCAGGCGACCGACATCATGATTCACGCCGAAGAGACGCTGAAGCTGAAAAAGCGCCTGAATGAAATTTACGTAAAACATACCGGTCGTGACTATGACACGATTGTGGATGCGCTTGAGCGCGACAATTTCATGTCGCCTGAAGACGCAAAAGAATTCGGTTTGATCGACGAAATCGTCGAAAACCGCGCAAAAGGTGATGAAGAGGCGAGCGAATAAAGCCCTTTGTCGCGAATGTGTGCAGCCCCGCGCTGATGCACAGTTTTTATTGATTGTGGCCGCTTGGGACCTGTCCTAAGCTGCCACATGGCGAGGGTCCCCCCGGCATACGGCTAGGGTGACTATCATAGCCAAGCGTACTGAAAGGTAGAACATGGCAACGAACTCAGGCGGTGACAGCAAGAACACCCTGTACTGTAGCTTCTGCGGAAAGAGCCAGCACGAGGTGCGTAAGCTGATCGCAGGCCCAACAGTGTTCATCTGTGATGAATGCGTCGAGTTGTGCATGGATATTATCCGCGAGGAGACCAAAGCGTCGGGGCTGAAAGCCTCCGATGGGGTGCCTACTCCGCAGGATATCTGCAACGTGCTGGATGATTACGTCATCGGCCAGGCGACCGCCAAGCGCGTGTTGTCCGTTGCTGTTCACAACCACTACAAACGTCTTAATCACGCCCAGAAGGCGGGCGGTGATATCGAGCTGGCGAAATCAAACATCCTTTTGATCGGCCCAACCGGTTGCGGTAAAACCCTGCTGGCGCAGACCTTGGCGCGCATCCTGGATGTGCCCTTCACCATGGCGGATGCCACCACGCTGACCGAAGCCGGTTATGTGGGTGAAGACGTTGAAAACATCATCCTCAAGCTGTTGCAGTCCTCGGAATACAACGTCGAACGCGCGCAGCGCGGCATCGTCTATATTGACGAAGTCGACAAAATTACCCGCAAGTCGGAAAACCCGTCGATCACGCGTGATGTTTCCGGCGAAGGTGTGCAGCAGGCGCTGTTGAAACTGATGGAAGGCACCGTTGCCAGCGTGCCACCACAGGGCGGTCGTAAGCACCCACAGCAGGAATTCCTGCAAGTGGATACCACCAACATCCTGTTCATCTGCGGCGGCGCTTTTGCCGGTCTGGACAAGATTATCGCGCAACGTGGCAAAGGCTCTGCGATGGGTTTTGGTGCCGACGTTCGCAACAATGATGACCGCGGTGTTGGCGATCTTTTCAAAGAGCTGGAGCCCGAAGATCTGTTGAAATTTGGTCTGATCCCGGAATTTGTCGGTCGTCTGCCAGTTCTAGCAACGCTTGAAGATCTGGACGAAGACGCGCTGGTGACCATCCTGACCAAGCCCAAGAACGCGCTGGTCAAACAGTACCAACGCTTGTTCGAACTCGAAGAGACCGAGCTGGACTTTACCGACGAAGCGCTCAAGGCGATTGCTGCAAGAGCGATCGAACGAAAGACCGGTGCACGTGGTCTGCGCTCCATCCTGGAAGACATCCTGCTGGACACAATGTTTGACCTGCCGGGTATGGACAGTGTTGAAAAAGTCGTCGTGAACGATGAGGCGGTCAATTCCGAGAAACAGCCGCTGATGATCCACGCCGAAGGTGACAAGGAACCTGCCAGCGCAGGCTGATTGTCCAACCAGATGAACGAACAAGGCCGGGGTCAGCGATGACCGCGGCCTTTTCTTTTTCCGGGTCCTGCGCATGTTTCTGGCTTGCGGCGCAGCTCTGGTTTGGGGATTAATTCCACCGAATTCAAAAAGGATGAGATCATGACCATCAAACGCATTTCCTCGGGTGGAGAGTTTGAAGCCAAGGTTGGCTATTGCCGCGCGGTTGTCGCAGGCGGCTTTGTGCATGTTGCGGGCACTGTCGGGGCCGGTGACGACGTTGTTGCGCAGTGTAAAGCCGCGTTGGAGACCATTGGTGCGGCACTTGAAAAAGCCGGTGCCAGTTTTGCTGACGCGGTGCGGGTGAACTATTACCTGCCGGATGCGGCAGAGTTTGAACCGTGTTTTCCGATCCTTGCGGAGACCTTTGGCGCGAACCCGCCTGCGGCGACCATGATCGAAAGCAATCTGATTGACCCGAAATTCCGGATCGAGATCGAGCTAACTGCGTTGGCGCCTGCGGGCTAAAGCCTCTGCCAATTCTGACGATGTGGGAATGGCGCGTTCGGACAGGGCGCCAGCGTAGTTCAGCTTTTCGACCCGCCATTCCTCATACAACTGCGCGAGATAGTCCAATGTATTGGGGTCATTCTCGCGCAATTCAGCGATCATATAGCGCGCATCATCGACCAGATTGCACATGATGCCGCGAATGGACTTGTGCAGCAGATCCTTGTCCAGATCCCCTTGCGCAATGCCCACCGCCAGAAATTCATAGTAGTTCAACAACTGTTGCAGAGCCTCGGCCCCTTCGCGGGGTTTGTCGGTCCCAGAACGCGCGGCTTTCCAGTCATCAAGGAAGATATCCTGATCCGTCGGGAAGATCTCTTTGCGCAGGCTATTGGTTTTCTGGAAATACTCAGACAGGCGGCTTTGGAACAGGATATTGATCGTATGCTGTTTGCGTTGCGCTGCTTCTGCCCGTCTTGCATTTCGAAAGTAGGAAAATACCGCAAAAAGAATACCGCCAACTGCAGTCAATGCTGAGGCTGCGATGCCAAACAGGCTGACTAGGATGCGAAATTCACCATCCGGCTGGTCGGGGATCAGCGTCAGCAAGGCCCGAAACTCTCCGGTGAGCAAGAATGTGGCAAAACCTGCGGAGACGAGAATCAGAAGTACCAGAAACCCCAAGGCTCCAATGATCAGAAGCCCTGATATAACCCTATCCATTGGGTGCGTAATCTCTTGTTTAAAAGGTATTATTTAAAAGAGGGCGGGGGTTACCCGTTGCCAAAACCTTCCAAGGTCATAGTCATCTCTCCTTATGATCTAGTCGAACCATACACGATAGCGCCGCAAAACAGAAGTTTTCTGCGATGTCCCGCAGTCTGCGGCGATGCTCTTAATATGGGATTAAGGCAGCGCGCTGCAAGATTGCGCCAGATTGTTGGTTAGGCTCGTTCTGCATCTGGACCTTACCGCGATTTTAGGTCATATCAAAAGCGGATTATGCGGAGGCGACCCATGGGAATCCTGAACACTCTTTTGCAAGCTGTCACCTGGTGGAATGGTGCCACCCTCAATACCGTTCTTTACACACGCCGCAATGGTACCAAAGTGGGTGAAGACGAGCAGGGCAACACATTCTATCGCAATGCCGATGACAGCAAGCGTTGGGTGATGTTCAACGGCGAAGCCGAAGCGTCGCGTGTCAGCGCCGACTGGCACGGCTGGTTGCATCGCACCTATAACGAAGTGCCCAGCGAAAAGCCGCTCAAGCACAAGTCCTGGGAACAACCCCATCAGGAAAACCTGACCGGCACCGCTTTGGCCTATGCGCCGTCCGGTTCGATCCGTGCCGGTGGTGAGCCCAAGGCGCGCAGCGACTACGACGCTTGGGTTCCTGAATAAGCCAAAGGCGGCACAGCATGTCTCAAAATCCTACCGAAGTCGTCGTAGGCGGCGTTGTTTTGGCTGCGGCGATTGGCTTTGCGATTTTCGCAAGCCAAGCAGCGGGCCTGTCGCGCGGCGGCTCTGACTATCCGCTGTCGGCCTCCTTCCGCTCGATCGAGGGGGTGAATGTCGGCACCGATGTGCGTCTGGCGGGCGTCAAAGTCGGCACCGTGACCGAGGTTGGCTTGAACGCTGAAACCTTTCGCGCGGATACAACAATCAGCATCAGCAACGGTGTTGAGATCCCCGACGACAGCGCGGCTGTGATCGCATCCGAAGGCCTGTTGGGCGGCAACTTTGTTGAGATCGTACCGGGCGGTTCGCCATTTGGCCTTGAGCCTGGCGATGAGATCTTGGACACCCAAGGTTCGGTTAGCCTGATTTCGCTGTTGCTGAAATTCGTCTCCGGCGGGGATGGATCTTGATCGTTCGCAGCTTTGCATTTGCTTTGACGGCCGTTGTTATGGCCGGGGCCGTACAGGCGCAAAACGTTGCTGCTGCATCCGGTGCAGGCGCGGTTCTGCGTAGCCTGGACAAGGTCAATGGCCGCGTTGAAGATGTGGAAGTGCCGGTTGGCGGCAGTGCCAAGACCCAAGGGTTGATGGTCACCGTCAGTGATTGCCGCTATCCGGTTGATAACCCAACCGGTGAGGCCTACGCCTATTTGCGGATCCGCAACCCGCAGGATGGGGTCGATTTCTTTCAGGGATGGATGATCGCCTCAAGCCCGGCGCTGAGCGCGCTGGATCACAATCGCTATGACGTCTGGGTCCTGCGCTGCAAGATCTCCTGAGCCGTCGGCAGCGCCCGTGCGGTAAAGTCCGCGTCGACCTCTAACGCATCTTTCAAACGGCTCTGATAGGCTGCGCGTGATATTTCAATCGCGCCCAATGACGCCAGATGCGGGGTAATGAACTGCGTATCGCACAGGGTAAATCCACAAGCCGTCAGATGTGATGTGAGATAGGCGAGGGCGACCTTGCTGGCGTCTGTCCGCCGCGAGAACATGCTTTCGCCAAAGAACGCTCCGCCAAGAGAGACCCCATAAGAACCACCAACCAGCTGGTCGCCCTCCCAGACCTCGATGGAATGGGCGTGGCCATAGTCATGCAGCTCTACGTAGCGCTCGTGAATTTCGTCATTGATCCAGGTCTGGGGCCGGTCAGCGCACCCGTCGACGACGCCTGCAAAATCCTGGTTGTAGCTGATCTGAAACCGCGCGCGTTTGATCGTGCGGGCCAGGGATCGAGAGATACGGAACTGGTCAAGCGGCAGCACACCACGGCGTTTGGGATCGACCCAAAAGACTTCGGGATCGTCGCGGTCGTCGGCCATCGGGAAAATTCCGATGGAATAGGCGTGCAGCAAAAGCTCTGCGGTAAGTTCCATATGAATGCAAAGTCCAAAGACAAAAAAGGCGCGCCGGAGCGCGCCTCGCTTGAACCCTCAACCTATCAGGCTTGTAGGTTTGTTTCCAGCCAACGTTCCAGCCAGTGAATGTTATACTCACCGGAATGGATGTCGGGCTCTTGCAGCAGCGCATGAAACAGCGGCACCGTGGTGTCGACGCCGTCCACAATCAGCTCACCCAAGGCGCGGTGCAGGCGGGCAATCGCCTCCTGACGGTCGCGGCCATGCACGATCAGCTTGCCAATCAGACTGTCGTAATACGGTGGGATCGAATAGCCATCATACAGCGCCGAGTCCATCCGCACGCCCAAACCACCGGGCGCGTGGAAGGCCGTGATCTTGCCCGGGCAGGGAGCAAAATTCGGCAGACGCTCGGCGTTGATGCGCACTTCGATGGAGTGACCGTTGATCTCCAGATCGTCCTGCGCAAAAGACAGGGGATGACCTGCCGCAACGCGGATCTGTTCGCGCACAAGGTCCACACCAAAGATCGCCTCGGTCACCGGGTGCTCCACCTGCAGACGGGTGTTCATCTCGATGAAATAGAACTCACCATCCTCATAGAGGAATTCAACGGTACCCGCGCCGGCATAGCCCATCTTGGCAATCGCATCGGCACAGGTTTTCCCGATCTTGGCGCGCTCTTGGGGCGTGATGCAGGGGCCGGGGGCCTCTTCAAAGACCTTCTGGTGACGGCGCTGCAGTGAGCAGTCCCGCTCACCCAAATGGACGCCGTTGCCTTGGCCATCGCCAAAGACCTGGATCTCGATGTGACGCGGCTTTTGGAGGTATTTCTCCATATAGACTTCGTCATTCCCAAAGGCGGCTTTTGCCTCAGACCGTGCGGTAGAAAAGGCAACTTCGAGATCTGCAGCTGTTGCGGCAACTTTCATGCCGCGTCCGCCGCCACCTGCGGTGGCCTTGATGATCACGGGATATCCCATGTCCGCTGCAACCTTCTTGGCAGTTGCAACATCTGGGACGCCGCCCGGTGACCCCGGAACGCAAGGGATACCCAAGGCGTGTGCGGTGTCTTTAGCGGTGATCTTGTCGCCCATCTGACTGATGTGTTTGGCCGAGGGGCCAATGAATTTCAGCCCGTGGTCTTCGACGATCTGCACAAAATTCGCGTTTTCCGACAGGAAGCCATAGCCCGGGTGGATCGCCTGGGCGCCGGTGATTTCACAGGCCGAGATGATCGCAGGGATCGACAGATAGCTTTGTGCGCCGGACGGTGGGCCGATACAGACCGATTCATCTGCCATGCGCACGTGCATGGCGTCGGAATCAGCTGTGGAATGCACCGCAACCGACTTGATGCCCATTTCCCGGCAGGCACGGATCACGCGCAGCGCGATCTCCCCCCGGTTGGCAATTAGGATTTTGTCAAACATGGGCCACCCTTACTCGACGATGACCAGCGGAGACCCGAATTCGACGGCCGCGCCGTCTTCGACCAGGATGCGCTTCACGGTGCCTGCTTTGGGCGCCGGGATGTGGTTCATGGTCTTCATCGCTTCGACGATCAGCAAGGTGTCGCCTTCGCTCACTTTGTCACCGACTTTGGCGAACGCAGGCGCGCCGGGTTCTGCTTGCAAATATACTGTGCCAACCATTGGCGAGGTTACCGCACCAGGGTGGCTGGCGGGATCTTCGCTGGCGTCTGCTGCAAGCGCTGCTGCGGCGGGGGCCGCGGCTGCAAATGGTGCAGGTGCTGCGGCGACAGGCATTTGAACCTGTGCTGCTACGGCCATCTGGCGCGATACGCGCACATTCAGGCTGTCGTCTTCACCATAATCCCGTTTCACTTGCAGTTCAGTCAGATCGTTGTCCCGCAGCAGTTCGGCCAGTGCCTTGATGAATGCTACGTCTGCTTCATGATTTTTGTTTGTCATTTTGTCCTCAGCCGGTTCCGACAGGCCCGCCATGCGGGGCGGGTTGGAAATCAGGGCGGTTATAAGGCAAGCTTTGCCCTATGGAAAGCACTCTTGAGTGTTGTGATAAATGGCTATCCTTTGGGAAGATTGCAACATCTTGCGCGTTAAAGGGGCATGCCAGAGAGTTTCGCCACCAATTCGGGAAGTTTGCGGGCGCCAAATTTTGCCAACAGATGGGCGCGATGAGTCTCGATCGTGCGATAGGACAGATCGAGTTCCTTGCCGATTTCCTTGGCCGACAGCCCGTGACAAGTCAAAATGGCCACTTCGCGCTCGCGCGGGGTCAGGCTGACCACAGGACGGTCCTGTGAGATATCGACAAAGGACCAGACACCGGCGGCAAAGGGCTGTGTGGGCGAGGTCGAGCGTCCACGCACACGACACCAGAACAGTTCACCGTTCAGTCGGCGCATGATGCGTTCATCTGTATAGCTGCCCTCGGGCGCATCCAGATGTTGCAACACATTTCCCACCCGCTGGAAATCTTCCTGGCTTGGGTAGAGCTCTGCGATTGTACGGTCCAGAAACTCTGCCGTATCACCGCAAAAGGTTTGCGCGAACTGGAGATTGCAGGTTTTGATAACCCGATCTTCCAGAACCGCGAGGCCAACGGGGGCGTGGTCAAAGGCAAATTCATTCATACGGATTTATGCGCATAAACAGCGTGTTGTGAAAAGGGATTTACCTCAAAAAAAGGCCGCCCTCGGGGAAGGGCGGCCAGCAATCTCTCGCAATGCGGTGTCTAGGAGCGGAGAGGTTGCAGTTAGATGGCGAGATACTCAGCCCGCAATTCATGATTTTCCAGAACTTCAGCGGCGGTGCCGTCAAAAACGATTCCTCCGGTGTCCAAAATGACCGCGCGATCCGCCAGTTCTAGCGCGCGCACCGCATTTTGTTCGACGATGATCGTGGTCATGCCCTGTTCCTTGATATGGACAAGGGTCTTTTCGATCTCATCCACAATCACCGGGGCCAGCCCTTCGTAGGGTTCATCCAGCAACAGAACCTTGATGTCGCGCGCCAGCGCCCGAGCAATCGCCAGCATCTGTTGCTCGCCGCCGGACAAGGTGATGCCTTCTTGTTTGCGCCGCTCTCCAAGGCGGGGAAACAGCTCATACAGACGTTCCAGCGACCAACCGATGGGCGGTGCGATTTGGGCCAGCTGCAGGTTTTCTTCCACGGTGAGGCCAGCAATGATGCGGCGGTCTTCGGGGACCAATCCCAGACCCGCGGTCGCGGCCTCGTAGGATTCCATCAGATGCAGCGGTTTGTGATCCAGCCAAATCTCACCCTGGGTCACCATCGGCGAGCCGGTGCGCGCGATCGAGCGCAAGGTGGAAGTTTTGCCCGCCCCGTTGCGACCCAAAAGCGCAAGGATTTCACCCTCGTGGACGTTAAAGTTAATGCCCTGCACGATATAGCTTTCGCCGTAGTAGGCATGCATGTCCCAGACCGACAGAAAGGCCGGCGCGGTGGTGGCCTGATTTGCGTTTTTGGAAAAGTCGGGTTTGACGTTCATCTCGGTTTCCTTCCCTTACGCCGTCTCACCCAGATACGCTTCGCGTACCTTTGGGTTGCCGCGAATGTTTTCTGGATCGTCTTCAACCAATGGGGTGCCCTGCGCCAGAACCGTGATCCGATTGGCAAGCGAAAAGACAACATGCATGTCGTGTTCGATAATGGCGATGGTGATGTCACGCTCTGCTGCGATCTCTTTCAGCAGGTCGATGGTATTGTTGGTATCCGCCCGCGCCATGCCGGCCGTCGGTTCATCCAGCAGCAACAAACGCGGCTCCTGGCTGAGACACATGCCTATCTCCAACCGCCGCTTGTCGCCGCGTGACAGCGAGGCCGATTGCATATGGCGTTTTTCGGCCATATTCATCTCTTCCAGCATGTGTTCGGCGCGCTCCAGAACCTCTTTCTGGTTGGTGACCATCGGCATGGCATTCAACATGAACGCACCGTCGCGTTTGGCGAAGCAAGGGATCATCATGTTTTCCATAACCGTCAGATCTCCAAAGATTTCAGGCGTTTGGAAGACGCGGCTGATGCCCATCTGGTTGATCTCATAAGGCGCACGGCCCAGAACCGATTGCCCGTCAAACATCACCGATCCCGTGTCCGGGATCAGCTTGCCAACCAGGCAGTTCAGCAGGGTGGATTTACCGGCCCCGTTGGGGCCGATGATGGCGTGAACCGTGTTTTCCTTGACCGAGAGGTTCACATCCGAGAGCGCCTGCAAGCCACCAAAGCGTTTGCCTACGTTTTTGACTTCGAGAATTCCCATACGCCCGTCTCCTTATTCCGCAGGTTCGGTTTTGCCAGCTTTGGCGTCTGGTTTGGCGCTGCGCTTGCGGAACCAACCAAGCACACGCTGACCACCTTCGACCAAACCGCCTGGCAGATAGATGACCACCAGCATGAACAAGATGCCTAAGGTCAGGTGCCAGCCTTTGCCGATGAAGGGGTGGATGATGAAGACCATAAAGTCTTCGAGCCCGTCTGGTAGAAACGCGAACCAGCTGTGCAGCACATTGTCGTTGATCTTGGAGAAGATGTTTTCAAAGTATTTGATGAAGCCAGCCCCAAGAACCGGACCAATCAACGTCCCCGCACCACCAAGGATGGTCATCAAAACAACCTCACCCGAGGCCGTCCATTGCATCCGCTCCGCACCAGCCAGAGGGTCGACCGCAGAGAGCAAGCCCCCCGCCAGACCCGCATACATGCCCGAGATCACAAAGGCCGCCAGCGTGTAAGGGCGCGAATTCAGGCCAGTGTAGTTCATGCGTTGCTGGTTGGATTTCACCGCCCGCAGCATCATCCCAAAAGGCGAGCGGAAGATGCGGATCGCCAGGTAAAAGCAGATCAGCATGACAATCGCACACATGTAATAGCCTGCGTTCAGCTGGAACTCCCACGCGCCGACCTGGATCTTTTGCGTCGCCCGCATGGACAGGCCGAACAGATGCGGCAGATCCGGCAGCCCGTCGCGGTGGAACCATTGCGGGTCGTTGGCGTAAACCTGCAGGCCTGTCTCACCATTGGTCAGGTTGAACCGTGGGTTTGACAGCACCGAATAGGCCAGCGCGAAACACATCTGTGCAAAGGCCAGCGTCAGGATCGAGAAATAGATGCCCGAACGGCGCAGGCTGACAAAACCGATCAACAGCGCAAACAGCCCCGAGATCAGGATCGACAGGACAATGCCGGGGATGACGTTGTAGCCCAGCAGCTTGAACATCCAGACACAGGAGTAGGAGCCGATGCCAAGAAACGCCGCATGGCCAAAGGACAAGTATCCGGTCAGGCCAAACAGGATGTTGAAGCCAATGGCAAAGATGCCAAAAATCACAAACTTCTGCATCAGATCCGGATAGCCAGCGTTGAACTGTGCCATGGCCGAATCTGTTGGAAACGGGTTCAGGATGATGGGCGCAAACAGCGCCAATAGGGTGACAATGATCAAGACACCAGTGTCGCGTTTATCTAGTCCAAACATGATCTTAGTCCTCCATCACGCCTTTGAGCCCCATCAACCCACGTGGGCGCGTCAGCAAAACGACAATGGCGACAAGGTAAATGATGATCTGATTGATGCCGGGCAGGGTGGTCGTCGCCCAGGTTGTTGAGGCAAAGCTTTCCAAAATGCCCAACAGGAAACCGGCCAAGACCGCGCCGGGCAGCGAACCCATGCCGCCCACAACAACAACCACAAAGCTGAGCACCAGAAAGTCCATGCCCATGTGATAGTTCGGCGGGTTGATCGGCGTGTACATGACACCGGCCAGACCTGCGACAGCGGCGGCGACACCAAACATGATCGTAAAGCGGCGGTCGATATTGATGCCGAGCAGCCCCACGGTCTCGCGGTCTGCCATGCCGGCCCGGACAACCATGCCAAAGGTGGTGAAGCGCAGAAAGCTGAAGATGGCCGCAATGATGGTGACCGAGAAGAAGAAATAGACGATGCGCCAGACCGGGTAGACAATATCCATGCCAAAGGCCGCGCCGACATTGGCCACGCCGTTCAAGGCATCAGGCGCAGGTGTCTGGATCGGGTTTGCGCCGTAGAAGTATTTGACAACCTCTTGCAGCACGATCGCCAGGCCAAAGGTCACCAGGATCTGATCCGCATGGGGGCGTTTGTAGAAATACTTGATTAGCCCGCGTTCCATGATGAAGCCCACGGAGACCATGATCGGAATGGCAAAAACGATCGCAATCGGCACTGACCAGTCGATGATCATGCCGCCGGTCTCGGGTCCAAACCAGCTTTCGACATATGGGGTTTTGACTTTGAGCGGATTGCCCAAAAAGTCTTTTTGGCTGGGGTCTACCGTCTCATAGCTGAGGCTGAGGACCCGTTGAACGGTCACGGCGACAAAGGCGCCGATCATGAACAATGCGCCATGGGCAAAGTTCACAACGCCAAGCGTGCCGAAGATAAGTGTCAAACCCAGCGCGATCAGCGCATAGGCCGAGCCCTTGTCGAGCCCGTTTAGAATTTGCAGTAGGAGTGCGTCCATCGTCCTTTACCTTTTTGGTCAGAACGGGTTTGCGGGAACAGAGGTTCCGTCGCCGGAGAGTGGGACCCGGTCGCGGTTCGCGGTCTGATTGTGATGAGATGGACGAGAGCGAGGGGGCGCTCCCGTCCGGTCCAAGGCGCGGGTGTTATGCGCCTGGGTTACAGCTGCCCAAAGCGCCGCCTGCGAACATCGGGTGATCGACGCCATAGGTGACCTGGGCTGCTGGCGTGACTTCGACCACTTCCAGAAGATCGAATTCAGAGGTCGGGTTTTCCTTGCCGCGCACAACCAGAACGTCTTTGAAACACTGGTGATCGTCGGCACGGTACAGGGTCTTTCCGTTGCCCAGACCGTCGAATTCAAACCCTTCCAGGGCTCCCGCAACCGCACATGGGTTGAAAGAGCCCGCGCGCTCAACCGCATCGGCATAAAGCAGGGTCTGGCAGTAAACGGTATGCGCCGCCTGGCTGGGCGGGAAGCCGTATTTGGTACCAAAGGAGCGGACAAAGGCCTGGCTGCCTTCGTCTTGCAGGGACCAGTGCCAGTTGGTGGAACCGTGGATGCCTTTTACGTTTTCACCGGCACCTTTTGCCATCAGACGCGAGTAGAGCGGCACAACGATCTCAAAGTTCTTTCCGTTCACTTGCTTCTCACGCAGCCCGAACTGAACCGCGTTGGTGAGCGAGTTCACCATATTGCCGCCGTAGTGGTTCAGAACCAGAACATCGGCGCCAGAGTTCAGAACCGGTGCGATATAGGACGAGAAGTCGGTCGCAGCCAGCGGGGTTTTGACCGTGTTCACAGTCTCCCAGCCCAAGGCCTCGGTGGCGGCTTTGATCGACTCTTCCTGGGTCCAGCCCCAAGTGTAATCCGCCGTCAGGTGATAGGCCCGGCGGTCGTCGCCATAAAGGCTCTTCAACACTGGTGCCAGGGCTGCGCCGGACATATATGCGTTAAAGAAGTGGCGGAACCCATTGGCTTTTTTGTCTTTACCCGTGGTGTCGTTAGAATGGGTCAGACCGGCCATAAAGATCACGCCAGCTTCCTGGCACAGACCTTGAACCGCGATGGCCACACCCGAGGACGACCCTCCGGTGATCATAACCGCGCCGTCTTTTTCGATCATCGACTTGGCCGATGCGCGGGCGGCGTCTGATTTGGTTTGGGTGTCGCCGGTAACGTATTTGAC
The DNA here is from genome assembly GCF_018678075.1 of Epibacterium ulvae. Lineage (GTDB taxonomy): Bacteria > Pseudomonadota > Alphaproteobacteria > Rhodobacterales > Rhodobacteraceae > Epibacterium > Epibacterium ulvae_A. The sequence goes on along the minus strand of NZ_JAHHIR010000013.1, from coordinate 16,555 downwards.
TTCCTTACCAAGGATGCCGTTACCTTGCAGCGCTTTGGAGCTGAAGGTGTTCATCATGCCACCGTCGCCTGACCCGTTGATGTGTTCAACAGCCAGCTGATAGGCGCGCAGTTCGTCTGCACCTTCATCGGCATAGGGACCTGTTTGGGGTACGTTAAAGCCCAAGGTCACAGAGCCGCCAGTGGGTTCATTGGTGAACGCCGCTGCAGATTGTGCTGTAAAGATGGTCGGCACCGCCAACCCAGCGCTCGTTAGGGCACCAGACTTCAGCACGCCGCGGCGCGATAGATTTGATTTGTCCATGTTTTTCCTCCCAGAAAATGGCCGACGCAGCTCCTCACTTCCACGTTGACCCGCACTTTTTGTGCAAATTAACTATGCGGGGGTGCTGTAAAATTTCGCAATAAAACCTTTGCCTGAAAGGATTATTATGTAAACAAATGAACAGTGAATCGTTGCATACTGTAAATTAACTTATGCGGCAGTGCAGAAAGTGTTTGATATTACTAATTTTGTCTGGGAGGAGCAAAATGGCGCGTCACATGCTGACCGGGAGTCGAATCCGGGAACGGCGCCTTGTGCATGGTTTGCGCCAGGCGGATCTTGCCCGTCAAGTCGGGATCTCGGCCTCTTATCTGAATTTGATCGAGCACAATCGTCGCAGAATCGGCGGCAAACTTCTGGTCAGTATCGCCCAGGCTCTGGAGGTCGAGCCGTCGATGCTGACCGAAGGGGCGGAGGAAACATTGCTGAGCGCCCTGCGGGAGGCGGGATCAGAAGGCGCAGCCCCGGTGGCCGAGCTGGACAAGACCGAAGAATTCGCTGGCCGTTTTCCCGGATGGGCCGAAGTTCTGGCCGCCTCCCATCGCCGCATTGGCGCATTGGAGCGCACGGTTGAGGTTCTGTCAGACCGGCTGACACATGATCCGCAACTGGCGGCGTCGCTCCACGAGATGTTGTCGACGGCGGCGGCGATCCGGTCCACGGCGGAGATCCTGGCTGAAAACGACGACCTGGAGTCCGAGTGGCTGGATCGGTTTCACCAGAACCTCAACCAAGATGCCCAGCGATTGGCCGACAGCAGCCGGGCTCTGGTGTCCTTTCTGGATGAGGAAAACACGGTCGCCGACAATCAGGGGATGCCCCAGGATGAGGTGGACCGGTTTTTGGCGGACCATGGCTTTCACTTTCCTGCGCTGGAACAGGAAACCGAGACCCCGCGTTCTATGGTGGCAGCTGCCGATCAGCTCAAAAGCGACGCGGCCAAGGATATCGCCACACGGGTGCTGGAACATTACGTGCGCAATCTGCGCGCGCTGCCGTTTGCCCCGTTGATGCAGGCGATCGCCGAGGTTGGGACCGATCCGGGCGCGCTCGCGGCCAGGTTCGAAGTTCGGCTGGAACAGGTCATGCACCGGCTTGCGATGATGACCGAAGAAGATCTGGGCAGCGATGTTGGATGTGTGGTCTGCGATGCCTCGGGGGCCACATTGCTCAGACGGCCAACCGGCAGTTTCTCCATTCCGCAATATGGCGCGGCCTGTCCGTTGTGGCCGCTGTATCAAGCCCTGAGCCAGCCTCATATCCCTTTGCGCCGCGTCATTCAGCAGCAGGGACGTGGCGCGCAGCGGTATCTATGCTACGCGTACGGATGGCACGCAGGTCCTGCGGGCTTTGGCTCGGATCCGATGGTTCGAGCCGCTATGTTGATCTTTCCGCTGACGGATGATGTGGAAGGTGTTATTCCGGTAGGTGTGAGTTGTCGTGTATGTACGCGTGACGCGTGTGAGGCGCGCCGCGAGCCGACAATCCTGAAGGATGGGTTTTGACAGTATGTAATGGACCAGCCTATTGTACTGGTTGTGAAAAGCACCGTGACGGACACGTCTGGGAGGCGGTGCAGGGGAGGATTTTCTGCTGATGAGCAGGCATGTTGTTCTGATCGAAGACGAACCAAATATAACCGAAGCGATCCGTTTCTTGTTGCAACGGGACGGCTGGACAGTTGAATCGCACGCGGATGGGGCCTCGGCGACGGATTTCATTCACAATTCAAAGCCCAACATCGTGATCCTGGATCTGATGTTGCCGGGCAAGAGCGGTCTGGACGTGGTGCGTGAAGTGCGCGATCTGGACGGGCTCGAAGATTTGCCCGTTTTGATGCTGACCGCGCGCGGCCAGTTGAAAGACCGTGAAATGGCGGAAAAAGCTGGCGTGACTCGGTTTATGACCAAACCCTTTTCCAATGCAGAGGTTCTGACCGCTGTACGAGACCTATGTGCGCAAGCCGAACAACGATAATCGCCTCTGACGGGGCAGAACGCGAGGGGGAGATCAAAAGCTCCTTTGTGGATCGGCGCACCTATCGGCGGCGGCGCCTGATGGATCTGTCGCGCATGTTGCCAGTGTTTGGCGCGCTCTTGCTCATGCTGCCATTGATGTGGTCGCCGAGCGGAACGGACGCGCCGACGTGGTCCATGTCGGCGGTCCTAATCTACGTGTTTACCACTTGGGTTGGGTTGATTCTGCTGGCTCTCGTGTTTGGAATGGCGGTGCGTCGGTGGGCCTATCACTGGATTGACGCGCCCTATGCACCAACGGATGATCGCGAGGGACACTGATGGGGTCCCTGAATACGCTGGTCCTTGTCTGTTTGTCCTATGTGGCCCTGTTATTCTTTGTCGCTTTTGTCGCCGATCACCTGGCCGCACGCGGCAAAAGCGCCCGTTGGATGCGCTCTCCGCTGATCTACACGCTGTCCTTGTCGATCTATTGCACGGCCTGGACGTTTTACGGCGCGGTTGGCAATGCGGCGCGGTCGGGATTGGAGTTTATCACCATCTATCTGGGGCCAACGCTTGTCATGGTCGGTTGGTGGTGGGGCTTGCGCAAACTGGTGCGGGTCGGGCGCAGTCAGCGCATCACCTCGATTGCCGATTTGGTATCAGCGCGTTACGGGAAATCACACGCGCTGGCGATTGGCGTCACGGTGCTCGCCGTGATCAGTGTTACGCCCTATATCGCGCTGCAACTGCAGTCGATCACGCTGTCTTTTGCCATCTTTGCCGAGGCCGATCCCGATAGCCGGTTCAGTGACACCAATACTGTTTTTGGTGTGGCGGTTGGGCTTGCAGCCTTTGCCATCTTGTTTGGGACCCGCAATCTGAACGCGAATGAACGCCACCATGGCGTGGTCACCGCCGTCGCTCTGGAGGCGATTGTCAAACTGGTGGCGCTGCTGGCAGTTGGCATCTTTGTCGTCTGGGGGATTGGCGGTGGGGTTGGTCCGACGCTTGATAAGATCGACAGCTCGCCGATTGGCAGCTGGCGGGTGGATTCCGGGCGGTGGAGCACGTTGATCTTCCTATCCGCCGCCGCCTTTGTCTGTTTGCCGCGGATGTTTCAGGTCATGGTGGTCGAGAATGAGGATGAACGCCACCTGCGCACCGCCTCTTGGGCCTTTCCGCTGTATTTGATGCTGATGTCGCTCTTTGTCCTGCCTATCGCGGCCATTGGCCTGCAGATCATGCCCGAAAGCACCAATCCGGATCTGTTCGTTCTGGCCATCCCGTTGAGCCTTGGACAGGAGAACCTGGCGATGCTGTCGTTCCTGGGCGGGTTTTCTTCCGCGACGTCCATGGTGATCGTGGCGGCGATGGCGCTGTCGACGATGGTGTCAAACCACATCGTCATGCCGATCTGGCTGCATCAGCAGTTACGCGGCGCCTCGGTCTCGGGTGATGTGCGCAATGTGGTTCTGTATTCGCGACGGCTTTGCATCGGCGTGATCATGGCGCTTGGCTATCTGTATTATCGTCTGACGGGCGGAGGCACCGCCTTGGCGACCATTGGTTTGGTGGCCTTTGCCGGGATTTCCCAGATCCTGCCCGCACTGGTCGGCGGCCTGTTCTGGCGCGGTGCCACCCGCAATGGGGCCTTGGCCGGGATTGCGGTCGGATTTGCCATCTGGCTCTATTGCATGTTGTTGCCGGCACTTGGGCCAGGTCTGCTCAGCGATAGCGTCATGGAATTTGGCCCCTGGAGGATCGACTGGTTGCGGCCGCATGCGATGTTTGGTCTGGATGGGATCGACCCGATGGTCCACGCAGTCTTTTGGTCGCTAAGTTTCAACACATTGGTGTTCTGCGCCGTGTCCCTTGTGGGCTTTCCCAGCCCGTTGGAGCGGCTGCAGGGCGCGCAGTTTGTGCATGTCTTTGAACATTCCGCCGGACCGCGAGGTTGGAGCGGTTCTGTCGCCCAGTCCGAGGACCTGATGGTTATGTCACAGCGTATCCTTGGTGCGCGCGAAGCCCAAGCGTTTTTCGACAAGGAACGCCTGCGTCAGGGGGATCGTGGCACATTGCCTGAGCCGACGCCCAGCTTTCTGGAACGTCTCGAACGGGAGCTGAGCGGCTCCATCGGTGCCGCCGCGTCTCATGCGATGATCGGGCAGATTGTCGGCGGATCCTCCGTCTCGGTTGAGGATCTGATGGCGGTTGCGGATGAGACCGCGCAGATGCTGGAGTATTCAAGCCGACTGGAATTGCAATCGGCCAAACTGGAAGACACGGCGCGCAAGCTCCGGGATTCAAACGAAAAGCTGACACAGATCTCGGCCCAAAAAGATTCCTTCCTCAGCCAAGTCAGTCACGAGCTGCGCACACCGATGACCTCAATCCGCGCCTTTTCCGAGATTTTGCGTGATGCTGAGCAGATGCCAGAACCCGATAAAAAACGCTTCGCCGGGATCATTCATGATGAAGCACGGCGCTTGACCCGATTGCTGGATGATCTTCTGGATCTGAGCGTTCTGGAGAACGGGCAAGTGTCGTTGAACCATGAAACGGGCGATCTCGCGGACATTCTGGATCGTGCGGTCTCCACCGCATTGACGGGAGCAGAACAGCCCATGAACGTGGTGCGCGACGCAACGCCTGAGGTGGTTCTGGTTGCATCAGATCTCGACCGACTCGCGCAGGTTTTCATCAATCTGATCGCAAATGCGCAGAAGTATTGTGACGCTGTTAAACCGAGATTGATCATCCGTGTGCAAAAATACGGCACCGGTGTTTACGTTGATTTTGTCGATAATGGCAGTGGTATTCCCGCCGAGCACCAACAGACGATTTTTGAGAAATTCTCGAGGGTTAGCCCCGAAAAAGCAGGTGGTGCGGGGTTGGGATTGGCCATTTGTCGCGAGATTATGGAACGTCTCGGCGGCGATATCGTTTACCTGCGTGACAAGGGCGGGGCGGCTTTTCGCGTATCCCTGCCAATTGCAATCGAAACGGGTGAATAGTTGCGTCTTGTAAAGACCTTAGTAACCACCTCGCTTTAAACATTAATCAAAAGGGGCACGAACGGGTGCAGGCTGATTTCGATGGCTAATTCAAACAAAGCAGATCCTTCTGGCGATTTGATCAATGTACTCGCCAAGAAGCTAGCAGCGACAAAAGAAGGGACAAAGACGCTTGGCAGCTCTTTGACCTTGAAGGCTTTGCGCCGATCGCTTGCGCGGGCGGCTGCGGATCTGTGTGAGCTGCCTTTGGGGGTGATCGCAGCCCGTCAGGCAAATGCCGTGCCCGAAGACCTGACTGGACATTTGTCGGATCGCGATCTGTTGATTGTTCTGGATGGTCCCAATGGCCGGGTTGGCGCGGCCTCGCTTGACGCGGCGCTTGTAACGGCCCTCATCCAGCAGCAGACCATGGGGCAGGTGCTGGGGCTGGGCTCGGACGGGCGCAATTACACCCCCACCGATGCCGCGATGATGGCTGAATTCCTGGAGCGGACGTTTGAAAAAGTCACCGCTCTCCTTGATGGCGAAGGCGACAGCAAGACATTCGCGGGCTACAAATTCGGGGCGCAAATCGACAATGTGCGCAACCTTGTGCTTGGCCTTGAAGGAAGCGACTATCGCGTGATCCGTGTCACCGTCGATCTGGCAGGTGGGATGATGCAAGGTGAGTTGGTCTTGGTCCTTCCTGAACCCAAGGTCGAGACCGATTCTGACGAGCCGGTTGTTGGACGCTCTCTTGGTGCCAATATGCACTCGCTACGCGCCGAGCTGAGCGCGGTTTTGTGTCGTGTAAAAGTGCCGCTCAATGAATTCGCATCGCTGAAAATCGGCGACAGTATCCCGCTTGATCACGCCTTCCTATATGAAACGCATCTGCTGACAATCGGTGGCCAGAACATTGCCCAAGGCCGCTTGGGTCAGATCAATGGCTCCCGCGCTATTCGCCTGGTCGCACCGGGGACCAAGCCTGGCGACGATCTTGGCAACGCTGATGGCTTCGGATCCGCAGTTGGTCCCGCGCCAGGCACGATGGAGCCTCCGACGATTGATCTGGAAATCGCAGGTGAAGGCCTGGATGACCCAAGTGGGCTTGGCGGATTTGGCGGTGATCTTGGTGGTGGCCTGGACGGAGGCCTTGGCGGTTTTGATGCGGGCGGTGATCTGCCCGGTCTCGGTGGTGATCTGCCGCCGCTCGGCGATCTCGCTGACGATTTGGGCGGCGATCTGGGTGAGCTTCCACCGCTTGGCGGCGACCTTGGTGATTTCAACCCGGATACTGCCGCTGCAGAGATTTCTGAGCTCGCAGGTCTGGGCGACGACACCTAACTCACAACTGATGTCGGGCGGGCTTAATCGCGTTGCACAGCGGTTGGCTGGAAAATGCCCCACGCCGTCCGTGGCGAAAGTAACCCATCTTCACAAAAACAAACGCCCCACTTCGCAAGAAATGGAGCGTGCTTTAAAATCGAATGTCAGCTCAATTAGACAAGCGTTTCCAGTGCGGGCCGCAGGTTTGACAGATCGTAACCGGCTTCGGCAGCAGTGCTCAGAACAGCGTCCACGCCAAGGTCGGATACTTGGCCCAAGGCCCAGATCACCGAACACCGGGTGCCAGATGCGCAATAGGCCAGGACGGGACCGGGATTGTTTTCATACATCGCACGCTGGGTGCCAACGTTTTCCGGTGTCATTGTCTGATGGGTCAGGGGCAGTATTTCGAACTTCAAACCGGCCGCTTCTACAGCCGCTTGCAGCGCTTGCGCCTGATGGCTTGGGGGAACCTCCTCATCAGGGCGGTTGCAGATGACGGTTTTGAACCCGGCGTCTACAATGGCGGGAACATCTTCGACCGCGATTTGCGGCGAAACCGAATAACGGGGTGTGAGCTTGCGTAGGTCCATGTGATCTTCTTTACGCTTTTGCCATGGCTCGGTCCAGTTGGATTGCCACCATTGGCGACAGTTGCATGCCACAAATCATCGCGAGCAAGAAAATTGCGCCACTTGCCCCCTGATAGCTGATCGATGCGATGGCTGGCCCCGGACATAGGCCGACTAATCCCCAGCCAATCCCAAAGAGGACCGAGCCGGTGATCAGTTATGGGTCTACGTGCGCGGCGGGCGGGGCAGGGAAGGCGCCCGCGACCAGCGGTGCGCGGTTCTGTGCCAGCCGCCAAGCCAAAGCCATCGGGACAAGCGCGCCGCTCATGACAAAGATCAACGTGGGATCCCAGGCGGCGGAGAAGTCCAGAAAACCCTGAACTTTCGCAGGGTTGGTCATCCCGGACAAAAACAATCCCGCACCAAACATCCCGCCGGACAGGGCTGCGACAATAAACCGGATCATGACAGGGCTCCAAACAAATGCCGCATCACTGAAACGGTCAGCGCGCCTGCACCAATATAAAGGACGGTGGCCGTGATCCCGCGCACCGACAGGCGCGAAATGCCGCAGACCCCGTGGCCAGAGGTGCACCCGTTTGCCACGCGCGTTCCGATCCCTACCAGGACCCCGGCTGTTAGCAGCAAGGGGAGGTTCTGGGTCACAGTCGTCTCGACCGGGATCTGGACGATGTGATGCAGGAAAAACGGAACCCCAATGACCGCCGCCACAAAAATCAGACGTTCCAATTGCAACGCCCGGTCACTGTGGCGGGCGATAAGGCCACCCAGAATGCCGCTGGCCCCCATGATGCGCCCATTTCCCAGCAACAACAGCGCGCCGCCCAAACCAATCAGCCCGCCGCCAAGCAGGCCCCATATCCAATCCTGTTGCATCTCACTGCTCCTGCGTCTTTCGCGATTTTAAAGCTTGTTTACCGGTACTTTCAGATAGACGGCGCCATCCGCCTCTGGCTCTGGCATGTGGCCCGCACGCATATTGACCTGTAGGGATGGTAGGATCAGGCGCGGCGTGCCAAGGGCGGCATCGCGGCGGTCGCGCATCTGCACAAACTCCTCAACGCATTTGCCTGCGCCGACATGCACGTTCAGCGCTTTTTGCTCGGCGACGGTGGTTTCCCACGCGTATTCATCGCGACCCGGCGCTTTGTAGTCGTGGCCCACAAAAATACGAGTGGTATCGGGCAGGGTGAGGATTTTCTGTATGGAGTTGAACAGGACCTTGGAACTTCCACCGGGAAAGTCACATCGTGCCGTGCCGAAATCAGGCATGAACAACGTATCCCCGACAAAGGCCGCGTCGCCGATCACATAGGTCAAACATGCAGGCGTGTGTCCGGGCGTATGCAGCACGGATCCGCGCAGGTCACCAACGCGAAAGGTGTCGCCTTCCCCAAACAATTGGTCAAACTGGCTACCGTCGCGCTGAAACGCGCATCCCTCATTGAAGATCTTGCCAAATGTGTCCTGAACAACGGTGATCTGACGTCCGATGCCAATTTTCCCGCCGAGTTCTTCTTGCAAATGGGGCGCCGCAGAGAGGTGATCCGCGTGGACATGGCTTTCGAGGATCCAATCAACGCACAATCCCTGACCGTTGATCCAGTCGATGATGCGGTCTGCCGAGTCCGTACGGGTGCGTCCCGCCGCCGGATCATAGTCCAAAACCGAGTCGATGATGGCGCAGTGGGACCCTGTCTGATCACTGACCACGTAAGAGACTGTATTTGTGGCATTGTCAAAGAACGCCTTGACCAAAGGGGGCATACGCATCTCCTGCATTTGCGGATTTAAATATATTAAAACACGAATACGGCGCAAGGTGAATGCCTATGAATCGACATTCAAACCAAAAAAATTTGGTAAAGAGAGCAACTTTTGGTTGTGCCGCTGTCATGTTTCCATGTTTTACTCAACCACAGGGCTCACAAATTCGCGGATCAAATTGAAAACTTTGAATTTGGAATTTGTTGGGTATTATGGAGGCGACATGAGTGTAGGGAGGACACATCATGACTAAAACTGAACTACTGACCTATGCGGCTCAGTTGGAAGAACAGATTCTGGCTACGCCACCCACGGGTCGATTGAGTTACCAGCCAAAATTGCGAGAGGTGCTGCGGGATATCCGGCAAAGCGGATCCGAAATACCATCACGCTTACGACGTCTGGACGTGCAGCTGGAAGAACAGGCTGCTGAACGGATGTTCGACAATATGCCGATTTAGCCGGGCTATTGTTGTCGGTCTTTCAGGCGCGATGGCTTTGAACCAAAGCCGTTACGACAGAAATAGACCGACCATGACAAGGATCAAACCAAGCACTGACAGCAGCAATGCACCCAGATTGTACGGAATGACTTTTTGAACCTCGGCGCGAAGCTCTTCGTCGCTGAGGTTCTTTCGTTTTGCCAGCGCGACTTTTGCAATGCACCATAAGAGTCCCAGCAAACCTGCCAATGACACGGCGGCACCGATCCAGACCATATATTCCATATTGTGGGCTCCTTCACAGTGGGGCAGGGAAAATCGCGCCGCCGAGCCATAAGGCGTCTTGTGCGCAAGTGCAACGGGTCATCCTGCGCAAGGGATCGCGCCGCTTGAACCGCTGCGGCTTTATCCAGTCTTGCAGCAGAGAGTTCAGACTTGTATCCAATGGCAAATCAATTCTCAAAGCACATGCACCGAGCAGGATGCGCATGGAGCCGTTATGGATATCACAGAAGACGAAAAGAGCGAAAGCTATCGTGTAACCGCAGGTGAGCTGCGTCAGTTCATTGAACAGTTTGAGCGTTTGGACGAAGAAAAGAAGTCGATCGCCGAACAACAAAAAGAAATCATGGCGGAGGCCAAGGCGCGTGGCTACCAATACCACCACTAATTTGTTGTGTGAGTTAGTAAACAATGGCTTAGAGGGAAACACTGTATTATATTGTGTGTTCCACAGGGCCAGTCCATCCCAAGAATACAAATGAGGTAACGATGAGTGATTACGAAGAAGCAACTGACTCGTACAAGGTAACCGCCAGCGAACTCCGCCAGTTCGTCGAGCGCATTGAGAGACTTGATCAGGAGAAGTCCGACCTCGCCGAACAGCAAAAAGAGGTATTCTCAGAACTAAAAGGACGTGGCTACGACGTAAAGGTAGTTCGCACCCTTATTAGACTGCGCAAAAGGGACAAAGACGACATTGCGGAAGAGGAAGCTGTCCTTGAGATGTATAAAGAAGCGCTTGGCATGGCTTAATTCAAAGAGGGACCGCTTCGCGTTAGACGGCTCCATGCCGCCATACTTCGATTTGTATTTATAGAACGTCGCCGAACTGATCCCGTGCCGCCGACACACATCAGCGGTCTTGTCGCCAGCTTCCTGCTCCTTGATCATCGCAATGATCTGTTCGTCCGTAAATCGCGCCTTCATTTGTCCGTCCTTTTGTTGGGCGGACTCTACACAAATCTGGAGGAGTTTTAGCGGCGCAGGTCAAGTTCTAAACAGCGGTCTCGACAGTCCTGCTTGGTAGAGTGAAATACTGGGGGTTATGGGGCGTTGCCGATGAGGGCGGCGGCACAGGCGGTTATTATTCCACGCGCCAGTTCCTTATCGGTGTCGTCTTATTTCAATTGCCTTACTGCGTATGCGTATCCAACCGCCCACACCTCCTGCTCTGAACCTGCTTCCTCGATTGCCCAATCTCGGCAGGCCCGCAGATAGGCGCTTATTGGTGTGCCGTCTGCAAACACATGAATATCAGCCCAAACGTTAGCTTGTTCGCCGCTTGGCCATCCGGCGCGATCAGGGGAGTGGTGCAAGGTGAGAGACTGCGATAGCACCAGCAGACACAGCGTCTGCGGTATGAGCTACAGTATCAAAGGTTGCTGTGGCAGAGCGACGAGCAGCGAGCATTACGTTAGCCATGGTTGATCTCCTATGTCATGACACCAGTAGGTAGGATGTGGACCTGTCGCGCTTTAGTGCCTCCCCAAGTGCTCGTTTAAGCCGCTTTCCGTTCGAATGCGACAGGGCTTTTCCAGTCCAGTGCTGAGTGCCGACGGAGCGGATTGTAGAAGCCGTTTACGTATTCGAAGATTGCCATCTCGGCCTGCCGCCGCGTTTCCCATGACCGCCGCCAGATCAGTTCGGCCTTTATGGATTTGAAGAAGGTCTCAACGGCGGCATTATCATAGAAATTTCCTTTGCCGCCCATCGACACCTTGAAGCCATGCTGGCGCAGAAGTTTCTGATAGTCGTGAGAACAGTATTGGCTGCCACGGTCCGTGTGATGGATGCAGCCTCTTGGAGGCGCATGGAAGGCTATGGCCATCTTCAAAGTCCGGATTGCCAGATCGCGTTTCATGCGATTGCTCACGGCCCATCCGATCACCTGTCGAGAATGCAGATCCAGGATCACAGAGAGATACAACCAACCTTCACGGGTCCAAACATAGCTGATGTCACCCGCCCATTTCTGGTTTGGCGCATCTGCCATGAAGTCACGATCCAACAGATTGGACGCAATGTTGAACTTGTGATCGCTATCGGTTGTGACCTTGTGTTTGCGCATTCGCACAACGGATATGCCGTTCTGCCGCATCAGACGGCCAACTCGACGATGGCCCACATCCAAGCCGATCTCCTTCAGCTCTTCGGTCATGCGTGGTCTGCCATAGCTGCCCAGGCTGAGGCGCGACTGTTCTTTGATATGAGCCAGCGCAACCAGATCAAACCGTTGTTTGCGACTGGCTGGACGACTTCGGAAGGCACGTAAACCGCGCGCACTGGCGCCGACAACGTCGCACAAGCGAGTGGCTGGAAAGCTGGCTCTGTGTTCTTCTATAAACCTAAATCTCATTGCTTTAGGCCCGCGAAGAACTGGGTGGCCTTTTTTAGAATATCCCTCTCCTCCTTGAGGAGCTTGATCTCACGCCGAAGCCGGTCATTCTCTTTGGCGAGGTCTAAATCCTCTTGTGACACCACGTCCGTGTCTCGATGCTGGGTGATCCATTTGTTCAGCGTCGACATCCCGACACCAATATCATCCGCCACCTGCTTACGCGTTAGCCCGCTCGTCAGTGCTAAACGCACCGCATCTTGCCGGAATTAGTCCGTCCGTTTCAGTCCCATAGTTCATCTCCTTTGGTGCAGTAAGTGCTATCAAAGGAGCGACATCAAACCGTGACAGGTCCAATGCCTGCATCGCCGAGAGGGGGCATTCCCGGCTGTGTTCGTCCAGGATATTCAGCGTCCTGAATGCCCTGCCATCGTCTGTCCGGTGATGCACGACGTCGAACGACCAGACATGGTTGCGATACTCAGGACGCAGCCGGACACAGGATCCATCATTGAGCCACAGCCGCCCCTTTTTAGGTTGCTTCATTGGCACTTTAAGCCCCTCAAGTCGCCACAGGCGTTCGACACGTTTGTCATTCACTTGCCAGCCAGCGTCTCTCAGCAAGGCCGCGACCCGGCGAGAGCCATATCGACCGTACTGCCGTGTCTGCTCGATCATGTCCACGATCAGGCGATCTTCATCAGCACGACCAACCGGTACACGCCTTTGCGTGGAGCGGTGCTGGCCAAGGACACGGCAAACTCGACGCTCAGAAACCTTCATTTGGCTGCGAACCAGGTTGATACAGGCGCGGCGACGCGAGGGGCTCAGAAGTTTCCCCGTGCGGCCTCTGACAGGATCAACTTGTCCAATGTCAGATCCGAGACAGCCCGACGAAGGCGGGGCCACTTCTTTGGGGGAGGCTCAATGGTGCGCGCTGCGAATGTCACGGTCGAGCACTAAGTACCTTGCCCATCTTTTGAAGCCTTTGCCGACAATTGGATGATATTGCCGTTCTCGTCTACCAATCTTGTGAAGACTGCCGAACCGTTATCATCTATTAATCGCTCGGCTCCGGGTACTCTGTAGGTCAATAATGCTTGTGTTAGCTCGCGGTTACTCCAAGTTTTAAAAACCTGCATCGCTCCGCCTGGTAATGTCGTGTTCGAGTACGGCGACACCGAAGTTTGCGTGAACGTAAAGCTTTCAAGATCTTCGTTTTGTATGTAACTGTGTGTGGCGTCTCGCAATGCTGCTTTGTAGTGAATTCTAGCGACAATTTCACTGAATTGAATTGGATGTAATTTTTTGAAAGCGAGATCAAACGGGTCCAAATCACCAGAATGATGTTGAAGGCCGCCGTCAGCGACAAAAGCGAATCCTAGACCACCAAAGCGAACACAAATAGATTTTCCGAGTACATTCGTAGATATGTCAAAATCTCCATACTCAGGGTCTTCATCAACTTGATATACATATAGTGTGAAGGGATGTATTGTGTGTAGGCAGTTGAATGTTATTTTTTTCACCAAAACTGAACGAGCAAGTGCATTAAAAATAGCTCGTCAAAATAGTTCAGTGGGACTATTTTACCTTGATCAGATTGGCGTTGGTTTAAGGGTAAAGCCGATCCTTTTATAAGGATTCCAAGAAAATTTTGGACATCCAACGCCCGACCTCAAAGCTATGTTCTGGTGCCCAGCGTTCTATGTCTTTTGGAACCATCCGTGATACAAAATCTTCTGTCGATTTAAGAACGGAATTGTTGCAATGAGAGCATGCTGTTATGGTCAGGCCCCTATAGAAAAAACGAGTGCCGTTTAGAAGCGTGAGTTTCTCATTAAACAAATCATGCCTTCTTTGCAGCCACTTTGGGATGACATGTTCGCCGACACCTGAGGAAGGTTCCGTCCCACAGAGAAAGCACTTACCAGCACCAATGTTTTCAGCTTTCAGGGCTGCTGTTGTTAAACTCAAAATGTAGTTGGACTGGTCCATATTTTTTTCGCTTTGTATTTGGGATCAAGTTTATCAAGAATTGTTCTCTGAATGTAATCAAGAGTAGTTTTCCGCATTTCAGACCTTGGCGCTGAGCGCAGCGAATCCCCGCTCTCCGCCCGTCTCCGTTATTCTTTGAATTTCCGCTTTGGCCAAAAACGCTTCGATATTTGTGGTCTACGCGTTTCTGGCCAAAGCTATGTTTCGCGGGTCCTTCTAGCAGTCAAAGAGGAATGCACGATGCAGCTACCGGCTGCTGTAGTGACGTGGACCACATGTCGTCGATAAAATGGACGCGATGTTGGGCGTTGATGGAATGCGCACCGCACTTCGTGTCTGTGACATTAACGGCTCATTTCCGTCTTCTATCAAGGACCGTTATGGGGCGAAGCTTTCAAGTGCGTATGCCCAGCAAACTGCCGGATGTTTTTCTTTGGCTTTGCCGCTCACTCTCACCGAGATTCCCGCCTCGGCGGCCATTTGGGCTGAGCAAGAACGGCCCATTCCTGCCGCTCGCCGGTGGCGCCAATGCTGCAATGCAGTTTCACCAGACCAGCCATTCGCGGCACCTGTGAGGCCGGGAAGTCAATCACGTGGGAAATCGCGTAATAGTCGCAGCGCTTGTTCAATCAGAGACCCAATGCTTGCCCCCCGAACCTGACCGAGGCATTTATTGGGGCAACTGTTTCCAACCGAGACCTGCCCATGGCCCGCAAACCTGCCCTCCCTACTGACAAGCTGAAAAATCTCGGCACAGACAAACTCGCGCAGCTGGTGCTGGAAGAGGCCGAGCGCAATGCTGGGTTCCGGCGGCAAGTCAAAGCGGCGCTGGCCGGGAAGTCCGGCCCCGAAGCCATTGCCAAACTGATCGACCGACGGCTGTCCGGGCTGGCGCGGGCAAAGAGCTTTATCGAATGGGACAAGGCCCGCGCTTTTGCCGACGATCTGCGCAGCCTGACCGATACGATCACATCCGAGCTTGGACCTGCCGCCCCGGCGCTGGCCATAGACCGGTTGCTGCGCTTCATCGCCACCCATGAACAGGTGTTCGAACGAGTCGACGATTCTTCCGGTTGCGTTCAGGACGTCTATTATCAGGCGATCCACGCAACCGGCGATTTGGTCGCCAGCCTGCCGGTGCCTGAGGCCAACGCGCTGCCGGAGAAGATAATGACCGCCCTTGGCGAAAGCACGCATGGCTATCTCGCTGACGTGACCGAGGCCGTAGCGCCGCATCTGCCGCAAGACACTCTGGCGCGTTGGGACGGCGATCTGAAAGACGCCATCGCCGAACGGCAGACCGAAGACGCAGCGCGCAAATCGGATGGCTGGTTTTACTCCATGACCTCGCAATGGGCCGGGATGCGCCAGATCCTCGCCTCGGCGCGGGGGGATCTCGATCTGCTCATCGCGCTGGAGCTCAAGAAAAAGCCACATATGCAAGATACATTGGCGATCACGGCGCAGCTTCTGGAGGCTGGGCGCACCGCCGAAGCGCTGGAATGGGTGCGCAAGCCCGGGCGGCGCACTTTTGGCGAAACCGATGATGGCCTGGCACCAGAACGCGTCAGCCTGGAAGCGCGCATCTTGGACGCCACCGGCGACAGTTCGGCGGCGCAGGCTCTGCGTTGGCGCTGTTTTGAGGCACGCCTGCCCGCCGACATCCTGCGGCAGTATTTGAAACTGCTACCGGATTTTGAGGATATCGAGGCCGAAGACCGTGCTCATGCATTTGCGTTGGAAAAGGCAAAACCCGAGGAGGCGCTGCAATTCTTCCTTGATTGGCCACGACTTGATTTGGCGGCAAAGCTGATCACGACGCAACCGCACCGCTGGGACGGGGGGGATTGGCACAACCTGCCAAAAATCGCGGACCTGCTGGAACACGATCATCCCTTGGCGGCGACAATCCTCTACCGGGCCCTTCTGGACAGCATCCTCGACCGCGCACGATCCAAGGCCTATGGGCACGGCGCAAAATATCTGGGGAAACTGACCCTATTGGCCCAAGAGGCGGACGCCATGCGCCCCGGCACAATGACCGACCACGCAACCTATCTTGCCAAGCTCAAGAAAACCCATCCTCGCAAATCAGGATTCTGGGCGCGCGTCGGGGACGGCGAACCGAAAACGCCACAAACGAGTGGGGCGCGTCGCCCTGTGTGGATCAAAGATGATAGGTAACGGCCCTTATCGGCCATTCTCCGTACCAAAAAACCGCTGCAGTGCGGCCCGTCTTTGCTGCCGTTCGCTGCGGGCGCGAAATCAAGCAACTACCGAATTGGTAGTATGCGGCCAGGACGAAGCCGCTGGCGCGGCAATGGCGCTTGCTGCGGTTGTTGTGCGCTGACTTTGGCGGTGTGGATTTTGAGATCTAGCGAACCTGTCTGACGATTGAGCCTTCTCAATCAACGGACAGGAGAGTTTCCATGACACATGAGAAGACAACCCCGCTGCGTGAGCGGATGATCGAAGACATGCGCATCCATGGGATGGGCGATAAAGCGTAAAAGGCCCATATCCGGTCGAT
>NZ_JAHHIR010000095.1 GCF_018678075.1 Epibacterium ulvae | reverse complement strand
CTTCATGGCTGCCGACACCTTTTCCCGCAGACACAAAACGCGCAGCAGCCTCACGCCCTGCGAAAACATCTGCAAAATCTGGACTTCACAGCCAGATCAATTCATCATCGACCCGATCCACCAGATGCCGGGACTGAACAACTAGTTGCGCCGGTACTGTGTTCAAAGTGGGCGATCGCCCGCTTCCGTGAACGGGTCATCTGGTTTGGAGGCAGCGATCCAAGGCATTGCCGGTTGCGCAATCGAAGGCGAGGCCGGATAATCAGTGCGCAATAAAACTAATGGGCAGTGACGTGTTCATTTTCGGAGGCGATAGCAATTCAACCTGCGCAACCTCGGAATTTGTGACCGCTGCCAATCGCGAAATTCCATATGATCTGCGCTTTTGGTATTTGGCTTGCCTCAGGGCCTCTTCCTCCACGGTCGGTGCAGAGCGCCACGTGCCTTTCCCGATGATCGAATCGGTAATTGGCGCTGACGGCGCAGCACGGATGTCGCCTGTGCGTGCGGTTGGGTCCTGACTGGTGGAATGGTCAGCCGCGCGCGGCCGCCCCTTGGTAATCCTGGCGCTAGGTGACGTCGGATCGGGTCTGATGAATACGCAGGACTGGCGGCGTCCTGATCGTCAGTCTGGCGGGCCTTACGGCAATGATAATACCCCGTCACCCATGTGGAACGAAATGATCGCTATGAGAACCGCTCTGGAAGCGCTTGGACCTGACCATCAGGTTGTCGGGGCAATGTGGTCGCTGGGTCAATACGATGGCTTTGGAACTTTGGCTGGTCCAGAAGGTTATGACGCCGCATGCACTTTGGAGTATCCTGCCTTTACACCGATACATTTGCTGCAACTTTTAGTGTCCATTACAACAAACTAAAGCGACGCGCTAAACCTATGACACCTTGCCTGTGACCTAACGTCATATTCACTCGGGCTTGACGAGTGTGCCGGCCTTCGCGGATAAATGAACAGTCGTTCAATAATGGCGGCGGTGTGCCCTTTGGTTTGGAGGAGAGGTCAATGTTTACCGCAAGCATGCGATTTGATCTTGGTGAGGATGTGAATGCTCTGCGCGAGGTGGTGCATCGCTGGGCGCAGGAGCGGGTAAAACCGAAAGCGGCTGAGATAGACCGCAGCAATCAGTTTCCTGCTGACCTGTGGTCCGAGATGGGCGCGCTTGGCCTGTTGGGGGTTACGGTGCCCGAGGAATTTGGCGGCTCCGACATGAGCTATCTGGCGCATGTGGTTGCGGTGGAGGAGATCGCGCGGGCCAGCGCCTCGGTCTCGTTGTCGTATGGGGCGCATTCCAACCTTTGCGTCAATCAGATCAAGCGCAACGGGTCTCCCGCGCAAAAGGCGAAATACCTGCCCAGTCTTTGCGATGGCTCCCATGTCGGGGCGCTTGCCATGTCCGAGGCTGGAGCTGGGTCAGATGTCGTTTCGATGTCCCTGCGGGCTGAAAAGCGCAATGACCGCTTTGTGCTGAACGGCAACAAATACTGGATCACCAATGGCCCGGATGCTGACACGCTGGTGGTCTATGCCAAAACGGATCCGGACGCAGGCAAGCGTGGCATCACCGCCTTCCTTGTTGAAAAGTCGATGACAGGATTTTCAACCTCGCCGCATTTTGACAAGCTGGGCATGCGCGGCTCCAACACGGCTGAGCTGATCTTTGACGATGTGGAAGTGCCGTTTGAAAACATCCTCGGCGAGGAAGGGCACGGCGTTGCAGTTCTGATGTCGGGCTTGGATTACGAACGGGTGGTGCTGGCGGGCATTGGCACCGGCATTCTGGCTGCCTGTCTGGATGAGGTCATGCCGTACGTGAAGGAGCGCAAACAGTTCGGCGAACCGATCGGAAACTTCCAACTGATGCAGGCCAAGATCGCGGATATGTATACCGCGCTGAACACAGCGCGCGCGTATACCTATGAGGTCGCAAAGGCCTGCGATGCGGGCACGGTCACACGGCAGGACGCGGCAGGATGCTGTCTCTATGCGTCCGAGGTTGCGATGACGCAGGCGCATCAGGCGGTGCAGGCGTTCGGCGGTGCGGGTTATCTGAATGACAACCCGGTGGGCCGTCTGTTTCGCGATGCCAAGCTGATGGAGATCGGAGCAGGCACCAGTGAGATCCGGCGCATGCTGATCGGGCGCGAACTGATGGCGCAGCAATGAGTGTGCTGCAAAAACGGGCTCGCCTGACAGACGCGCCCGTTCCCGATCAGCAAAGATCAGAAGCGATGCACATAGGCGACGCCGATGGTGACCGGATCAATCTCGGCGGTGCCGATTTCACTGCCGTTCAGGCTGACATCGGATTCGATATTGATATAGCGCAGGTCCAGACGGATCGCGCCCCTGTCTCCTACCAGCCATTCAGCGCCCACGGTTGCGGCAAGCCCAAAGCTGTCATCCAGCTCCAAGGTGCCAAGCGGAGATTCTTCCTCAAAGAAAGTGGTATAGTTCAGGCCAAGGCCGACAAAGGGTTTGAAATTGCTCTGCGTCGGGAAGTGGTATTTGACCGAGAGGGTGGGTGGCAGTTGTTTCACCGATCCGGCAAAGCCAAGACCCGCCAGATGGACGTCATGCTCAAACGGCGATGCGGCCAAAAGCTCGATCCCGATATTGTCGGCGACGAAATATTCGGCGGTGAACTGCAGCGCGGTTGCGTCGTCAATATCGGCCTCCAACCCGGCCAACGTGCCATTGCCGGATTTCGGGTTCACGTTGACCAGACCAACACCAAGGGTCCAGTCGCCTTTGGATTGGGCGAACGCCGGGGCAGCAACGGCCAAGCTGGCAACACCAAGGCACAGCGCGGTCATCATACGAGTCATGGATCTAATCCCTCTTGTTCTTGTGATGCCGAGAACATGGTTCCGAAATCGGGGCGCGACACTGATTTAGATCAACCAAAACGCGCTTTAACCATTTGTTTTGGAAATAAAAAACCTGCGGCGACAATGCATGAATGCGCGCAAGGGGCATTGGGCGAGGGGAGCGAGACATGAAGTTGCAATCACAGGCGCAACCCCGATCCCGAATCTTTCAGGACAACCGGCAAGCGCATCTTTCGATGCTAGAGGAAATCGCATCGGCTGCAGACCACGCACAGATTGGTGGCGGCGAAAAATCCCGCAAACGTCACACCGCACGGGGCAAAATGCTGCCCCGCCACCGGGTGGCAGAACTGCTCGACCCCGGCGCGCCCTTCCTTGAGATCGGAGCCACAGCGGCCCATGGTATGTATGACGGCGCTGCCCCCTGCGCTGGGGTGATTGCCGGGATTGGTCAGATCCACGGGCAAGATGTGATGGTGGTCTGCAATGATGCTACCGTCAAAGGCGGCACCTATTATCCGATGACGGTCAAGAAACACCTGCGCGCCCAGGAAATAGCCGAGGAGAACCATCTGCCCTGCGTCTATCTGGTCGACAGTGGTGGGGCTAATCTGCCCAATCAAGATGAGGTCTTTCCCGATCGCGACCATTTTGGCCGGATCTTCTACAACCAAGCCCGGATGAGCGCCAAGGGCATAGCCCAGATCGCCGTTGTTATGGGTTCTTGCACTGCGGGCGGCGCCTATGTGCCGGCCATGTCCGATGTGTCGATCATTGTGCGCGATCAAGGCACGATCTTTCTGGCCGGCCCCCCCTTGGTCAAGGCCGCCACGGGGGAGGTCGTCTCGGCCGAGGATCTGGGCGGCGGTGATGTGCATACGCGCCTGTCTGGCGTGGCGGACTACCTAGCGGAAGACGACGCCCATGCGCTGGCACTGGCGCGCCGCGCGGTGAAATCCCTAAACCGGACACGACCCGAAACCGTGGCCTGGCAGAACCCGGAACCGCCGGCTTATGATCCCGAAGAGATCCTTGGCGTGGTGCCTGCCGATCTGCGTACGCCCTATGATGCGCGCGAAGTGATTGCGCGGCTGGTCGATGGCTCCCGCTTTGATGAGTTCAAGGCACGGTTTGGCGAAACGCTGGTCACAGGTTTTGCCCATATCGATGGCTGTCCAGTGGGCATTCTGGCTAACAACGGGGTGATCTTTTCCGAGGCGGCGCAGAAGGGCGCGCATTTTGTCGAGTTGTGCGCGCAGCG
Organism: Epibacterium ulvae; assembly: GCF_018678075.1. GTDB lineage: Bacteria > Pseudomonadota > Alphaproteobacteria > Rhodobacterales > Rhodobacteraceae > Epibacterium > Epibacterium ulvae_A. The sequence goes on along the minus strand of NZ_JAHHIR010000095.1, from coordinate 37,356 downwards.
GCGCATCCCTCTGCTGTTTCTGCAAAATGTGACCGGTTTTATGGTTGGGCAAGCCTATGAAAATGAGGGCATCGCGCGCCATGGCGCCAAATTGGTCACAGCAGTGGCCACAACGTCAGTGCCCAAAATCACGCTATTGATCGGTGGCTCCTTTGGGGCCGGCAATTATGGTATGGCCGGTCGTGCCTATTCACCGCGGTTTTTGTGGAGCTGGCCGAACAGTCGGATCTCGGTCATGGGCGGCGCGCAGGCGGCGGGCGTTTTGGCCACCGTCAAACGCGACGCATTGGAGCGGGCAGGGGAGACATGGAGCACTGAGGAAGAGGCCGCGTTCAAACAGCCGACGTTAGAGATGTTTGAGCGGCAAAGTCACCCGCTTTACGCCTCAGCGCGGCTTTGGGATGACGGGGTGATTGATCCGCGTGCATCCCGCACGGTTCTGGCAATGTCGCTGCGCGCGGCGCTGAATGCGCCGATCGAAGAGACACGCTTTGGCCTGTTCCGGATGTGATGGGAGGAGAAGTAATGTTTGACAAAATCCTGATCGCCAACCGGGGAGAGATCGCCTGCAGGATCATGCAGACCGCGCAGCCCATGGGGGTGACCTGCGTCGCGGTGTATTCGGACGCGGACAAGGGTGCGTTGCATGTTCAGATGGCCGATGAAGCCTATCACATCGGTGGCGCGGCCCCTGCAGACAGCTACCTGCTGGGCGAGCGGATCATCGGGGCCGCGCGGGCCAGCGGTGCGCAGGCCATCCACCCGGGCTATGGCTTCCTGTCAGAGAACCCGGATTTTGTGGACGCGGTGGAAGCTGCGGGGCTGGTCTTTATCGGGCCCTCTGCCACGGCGATCCGCGCGATGGGTCTGAAAGACGCCGCTAAGGTCAAGATGGAAGCCGCCGGCGTGCTGGTTGTGCCGGGATACCACGGTGAAAATCAGGACCCCGACCATCTAGCACAGGCGGCAGCGGACATCGGCTATCCCGTATTGATCAAGGCGGTTGCGGGCGGCGGCGGCAAAGGCATGCGTTTGGTCGAAGATGTGGCCGCATTCAGTGACGCTTTGCATTCAGCGCGCAGTGAGGCGCAGACAGCCTTTGGCAACCCGGCGGTGTTGATCGAGAAATTCGTGCAACAACCGCGCCATATTGAGGTGCAGATCTTTGGCGATGGCACACGTGCGGTGCATCTGTTTGAACGCGACTGTTCGCTGCAACGGCGCCATCAGAAAGTGGTCGAGGAAGCGCCAGCCCCTGGCATGACCGATGAGATGCGCCAGGCGATGGGGCAAGCAGCGGTGCGCGCGGCTGAGAGTATCGGATACGCGGGCGCAGGGACGGTGGAGTTTATCGTCGACGCCTCTGACGGTCTGCGCCCGGATCGGTTCTGGTTTATGGAGATGAACACCCGCCTACAGGTCGAACATCCCGTGACCGAAGCGATCACCGGCGTCGATCTGGTTGCCTGGCAACTGCGTGTCGCCGCCGGGGAGCCGCTGCCGGTGACACAGGATGACCTGTCCATCACGGGCCATGCGTTTGAAGCGCGTATTTATGCCGAGGATGTGCCCGCCGGCTTCCTGCCAGCCACCGGGCAGCTGACCCATGTGGCTTTTGCCAAAGGCGCGCGGGTAGACAGCGGGGTGCGCGGCGGGGATGAGATCAGCCCCTGGTATGACCCGATGATTGCCAAACTGACGGTACATGGCGAGACCCGCGCCATCGCGCTGTCGCGGATGCGACAGGCCCTGGCCAAGACACAGATCGCCGGGGTGACCACCAATCTGCCCTTTCTGTCCGCGCTATGTGCGCATCCGGGATTTGCCGCCGGTCAGGTGGACACAGGCCTGATCGAACGGGACCGGGCGCAGTTGGTCCCTGAACCGATTATCACTGCCCCGCAGATCATCGCCGCTGGACAGGCTTTGTTGGGGCTCACCAATGAAGGACACCACACGGGCTTCACCCTCTGGGCACCGTTGGAGCGGCGCGTGCATTTGTCCTCGGGCGATCAGGAATATGATGCCTGGGTCTCGGTCATCTCACCCGAGCGGCAGATATGGCGTGTCGACGGTGCGCAGATCACGGTGCAGCGGTCTGGCGGGCAGTGGTTGGCGAACGGGCAGCCCTTGCCTGATGCGGTCAAGAGCGCCACGCAAATCACCGTCTTTGGTGCGACCGTGGTCGTGTTTGATGTGACTGATCCACTTGACCGGCACTCCCGCGCAGGCGGCGATGACGCGGTGATCGCCGCGCCAATGCCCGGTCTGGTCAAGGCGTTGTTTGCGAAGCCGGGCCAGGCAGTGAAGGAGGGCGAGCGACTTGCGATCTTGGAAGCGATGAAGATGGAACACGCCCTGCTGGCTGCCCGCGACGGGGTTGTCAAAGAGGTTCTAGTCAAAGCGCAGGATCAGGTTACAGTTGGAGCACCGTTGATCCAATTGGTCGCGGCAGAGGAGACACCATAGGAGGGTGGCATGGGAGAGCGCGTCGAGATTTTTGAGGTAGGCCCGCGCGATGGCTTGCAAAACGAACCGCAGCCAATTGAGGTGGCACAGAAAATTGCGCTGGTCGATCAGCTGTCGGACGCCGGGTTTCGCCGGATCGAAGTGGGCAGCTTTGTCTCTCCGAAATGGGTGCCACAAATGGCAGAGACCGACAAGGTGCTGGCGACCATCACCCGCACCTCCAAAACACGCTACGCCGCTCTTGTGCCGAATATGATAGGATATGGCGTTGCGGTTACGGCCCGCGTGGATGAGATCGCGGTCTTTGCCTCAGCCAGCGAAGGGTTTTCCAAAGCCAATGTGAACGCCACGATTGCCGAAAGCATGGCGCGGTTCCGCCCGATCCTGGACGACGCGCGCCATATTGATCTGCCCGTGCGCGGTTATGTCTCTTGTGTGACCGACTGCCCCCATGACGGAACGGTGGATCCCGGTGACGTGGCGCGGGTCGCCGATCAGCTGTTTGCCATGGGCTGCTATGAAATTTCACTGGGCGACACATTGGGGCGGGGCACGCCCGACAGCGTGTCGCGGATGATCCTGGCGGTGCGCGACTATGTGCCGGTGGGGCGTATGGCAGGGCATTTCCACGACACCAATGGCCATGCGCTGGACAATGTCGACTGCGCCCTGGCGCTGGGAGTGCGCGTGTTTGACGGGGCGATTGGCGGGTTGGGCGGCTGTCCCTATGCGCTGGGGGCCACCGGCAATGTCGCGACCGAGGATTTGAACGCCCATCTGGTACGGCTTGGCTTTGAAACCGGGCTGGATCAGGACGTTCTGGATCAGGTGGCCAGCTTTGCCAAAGGGCTGCGCGCCGCGTAACTAAGGAAGCAAGAGATGCCAGAGACTTTGACGATCGAAATCGACGCGCGCGGCGTGGCGACGGTGACCTTGAACCGTCCCGAAAAACACAATGCCATGTCGGCGCAGATGATCGCAGAGCTGACACAGGTCGCGGCGGATCTGACCGATGACCAAAATGTGCGTGTGGTTGTGTTGGCAGCGGCTGGCAAAAGTTTTTGCGCCGGCGCGGATCTGGGCTGGATGCAGGCGCAGGTTGCGTCTGATGCCGCTACGCGGCACCGCGAGGCGCGCGCTTTAGCGATGATGCTGCTGGGATGGAACACACTGCCCAAACCGGTGATTGGCGCGGTGCAGGGCAATGCTTTTGGCGGCGGCGTCGGGCTGATTGCTATCTGTGACGTCGCCATCGGGGTGGAGGGCGCAAAATTGGCCCTGACCGAAACCCGCCTTGGCCTGATCCCGGCGACGATTGGGCCCTATGTTATTGCCAAAATTGGCGAGGCCCGCGCGCGGCAGGTCATTTTGTCCGCACGAATATTTGAGGCAGAGGAAGCGCTTAGCTTCAATCTGCTGACTCGCGTGGTTTCGCGCGACTCTTTGACTGCCGAAATCGAGCAAGAAGTGACTCACTGCCTTGCTTGTGCCCCTCAAGCCATCGCCGCTGCAAAAAAAATGATCCGTGAGCTGGGCGTTACCGTCGATGAAACGGTAATATTGCGCACAATTGACGCATTGACCCAGTGTTGGGAAAGCGGCGAAGCTGAGGCGGGTATTGCCGCATTCTTTAACAAGGCTGCACCCCCTTGGAGGAGGTAAATTATTGAAAAGTCGCGCCTTTTTTCTGCGCTCTTGGGCGAAATTAACGGCTGTGACTAATCCTATGAAAACACTCTGAAATATCAATGCGAGGCTTAGTGGCCGCTTCGCTTAAATAACGGTTAGCTATTAACCATGCGTTGGTTGACGCTCATGTGGCACGGGGGTAGACACAGGCCAAGTCAACACGCCAATTGACGGCGCGCAAGAATCTGCGTGCGCGGAAAGGAGCCACTCGTGGAAGAGATGTTGCGGGAGTACCTCCCGATCCTCGTGTTTCTGGCCATCGCGGTCGGGCTTGGAATTGTGCTAATTCTTGCAGCGGTTGTGCTCGCTGTACGCAATCCAGACCCGGAGAAGGTCAGTGCTTATGAATGTGGTTTCAACGCATTCGATGACGCCCGGATGAAATTCGACGTACGATTTTATCTGGTGTCGATCCTGTTCATCATTTTTGACTTGGAAATTGCATTCCTGTTTCCCTGGGCCGTTGGGTTCAAGGATATCAGCGACGTCGGCTTTTGGTCGATGATGGTGTTCCTGGGCGTTTTGACCATCGGCTTTGCCTATGAGTGGAAGAAGGGAGCCCTGGAATGGGAGTGATGACCGGAGCCAACAGCGCAGGCGTCGACAAGGAAGTTGTCACCCAGGCCCTCAATACCGAGTTGCAGGACAAAGGTTTTCTGCTGACCTCCTCGGAAGATATCATCAACTGGGCCCGCACCGGCTCGCTGCACTGGATGACCTTTGGTCTGGCGTGCTGCGCGGTTGAAATGATGCACGTGGCGATGCCGCGGTACGACTGTGAACGGTTTGGAATCGCACCGCGCGCCTCCCCGCGCCAGTCGGACGTGATGATCGTTGCGGGCACGCTGACCAATAAAATGGCCCCGGCGCTGCGCAAGGTCTACGACCAAATGCCAGAGCCGCGCTATGTGATCTCGATGGGATCCTGCGCCAATGGCGGTGGTTACTATCACTATTCCTACTCGGTTGTGCGTGGCTGTGACCGTGTGGTTCCCGTGGATATTTATGTGCCAGGTTGTCCTCCGACAGCCGAAGCGCTGCTCTATGGTCTGATGCAGCTGCAACGTAAGATCCGCCGCACCGGCACTTTGGTGCGTTGATCGGCTTGGGTTGGAGTGATTGAAATGACTGAAGCACTAAACGAGCTTGGCGCACAGATCGAAGCCAAACGCCCCGAATGCGTTCTGGCCTGGGATGTGACCCATGGTGAGCTGACGATCAACGTCAAGCCCAGCAATATTGTGGGGCTTGTGGAATTTCTGCTGTCCGATGCGGCATGCAAATTCTCGACCCTGGTGGACATCACGGCGGTGGACTACCCCGAGCGGACCAAACGGTTCGACGTGGTCTACCACTTCCTGTCGATGTACACGAACCAGCGCGTCCGCCTGCGGGTGTGCCTGCGCGAGGATGAGATGCTGGCCTCCATTGTGGATGTGCACCCATCGGCCAATTGGTTTGAACGCGAAGTCTTTGACATGTTCGGTATCCTGTTCACAGGCCACCCGGACCTACGCCGCCTGCTGACGGACTATGGTTTCCGTGGCCACCCGCTGCGCAAGGATTTCCCGACCACCGGTTACACCGAAGTACGCTATGACGAAGCGCAAAAACGCGTGGTCTATGAGCCGGTGAAACTGGTTCAGGAATATCGTCAGTTTGATTTCATGAGCCCATGGGAAGGTGCCGAATACATCCTCCCCGGTGACGAGAAAGAGGGCGCGAAATGATGGACGGCTCCAAGTTTGACGACGGTAGCGTCGACGCCCTGAGCGGCGAGCAGAAAATCCGTAACTTTAACATCAACTTCGGTCCTCAGCACCCGGCGGCACACGGCGTGCTGCGTCTGGTGCTTGAACTGGACGGTGAGATTGTCGAACGCTGCGATCCGCACGTTGGCCTGCTGCACCGTGGCACCGAAAAGCTGATGGAAAGCCGCACCTACCTGCAGAACCTGCCGTATTTCGACCGCCTCGACTATGTGGCGCCGATGAACCAGGAACATGCATGGTGTCTGGCGATTGAAAAACTCTGCGGCGTGGAAGTGCCCCGTCGCGGCTCGCTGATCCGGGTGCTGTATTCCGAAATCGGTCGTATCTTGAACCACATCCTGAACGTGACCACCCAGGCGATGGACGTGGGCGCGCTGACCCCGCCGCTGTGGGGCTTTGAGGAACGTGAAAAGCTCATGGTGTTCTATGAGCGGGCCTGTGGCGCGCGTCTGCACGCAGCTTATTTCCGTCCCGGTGGTGTGCACCAGGATCTGCCAGATGATCTGCTGGACGATATCGAAGAATGGGCGATCGAATTCCCCAATGTTCTGGAAGATATCGACGGGCTGCTGACAGAAAACCGGATTTTCAAACAACGTAACTGCGACATCGGTGTTGTCACCGAAGACGACATCCAGAAATATGCCTTCTCTGGCGTGATGGTGCGCGGTTCTGGTCTGGCTTGGGATTTGCGTCGTGCGCAGCCCTATGAATGCTACGATGAATTCGACTTCCAGATCCCGGTTGGCAAAAACGGCGACTGCTATGACCGCTACCTCTGCCGTATGGAAGAGATGCGCCAGTCCCTGTCGATCATCCGTCAAGCGATCCATAAGCTGCGCGAAGCCACTGGCGACGTGATGACGCGTGGTAAACTGTCTCCGCCGAAACGTGGTGACATGAAAACCTCGATGGAAAGCCTGATCCACCACTTCAAACTCTACACCGAAGGTTTCCACGTCCCTGCGGGTGAGATCTACGCAGCAGTCGAAGCCCCCAAGGGCGAGTTTGGCGTTTATCTGGTCGCAGATGGCTCTAACAAACCTTACCGCGCCAAGCTGCGCGCACCGGGCTTCCCGCATCTTCAAGCCATGGATCACATGGCAACCGGACACCAGCTGGCTGACGTCGCTGCCATCATCGGCACCATGGATATCGTATTTGGGGAGATCGACCGCTAATGCTGCGCCGTCTGCACTCTGAACAACCCGAAAGCTTTGCTTTCACGCCCGCCAACCAGGCCTGGGCTGAGGCGCAAGTGACCAAATACCCCGAGGGGCGTCAGGCCTCTGCTGTGATCCCTCTACTGTGGCGCGCGCAGGAACAGGAAGGCTGGATCAGCAAACCCGCAATCGAAGCGATTGCTGATATGCTGGGCATGGCCTATATCCGCGTTCTCGAAGTGACCTCTTTCTACTTCATGTTCCAACTGCAACCCACGGGTTCTGTTGCACATGTTCAGATCTGTGGCACCACGTCCTGCATGATTTGTGGCGCTGAAGATCTGATTGCGGTATGCAAGGAAAAGATCGCACCCAAGCCATATACTTTGTCCGAAGATGGTAAGTTTACCTGGGAAGAGGTGGAGTGTCTGGGTGCTTGTACCAATGCTCCGATGGCGCAGATCGGCAAAGACTACTACGAAGATCTGACCGCGGATGGCTTTGGCAAGATGCTGGACGATCTGGCGGCGGGCAAGCTGGTCACACCGGGTCCCCAAAACGGCCGTTACGCGGCTGAGCCGAAATCTGGCCTGACCTCTTTGACCGAATACGACAGCGGCAAGACGCAGTATAACGCATCGGTTCAATTGCAGATGGACATCAAGGAAGGTGTCAAGCGCATCCAGGGTGACGAAGTTCCGCTGTTGACCCCTTGGGTCGGCAAGGATGGCGTTGTTGCCGGTCGCGCTGCGGCTGAGCCCACGCCCAAAGCCCCCGATGCACCGAAACCTGCGGTGAAGCAAGCGGCGGAAGCCAAAAAGGCCGAGGTCAAGAAAGCTGAGCCCAAGAAGGTCGAAGCTGAAGTTGCCGAAGCGGCCCCCGAGACGTTGAAAGAGGCGCGCGGTGGCAAGGCAGATGATCTGAAGCTTCTGAAAGGGGTTGGCCCCAAATTGGAAGAGACCCTGAACGAGCTGGGCTTTTTCCATTTTGATCAGGTTGCCGCCTGGACCGAGGCTGAGGTTGCTTGGGTTGATAGCCGTCTGAAATTCAAAGGTCGCATCGAACGCGACGGTTGGATTGAGCAAGCCAAGAAACTGGCCGTCGGCGAAGAGACTGAATTTGCCAAAAAAGCCAAAAAAGACGGCATTTACGACGAATGAACCGCTTTGCTCCATCAACGGGGCAGGGCACGACAGATAGGACCATGTGAGCTTGGATAAGGACGCAGCCATCGCAGCAAAAGGGCGGCACATCGCGATCGTGATCGCGGCCACCATCTGCATCTGGCTGATCCTGTCGCTCTTTGTTGGCCCCGCGCTGGGGCTGCCGGGGCGATACGCCTTGCTCTTTGATTTCGCAGCGCTTGCGGGATTGATTTATGCAATGGTCAATATTTTTCAACTCTGGCGCATGCGTCAGGGCCAGTGAACGAAAGAACCAAAGGTAGGCAGACATGCTGAAGGACCAGGACCGGATCTTTACCAACCTGTACGGTATGCACGAACGCACGCTCCAAGGCGCGCAGGCCCGTGGCCATTGGGACGGCACCGCTGGCCTGATCGAGAAGGGGCGCGACTGGATCATCCAGACCATGAAGGACTCCGGTCTGCGTGGTCGCGGTGGTGCGGGTTTCCCAACCGGTCTGAAATGGTCATTCATGCCCAAAGAGAGCGACGGTCGCCCGTCCTATCTGGTCATCAACGCCGATGAATCCGAGCCGGGCACCTGTAAAGACCGCGAAATCATGCGCCACGATCCGCATACGCTGATCGAAGGTGCGCTGATCGCCTCTTTTGCGATGAATGCCCACACTTGCTACATCTACCTGCGCGGCGAATACATCCGCGAGCGCGAGGCGCTGCAGGCGGCCATCGATGAAGCCTATGACAAGGGCCTTCTGGGCAAGAACGCGGCGGGCTCTGGCTGGGACTTTGACGTCTTCCTGCACCACGGTGCCGGTGCTTATATCTGCGGTGAAGAAACCGCGTTGATCGAAAGCCTTGAAGGCAAGAAAGGCATGCCACGCATGAAGCCGCCGTTCCCGGCGGGTGCGGGTCTGTATGGTTGCCCGACTACGGTGAACAACGTGGAATCCATCGCTGTTGTGCCAACCATCTTGCGTCGCGGCGCCGAATGGTTCGCAGGCTTTGGCCGTCCCAACAATGCGGGCACCAAACTGTTTGCGATCTCTGGCCACGTCGACAACCCTTGTGTGGTTGAAGAGGCGATGTCGATTTCGTTCGAAGAGCTGATCGAGAAACATTGCGGCGGTATTCGCGGCGGTTGGGACAATCTGCTGGCGGTGATCCCTGGCGGATCCTCGGTGCCTTGTGTGCGCGGTGAAAACATGCGCGATGCGATCATGGATTTTGACTACCTGCGCGGTGAGCTGGGCTCGGGCCTTGGCACGGCGGCGGTGATCGTCATGGATAAATCCACCGACATCATCAAAGCCATCTCGCGTCTGAGCTATTTCTACAAACACGAAAGCTGCGGCCAGTGTACGCCGTGCCGCGAAGGCACCGGCTGGATGTATCGCGTGATGGATCGTCTGGTCAAAGGCGAGGCGGAACTGGAAGAGATCGACATGTTGTGGGATGTGACCAAACAGGTCGAAGGCCACACCATCTGTGCGTTGGGTGATGCGGCTGCATGGCCGATCCAGGGTCTGATCAAAAACTTCCGCGAGGAAATCGAAGACCGTATCAAAGCACAAAAGTCGGGCCGTATGGGCGCGATGGCGGCTGAGTAATAAGAAGGCGATCTGGTCCAGAACGGGCCTAGGGTCAGGAATTGAGGACGAGAGTCAGAATGGCACGACAGCAGGCATATCGGATCGCAACAGCGATGCTCTGTGCAGGATTTGGACTGGCAAGCTGTGGCAGCGTGACCGCGCGTGACAAACGCCTGCGCTTTGACGGTGTGCCGTTTCGAACCTCCTCCAAAGCAATCGACAAAAAGGACTCCCTAGCGCGGTTCGAAGTTGTGGTGAAAAACGCGCTGCAATCCACAGAAGGTGCGCGTCAGGCGGTTCTTCACGAAGCGACAACCTATTGCATCGAAAACTACGGCCTGTCGGACATCGCCTGGCCGGTTGATCCGATGGATCCCGAACAGGCGCTGCTTCTGGAAGGTGATGATGCGGTCTACACCGGGACCTGCGACGCGTGAGCGGATTTACGTCATATCCCGACGCTTTGGGCGTGTCGTTATTGAATACGGATCGCGGATCGCTGCCTGCTCATGTCTCCGATATGAAGGAGAAAGTGATGCGTGTTGCGACTGTATGTTTGGCCTCTGTTGTTGCGGTGATTGCACCGCAATGGGCGGCTGCAAAGCCCCCTCTGCGGGATGTGGCAGAGATTGAGAACCCGCTGTTTGCTGTCGCTGTGGCCAAAGAAGTGGCCGACCACTGCGACAGCATCGGAGCCCGTTACATGAAAGGGCTTGGCGAATTGCACCGGCTCAAGGCACGGGCGAATGAATTGGGTTACTCGGACAAGGAGATCCGCGCCCATGTGGACTCCAAGGCCGAGAAAGCGCGCATGCGTGCCAAGGGCGAACGGCTTTTGACGCAAAATGGCGTGTCTTTTGACCAACCGGAAACGTTCTGTGCGTACGGTCGCGCAGAAATTAAGAACAACAGCGCGATCGGCGTTTTACTGAGGGCGAAATAGACCATGTCTGACCTCCGCAAGATCAACATTGACGGAAACGAGATTGAGGTGGATGGGGCGATGACCCTTATCCAGGCATGCGAAGAGGCGGGCATTGAAATCCCGCGCTTCTGCTACCATGAGCGCCTGTCGATTGCCGGCAACTGCCGCATGTGTCTGGTTGAAGTCGTCGGCGGTCCACCAAAGCCTGCCGCCTCTTGCGCGATGCAGGTAAAGGATCTGCGCCCCGGTCCCGAAGGCCAAGCGCCAAAGGTGAAAACCAACTCGCCCATGGTCAAAAAGGCGCGTGAAGGCGTGATGGAGTTTCTCCTGATCAACCACCCGCTGGATTGCCCGATCTGTGACCAGGGCGGTGAATGTGACCTGCAAGACCAGGCAATGGCCTATGGTATAGCAGGTTCGCGCTTCAAAGAAGGCAAACGCGCCAGCGACGATCTGGATCTGGGGCCATTGGTTGCCACAACCATGACCCGCTGCATCAGCTGCACCCGCTGTGTGCGTTTCACGACCGAGGTCGCAGGCATCACCCAAATGGGCCAGACCGGTCGCGGCGAAGACGCCGAGATCACGTCCTATCTGAACCAGACGTTGCAGTCGAACCTGCAGGGCAATATCATTGATCTCTGCCCGGTTGGCGCTCTGACCTCCAAGCCTTACGCCTTTACTGCGCGTCCTTGGGAGTTGAGCAAGACCGAAACCATCGACGTGATGGACGCGCTTGGCTCCAACATCCGGGTGGACACCAAAGGGCGCGAAGTGATGCGTATCCTGCCGCGCAACCATGATGGCGTGAACGAAGAATGGATCTCGGACAAAACCCGTTTTGTCTGGGATGGCCTGCGTCGCCAACGTTTGGACCGCCCTTACGTGCGTGTTGATGGCAAGCTGAAGCCCGCATCCTGGCCCGAAGCGCTGGCCGCGGTTGCCGCCGCGACCAAAGGCAAGAAAATTGCCGGTCTGATCGGCGATCTGGTCTCGGTAGAGGCCGCATATGCGCTTAAACAACTGGTCGAAGGTCTGGGTGGCAAGGTTGAATGTCGCACAGATAACGCGCGTCTGCCGCTTGGCAATCGTCTGGGTTATGTCGGCAATGTCGCCATCGAGGACGTGGATACCGCCAAGGAAATCATCCTGATCGGCACCGATCCTCGCGTCGAAGCACCGGTTCTGAACGCACGTATCCGTAAGGCTTGGCTGAACGGCACGGACGTTAAACTGGTCGGCCCTGCGGTTGATCTGACGTTTGACTATGAGCATCTGGGCAGCGACCGCGCCGCATTGGAGACGCTTGAGGTGTCGGACGAGGCGATTGTGATCGTTGGCCAGGGCGCGCTGCGCGAAGCGGACGGTCTGGCGGTTCTCGCCAAAGCCCAAAGTCTGAGTGGCAAGATGCTGGTTCTGCACACTGCCGCAAGCCGTGTAGGTGCGATGGACATTGGTGCCGCAACCGAAGGCGGCGTTGCCGCTGCGGTTGAGGGTGCCGAGGTCATCTATAACCTTGGTGCGGATGAAGTCGAAATCGATTCCGGAGCCTTTGTGATTTATCAGGGCAGCCACGGTGATCTGGGCGCCCACCGCGCCGATGTGATCCTGCCGGGTGCCGCCTATACCGAAGAAAACGGCCTGTTCGTGAACACCGAAGGTCGCCCGCAGCTGGCGATGCGAGCCGGGTTTGCCCCTGGTGAGGCCAAGGAAAACTGGGCCATCCTGCGCGCGCTGTCTGCGGAGCTGGACGCCAAACTGCCGTTTGACAGTCTGGCCCAACTGCGCAACGCACTGATCGCCGAAGTGCCGCATCTCGCCAAGATCGACGAAGTGGTTGCAAACGAAGGCGCGGCGCTGGCGGTCGAAAAACTGGGCAAAGCAGACTTTATGCCTGCGGTTCGGGACTTCTACCTGACCAACCCAATCGCGCGCGCATCGCAATTGATGGCAGAGCTGTCGGCGCAAGCCAAAGCCCTGACAAACGAGCAGATCGCAGCAGAGTGATCCGCGCGGGCATCATATCTCTGATCGCTTTGGCGGGCTGTGCAGAAGCAGGCCGTCAGGCGGAGTTCAAGCCCGGCTACCGGGGTGTGGAAACACGTCTGCTGAATGGGGATCTGGTGCAGTTCAATGTCGAGATGACCGGCGCACGCGGGTCTGACGATGTCGACATGTATGCGGAATGTGCAGCGGCGCAATATGCGTTGATCCGTGGCTACGGCTTTGCCCGTCACCTGCGCACAAATTTGAAACAACAAGGTGGTATCTGGAGCGCAGATGCGGTCTATACCATCTCCCCGTCTCTCCCGCGCGGTTTGCGCACCATCGACGCCGAAGTCGTGGTCGCGGATTGCGAGGCTAACGGAATACCCACGGTGTGAGGACCTATGGCTGATTTCTTTAACACCCCAGGCGGCATTGCTGTTCTGATAGTGGCACAAACACTTGCCGTTGTTGCCTTTGTCATGATCTCGCTTTTGTTTCTGGTGTACGGCGACCGCAAGATCTGGGCGGCGGTGCAGATGCGCCGGGGCCCCAACGTAGTTGGCGCTTTTGGCCTGCTGCAAACTGTGGCAGACGCATTGAAATATGTGGTCAAAGAAGTTGTGATCCCGGCCGGTGCCGATCGCACCGTCTTTATGCTGGCCCCGCTGGCGTCCTTTGTTCTGGCGATGATCACTTGGGCGGTGATCCCGTTCAACGATGGCTGGGTTCTGTCAGACATCAACGTCGCGATCCTCTATGTCTTTGCGATCTCTTCGCTGGAAGTTTACGGCGTGATCATGGGCGGTTGGGCGTCAAACTCCAAATACCCGTTCTTGGGCAGCTTGCGCTCTGCAGCGCAGATGATTTCTTATGAAGTCTCCATCGGCCTGATCATCGTCGGTGTGATTATCTCCACCGGTTCGATGAACTTTGGCGATGTGGTCCTTGCTCAGGAAGGCTCAGCTGGCCTGTTCAACTGGTACTGGCTGCCGCACTTCCCGATGGTCTTCCTGTTCTTCATCTCCTGCCTGGCGGAAACCAACCGCCCACCGTTCGACCTTCCCGAAGCGGAGTCCGAACTGGTTGCGGGCTACCAGGTTGAATACTCCTCGACTCCGTTTCTGCTGTTCATGGCCGGTGAGTATATCGCTATCTTCCTGATGTGCGCGCTCACCTCGCTGCTGTTCTTTGGTGGCTGGCTGTCGCCCATCCCATTCCTGCCGGATGGCTGGTTTTGGATGGTTGCCAAAATGGCATTCTTCTTCTTCCTCTTTGCAATGGTAAAAGCGATCACCCCGCGCTACCGCTACGACCAACTGATGCGCCTGGGTTGGAAGGTCTTCCTTCCGTTCTCCCTGGCCTGGGTGGTGTTTGTTGCCTTTGCTGCAAAATTCGACTGGTTCTGGGGGGCATATGCCCGCTGGAGCGTAGGGGGCTGATATGACTCAGATCGATTACACCCGCGCCGTCAAATATTTCCTGCTTCAGGATTTCTGGGTCGGCTTCAAACTGGGGATGAAGTATTTCTTCGCCCCCAAGGCGACGCTGAACTACCCGCATGAAAAAGGCCCGCTCAGCCCGCGTTTTCGCGGTGAGCATGCGCTGCGTCGTTATCCAAACGGCGAAGAGCGCTGCATTGCCTGTAAACTCTGCGAAGCGGTCTGCCCGGCACAGGCGATCACCATTGACGCGGAACCCCGCGAAGATGGCAGCCGCCGTACCACGCGGTATGACATCGACATGACCAAATGCATCTACTGCGGTTTCTGTCAGGAAGCCTGCCCGGTGGATGCGGTTGTTGAGGGTCCGAATTTCGAATTTGCCACCGAAACCCGCGAAGAGCTGTTTTACGACAAAGAAAAACTGCTCTCGAACGGGGAACGTTGGGAAGCAGAGATCGCGCGCAACCTCGAACTGGATGCGCCTTACCGATGACCGAGCCTAAGAACCCATTTGAGGCCATGATGGCCCAGGCACAAGAGATGGCCAAAGCGCTGAACCCAGCGCTTGAGGATTTCTCGCCCAAAGGGTTCGAAGGGCTCTGGCCCACCATGCCCAAAGAAGTCATGGAAATGATGTTTGGCAACACCGTCAACAAAGACGGGCTGGATGCCAAAACCCGGCTGCTGCTGACACTGGCCGGTTTGATTTGCCAAGGCGCACAGGCGGATGCCGCCCTGCGCCAGACCGTAAAACATGCGCTCGAAGCGGGCGCGAAGAAACAAGAGATCGTGGAAACGATCGGACAGATGTCGGTTTTTGCCGGCATTCCGGCCATGAACCGGGCGCTGGATTTGGCGCAAGAGGTCATGGACGACAAAAGGGACGATGAGACATGAGCGTATTTGCCTTTTACCTCTTCGCCATAAGCGCCATTACCGGCGGGCTGTTCACTGTGATCAGCCGCCAGCCGGTCCATTCGGTGCTGTGGCTGATCCTGGCCTTTCTCTCTTCGGCCGGGTTGTTTGTGCTCCTTGGGGCGGAATTTGTCGCTATGCTGCTGATCATCGTCTACGTCGGTGCGGTGGCGGTGCTGTTCCTCTTCGTGGTGATGATGCTGGACGTGGATTTTGCCGAGCTGAAGGCCGAGATGGCGAAATACATGCCGCTGGCGCTGCTGATCGGACTTGTGATCCTGATGCAATTCGTCATGGCCTACGGCGCATGGGAGACCGCACCCGCGGCTGCCGACCTGCTGGCCCAGCCTGCACCGGTCGACAAACACAACACCGAGGCCTTGGGCCTTATCATTTATGACCAATATTTCCTTCTGTTCCAGCTCGCGGGTCTGATCCTGTTGGTTGCCATGATCGGCGCCATCGTTCTGACCCTGCGCCATCGCCAGGACGTCAAACGCCAGAATGTACTGGCCCAGATGTACCGCGACCCGGCCAAAGCGATGGAACTGAAAGACATCAAACCGGGGCAGGGGCTTTGAGAACATGATCGGTC
Organism: Epibacterium ulvae; assembly: GCF_018678075.1. Taxonomy (GTDB): domain Bacteria; phylum Pseudomonadota; class Alphaproteobacteria; order Rhodobacterales; family Rhodobacteraceae; genus Epibacterium; species Epibacterium ulvae_A. The sequence goes on along the minus strand of NZ_JAHHIR010000095.1, from coordinate 21,663 downwards.
TTGAACACTATCTTACCGTCGCGGCGACTTTGTTCGTCATCGGCATCTTCGGGCTCTTCCTGAACCGCAAGAACGTCATCATCCTGCTGATGAGCATCGAATTGATGCTGCTGGCCGTGAATATCAACCTGGTTGCCTTCTCTTCTTTCTTGGGCGATCTGGTCGGGCAGGTCTTTACCCTGTTCGTCCTCACCGTTGCGGCTGCCGAAGCTGCGATTGGTTTGGCGATCTTGGTCTGCTTCTTCCGTAACCGCGGCACTATCGCTGTCGAAGACATCAACGTGATGAAGGGCTAAGGCGTCATGGAAACCATCCTTCTCTTTACTCCGCTTGTCGGGGCCTTGATCTGCGGCTTTGGCCATCGGTTCATTGGCGAAAAAGCGGCGATCGTAACCGCGACTGCGCTGCTGTTCCTGACCGCTTTGCTGTCCTGGATCACCTTCCTGTCGTTTGATGGCGAGACCCGCATCATCGAGATCCTGCGCTGGATCGAAAGTGGTTCGCTTGCAACCTCTTGGCAGTTCCGCGTTGACCGTCTGACCACGATCATGCTGATCGTGATCACCACCGTGTCGTCGCTGGTGCACCTCTATTCCTTTGGCTACATGGATCACGATCCACAGTGGAAAGAGGGCGAGAGCTACAAGCCGCGCTTCTTTGCTTACCTGTCGTTCTTTACCTTTGCGATGTTGATGCTGGTGACCTCTGACAACCTGGTCCAGATGTTCTTTGGCTGGGAAGGTGTGGGCGTTGCCTCCTACCTGTTGATCGGCTTTTACTACCGCAAGCCATCGGCTGGTGCGGCGGCAATGAAAGCGTTTATCGTCAACCGTGTAGGTGACTTTGGTTTTGCGCTGGGTATCTTTGGTCTGTTCTTCCTGACCGACAGCATCAACTTTGGCGACATCTTTGCCGCGACACCGATGTTGGCCGAAACCACCGTGTCCTTCCTGTGGACCGAGTGGAATGCCGCGAACCTGCTGGCCTTCCTGCTGTTTGTCGGTGCCATGGGTAAATCGGCGCAGTTGATCCTGCACACCTGGCTGCCGGACGCGATGGAAGGTCCGACCCCTGTTTCGGCGCTGATCCACGCGGCGACCATGGTTACCGCCGGTGTCTTCCTGGTCTGCCGTATGTCGCCGCTGATGGAAGTGGCGCCGCAAGCGACTGCCTTTATCACTGTGCTGGGCGCGACCACCGCATTCTTTGCCGCGACCATTGGTCTGGTCCAGACCGACATCAAACGCGTCATCGCTTATTCGACCTGTTCACAGCTGGGCTATATGTTTGTGGCCGCTGGTGTTGGCATGTATTCCGCCGCGATGTTCCACCTGTTCACGCACGCTTTCTTTAAGGCGATGTTGTTCCTGGGCGCGGGCTCGGTCATCCATGCGATGCACCACGAGCAGGACATGATGAACTATGGCAACTTGCGTAAAAAGATCCCCTATACCTTCTGGGCGATGATGATCGGCACCTTGGCGATCACCGGTGTCGGTATTCCGTTGATCACGCTTGGCGGTCTGCCGATCGGCTTTGCGGGCTTCCTGTCCAAGGATGCGATCATCGAGAGCGCCTATGCAGGTGGGTCGATGTATGGCTTCTGGTTGCTGGTGATGGCGGCTGCGATGACGTCGTTCTATTCCTGGCGTCTGATGTTCCTGACATTCTACGGTGAGGAACGCGGCAACAAGCATACCCACGAACACGCCCATGAAAGCCCGTTGGTCATGTTGATCCCGCTGGGTGTTCTGGCCGTGGGTGCGATTTTGGCCGGTATGATCTGGTACGGCAGCTTCTTCGGCCACGCGGATAAAGTTGGCAAATTCTACGGTATCCCCGTCGCCGAAGCCTCCGCACAGGGTGAAGCGCATGGCGATGATCACGCCGCCACGGATACCCATGCAGACGATCACGGCGACGCACAAGCGGACGACCATGGCGACGCGCATGGTGGCGATCACCACTATGTCTTTGCGGGCAAACCGGGTGAGGGCGCGCTCTATATGGCACCGGACAACCACATCCTGGATGAAGCACATGCCGCGCCCAAATGGGTCAAGGTCTCGCCCTTCATCGCAATGGTTCTGGGCTTCGCGCTTGCCTATCTGTTCTACATCGTGAAACCGGATCTGCCCAAACGTCTGGCAGAGCAGCAGCAGCCGCTGTACCAGTTCCTCAAGAACAAGTGGTATTTCGACGAGCTCTATGACGCGATCTTTGTCAAACCTGCTCTGGCACTGGGACGCTTCCTGTGGAAACGCGGCGATGGCGGCACCATTGACGGCTTCCTGAACGGTTTGGCCATGGGCGTTATCCCCTACTTCACCCGCCTCGCCGGTCGTGCACAGTCGGGCTTCATTTTCACCTACGCTTTCTGGATGGTGCTGGGCATTGTCGCTCTGGTCACCTGGATGTCGATCGGCGGAGGATCGCACTGATGGACAATCTCCTTTCAATCGTCACCTTCATTCCGGCGCTGGCAGCGGTCATCTTGGCCCTGTTCCTGCGCGGCGATGATGCGGCGGCTCAACGCAATGCCAAATACGTGGCGCTGTTTGCGACCACCATCACCTTCCTGGTGAGCCTTGGCCTTTACTTCCAATTCGATCCCTCCAACACCGGCTTTCAGTTCCTGGAAGAGCGCGACTGGCTGATGGGACTGAAATATAAGATGGGCGTTGACGGGATCTCGGTTCTGTTTGTCCTTCTGACCACTTTCGTCATGCCACTGACCATCCTGTGCAGCTGGGAAGTCAAAACGCGTGTCAAAGAATACATGATCGCCTTCCTTCTGTTGGAAACCATGATGCTGGGCGTGTTCATGGCGCTGGACCTGGTGCTGTTCTACCTGTTCTTCGAAGCCAGCCTGATCCCGATGTTCCTGATTGTGGGCATCTGGGGTGGCAAGGACCGGATCTACGCCTCATTCAAATTCTTCCTCTACACGTTCTTCGGTTCGGTGCTGATGCTGGTTGCGATGGTGGCGATGTACACCGACGCGGGCACCACTGATATCGAAGCGCTTTTGGCGCACAGCTTCTCTGCTGGATCGTTTAATGTGCTGGGCATTCATGTTGTCGGCGGCATGCAGACGCTGATGTTCCTGGCCTTCTTTGCCTCCTTTGCGGTAAAGATGCCAATGTGGCCGGTGCACACTTGGCTGCCGGATGCGCACGTTCAGGCGCCAACCGCGGGCTCTGTTGTTTTGGCGGCGATCATGTTGAAAATGGGCGGCTACGGCTTCCTACGCTTCTCGCTGCCGATGTTCCCCGTCGGTGCTGAGGTGATGACCAATATGATCCTGTGGATGTCTGCGATTGCGATTGTCTACACCTCGCTGGTGGCGATGATCCAAGAAGACATGAAAAAGCTGATCGCTTACTCATCGGTTGCCCACATGGGGTTTGTGACCATGGGTATCTTTGCGATGAACCAGCAGGGCATTGACGGCGCGATCTTCCAGATGCTGAGCCACGGCTTCATCTCGGCGGCGCTGTTCCTCTGTGTGGGCGTGATCTACGACCGGATGCACACCCGCGACATCGACGCCTATGGCGGTCTGGTGATCCGGATGCCGGCATTCGCGCTGATCTTTATGTTCTTCACCATGGGCAATGTGGGCTTGCCGGGCACTTCGGGGTTCATCGGTGAATTCCTAACCCTGATGGGGATCTTCCAGACCAACACCTGGGTGGCCTTTGTTGCGACCTCTGGCGTGATCCTGTCCGCAGGCTATGCGCTGTGGCTTTACCGCCGGGTGGTGTTTGGCGATCTGATCAAGGAAAGCCTCAAGACGATCACCGACATGAACGCACGCGAAAAGTTCATCTTTGCACCGCTGGTGGCGATGACCCTGATCCTGGGTGTCTATCCTGCGCTGATCACCGATATCATCAGCCCGTCCACTGCGGCGCTGGTCGACAATGTTAACCAATCTCTGGCCGCTGCGGATACGTCTCCTGTCGCGACCCAGATTGCTTCGCACTAAAGGAGCGCAAGGCAGATGATCCAAGCTGATCTCTCCGTTATCCTGCCAGAGATTATTCTGGCGCTCTTTGCCATGGGCGCGCTTTTGGGCGCTGTCTATACGGTCAAAGACAAACTGGCGGGTGTCCTGGTCTGGGCCACCGCCGCGCTGATGGTTATTCTGGCCATCGTGATCGCCAGCATGCCCGAAGGCACCAATGTTGCATTCAACGGCATGTTCGTGGACGACGCCTTTGCGCGGTTCTCGAAATCAGCGATCCTGATTGTGGCGGCCATCGTTCTGGTGATCGGCCAGGAATATATGACCCGCCGCGATATGCTGCGGTTCGAGTATCCGCTGCTGGTGGCCCTGTCGGTTGTCGGCATGATGATGATGGTCTCGGCCGGCGATCTGATGTCGCTCTACATGGGTCTGGAACTGCAGTCGTTGGCGCTTTATGTGGTTGCCTCGCTGCGTCGTGACAGTGCCAAATCCACCGAGGCTGGTCTGAAGTATTTTGTGCTCGGCGCGCTGTCGTCCGGTCTGCTGCTGTATGGCGCATCGCTGGTCTATGGCTTTGCGGGCACCACCAAATTCGCAGGCATCATCCAAGTTGCCGAACATGGTGAGGTTACCATCGGGCTGCTCTTTGGTCTGATGTTCTTGATTTCGGGTCTGGCATTCAAAGTCTCCGCCGCGCCGTTCCACATGTGGACGCCGGACGTCTACGAAGGCTCACCCACGCCGGTCACAGCCTTCTTTGCGACTGCACCAAAAGTGGCCGCCATGTCGCTGTTTGCCCGCCTGATGTTTGACGCCTTTGGCGCCGCCATCGGTGACTGGCAGCAGGTGATCGCAGTGCTGTCAGTTCTGTCGATGTTCCTGGGCGCGGTTGCCGCAATTGGTCAGCGCAATATCAAACGTCTGATGGCTTATTCCTCGATCGCGCATATGGGCTATGCCCTGATCGGCCTGGCCTCCGGGACCGAGGCTGGTGTCGCTGCGATGCTGACCTATATGGTGATCTATATCACCATGAACGTTGGCACCTTTGCCTTCATCTTGATGATGGAAAAAGACGGCAAACCCGTCACCGACATCAACGCGCTGAACCTCTTCTCCAAGAAAGAGCCGGGCAAGGCGCTGGCGCTGCTGGTGCTGTTCTTCTCGCTGGCCGGTGTGCCGCCGATGCTTGGGTTCTTTGCCAAATACGGCGTATGGCGCGCGGGTGTTGATGCGGGTCTGACAGGCCTTGTGATTGCCTCTGCGGTGGCGTCCGTGATCGGTGCTTTCTACTATCTGCGTATCGTCTACTTCATGTACTTCGGGGCCGAAGGCGCCGAGGTTGAAGCAAAAGGCTCCCCCATTTTGGGCGTGGCGCTCTCTGCTTCGGCACTTCTGATGGTGGTGGGCGTGATATACCAATTTGGCATCGAAGGTGCGGCATTGTCGGCGGCGACAGCCCTTGTCAACTGATGACAGCTTAAGGCAACTTAAAAAGGCCCGGTCACGCGACCGGGCCTTTTGTATGAGGAGTGGCACATGACTTGGCCGGTTGGTTACGGAAAACGCGTTCTTGTAGAAGTCGACAGCACCCTGGATGAGGCGGCGCGTATTGCCCGCGATCTGACCGGGCCAGAGTGGATCCTGGCTTTGAAACAGACCAAAGGGCGCGGCCGACGCGGACGGGACTGGAAGGACCCCAAGGGAAACTTTGCCGCTACATTGGTCATGCGGCCTGAGGGCAATCCGGCGAAATCGGCGTTGCGCAGCTTTGTGGTCGCGCTCGCGTTATATGACGCGGTTGAGGCTGTGACGGGGAGGTCGGAAAAGCTGTCGCTGAAATGGCCCAACGACGTCTTGCTGAATGGTGGTAAACTGGCTGGCATCCTGCTCGAAAGCAGTGGGGCGGGGACTTCGGTGGAGCATCTGTTTATCGGCATCGGGGTCAACCTGATGGAAACCCCGATGAAGGAATGGCTGGAGCCACAGGCGGTCTGGCCGGTATCGGTGCACGGGGAAACCGGGGTGCAGGTGACGCCCGAACAGTTCATGGACGTCCTGGCCGAAGCTTATGCCCGCTATGAACAGCAGTTCCAGACCTTTGGCTTTGAACCCATTCGCCAAGCCTGGTTGCAACGCGCCGCCCGTCTGGGAGAGGTCATAACCGCCCGTACCGGCCAAGAAGAACAAGAAGGCACGTTTGAGACGGTGGACGGCGAGGGCAATCTGGTACTAAACACCGCCAAAGGTCGCGTGACGATTGCGGCGGCCGACATCTTTTTTTGAACTGAGGACGACAGATGCTTCTGGCGGTTGATTGCGGCAACACCAACACTGTGTTTTCCCTGTGGGATGGCACAGCGTTTCTTGGCATGTGGCGGACCTCAACCGAATGGCAGCGTACGGCGGACCAATATTATGTCTGGCTGAACACGCTGATGAAGTTTCACGACATCGACGCGCAGATTTCGGATGTGATTATCTCGTCCACGGTACCAAGGGTCGTGTTTAACCTGCGGGTTCTGTCGGATCGCTACTTCAACACGCGCCCGCTTGTGGTGGGAAAACCGGAATGTTTGTTGCCGGTGGATGTGCGGGTGGATACCGGAACCACCGTGGGGCCGGATCGTCTGGTCAATACGGTTGCCGGTTTCGACAAACACGGTGGCGATCTGGTTATCGTGGATTTCGGTACTGCGACGACCTTTGATGTGGTGGATGTGGACGGCGCTTATGTGGGCGGTGTGATTGCGCCGGGGGTGAACCTCTCCCTCGAAGCGCTGCACCAAGCGGCCGCGGCTCTGCCGCATGTTGATATTTCAAAGCCCCAGCGGGTTGTTGGCACCAATACGGTTGCCTGTATGCAATCCGGCGTGTTTTGGGGCTATGTCGGTCTGGTGCGCGAGATTTGCGACCGGATCAAAGCCGAACGTGGCGTTGCCATGAAAGTTATCTCTACAGGCGGGCTGGCGCCGTTATTCCAGCAATCCGCAGATCTGTTTGATGCCTTTGAGGAAGACCTCACGATGCATGGCCTGCAGATCATCCATAATTATAACAAGGAAATTGGCGCACAGGTATGAGCACAGAACGATTGATTTACCTGCCTCTTGGTGGGGCAGGCGAAATAGGCATGAACGCCTATGTATACGGCTATGGGAAACCGGGACGCGAACGGTTGATCCTGGTCGATCTTGGCGTGACCTTCCCGGATATGGACACCACACCCGGTGTCAACCTGATCATGGCTGACATCAGCTGGCTGATCGAACGCAAGGATCAGCTGGACGCGATCTACATCACCCACGGCCACGAGGACCACATTGGCGCGGTGGGGCATCTCTACGCTGACCTTGACACGCCGATCTATGCCCGCGCGTTTACCGCGAACCTGGCACGGCGCAAGCTGGATGATCTGGGGCTGTCGGGCGATGTGGTGGAAACCGTCTCTCCTTGGCCCGAGGTGCAGGAACACGGGCCCTTCAAGGTCTCGGTCGCGCCGATGTCGCACTCCATCCCGGAAAGCGGCGCATTGGTCATCGACACGCCCGCTGGCCGCGTGGTGCACACCGGTGATTTTAAACTGGACCCCAATCCGTTGGTGGGCGAACCCTTTGACCCCGTAATGTGGGCTGAGATTGCAAAAGACGGCGTGCAGGCGCTGGTCTGTGATTCCACTAATGTCTTTTCCCCCAAACCGGGCCGTTCGGAATCCGAGCTGCCAGGCGAGATCACCAAAATGATCGCAGGCGCCAGCGGCATGGTGGCGGCCACCACCTTTGCTTCTAACGTGGCGAGGGTGCGTACACTGGCCGAGGCCGGTCAACGGGCAGGGCGCTCGGTTGTTCTGTTGGGACGTGCGATGTTGCGCATGGTCGAAGCCTCGACCGAGACCGGTGTGTTGACTGACTTCCCGCCTGTGGTGTCGGTAGAAGACGCGCAGAATATGCCGCGTGACAATGTGATGCTGATCACTACCGGCAGCCAGGGCGAACGCCGTGCCGCCACCGCGCAGCTCGCACGCGGCAAATATCGCGGCATCGAGATGAAAGAGGGCGACACCTTCCTCTTCTCCTCCAAAACCATTCCCGGCAATGAAAAAGAAGTCAGTCGCATTATCAACCAGTTCTCTGAACGCGGGGTTGAGGTGGTGGACGACAGCTCGGGGCTCTATCACGTGTCAGGCCACGCCAATGGTCCGGACCTGGAGCAGTTTCACACGCTGATCAAACCCAAGATCGTGGTGCCGATGCACGGCGAACACCGCCACCTGCGCCGCCATGCCAAGCTTGCAGAGGCCAAGGGCATCGCCTCGGTCATTGCGGTCAATGGCATGATGCTGGACCTTGGTGGTGATGCTCCCAATGTGGTCGAATATGTTGAAACCGGGCGCAAGTATCTGGATGGCTCGATCAAAATCGGCGCCATGGACGGCATCATTCGCGACCGGATTCGCATTGCGTTGAATGGTCTGGTGGTGATCACTGTCATTCTGGACGAAGACGACGAACCGCTGGGCGAACCCTGGTGTGATGTCCGTGGTCTGCCAGAGGTCGGTGAAAGCAAAGCTGCGCTGATCGAACTGATGGAAGAGGATCTGAACCAATTCCTGATGCGGGCGGGCGCCAAGACATTGCGGGACGATGATAAACTGGAGGAAAACCTGCGTCGGGTGGCCCGTCAGACGGCAATGTCCGAGATTGGCAAAAAGCCAGAAGTCACCGTGATCGTCAGCCGTATGCGCTGAGGAAAACGTGATGTCAGCAAAGGCGCTGATGTCCGAAAAAGAGAGAGTTCGGGTGGTGCTCCCGCCCGGGCTACGTCGCATCAAAGATGCAACTATCCCCGTTGGGCCGAGCGCCGTCTGCCCTGTCGGGCACCCGCCGCGGTTGCACATGTGGCAACCGCTTTGGCGAGAATGAGGACGTATCGTCCCTTAGTGCGCTTGTGTGGTACGTGTAAAGACCGAGCTGAATGCGTTGGAAACAGCTTGGGCCAGACCTTTGAGGGAAGCTGCAAGCGCGTCGGCGCGTATTTGGTTCGTACGCAGTTCGATCGCGCGGATTTCAGCAGCAGAGAGAGGTGCGATGTTTTCGTTGATCGTGGTCTTGTTCCATCTTCATTGTAGCGAGTTGCTGTGACATCTGTATAGCGCAGTGCAAAACCGTTCGCTGCGACAAAGATGGAAGGCCCGTCTTGCGTGAAATGGACATCTACCTATGCGTTGCGGACATGAATGTATCGTGAAGTAGTCAGTCACCCCGAAATTACGCCCAATTACTGGGCGTTTTCAAAAATCACATTCACATTGCTACAGCGTAGCAAAAAGCCGCCCGAAGCAGGGGCGGCTTTTAAGAATTTCTAGGGAGGTGGCGAATCAGCCGGCGCGGCGTTCCGCAAAGCTGAGCGCGATAAAGCTGGGCAGGTGGTCGCCCATGCCCACAACGTTACGGTCATCGCGACGTCCGCTTGAGCGTTTGCTCGATTTGCTGCTCTCGCGTGGCTTGTTGCTCTCGCGGGGTTTGCTGGTCTCGCTGGACTTGGAAGAGACACGCGGTTTGCTCTCGCGCAGAGGCTTCTCTTCGGTCTCGGGCTTGGTTTTTGCCTTGGTTGTCTTGGGCGCAGGTTTGACCGGGTTTTCGTGACGGGCGATCTGCCTTTTCACCAGGTTCTCAACCGCGTCCAAGGCTTTTTCGTCCTTGGGAGAGCAGATGGTAAAGGCTTTGCCCTTGCGGCCGGCGCGACCGGTACGACCAATCCGGTGCACGTAATCTTCGGGGTGGCCCGGAACATCATAGTTGAACACATGGCTTACGCTGGGCACATCCAAGCCGCGCGCCGCCACATCAGAGGCGACCAGAATACGCAGGGATCCTTCGCGGAAACCCTCAAGCGTCTTCATTCGCTGGGACTGGTCCAGATCACCGTGGATCGGGGCGGCGTCATAGCCATATTTCTTGAGGCTCTTGGCCACGATGTCCACATCAGTCTTGCGGTTGCAGAATACGATCGCATTGGTGCAGCCGTCGCCTTCCTGGTCCAAAAGTGCGCGCAGCACTTTGCGCTTTTCACTGCCTTCGCGGTCACGACGAGACGCTTTGAACATCACAGCGAACTGCTCGATATTCTCAGAGGTGGTCGCCTGACGGGCGATTTCCACCCGTGCGGGGGCGGACAGGAATGTATTGGTGATGCGCTCAATCTCTGGCGCCATAGTGGCCGAGAAGAACAGCGTCTGACGGGTGAACGGCGTCAGCGAGAAGATGCGTTCGATATCGGGGATGAAACCCATATCCAGCATCCGGTCCGCTTCGTCGACAACCATGATCTGCACGCCGGTCAACAATAGCTTGCCGCGTTCGAAATGGTCCAGCAGACGGCCGGGCGTCGCAATCAGAACGTCAACGCCGCGATCGATCAGGGCTTCTTGCTCCTTAAAGGAGACGCCGCCGATCAGCAGGGCTTTGGTCAGTTTCAGGTGTTTGGTGTAGGTGTCGAAGTTTTCCGCCACCTGGGCCGCCAGCTCACGCGTGGGGCACAGAACCAGGCTGCGCGGCATACGGGCGCGGGCACGGCCACGCGCCAGAAGCGTGATCATCGGCAGGGTAAAAGACGCAGTCTTACCGGTGCCAGTCTGGGCGATGCCAAGAACATCCTTCCCTTCGAGCGCGGACGGGATTGCACCGGCCTGGATCGGGGTGGGAGTTTCATATCCGGCTTCGTCAACAGCCTTCAGAACCTTGGGGTTCAGGTTTAGATCGCTAAATTTGGTCATATGTGTCCGTTTGTTGCGGACACTCACTCGGCCCGCCGTTCCATCGCGTTAAGGGAGCGGGTGAGCAGCTACCCCTCTCGTACTGCCGCAGCGCATAGCAAATACGAAGCTCAGCGTCAAACTTAGCGGCCTGAAACCAAAATCTTGAAAAGATTTAGGATATTTGCGCAACAATTTAGCCAAACTGGGGGAAATGCTTCTGCAAGCTGCGGGAAATGTTCAGATGCCGCACACGTAGAATGCCTTGTTCTTGGAGTTCGGCGCGCCGTTGGGGCGAATCTGCGCAGAATTCATCGTAGTAGGCGCGCAGACCGGCTTCACCATGATTTTCCAGCACCTGTGACAGGGTCTGATGCATATTGGGGGCGCTGTTATTGTCGCCGCGCGGCGGTTTTAATGAACTACGATAGGCACCATGAGTATGGCGGTATTTGAAATTGCGTAACCAACCGTCCCAATTGCTCCCGTGGAAATGGCACAAATCGATATCCTCGCAAGGCACCTGACAAGGGTTTTTCAGATCCTCAACATAGGCGTTGTGAATGCGAATGCGGAGCTGCGGCATACCGGTGCGGACGAACAATTTACCGGCCGCATTGCTCAGCAGTCCGCGGTGCGAGTAGAGGCCATAATTCGGGTAGAGCTTTTTCAGCAGGCTGTCTGTATCTTCACCCTTGGGGACGGCTGCGCGAAAATGGGTTTCAGAATCGGCCAGGGCCTCAATCGGGCTTAGCCGCGCACAGAGAGCTTCATCCGGCAGGTCGCGCAGCACGTCGTGGATGGGGCGCGTCGACCATAGGAACTCATCCGCGTCGATATGGGTCAGCCATGTTAGATCATCGCCCTGCTTTTGGTAGGCGCGGTTGGCGTTATAGGTCTGGCGCACCTGGTGGGTCTGTGGCCGGCCTTTGGGCTGACGCTTCCAATAGGCGGCGTCACAGTCGATCACCCGCACCTTGGGATGAGCTTTCAGATGGGCAAAGGCTTCGGGGCAAGGGGCATCCAGATAGATACAGACCCGATGCGCGCCAAGGTCTAGATGATGGGCGGCAAAGGCCAGGATATCCCGCGCGGGCGCCTTGATGGTGGAAACGGTGCCCCAGCGGGGCGTATTCGAAGGGGCCATAAACCACGATCCTTGGGCGAACTCAACGGGTTGAGAATGTCGCCTGTTGCGCTCTATGACAAGACCTAGACGAGAGACGAAAAAAGGAGCCCGCGGGCTCCTTCTGGTGTCAGATCAAACCATCATCTCTTTGGTTGAGGTGAGCTTTAGCTCCGGATGGTCACGTTCCACCCGGTCAATGTCCCACTGCAGACGGGTCAGATAGACTTGGTCGCCATCGTGGTCAAAAGCCATGTGCTGCTTGTTGCGGTCGGCGAATTTCTCTACATCCGCCTTGTCACCCGACACCCATCGGGCCGAGGTGAACTGGGACTGTTCAAACCGCACCGGCAGCCCATATTCCATCTCGATCCGGCTGGCGAGCACTTCGAATTGCAGCGCGCCGACAACCCCGACAATAAAGCCAGAGCCGATCGCCGGTTTGAACACTTTGGCGGCACCTTCTTCGGCAAATTGCATCAGGGCTTTTTCCAGATGCTTGGCCTTCATGGGATCGCCCGCGCGTACCCCTTGCAGCAATTCCGGCGCAAAGGAGGGGATGCCGGCAACCCGCAGCGCCTCACCTTCGGTCAGCGTGTCGCCAATGCGCAGCTGGCCGTGGTTCGGAATACCGATGATATCGCCGGCCCAGGCCTCTTCGGCCAATTCACGGTCCGAGGCCAAGAACAGCACCGGGTTGGACACTGCCATCGGTTTTTTGGTGCGCACATGGGTCAGCTTCATACCCCGTTTGAAATGGCCTGACGCCATCCGCACAAAGGCCACGCGGTCCCGGTGTTTCGGGTCCATATTGGCCTGCACCTTGAACACAAAGCCTGCGACTTTTTTCTCTTCCGGAGCGATAGAACGGGGCAGGGCCGATTGCACCTGCGGCTCGGGGCCATAGGTGCTGATACCGTTCATAAGCTCTTTGACGCCAAAGGAATTGATCGCGGAGCCAAACCAGATCGGGGTCATATGCCCTTCCAGCACAGCTTGCGGGTCCAGTTTCGGCAACAGCTCCTTGGCCATCTCGACCTCTTCCAGGAGCTTTTCCAGAAGGTGCGCGGGCACATGCTCCGCCAGTTTGGGATCATCCAACCCGTCGATCTGGATGCTTTCGGCCACTTTGTTGCGATCCGCGCGGTCCATCAATTCCAACCGGTCGCGCAACATGTCGTAACAGCCGACAAATTCGCGCCCCACACCAATCGGCCACGAAGCCGGCGTCACATCAATCGCCAGGTTTTCTTGGATCTCATCGATGATCTCAAACGTGTCACGGCTTTCGCGGTCCATCTTGTTACAAAACGTCAGGATCGGCAGATCGCGCAGGCGGCAGACCTCAAACAGTTTCTGCGTCTGGCTTTCCACCCCTTTCGCCCCGTCGATCACCATCACCGCCGCATCCACCGCTGTCAGCGTGCGATAAGTGTCCTCGGAAAAGTCCGAGTGACCGGGCGTGTCCACTAGGTTGAAACGGAAGTTGTCAAAATCAAAGGACATCGCCGAGGCCGAGACAGAGATGCCACGGTCTTTTTCCATCTGCATAAAGTCAGACCGAGTGCGGCGCGCTTCGCCCTTGGCACGCACCTGACCCGCCATCTGGATCGCACCACCATAAAGGAGGAACTTTTCAGTCAGAGTGGTCTTGCCAGCATCCGGGTGCGAGATGATCGCAAAGGTCCGTCGACGGGCAATTTCTGGCGGCAATTCGGGGCGATTTGTAGCGGTGTCCAACATGAGCGGGGATATATGGAGTTTTCAGGGGCGGAGCAAGAAAAAGCCCCCCAATGTCTGGGAGGCTTGATCCTTTTTGCGCGCAATGGATCTGGCACCCGACGTTTAGCTTGTGTCGTCGTCCTTGTCCGATTGCAGCTGCTGGCTGACCCAGAATGAATACCCCACAAAGATATTGTCCATCAGTTCAAGCGCTTCGGTGGTCTGCTCGCTGATTTGGGCCTGCGCCTGCAACATGATATTGCTCTGACGCGCCACCAGTTTCGATGTGGTATCCGCGCCCGGCAATTTGCTGGCATATTCCGCCCAAGCCTGCCAATCCTCGCGCCATTGTTTCTGTAGATCCAGACCGCGTTGGCTGGCCGAATAAAACAGCGCCATCGCTTCGAACAAGGTGCCGGGGCGGTCCATCTTGGCCGCCAATTGCGCGGTGTCTTTCAACGTGCCCATGGCGCGCATGCCGTTTCTGGCCTGCACTTCGCAAGGCTTTACAAGGTGATCTTCGAACATCTGTTTGATCCTTTTGGGCGTTAGAGGTCGGCAAGCTGGGACAACATCCCATGGATGGCACGAATTTGGATGGCGTTTTTGGAGTAATAATCCGGCTGGTCGGACTCGGTATCGCTATAGCCCCACCAATCCCAGCATCCTTCTGGGTTTTGGGCTGCATTTGTGTCCGCCCCCACTGCTTGGGGAAACAGCATGATGATGTTATTGGCTTCGGCCATCTCAACATAACCGGTTGAGGTCACGTAGCGCATGCCAAAGGGCGGCTGGTTTTCCTTGTCCGCGCGCCCGTTGACATAATTCACATAGGAATAGCCCTGTTTGCAGCCATGCATCACGATATGGACGCCCTTGGCCTCGGCGGTGCCTTTGTCGACCTCGGATGGGATATAGGCATAGCCATATTGCGACATGCTGGCCCTGGCGTCCTCATCCCCCACAAACGGCTTTTGCTCAAACCGCACATAGCGCCCGGTGGTGGCATGGGCTGCGGGTTTCAGACTCCCATAGATGTGTTTGAGGATCTGATGCGACTGAACAAAGTCGCCCTTGTTAATATAAGGCGGTTTATTAGCCCCGAGCGGCGAGTCGGTCTCGTTCAAAGTGATGATCGAATGACCGGCAGGCACGGCATCCTCAAACATCATGTTCTTTTCCGCGACACCAAGGTTAAGATAAAAATCCCGCGTCGCCGCGACCGAGACAGAGCGCACGACCTTGTCCTTGGAGCCGGTGAACACATAGACCTTGTCGTCCTTCAGATTGGCGATGTCGTCGATGCCACCGGTGCAACGCGCCAGCTCTGCCAGATCTTTACCATTGGGGGCTGTGTCCTTGGTCAGCGGGTTCATCGCGATGTAAAGCGCGTTCAACACATAGGCGTCCGCAGGTTTCTGGACGCTGCCCAGGTAGGATTCGACACAGCGATAGGGGCCGCCCGCAATCACACCCGCCCCCATGAAATCCGCCGAATGGGCCACATGCATCTGCACCGTCATAAAGGCGCCTGACGACAGGCCCGAAATCGAGTGCTGGCCTTGAGTCTTGAACTTGGGAAGAGCAGAGGTTTCCAAATACATCGTTATCCCCGAACTAGAAATGGCGCCACGCGGCGCAGCTGAAATCATAGATCGACGATAGGTTTGCCACCCAAGTGAGTAAATCGCGTGACAGGTAAAGCTGCGTAAAAACGCGCTGCACTGCGGCAGGTGCCGGATTTACCGGCGGGATGCTTCCTTGAGGATTGCAGCCGCGTCGCCCTTGGGCAATTGCCCCTTGACGGTTTCCACAAAGGGCAGCGATTGGCGCGCGTCATCCGGCTTGCGCATCTGCGACAACAGATCGGCCGGCAGGGCCGGTTCGGTAAAGGGGTCAAGAAACAGGGTCTCGGCAGCGATCCCTTCGGCATAGATGATGTGATGGCGGTCAAACAGGATCTGGAAATAGTCGATATAGCCGCCGTCCTGCACCACTACCGAGCTGCCGTTGACCAGATCACGGGCGCGCACCAGAACCTCCGGCACGCCGGTGCCGATGGCGTCGGTGCGTTGATAGACCATCAATTTGTGATCCGGGCTGACTACCAGATCCTCGGCATTGTTCAGCGCGCCTTTGCGGATCAGGATCGGTGCCAAAGCCCCGACCGCACGTGATGTTGTCTGCCCGATCCAGCGGATAGCTTGCGGCCCGTCATCGCGCGTTAGCACCCGGTCGCCCACCATCAGATCCTCAATCTGGCGTTGGGCCCCGGAGGCCAGTGTTATATGGGTGCCCCGGCTAAAGGACACACAGGCGATCTGCGCCAGTTTGCGCCGAGTCTCGGCGCGCTCGGCCTTGACCAGCGTATAGCCCTGATCAGCCTTCAGCGGTGCCAGCGGCAGCAGGTAAATCTCGGCAATCATGCCCTCAGCGTCGACTTCCACCGCCACCAAAGCTTCAACATTTGCGCCACGCGCCGGCATCAGGGTCAGGCTGCAGTCCAGATGCAGATCCGCATCTACCGCGCCCATCTGCGTGTCCTGCGCCACCGCCAGCCGTCCATCGCGAAAGGCCGCAACGCTCAACCGGCGCGGCGCGTTTGCATTGCGCAGCTCATAGACATCATCCAGAACCAGATCGTCAAACACGCCCAGATTGTCGCCCATATTGGCACCGGCATCGACACGGAATTGCGCCGCGCGATAGGCAGGAATGGCCAGAATGGATGCTGAAGTTTCGGACATGGAGCGGTTGGTCACCCGGGAAAGCGAAGGAATGGAGATAAGGCGCATTGAATTCTCAAACAAGACAGTGAGTAAGTCATTAATTTAGGATTGTGGCCATTTGCGGTCCGGGCTCTGAACATTTCGTGGCGCGGCGGGGCTGGTCACTCGGATGTGCCTGTGCAAATGTCCACGCGCAAAGAACATGTTCAGAAGGGAAAGATCATGGATCTCGGGATTTCTGGTAAAACGGCGCTGGTCTGCGCCAGTAGTAAAGGGTTGGGTCTGGGCTGCGCCGAGGCGCTTGCCGAAGCCGGTGTGAACCTGGTGATGAACGCACGCGGCAGCGAGGCTCTGGACGCTTCTGCCCAAGCGATCCGCGACACATATGGCGTGGAAGTGACTGCAATTGCAGCAGATATCACCTCTGAGGACGGTCGCGCCAAAGTGCTGGAAGCTGCCAGTCAGTTGGACATTCTGGTCAATAACGCAGGCGGTCCCCCTCCGGGTCTGTGGAGCGATTGGGACCGTGATGATTTCATCAAGGCGCTGGACGCCAATATGCTGACCCCAATCGCGCTGATGAAGGCGCTGTTGCCGGGCATGATGGATCGCGGCTGGGGCCGGGTGGTCAACATCACCTCGCAATCGGTCAAGGCGCCGATCCCGCAGTTGGGTCTGTCGAATGCGGCCCGCGCTGGTCTGACCGGTTATGTTGGTGGCACCGCGCGGCAAGTGGCGGAATTTGGGGTGAACATCAACAACTTGCTCCCCGGTATTCACGCAACCGATCGCGCGTCCTCGCTGGATCAGGCGGTGGCGGATCGCGAAGGCATCACGGTGGATGAAGCCCACGCCAAACGCTCTGCCACCATTCCGGCGCGCCGCTATGGCACCCGTCAGGAATTTGGTGCGACCTGCGCGTTTATGTGCTCCCAGCACGCGGGCTTTATGGTCGGTCAGAACATCCTGCTGGATGGCGGCTCCACCAACGCCACGCTGTAGACCATGGCATCTGGTTTTTCGTTAAAAGATCAGCTGTTTAATCAGGAAAAAGTCCGGTATCTCGCCGGGCTTTTTTCCTCCGCCTCCACAGACTTTGACGCGACCCGATTTGAGGGCGACGTCATGGAACGTTTGCTGGAGCTGGAGCTTAAAGAGCGCATCCAATGGATTGCGGATGTTCTGTGCCAGCATCTGCCCGCCGATCTGCCAGAGGTCGCACCGATGTTGCGCGCGGCCCTGCCACTGCCGCTGGACCCGACCCGCAGTGATGATGATTTCGGCGATTTCATCTTTGCCCCGCTTGGGGAATTTGTGGTTGCCAAAGGGCTTGCAGCGCATCCTGATCTGTCGCTTGATCTGATCGCGGACATCACCCAGCGGTTCTCCATGGAGTGGGCCATCCGTCCCTTTTTGAACCACTGGCGCGACACGACACTGGCGCGGATGACCGATTGGGCGCGCCACGACAATTACCACGTGCGTCGCCTGGCCAGCGAGGGCACGCGACCGCGTCTTCCCTGGGGGGAGGCCGTAGGGCTGGAGCTTGGCGACCCGATGCCAATCCTCGACATCCTGCACCGGGATCCCACCCGCTATGTCACCCGCTCGGTGGCCAATCACCTGAACGATATCTCCAAGAAACAGCCCGATCTGGTTCTGGACCGTCTGCAAGTCTGGGCCGATCAAGGCACGCAGGCAGAAAAAGAGCTGCGTTGGATGACCAACCACGCCCTGCGCGGGTTAGTCAAAGAGGGTCATCCAGGCGCGATGAAACTGCTCGGCTACCACCCGGATGCCGATGTGCAGGTCGATTTGAAACTTGGCGCAGAGACCTTGCAAATCGGCAGTGCCTTGCAAATCGAATGCACGCTGAGCGCGGCCGAGGACCTGCCAGTGCTGGCGGACTACTGCCTCTACTTTCCCAAACCCAACGGGGCCGAGCGGCGCAAGGTGTTCAAGCTGAAGCAGGCCAAGCTCAAAAATGGCACATTGACGCTCGCCAAAAAACACCCGCTCAAAGGCAATGCCTCCACCTTTACCCTTTATCCCGGACCACATCGGATCGAGGTGATGGTGAACGGCGTGGTGCGCGCCACGGCGGCGTTTGATTTGTACGCGTAAGGCCTGCGGTTGTGGGGCTGATTGCGGGGTTTCGGCCCAATGGAGCGCTGTTTCCAAAAAAGTGACGCAGGCCACACTGTCGGGCGATCTTGCGTGTTTTAGTCGGGATTGGTATCTGCGGCAGGTGCCCGGTGACAGTCCCGACACATGCAAAAGGCCAATGCATCTATGAACACCTCTGCCCAGCCCCTGCAAACCGCACCCGCGCCACGGCTTGAGATCCGCAACATCCGCCGCTTCTTTGACGGCCGTCCCGTTGTGGATAGCGTGTCGCTGACCATCCAAGCCGGCAAGGTCACCTGTCTGCTGGGCCCATCCGGCTGCGGCAAATCCACCACCCTGCGTATCATTGCCGGCGTGGAGATGCAGGACGCGGGTGAGATCTATGTGGATGGCAACCTGATTTGCGACACGGTGTTTCGCGTTCCCCCGGAGCGGCGCGAAATCGGGTTGATGTTCCAGGACTTTGCCCTGTTTCCTCATCTGTGCGTCGCGGACAATGTGGCCTTTGGTCTGAAAGGGCCAAAAGATCAGAAACGCGCCCGGGTTGAGGAGCTGTTGGCCAAAGTCTCCCTCAGCCAATATATCGACGAATTCCCCCATCAGCTGTCGGGTGGCGAACAGCAACGGGTGGCCTTGGCCCGCGCGCTGGCACCGCGTCCGCGTATCATGTTGATGGATGAACCGTTTTCAGGCCTAGACAACCGGCTGCGTGATGGCATCCGGGATGAGACGCTGAGCCTGTTGAAAGAAGAGGATACCGCCGTTCTGCTGGTCACCCATGAACCCGAAGAAGCCATGCGCATGGCCGATGAAATCGCGTTGATGCGCGGCGGAAAGATTGTCCAACAGGGCGCGCCCTACAATGTCTACACCCGACCAGCGGATAAGGCGGCTGTGGGATTCTTTAGCGATCTCAACGCATTGGATGGCACAGTGAATGGTGCTCTGGTGGACACGCCGTTTGGCCAGTTCCTGGCACCGGGTCATCCCGATGGGACCGAGGTCGAGCTGGTGTTTCGCCCCCAACATGTCCGGATCGATTTTGACCGCAACGGCACTGGTCCGTTGCCCACCGCCACTGATGGTGTCGCCGCCCGTGGCACGGTTGCGCGCGCGCGGTTTTTGGGGCACGAAAGCCTGGTGGAGTTCAAAATGGATTTTGACGGCTCCATCCTCAAGGCGACAGTGCCCAATGTGTTTTTGCCCGAAACCGGGCGGGCCATGTGGCTCACGGTGCCACGGCGGCGGTGTTTTATCTTCCCCAAGTGATCGGGGAGAGCCAAGTGAAGCCGGGCATGGCCCGGCTGCCTCCGGCGGAAGTATTTTTAAAAAAGATGAAATTCGTGTGGCTCAGTGTTCGGGGTCATATTCGGCCAGGGTTTTTCCCGGCTCATCCACAAACAGTTCGGGCAGGGCGGTTGCCTCTTCGATCAGATCCACCCGGAAGACCCGGAAGGCCGCGCGCGTCTCACACCAGGCGGTTAGCGTCCAGACTCGGCCCCAATATTCCATATGCAGCGGGCGGATAACCCGTTCGGTCAGCGTGCCATCAATGCGGCAATACTGCAGCGAGAGTTTCTGGCGCGCTTTGATGGCTGCGCGCAGGGTCGCCATATGGGAAAATCCCCGCGCCGCATCGGCGAACGGGTAGACGGCGAATTTCCAGGCGTCCGCCTCGGCCACTGTTTGGGTGGGCAGCACCGCATCGATTTTTTCCGCCAGTGACAGGGCTGCGTTTTTCAAGTCTGGATCGGCGGCCTCGGCCACAATCGCCATGCCGAGGTTCAGCGCTTCCAGTTCTGCTGCTGTCAGGTTCAGTGGTGGCAGGGTGATCTGTTCGCGCACCAGATAGCCCACGCCGCGCGCGCCCTCAACCGGCACGCCCGAGGCCACGAGCGTGTCCATATCGCGGTAGACCGTGCGCACCGAAACTTCCAGCCGATCGGCAATGTCCTGCGCGCGATGCAGCCCACCGGCGCGCAGGATTTGGATGATTTCAAACAGTCGGTCGGTGCGGCGCATGGGGCTACCCTTGGCGCATGGACCTGCCGCCCGTCAAGGGTATCAGCTGGCCTCCATCGTTCAGTGGCTATTATGCCGATGTCGGCAAAATAGCCATAATGCCGAGGTTCGGATTATGCCGCGCCGATATGCAGAACTTGTTTTGTTGTAGTTAGATCGGCGCGGCAGGTCCGCATAAAACTTGGCGACAAACAGCAGCCGTTCGAACTGAACGCGGCGAATTCGGGCTTTGAGCCCAGAGTTCCTGATGCTGCGACATTGATAAACGTCCGCTTCAGTGGCACATGGAATGAAAATTCCCGAGGAATTGATTTTGATCTATTCAGTTACGCTTCTTTTTGGTTTGATCCTTGCTCCGCTTCTGGCTCATCTCCGCGGCTGGAAGCCCGCCGCACTTTTCTTTGCAGTTGCAGTTGTCTACGCAGTTTTCGGCGCTGTCAGTTTCGCGCAAATCCAAATTGCTCTAAGCCAAGTCCGAGAAGCGGAACCTGCATATCATGACACCTACTACGTTGTGAGCCATGGCCACTTCCTGTGGAACATTGCCATCGCAATGGCGGTCTTCGGCGTAATAACATGGGTGCAAACGCGATTTGGGGCGATGCGAAACCCCGCCCTGACCAAATTTTTATTTTGGATTCTGCATATCGCGCTGATCGGCAGCACCTCATTTCAAGGAGTGCTTGCTTTCATTCTGCCAAAGCCGCGCAGAT
Source organism: Epibacterium ulvae (assembly GCF_018678075.1). Taxonomy (GTDB): domain Bacteria; phylum Pseudomonadota; class Alphaproteobacteria; order Rhodobacterales; family Rhodobacteraceae; genus Epibacterium; species Epibacterium ulvae_A. Next base: position 497 of record NZ_JAHHIR010000095.1, on the reverse strand, counting down.
ACATCGACTACCCTGAGCTTATGGAAACCTACATTCTGATCAGCTCGTGGTCTGGATTTCTATCACAAACGGCTTTGCTTGGCCTTCTGGGCCTTCTGGGCCTGCTGCTGTGGTCAATCATCGCAAGATGGCTGGCAAGATAGAACTCGCCTGACGAAAGCAGCCCTTGGAGCATCCGCAGCGAAAGGCAACAACGTTTAAGGTTTTTCGATGCGGGCCTGAGCGCTCCATTTCGGCTTGATGCGACGGTGGCCCGCGTTGGGAAACATGACTAGGAGGAAGCCGTGGGGTCTGGGCGCGCGCTTTGGGGAAAGCGCTAGTCAGATTCAGCCGAGGATAGTGCGAGATGAGATTGTTCGGCTTCATTTCTCATGGATTGGTGCCCTTGATCGTCTTTTCCGGAGTGGCTTAGCATCAGTTTGGGCGCGTTGGACGCCATCAATTTTCCTTCACCCAAGCCGATACCAGCCCAAAACGCGATGCCGTTTGGACAGCGG
>NZ_JAHHIR010000033.1 GCF_018678075.1 Epibacterium ulvae | reverse complement strand
AGTCAAAATATCGATGGATGGGTGTGGCCGTTATCTCGACAATATCTTCATCGAACGGCTGTGGAGGTCCCTCAAACAGGAGGCCGTATACTTGCATGAATTGCAGGACGGGTTCCAAGCCAAACGCGTGATTAAAGATTGGATCAGCTTCTACAACATCGAGCGGCCTCACACTGCTCTCGACAAACGATCACCCGACGACGCATTCTTCACAACAGAACAGACGCAGAAGGCCGCATGAATCCAACCAGATTACATCTTAGCTGAGCCGCAAACCTGTCCTTAAAAGCAGGACCACTTCAGCAGCGTTCGGAACCTTCTAAGCTCCTTCATAAAACTATGCGGACGGTTTGGGAGAAAATTTTCAACGTTGCTCTGAGCGACCATAAGAAATTCTTTTCTTGCTGTTTCGTTGGAGTAGTGTCAAAAACCACAAGAAACGACTTAAACTTTCGTTACTTTCTCTGCTTATCATGCGCTCCGTCAGCACCGTAACAAGAGTGATTTTCGGCTATCGTTCCTTGACGTATGGCACGCCGCCGGCCTTGGGGGGGACGGCTTTGCCGACAAATCCGGCCAGGATCACAACGGTCATGATATAGGGCAGGGCGCCCAGCAGTTGGCCTTGGATCTTGGTCTGGAAAATGGCCTCCAACACATCGGGGCGTAGCTCCAACGCTTGGAACAGGCCGAACAGCAGGCATGCGCCAAGGGCGTACCAGGGGCGCCATTTGGCAAAGATCAACGCCGCCAACGCGATAAAGCCACGACCGGCGGACATTTCTTTGACAAAACCCGCTTGCAGCGCGGTGGAGAGGTAGGCGCCAGCAATGCCGCAGAGCACACCGCAGATGCCCACGGCAGCAAAGCGCAGCGCCACAACCGAAACACCGGCGGTGTCCACGGCAGCAGGGTTCTCGCCAACGGCACGCAGGCGCAGGCCAAAGCGAGTTCCAAAAAGCACCCATGCCGTCAAGGGAACCGCCAGAAGCGACAGGTAGACGAGGATGGAATGGCCCGAGATCAGCTCGGAATAGGCTTGTTGGAGCGGTCCGGCCTCGACCAGAAGGCGTGAAAGGGGGCGACCAGCGGCCTCGGCCTCGGTTGGGCCAATGGCAAAAGGCAGCTCGATCGGGGAGAAGCGTCCGCCGTCCAGCAGCGACGGCGTGCGCCCGCCCTGTTGGAACCAGTCCTGTGCGATCAAAACCGTCAAACCAACGGCCAAGAAGTTGATCGCCACGCCAGAGATCAGCTGGTTGCCACGGAAGGTGATAGAGGCGACACCGTGCAATGCCGCGAGCGCCAGAGAGGAGCCAATACCAGCCAGCAGTCCCAACCAGGCATTGCCAGACAGTGCGGCGATCGCAGCCGAAAAGAAGGCCGCCATCAGCATCTTGCCCTCAAGGCCGATGTCGAAAATGCCCGCGCGTTCAGAGAACAGACCAGCTAGGCAGGCCAACAGTAGCGGCGTGGCGAGGCGAACAGAGCTGTCGAGGATTTGGATAAGGGTCAGGAAATCCATCAGGCTTTTTCCTTCCGCAGAGCAACAAAGATTTTTTCCAGCGGCATACGCACCATATTGTCGAGCGCGCCGGTGAAGAGGATGACCAGGGCCTGGATGACCACGATCAGCTCCCGTGGGATAGAGGTCCACAGCGCCAGTTCGGCACCACCCTGGTACAGAAACCCAAAGAGGATCGCCGCCAGAAAGACGCCAAACGGGTGGTTGCGCCCCATCAGGGCGACCGCGATGCCGATGAAGCCCGCGCCTTCGGTGGCGTTGAGGACCAGGCGTTCGGCCTCTCCCATCACGTTGTTGATCGCCATCATGCCGCAGAGCGCACCAGAGATCAGCATGGCGATCATGGTGATTTTGACCGGGGACATGCCGGCATAACGCGCGCCGGTCTCGGACTTGCCATAAGAACGGATCTCATACCCCAGCCAGGTGCGCCAGATCAGCAGCCAGACTAGAACACAGGCGACAATTGCCACCAGAAGGCTGACGTTGGCGGGCGCGTTTTTGGAGAAGTTGATACCAAAGGGCAGCAGGATTTCATGCAGGGAGGGCAGATGCACCGCTTCGGGGAAACGTGCGGTGGCCGGGTCAAAGCTGCCTTCGGGTTTCAGGATATTGACCAGCATATAGTTCAGCAGAGCGGCTGCGATAAAGTTGAACATGATGGTGGTGATCACCACGTGGCTGCCGCGTTTGGCCTGAAGATAGGCGGGGATCGCCGCCCAGGTCGCACCAAACAGCCCGGCCGCAATGCTAGCAAACAACAGGGCCACGGTCCAATGGGGCCAAGGAATGAACAGGCAGGCATAGGCCACGCCAAGGCCACCCAGCATCGCCTGACCTTCGCCGCCGATGTTAAACAGACCCGCGTGATAGGCCACCGCAACCGCTAGCCCGGTAAAGAGGAAGTTGGTCGCGTAATAGAGCGTGTAACCCCAACCATAGGTCGAGCCAAGCGCGCCTTCGATCATCAGGTTCAAGGCTTCGGTCGGGCTTTCACCGATGGCAAGGATCACCAATGCGGACAGGCCAGCTGCCAGTAGCAGGCTGATCAAAGGGATCAGGACGACATCCGCCCATTTTGGCATTTTTTCCATTATGCAGTCTCCGCCGTCATGCCTGCCATCAGGAGGCCCAGCTCTTTTTCGTCAGTCTCGGCGGCTTGGCGTTCGCCCATGATATGGCCGTCAAACATCACCGCAACGCGATCTGCCAGAGACAGGATTTCTTCCAACTCGACCGACACCAGTAGCACGGCTTTGCCTTGGTCACGCAGGGCGACAATCTGTTGGTGGATGAACTCAATCGCGCCAATGTCGACACCACGGGTGGGCTGTCCAACCAGCAAGAGGTCGGGGTTACGCTCGATCTCGCGGGCGACGACGATTTTCTGTTGGTTGCCGCCGGAGAAATTCTTGGCCGCAAGCCAGGGATCGGGGGGGCGGACGTCGAATTTCTCCATTTTTGCTTCGGTATCAGCGCGCAGGGCTGCGTTGTCCATCAGGACGCCTTTTTGGAATTCGAGTGCGCGGTGATAACCAAAGGCGACGTTTTCCCAGGCGTGGAAGTCCATGATCAGACCTTCACGCTGGCGATCTTCGGGGACGTGACCGATATGGGCAGCACGCCGTGCACGGCCATTGGCGCCTGAGCCGGTCAGGGGTAGGGGCGCGCCATGCAATTTTATGCTGCCTTGGCCAGTGCGCATGCCGCCAAGCACTTCCAAAAGCTCCGACTGGCCATTGCCCGCGACGCCTGCAATGCCGAGGATTTCACCGGCGCGGACCGTCAGGTTGATGCCTTTGACACGTTCCACGCCGGTCTCATCTGACACCCGCAAGTTTTCAATCTCAAGCACGGGGGCGGCGGGTTTGGCGGGAATTTTGTCGACCTGCAACAGGACTTTGCGGCCCACCATCAGCTCGGCCAGATGTTCTGGACTGGTCTCGGCCGTTTTGACAGTGGCCGTCATCTCACCCCGGCGCATCACCGACACGGTGTCGGTGTATTCCATGATCTCACGCAGTTTATGGGTGATCAGGACAATGGTTTTGCCTTCGCTGCGCAGCCGGTCGAGGATACGAAACAGCTGGTCGGCCTCGGCCGGGGTCAAAACCCCGGTGGGCTCATCCAGAATAAGAATATCGGCCTGACGATAAAGCGCTTTGAGGATTTCGACCCGCTGTTGCATGCCAACGCCAATCTTATCGATGCGGGCGTCGGGGTCGACGTTCAAATCATACTCAGCGGCCAGTGTTTTCAGAGATTTGCGCGCCTTGGCCAAAGAGGGGCGCAACAGGCCGCCATCTTCGGCGCCGAGGATAATGTTTTCCAGGACGGTGAAGTTTTCCACCAGTTTGAAGTGCTGGAACACCATGCCGATGCCGGCTGCGATGGCGGCCTGGCTGTCGGGGATTTCGGTCAGTTTGCCATTGATCCAGACCTCGCCTTTGTCGGCTTTGTAAAAGCCGTAGAGGATGCTCATCAGCGTGGATTTACCCGCGCCGTTTTCGCCAATGATGCCGTGGATGGTGCCCGGTTGGACCTGGATGGAGATGTCTTTGTTGGCCTGAACCGGGCCAAAGGACTTGGAAATACTTTTGAGCTCGATTGCGGCGGCGGTCATCGGGGCTCCTACTGTCGTCATGGGCTGGAGGCGGTTGATGCGTCGCAAATGGACGCCGCCCGCTATCACATGGTGTTTTTATTCGAAACCCGGAAGACGCGGAACATGCGTCCTCCGGGCAGAGTGACAAGGGGCGGTGTTACACCCCGGATGTAGTGTGGATTAGAATTCCAGAACCGGGCAGCTGCTGTCCGCATAGTAGCTGGCAACGCTGACTTCGCCGTCGATGATCTGTTGGCGTGCCGCGTTGACGTTGGTTGCCATTTCCTCGGACACCAGTTCTGCGTTGAATTCATCCATCGCAAAGCCGACGCCTTCTTCGGCCAGACCCATGGTAAAGACGCCGGTTTCAACCGCTTCGCCTGCTTTCATCGCCTCATAAACAGCGACGTCGACACGTTTCAGCATTGAGGTCAGAACCTTGCCCGGGTGCAGGTGGTTTTGGTTGCTGTCCACACCGATAGACAGGATGCCTTCGTCGGCTGCGGTTTGCAGAACACCAACACCGGTGCCGCCCGCCGCCGCGTAAACAACATCCGCGCCTTGGGAAATCTGTGCTTTTGTCAACTCAGAGCCTTTTACCGGGTCGTTCCAGGCCGCCGGGGTGGTGCCAGTCATATTGGCCACAACAGTTGCGTCCGGGTTCACCGCTTTGACGCCCTGTGCATAGCCACAGGCAAAGTGGCGGATCAGTGGAACATCCATACCGCCGATGAAACCAACGGTGCCGGATTTCGACGACATCGCCGCCAGCATGCCTACCAGGTAGGAGCCTTCGTGTTCCGCAAAGCCGATCTGGCGCACGTTGGGCAGGTCCAGCCAGTTGACGTCGATCACGACGAATTTGGTGTCAGGGTAGTCGGGGGCAACGGTGGACAGTGGATCAGCCATGGCAAAGCCCATGGTCACAACAGGGTTGGCTCCGGCTTCGGCGAAACGGCGCAGGGCCTGTTCACGCTGGGCTTCGGACTGCAGTTCGATCTCGCGGTACTTGCCGCCGGTCTCTTCCGCCCAACGCTGCGCGCCATTGTGAGCGGCTTCGTTGAAGGATTTGTCGAACTTACCGCCAAGGTCAAAGATCAGGGCGGGTTCTGCAACAGCCAGACCAGCAGTCATAGCAAGGGTTGCGGCCGCACCCAGAAAGGATTTCATCAGGCTCATGGTCTACTCCCAGATTTGTTATTTCGGACGGGTTTGTTTTTGGCCCATTATGGGCAAGACTTTGTGACGTAAGGCCACGGAATTAAGAGGGTAGCCGGCGGCGGGGTCAATGGCTTTTTGACCGTTTGGTCGAAGATAGGCGCTAAATCAGCCTATACGTCGGGTAAATTATGGGCGGATAACACCCGTTTCATGACGATTGCGTCGCAGATCGTGCCGTCGCTGCGGCGGTAGTATTCCGCGCGGGTTGCAACGATATCATAGCCAAAACGCATATAAAGCGCGCAGGCGGCGGTATTGTCTGCCGCGACCTCCAGAAACGCCTCACGCGTGCCTTTGGTGGCAGCCTGCGCTTGCCAGTTTTCCATCACCAGGCTGGCAAGGCCCTGGCGTTGGTAGTCTGGATGGGTGGCGATGGTGAGCAGCTCGGCCTCATCGGCAATGACACGTACCAGCGCAAAACAGCGCGCGTCGCCCGTGGCAAAGACCAGCGGGCTGGTCAGAAGGCTTTCGAACTCATCCGCCTCCCAGGCCCGCGTCTGGGTAAAGGCCGCCTGATGGGTGGCGGCCAAGTGTTTCACTGTGAGTGTCTTAGTCATCCAAAAGCGCAGGCGGCTTGTCCTTGGATGGCGCTGCATCCGCAGGTTTGAGGTAAAGCGGCGCAGGCGGGTTCACGGTTTCAGTCGCGCGAGAGGCCGCGATTTGGGCGATGCGAGCGGCGATCCCCTCTGGGCTCGCCTCGGCCACCACCATCAGCCCGGCGCCGCGGGCGCAGGCGTTGGCCTCTTCCACCGGCAGTAGACGCGGCGCTTGGTCTGGCAGGGCGATATAGACATGGTCGCGCGGCGCTGGGATTGCGGGCAAGATCCCGTCTTGGGCACGGCTTTCAAAACCATTCACCCCCACCGCAGGCACCCCCAGTCCCAAGGCCAGACCCCGCGCAGCAGAGACTGAGATGCGAATGCCGGTGAAATTGCCGGGGCCGACGCCGACGCCGATGGCATCCAGATCTGTCCAGGTAAGCTCTGCCTCAGTCAGGACCTCTTCCAACAGCACCATCAACCGTTCGGCCTGACCGCGCGTCATGGGTTCCAGACGTTCTGCCACAATGCGACCACCACAAAGCACGGCGGCCGCGCAATGCGCGGCCGAAGTATCAAAGGCCAAAACCTTGGGATCTTTTCTTGGCATCTTGTCAGACGGCAACCGGGCGCACCTCTATCACCTCAGGGATATAGTGGCGCAGCAGGTTCTCAATGCCCATTTTCAGGGTCAGTGTTGACGACGGGCAGTTCGCGCAGGCGCCTTGCATATGCAGGTAGACCACACCGCGGTCAAAACCGTGGAACGTGATGTCGCCGCCGTCTTGTGCAACAGCGGGGCGGACGCGGCTGTCCAGAAGCTCTTTGATCTGGTCGACAATCTCGCCGTCTTCGCCGGTGTGCTCTGCATGGCCTGAAGATTGCTCTGCATCAGACGCCATAACCGGCTGGCCGGATTGGTAATGCTCCATCACCGCACCAAGGATGGCGGGTTTGATGTGATCCCATTCCACGCCCTCGGCTTTGGTCACGGTGACAAAATCATTGCCAAAGAACACGCCCTCGACACCGGTCACCGCAAAGATGCGGGTGGCCAGAGGGGATTTATCGGCCGTTTCGGCGGATGGGAAATCAGCGGTGCCCGCGTCCAGTACCGTTTGGCCTGGAAGGAATTTCAGCGTCGCCGGGTTTGGCGTCGACTCTGTCTGAATGAACATGCGGGACCCTCCTTAAGAATGCCCTATGGCATATGCGCTTGATGCAGCGATAAGTCAAGTTTTGGAACCATTCTAAACAGAAAAAAGACGGCCACGCTTTTGCGCAGCCGCCAAGGTCTTTACATCCACACGGTGATTACAGGGCTTTCAGCTCTGCCAGAGCCGCGTCGTATCCGGCCTGCGGATCAGCTGTCAGCAGGGACGGCTGGTAGCGCACGGTGTCGACGTCTTTGATGCCGATGGTTTCCAGCCACCATTGCAGGTAGTTGCTGTGGAAGTCGGAACCGTATTTCGCATCCGCACCCGGTGCCCAGACGCCAGAAGAAGTGATCAGGGTTGCTTTTTTGTTTTCCAGCAGGCCAAAGTAGCCTTTTTCTGGATCAAAACCGAACAGCATGCCCGGCTGCGTGATGATGTCGATGTAATGCTTCAGGCGGTAGGATACGCCACCGTTCCACATAGGCGCGCCGATGACGATGTGGTCTGCGGACATGAAACGCTGCGTGATAGATGCAACCTGATCCCAGGCTTTCTCTTTTGCAGGGTCCATTTCGCCAACGCCAAAAAAGGTCATCTTGGCAGCCGCTGGGTCGCCGTCAAACGCGGGCAGCTCTTCGGTAAAGAGGTCTAGAACGTCTACGTCCAGATCTGGGTTTTTCGCTTTTTGCGAGTCAACAAAAGCCGACGCCAGCGCGTTGGATTTCGATTCTGCGCCACGAGGGGACGCAACGATGTGCAGCAGTTTGGTCATGGATCGTCTCCGTAACTGTCTAATATATGTTTAATTGGTTACAGGCGACTCGCGTAACTTGTCAAACTCTGTTATGGTGGTTGCAGCACTCCACACAGAGTTGTGAACTTCATCACTGGAAGGTAAAAATATGGCGTCAAATCTGCCTGCTCCTTATTTGATTGCGGATCATGTTGGTCTGGAAGTCGTCAACACCATCGGCGCCCCATACGGCGCAGAGCTGGACTGGTTGGTGAACGGTCAGGAGCTGTTGTCCTGGATGGCGGCGGTTGGGCTGCTGACGGCAAAAGAAGCGGCGCGTCTGGCGGCGGCGTTGACGGCGGATGATCTGGAGAAGGCGGCGGATACGTTACGTGCGTTGCGCACTGAGATGCAGGAAAATATCCCCGAAGCCTCACCCGAATTTATGGCGCGCCTGAACGATCTGCTGACCACGGGGCGCGGCCATTACGAGATCGAAACAGGCGCCGAAGGCCAACGAAATATGAGGTTTCAGCCATTGTTGGAGACGGCTGATGATCTGGTCGTGCGGGTGGCTGTGGAGATTGCTGAGCTATATTGTTTGAACACGCCCGAGCGGATGCGCGAATGTGGTTCGCCCACGTGCACCTATTGGTTTCACGATAACACGCGCAACAACCGGCGCCGATGGTGCAGCATGGCCGTTTGCGGCAATCGCGCCAAGGTCAAGGCGCATCGGGCGCGCCAGTAAAAAGGCCACGCGCATCGGTATTCTGGGAAAGGGTAGGGGAGGGGATCAGGTGATCTCTTCCAGTTTTTCTTTGGACAGATCGCCGGGTACGATGGTAACAGGAACCGGCAGGGTGCCGGCGGATTTGCTGAGCTGATTGACCAGCGGTCCGGGGCCCGAGCGTTCGTTGCCAGCGCCAAGCACAAGCACGCCAATTTCCGGATCTTCGGTGATTTGCGCCAAGATTTCGGGCACAGCATCGCCTTCGCGAATCACAAGTTCGGGATCAATATCCTGGCGGTCGCGCATCCATTTGGCAAAGACTTCGAAATGCACGGTGATACGTTCGCGGGTTTCTTCGCGCATCACTTCGCCGACACCGATCCAGTGATTGAACTCATCCGGAGGGATGATCGACAGGATCGTGACGCCACCGCCGGTGTGGGCCGCCCGCATCGCCGCGAACCGCATCGCATTCAGGCACTCACGGCTGTCGTCCAAAACAACAAGGAATTTGCGCATCCGATATCCATAATTATTGTGTCGCACGATCATGACGCAAGCGGGGCGCGCGCGCAATAGAGGTGGGGCTGTGACTTTGGGTCGGATCCGCGCCACGGTGGGCAGGTTGCGGCGAATGCGACAGGTTTGCGGTCTTTGCCTTGCTGTTGGACCGCCTCAGTCGTTATAGAGGCGCCAAACCAGCACATGACAGGACCTGCCCCCATGTCTTTTGACCGTAAAATCAAGATTGCCCCGTCTATCCTCTCGGCGGATTTCGCCAATTTTGGCCAGGAAATCCAAGCGATTGAGGCCCAAGGCGCAGATTGGGTGCATGTGGATGTGATGGACGGACATTTCGTGCCGAACCTGACCTTTGGTCCAGCAGCGGTGAAATCGTTCCGCCCGCATGTCAAAACGGTCATGGATGTGCATCTGATGATCGCACCGGTTGACCCCTATATTGATGCCTATGCGGATGCGGGCGCCGATGTCCTGACGGCGCATATCGAAGCGGGGCCGCATATTCACCGCACGCTGCAAGCGATCCGTGGCGCAGGAATGAAAGCGGGCGTGGCCCTGAACCCCGGCACCCCGGCGGAGGCGATCGAGCATCTGCTGGATCTGACCGATCTGGTCTGTGTGATGACGGTGAACCCAGGCTTTGGCGGTCAGAAGTTCATCGATATGACCACCAAGATCCGCAAGCTGCGCGCGATGATTGGCGACCGTCGGATCCATATTGAAATCGACGGCGGCGTGGATCCGAAAACCGCGCCATTAGTGGCCGAAGCCGGAGCGGATGTTCTGGTTGCGGGTTCTGCGGTTTTCCGGGGCGGTTCGGTGACCAACCCCGAGGTTTACGGCGACAACATCAAAGGCATCCGCGCGGCGGCCGAGGGCGCCTGGACCTAAACCAGCCTCACATTTGAGCAGGAGAGAGCGGCGGTGAACGCCGCTTTTTCTTTTTCGACGCCCAGATATGCGGTTTACAAAATTTTTACGTAAGCGTCACAAATAGTTTGATACGTGTGCCTATGACCTCCTGCAAGTTAGATGGGGGCCGCTCGTGCTGCGAATTAATAAACTTACCAAACGGTTCGGCGACAAGATCGCGGTCGACAGTGCAACGCTGGAAATCGACAAGCCGTGCATGCTGGGCATCATCGGTCGTTCTGGCGCGGGCAAATCGACCCTGTTGCGAATGATGAACCGCCTTGGCGATGCGTCTGAGGGCACCATGACCTTTGAAGGGCGTGAGATCACGTCGTTAAAAGGGGCCGCCAAACGTGCGTGGCAGTCCGAATGCGCGATGATCTTTCAGCAGTTCAACCTGGTGCCGCGTATGGATGTTGTGTCCAACGTGCTGCACGGAACGTTGAACCGCCGCTCGACGTTGGCGACCATGTTCAACCTGTATCCGATGGACGACATTCACCGTGCCATCAATATTCTGGACCGTCTCGGCATTGCTGAGCACGCGCCAAAACGGGCCGAGGCCCTGTCGGGTGGTCAGCAGCAGCGTGTGGCGATTGCTCGTGCGTTGATGCAGGACCCTAAGATCATCCTGGCGGATGAGCCGATTGCGTCGCTTGACCCGATGAACGCACAGACCGTGATGCAGGCTCTGCGCCGTATCCACGAAGAAGACGGCCGTACCGTGATCGCCAACCTGCACACGTTGGATACCGCGCGTCGCTATTGTGATCGCGTGATTGGCATGCGCGATGGGCGCATCGTCTTTGACGGTCTGCCCGAGCAGCTAACAACCGGTGTTGCGCGCGAAATCTATGGCGCCGGCTCCGAGTTCTCAGAGGCGGCAACGTCGACCGAGATCGAGACACTGGAAAAGACAGCCAACGAAATGGGCGCGTCTGTTCCGGCACAGTAACCACCTGAGTTTTCATCCCCTTCGGAGTGAAAGCGCTCCGGAGACTAACCTGGAGAGCTTTTCGAGATGAAAAATGTTATCGCGGCCGTTCTGGCCACCACCGCACTGACCACCCCTGTTTTTGCTGAGGGTATCGAAGAATTCCGCATCGGCATCCTGGGCGGCGAAAACGCACAGGACCGTCTGAACGCACATGAGTGCCTGAAGGCGCATGTTGAAGAAACACTGGGCGTTCCAGTAAAGATCTTCACCCCTGCTGACTATGCTGGTGTTATCCAGGGTCTCGTTGGCGGTACTCTGGACTATGCATGGTTGGGCGCGTCTTCTTACGCTGCGACCTACCTGCAGGACCCAGAAGCGGTTGAGCCTGTTCTGGTTAAAATCAACGTTGATGGTTCGTTTGCATACCACTCAATCGGCTTTGCACGTGCAGACAGTGCCATCGCGTCGTTGGACGACATGAAGGGCAAAGCATTTGGTTTCGGTGACCCGAACTCCACGTCTGGCTACCTGATCCCCTCCATCGAGATCCCGACATACAAAGACGGCATCACCATGGAAACCGGCGACTACTTTGGTGAAGTTAAATTCACCGGCGGTCACGAGCAGACTGTTCTGGCGGTTGTAAACGGCGACGTTGACGGCGGCGTAACCTGGGCCGACGGTCTGGGCGAGTGGGAAGATGGCTACAACTCTGGTCAGCTGCGCAAGATGGTCGACAACGGTCTGATCGACATGAACGACCTGGTTCAGATCTGGAAATCCAAGCCGATCCCAGAAGGCCCAATCGTTCTGCGTAAGGCTCTGCCTGCTGACGTAAAAGAGAAAATGGTCGCGCTGATCGACGGTATGTATGAAACCGACCAAGACTGCGCCTACAACATCTCTGCTGGTGAATCCCTGGGCTTCGACCCGATCACCCACGACGCTTATGAATCCATCATCGGCGCCCGTCTGGCGAAGTCCAAGAACTAATCTGGACTAAGATCTATCAGGCGAGCTGGCCTAGCGGTCGGCTCGCCATTTTTAATACGGGGGCGCCCTGATGGCTGATCTGGCCACGACCAATTTGAATGCGAACACTGTTGCCGATGACTACATCGCACAGGTTGCGCGCAAGCGGCTGTATTCGGGGCTGATGCTCCTGTTTTTTGTTGTGCTTATGGTGTCGGGCTTCCAAGTCGCCTCGACCCGCAATGGCGGCAGTTTCTGGGGTGGGATTGACAATTTCTTCGACTACCCAGCCGAAGTTGTCTCAGAAGCCTGGGCCAACTTGGATCAGTTGCCCGGCTTTATGTGGGAATATCTCCCGGCGCTGCTCGAAACGTTTAACATCGCCGCCCTGTCGACCCTGATTGGTGCGGCATTTGCGGTGGTGCTGTCGCTGCTGTCGACCCGAGGGTTGGCGCGGTTTCCCCGCCTGATCCCAGTGTTTCGCCGGATCATGGATGCCACACGCGCCATCCCCGAGATCGTGGTGGCGCTGGTTCTGATCTTTATCATGGGCGGTGGCCCGGTGCCTGCGATGATCGCAATCGCCATTCACACTGCTGGTGCGCTGGGAAAACTCTTCTCTGAAGTGAACGAGAACGCGGATCTGAAGCCCATCGACGGGCTTGCCTCGGTCGGGGCCAGCTGGTCGCAACGGATGTTGCTGGGGGTGGTGCCACAGGTTGCGCCGAACTGGCTGAGCTATGCGTTGCTGCGGCTTGAAATCAATATCCGCGCCTCGGCTATCTTGGGTTTTGTGGGGGCAGGTGGCCTTGGATATGAGCTGAAAAATGCGATTTCCTGGGGCCCGGGCCGTTTTGACGAAGCCGCCGCCATGTTCATCATTCTTTTCCTGACCATCATGATCGTCGATCAGGTCTCAAGCTATTTCCGCGACCGGCTGGTGCATGGCGCGGCGGGAAGGTCTTAACCCATGGCAATGCTCGATTCTTCTGCCGATCTGTCCTTGCAGGCGACGCAATTGTTCCGCCGCAAGCGGATGACAACCTTTGCCGTGCTATTGGCGATTGTCGCTTACTTCGCTTATATTTTTGTGGCGTTTGACATTCCCGCGCTGTGGCAACGTGCCAATGCCGAGAATGCCAAGACATTGGTCGCGGACGCCTATAGCTACAAAACCCATGTCACGATGGACAACCGCAACAGCGAGATCACCGTCTCTATCGAGGGCGACCGCAAGGCGCGTTACACCGAAGCGAATGAACCGGATTGGGTCGTTCGCGGTGACGAGACCACGGAAATCGACCTGGGCGATGGACATCTGGTGACCTTTGCGCCGAATTTTGTCACCTATGATGTGCCGGACTTTGGTCTGATGACGTTTGAGGTGTCGCGCTCGCGCGGCGTGATCCAGACTTATCCTGTGGACGCCGACCAATTGCCGGATTGGATCAGCGCCTCCAAAAACCGGGTAGGGATCACCACCGATGCGGGCCGTCTGTCGGTGACGCGCAATCGCAGCGAAGTGTTCCGCTATTTCAACGGGTGGGAGCTGTTCTTCTTTGCGCTGGAGAGCCCCTATTACGGCAAGAGCTTTGGCGAAATTTCTGGGCTGGCCTTGAACGGCGAAGCGGCGGCGATTTTCCATGATTTCTGGCACAATCCGCTGTGGCGTCACGGGGCCGTGGTCTGGGCGTTGTTTGAGACCATCCTGATGGCCTTCCTGGGCACCTTGGGGGCGGCGATTTTGGCCCTGCCGCTGGCCTTTATGGCGGCGCGCAACTTTGCCCCTTTGTTTGCGGTGCGTTTTGCGGTGCGTCGGTTCTTTGACTTTGTGCGGGGCGTGGATGCGCTGATCTGGACCATCATCTTGACCCGCGCCTTTGGCCTTGGGCCGCTGACCGGGGCACTGGCGATTTTGATCACCGACTCTGGCACCTTTGGCAAAATCTTCTCCGAAGCGCTGGAAAATGTGGACAGCAAGCAGATCGAGGGCATCCAGTCGACGGGCGCCAAGCCGCTGCAACGCTACCGCTTTGGTGTTCTACCGCAGATCATCCCGGTTCTGCTGAGCCAGGTGCTGTATTTCCTGGAATCCAATACGCGCTCGGCCACTGTGATTGGTGCGATCACCGGCGGCGGCATCGGTCTGATGCTGGTGCAGGCGATCATCACCCAGAAGGACTGGGAAGAGGTGTCTTACTACATCGTCCTGATCATCTTGATGGTGATGTTCATGGACTGGTTCTCGGGCTGGCTGCGCAAGCGTCTGATCCGCGGCAAATAAACGTCGCCTCTTTTGGGATTATAAGAAAGGCGCGGGGGCAATCTCCGTGCCTTTTGTCATGGAAGCTTCATACTGGCTGGCTTGTGATCATGCGGGCGGGTCTGTATTATTTGTCTAGTTGTATATTAAACGCAGACAAGTTGGAGGGATTCCATGCCCAAGCTTTCCGCCGAGACACCGCATATCAAAGAAGGATGCGATGTTGTGAATTCCCGCTTTGGTCGATTTGTCGAGATCGGCGTGGGGACGCGTTTGGCCAATGTGGAGATGGGCGACTACAGCTATTGCGACCGGATGTGTGATCTGGCCAATGTGCAGGTGGGAAAGTTCGCCAATATCGCCAGTTTTGTGCGGATCGGAGCGACGGACCACCCGATCGAGAGAGCCTCGTTACATCATTTCCTGTACCGCTCGGCCTCTTACTGGAACGATGTGCCGGACGATGCGGATTGGTTTGCGCGTAGGGCTGGCCGGATGGCGCATATTGGCCATGACACCTGGATCGGCCATGGGGCGATGATCAAGCCGGAGGTTACCATTGGCGATGGCGCGATTGTGGCATCAGGCGCAGTGGTGACCAAGGATGTGGCGCCCTATACGATTGTGGGCGGCAATACCGCCAAGCTGATCCGACGACGGTTCTCTGAGGATATCGCGGAACGGTTGCAGACGCTGGCCTGGTGGGCGTGGGATCATGATCAATTGCGACAGGCGCTGCCAGATTTTCGCTCACTGCCGATTGAAGGTTTTCTCGAAAAATACGAATGACCCCTGATACAGCACAAGATGCGCCACCGCTTGTTGCTGACCGCCCGCGCCCTGCGCCAGCAGGGCGCCCGGCCCAACGGGTTTAGGCGCTTTTTAGAGCGGCAAAACTGGGCGGGAGTGTTTGGTGGTCTGGCGTACCGTTTCAGAAGTCTTCTGCTGCCAGGGTGAGTGATATCCGCTGCCCGGCGAAATATGTCGTGCCGAACTCAATCGGGCGCCCCTCCGCATCCGCATTGACGCTGACTGAGCGCAACAGGGGATCGCCCTCTTTTAACATCAGGTGCAGCGCTTGCGTCGGGTTTGCGGCGACGGCGGTCAGTCGGGTCCAGGCGCGGGTGTAATCTGGAACCCCAAGTGCGCGGAAGCTTTCGGTAACCGATTGGGTCTCGCGGTGAACTTCCGGAAAACTGGGAAACCGGGCGGCTGGAAAGCAGCTTTGTGCCACTGCAACGGGCTGTCCATCGGCAAAGGACAGGGAATCCGTCACATGCACCGCGTCACCGGGCGAAAGCTCCAGGGCCTCTGTCTCACGTGCGTCCGCGCCGCGTGTGGTGATGGCAAGCTGTCGCCCCCCTGGCGTGCGCCCCGCCGCGCGCAGGCTTTGCCGGAACCGCACACGTTTTCCCAAAGGGTAGTCGGTAGGCGCTGCTGCCACAAAGACACCCGAGCCGCGCCGCGCATGTACCAGACCCTTTTCCGCCATCTCAGCCAGCGCGCGGCGGACCGTATGGCGATTGACCCCAAAGCGCGCTGCGAGCTGTGTTTCGGGGGGTAATTTGCTGCCGGTCTCATAACGACCTTGGGCGATCTCTTCTGTCAGCGTGAGAGATATGGATTTCCAAACGGGGGTGCCCGCCATGACGCCTGCGCTCCTGTTGTGGGCTGAAAATCAGCCGTCGTCTTGAAAGTTTCACAAATTCGCAATTGGTCCAACAGGGCGACTCATGTATGATTTGTATAGTTGTATAGGACAAGTAGACAAACTTGCCAAGGGAAAACCGACATGAAGACGGAAGAGGCGCAGGCGGCCCGCAAAGCCTGGATGGGGCTGCTGGCCAAAGCATCGCCAGAACAATTGGCGGAGCTGTGGAGCGGATTGGGCGCAGAGCCTGATTTTACCTGGCTGCGCCCGCCAGAGATCGGCGGCGTTATGGTGCGTGGACGTATGGGAGGCACCGGAGCGCCCTTTAATCTAGGCGAGATGACCGTGACCCGCTGTGCGGTGTCTCTGGATGGCGGCGCGGTTGGGCACGGCTATGTACAGGGACGCGACAAACACCATGCGGAGATCGCAGCCAAAGTGGACGCTCTGATGCAGGGGGAGATGGCGGATGTGGTAGAGCGCTCCATCCTGACCCCTCTTCGTGACACTCAAACAGCGACCAAGACGGCACGCGCGGCCAAGGCGGCAGCGACCAAGGTTGATTTCTTTACATTGGCGCGGGGGGAAGACTGATGCAGGCAGAGAACACTCATTTCGCCGGAGGGTTTACCGCCCCGGCCACCGATGCGGCGCATGCGTTTCGCGCAGCAATGAACGCCATGGCACGCCCCGGGCAGTTTTTCGACATCACCGGTGCGCAGGCACCTGCGGGCATCTCAATTGCGGCGGGCACCTTGCTGCTGACCCTTTGCGATCCCGAGACCAAGCTGTTCCTTGCCGATGACGTGGACAGCGAGGCTCTGCGCGTTTGGGTCACCTTTCACACCGGGGCACCGATTGTGCCGGCGGCAGAGGCGGATTTCGCCCTGGGCGGCTGGGACGCGTTGTTGCCCTTGGATCAATACAGGATTGGAACCTCAGAGTATCCGGATCGCTCGGCCACGCTGATTGTCGAGCAGCCAGCGTTTGGCGCTCCCACCGCCGTGTTGAGCGGTCCGGGTATCAAGGATCAGATCCAGATGAGCCTGCCTGATGTGACCGCACTGCAGCGCAACACTCTGTTGTTCCCACTGGGTATCGATCTGTTTTTCACCGCCGGCAGCCAAGTGATGGCACTGCCGCGGTCCAGTCAAATCAGCGAGGAGGCGTAGCCGATGTATGTTGCCGTAAAAGGGGGCGAGCGCGCCATTGACAACGCCCACGCCTGGCTGGCCGAGGAACGCCGGGGCGATACCACTATTCCAGAAATGAGCGTTGGTCAAATCCGTGAACAGATGGCCCTTGCCGTGAACCGGGTGATGGCCGAAGGGTCATTGTACGATCCCGACCTCGCCGCATTGGCGATCAAACAGTCCCGTGGCGATCTGATCGAGGCGGTGTTCTTGATGCGGGCCTATCGCACCACCTTGCCGCGTTTTGGTTATTCTGAGGCGATTGAGACGGCCGAGATGGCCTGTGATCGCCGGATCTCGGCCACGTTCAAGGACGCGCCGGGCGGGCAGGTTCTGGGGCCAACGTTTGACTACACCCACCGTCTGCTGGATTTCAAACTGGCCGCCGATGGCGAGGTGTCCGAGGCCGCAACAGCCACACCGCGCCAAGAGGCGACACCCCATATCACCACCTTCCTGAAGGGTGAAGATATCATTCAGGATGAGCCGCAATCCGATGCGGTGCCGGGGGATCTGACGCGTGAGCCGATGTCCTACCCCGCCGGTCGAGCCTTGCGGTTGCAGGCGCTGGCGCGTGGTGACGAAGGCTTCACCCTGGGCCTCGCCTATTCCACGCAGCGTGGTTATGGGCGCAACCACGCTTTTGTCGGCGAATTGCGCATCGGCAAAGTCGCGGTAGAGATGGAGATCCCCGAGCTGGGCTTTGCCATTGAAATCGGTGAAGTTGAGCTTACCGAATGTGAGACCGTGAACCAGTTTACCGGCTCCAAAACAGAGCCGCCGCAGTTTACCCGCGGCTATGGGCTGATCTTTGGTCAGTCCGAACGCAAGGCGATTTCCATGGCGCTGGTCGACCGGGCGCTGCGCTGGGAAGAGCTGGGTGAAGACAATCTGGGCGCCATCGCGCAGGACGAGGAATTCGTGTTGAGCCATAGCGACAACATTCAGGCCACGGGTTTCCTGGAGCACATCAAACTGCCCCACTATGTGGATTTTCAGGCCGAGCTGGAACTGGTCCGCAAGCTGCGTGCTGAGGCAGAGGCCAATCTGGCCGCGTCCGAGCCTGCGCAGGAGGCCGCGGAATGAGCCTAGTCGCCTCCGCCGCAACCGGGTGTGCCGCCGCCGTAACATCCTGTGCCGGCGGCAACATCAATAGTATTTATCGAACTCGTCGCTTCGGTTTGGCGACCAGCAGGTGGAACGCCATCAAAATCCCCGCGCCGGTATTTAACTGCCAGCCGAATGAGAAAATAGATCAACAGGGCAAAAGCGCCTCCGAATGCAAAGGCCAATTTTTGTTCAAAACTCATATGGGACCATCCTCGTATGCAGGTCACAGAAATTCAGTAAAGGGTCGGTAATATGTCTGACTACAACTTTGCCTATCTCGACGAGCAGACCAAGCGGATGATCCGTCGTGCGATCTTGAAAGGGCTGGCGATCCCTGGTTATCAGGTGCCTTTTGCCAGCCGCGAGATGCCGATGCCGTATGGCTGGGGGACCGGCGGCGTGCAGGTTTCCGCCGCGACGCTGACACCGGATGACACGTTCAAGGTGATCGACCAGGGTGCGGATGACACCACCAATGCGGTCTCGATCCGCAAGTTCTTTGAACGCACGGCCAATGTCGCCACCACCGAGGAGACGGATAAGGCCGATGTCATCCAGACCCGTCACCGCATCCCCGAGGCAGTGCTGCGCGAAGATCAAATCCTCGTATATCAGGTGCCGATCCCAGAGCCGCTGCGTTTTCTCGAGCCGCGCGAGACAGAGACCCGCAAGATGCATGCGTTGGAAGAATACGGGTTGATGCACGTGAAACTTTATGAGGACATCAGCCAACACGGTGCGATTTCAACCTCTTACGCCTATCCGGTGAAGGTTGAGGGGCGCTATGTGATGGACCCAAGCCCGATCCCCAAATTCGACAATCCCAAAATGGACATGCCCGCAATCCAGCTGTTTGGAGCTGGGCGTGAACAGCGGATCTATGCGGTGCCGCCCTATACGAAAATCGTTAGCCTCGATTTTGAGGATTATCCGTTTGAGGCCAGCAAGGCTGATCACGCCTGTGATCTTTGTGCTGCCAAAGACAGCTATCTGGACGAGGTGATCCTGGATGATCAAGGCAACCGGATGTTTGTCTGTTCTGACACCGATTATTGCCGCTCGCGCCGCGCGGCGGGTCATGTGGGTCGTCTGGGCACGAAGAATCAATTGGAGGCAAGCGCATGACCCCTTTGTTGCAGGTGCAGGGTATCCGCAAGACCTATGGCAGCTTTGTGGGCTGTACGGATGTGAGCTTTGACCTTTATCCCGGTGAAGTCATGGGGATCGTAGGTGAAAGTGGCTCGGGCAAATCGACCTTGCTGAACTGTTTGGCCGGTCATCTGCCCCCCGATCAGGGCGAGGTGGTGTTTGACACGCTGGCCGATGGTCCAGTGGATACGGTCACCATGTCGGAACCGGAACGGCGCATGCTGAGCCGCACCGACTGGGCCTTTGTCCACCAACATGCGCGCGATGGTCTGCGTATGTCAGTCTCGGCTGGTGGTAACATCGGGGAGCGTCTGATGGCGGTCGGCGATCGTCATTATGGCAATATCCGCGAACGGGCCATTGATTGGCTGGGCCGGGTTGAGATCAAGGAAGATCGGGTGGATGATCGCCCCTCGGCCTTTTCCGGTGGCATGCAGCAACGCTTGCAGATCGCCCGCAATCTGGTCACTGGGCCGCGGTTGGTGTTTATGGACGAACCCACGGGCGGCTTGGATGTCTCGGTTCAGGCACGGCTGCTGGATCTGCTGCGCGGTCTTGTGCGTGAAATGGGGCTGAGCGCGATTATCGTCACCCATGATCTGGCGGTGGTGCGTTTGCTCGCGGATCGTCTGATGGTGATGAAGGACGGCCATGTGGTGGAAACAGGCCTGACCGATCAGGTGCTGGATGATCCGCAACATGCCTATACCCAGCTGCTGGTTTCCAGCGTATTGCAAGTGTGAGGATGCGAGCGATGATTGAACTCAACAATGTGAGCAAAAGCTTCACCCTGCACAATCAGGGCAGCGCGGTGATCCCAGTGATGGAGGGAGCAAGCTTAAAGGTTGCTGTCGGCGAATGTGTCGGTCTGGTGGGCGCATCCGGGGCGGGAAAATCCACTCTGATGCGGCTGATCTACGGCAACTATCTGGCCGCCAGCGGGCAGATCTTGATCGGCGATGTGGACGTGGCCCAGGCTGAACCGCGTGAGATCCTGGAGCTGCGCCGCAACACGCTGGGTTATGTCAGCCAGTTCCTGCGGGTCGTGCCACGTGTGCCAACGCTGGATGTCGTCGCCGAGCCGTTGCTGGCCGTGGGCGAGGATCAGGGAGTGGCACGTGACAAGGCTGCCAGTCTGTTGGCGCAACTGAATATTCCCGAACGTCTGTGGTCGCTGAGCCCGACGACATTTTCGGGCGGTGAACAGCAGCGGGTGAACATCGCGCGCGGCTTTGCCTATGAGTATCCGGCGATGTTGCTGGATGAACCAACCGCGAGCCTGGATGCAAAGAACCGCGCCACGGTTCTGGGGCTGATTAATGCCGCCAAGGCACGCGGTGCGGCGATCATCGGGATCTTCCATGATGAAGCCGCGCGCGAAGAGGTCTGTGATCGGTTCCTGGACGTGACCGGATTTTCGCCACAGGTGGCCGCATGACGGATAGCGCATCTTCAACCTTGGGGCCGGTGATTGCGGTTGTGGGCCCCTCTGGCGTCGGCAAGGACAGTGTGATGACGGGGCTCGCCACCGGCGATCCGCGCCTGTCCTTGTTGAAACGGGTGATCACCCGCGCGCCTGAGGCGGGGGGGGAGGACTACACCCCTGTGTCCGAGGCTGAGTTTGCCGCGCGCAGCGCCGCCGGTGAATTTGCCCTGCATTGGCAAGCGCATGGGTTGTTTTATGGCGTGCCAGCGGCCGCAGTTGCAGCGCAGCGCGCGGAAGGGCGCGGCGTCTTGGTGAATTTCTCCCGCTCGGTGCTGCTGGATGCGCAGCGCATCTTTGGCAACTTCATCGTCTTGTCCGTCACTGCCAGCCCCGAGGTTCTGGCAGCACGGCTGGCAGGGCGCGGGCGCGAGACCGAGGAAGAACAGGCCAAACGTCTGGCACAGGCGACAAAAGCGCTGCCCGAGGGGTTAGAGCGGGTCTATCAGATCGACAACAGCGGCGATTTGAGCGCCGCCGTCACAGCAGCGCTCAACGTGATCTTTGCAGATCAGCCCGAGAGCGCGTAGCGGTGCATCAGGTGGAAGCGCCCATCCTCAGCCTCTCCCATCAGGGCGAGATCGCGGATCTCAAACGGGGTGGGCAGATGGGGTGCGAGGGCTGCGTCCAGGGCGGCCTCGATTGCGGGCAACTCTGCCTTGGGGCGCCTTCCAGACAGGGTGATGTGAAAGCGGAACTGGTCCAGCACATACGGGTAGCCCCATTGCACCAGATGCGCGTCCTGTTCCGGCGTCAGCCCATTGGCGCGGCGCTTTTCCAGGTCCGCATCGCTCAACGGGGCGCGAAACGGGTCAAGCTCGGTCACGCAGGCGGCGGCCAATGCGTTCAGCGCGCTTTGATCGCCCAAAGGGCGCAGGGCGAGAAACCGACCCAGCCGTGCAATCTCCAACCCGTCCAGAACGACCGGCGCCTGGGTGGCGGCCAAGGCCTGACAGGCCACATGCAGCGCCTCGGGTGTTTGCTCCTCTGCCAGTCGCATTGGCGGTTTCATCGTTGCGTGCAGCCCGTATTTGCGGGGCGTCGCCGTGATGTCCGCCACATCGAGGCCCGCGATATCAGGATGCGCCACATCTGTGCCGCTCTCCATATCCCAGCCCAGCCAGCTGGTTCCGAACATGCTCCACGCCGCGTTGGCGGGGGGCGCGTAGTAAATCGCGTATCGCGTGAATGTCACAATGGCCTCCTATACGTGGCCGTTCCCATAGCCCGAAAGTTGTGAAACCGAGATGACAGAAGAATTGATCCTTGCCAATGCCACGGTTGTTTTGGCTGATGAAACTCTCCACGGATCTGTGAAATGTGTGGGGGGCACGATTGTTGATGTGTCCACCGGGACAGCGGTGCCCGCAGGTGCGGTGAATTGTGAGGGCGATTTTGTCAGCCCCGGCTTGGTGGAATTACATACGGACAATCTGGAACGTCATATACAGCCACGCCCCAAGGTTGACTGGCCACATGCAGCCGCAATCATCGCCCATGACGCCGAACTGGCGGGCACGGGGATCACCACGGTGTTTGACGCGTTGCGGGTGGGATCGGTGCGCCGCGAGGAAGCAAACTACGCAAAGTACGCCCGCGGGCTGGCCAGCGAGCTGTGGGAGCTGCGTGAGGCAGATGCGTTGAAGATCAGCCATTTCCTGCATCTGCGCGCCGAGGTCTGTTCCGAGACTTTGGTAGAAGAGCTGGATGAGTTTGGTTCTGAGGATCGCGTTGGTCTGGTCTCCTTGATGGACCATACACCGGGGCAACGCCAGTTTCGCGATGTGAGCAAGCTGGAAGCCTATGTGAAAGGCAAACACGGGTTTGATGACGCCGGGTTCCAGCGCCATATCGCTGAGTTGAAAGAGATGCGTGAGATCTATGGCGACAAGCATGAGGCAGAAACCGTAAAGGCAGCAAAACGCTTTGGTGCGGTTCTGGCGAGCCATGATGACACGACCGAAGGGCAGGTTGATGTCTCTGCGGGCTATGGCATCCGCTTGGCGGAATTCCCAACAACGGTTGAGGCCGCGAAGGCCTGTCAAGCCCATGATATCAAGGTCATGATGGGCGCGCCGAACTTGATCCGTGGCGGATCGCATTCCGGCAATGTCGCGGCCAAGGATCTGGCCGACTTGGAGCTCTTGGATATTGTGTCTTCGGACTATGTGCCGGCCGCGTTGCTGATGTCAGCGGTGATGCTGGGGGAGATTTGGGGCGACATGGCGCGCGGCTTGTCGACCGTCACGTCGGCGCCTGCAGATGCGGTGCGGCTGCAGGATCGTGGCCGGATCGAGGTTGGCAAACGCGCCGATCTGATCCGTTTCCGCATGCGCGGCGGCACACCTGCACTGCGCGGCGTCTGGTCTCGTGGACATCGTGTTGCGTAAAGTTGTGACCGGGTAAAAGGCGGCGGGCTCCCGCCCCTTGGTCCCCGCACTGGCCTGGCGGCCAGAACGTGGCCAAGCGTTGGGCGTAGCGCCGCGCCGAAGGCACGGCGCGAGTCGTGGCGCAGCCGCGAAATACCTCAATAAGAACCGCCTGTTCTCTAGGTCTGCAGTTGGCGGTAGAACATATAGCGGCCCTCGGGGATCTCACTCGGTTCGGGCAGTTGTTCAAATCCAAACAGGGGTTGGTCGGCGACAATAACGCCGCCCGGACGCATCGACTTGGCCAGAAGCGGCGACAGGACCTTGGAAATCTCGCGATCGGCTTCTTTGACGCCTGTGCCGAGGTCATAGTGCGCCAGGGACAGCCGTGGCCCACCTTCGGAAAGTTTGATCAACATTGCATCCGCGTCGCCTTGTAGAAATTCATCAGCCGAGGGAACGCAGGCCGGATGGCAGTTCAGATTGCGGTCGATCACCCAGATCCGACGGTTGGGCATCAGGCTGCGCAGGTGGTCATAGGTGCGCCCATTGCCAAGGCCCAGTTCGAGCACATCGCCTGGAGCATCGCCAAGCTGTTCAGCTGCCCAATTCAGCCCTGCACGTTGGGCGGTTAGTCTTCGAATTACACTGTCGAGCCGGCTCATATCTGCTCCTGATCGTTGTTGGTTGACGCACCCTGATTGGTCTGGGGCGCGGTGGGAAACTGCCAGACCTCGGCAGGGCCTTGCAAAAGTCGCCCAATCAGCGCTTCGGCAAAAGACCAAATCGCAGCATCGTGAACCAGATGGTGCGTCAGGATGCCAAAAGCTTCGCGATTGTCTGCATGCCCCAAACGACGGTCCTGCAGGTTTTGACAGGTCTGTTCGACCAGCACTGTGGGATCAACAACCGAGCGGGAGCCGCGCCAATCTATGGGATCCAGATGGGTGTTCATCTGGAGCAACCCCGGCGCGGCCTCTACCGCGCTGCGGGGTTTGTAGGTTGAGACCGCCTGATAGCCGAGGTCTGCAAGAACCGGCATCATCTCGTCGCCGATGCGATTCCAAGGCGGCACAAACATCGGAACCAATCGATCGCCAAACAGATTCTGAAGGCGGTGGAGCGCGGATTTGGCCTCGCTTTGCTTCGCCTTCATGGCACGAGAGGGCGAAAATTCCGATTTTCTCTGCCGCAGGAAACTGTGCGATTTATGGGCCCAGCCGTGCACAACTGGGATCAGTTGGGGCGATAGATTGTCTGCCAGGGTCTGTTCGGCACGGGCAGGGATCACCGCCAGATGCACGGGCAGTTCCAGAGCCTCCGAGAGGGTGGTCAACCGCGCGAGCGCCGGGGTCGGTGCCACCGCATCATCGTCGCGCCACCACAGGGGCAGGGTCAGCCCCGCCCGCTGCCAAAGGCGTAATTCCGCATCGAGCGCTGACCAGTCAGGTTGCCCAGTCACTGGCGGCTCCGGTGGTCATCCACAAGACGGCGGGTGAGGGCGGCGGTCTGGGCTGCGCCATCGAACCCTTTTTGCGTGATCTCGCGTTTGGGCGCACGCGCCAGCTCGTCCAGCCCCTCCAGCAGTTGCTGCGGGGTCAGGGTGGCGCGACGCAGGGTCTTGATACTGCCAAGTTTTGACAAGGCCTCTGCACGGATGCCCTGTTCTACCTCGGTGCCCGCATCAAAGGGGATGAAAATCGCCGGCACGCCTGATTGCAGAACATCGAGCGCGGTGTTGTAGCCACACATGGAAATCGAGGCCCGCGCGTGGCACATCATTTCGCGAAAATCCGAGCGCGCGGCCTCGACAATGGCCGGAGAGCCTTTGGCGCGGAAATTGGCGATCCTTTCTGCGGCGTCCGAGCCGCCGATCAAGATCCGCCAGGTCAGATCCGGTGTCAGGCGGGCGGCCTCAAGCGCGGCGTCGAACAGCTCATCACCGATGGAGCCGCCACCGGCGCTGACCAGGATCTCACCTTTGCCGATGCCGTCGGCCTGCGGCTTGGGTGCTGCCGGGACCACGTAGCCCGTGTAGTGGAGCTTGGCCGCGAGGTCGTCTTTGACCGGCCAGCTGAGGTCGAGCCGGGTTGTTTCGGGGTCCGAATGGACCAGCACGCCATCATAAAGGGTTGCGAGAATATCTTCCGCCTCGGCGATGCGTTCGGGTTTGGTGGGCGGTGCCAGGATGTCGCGAATAGACGACAAAATCAGCGGGCGGTTCGTGGCCTGATGTGCGGTTTCGATAGTGTCGCGGAACTCCACACGCAGGGTGCGGCGGCCAAAAGGGTACAGTTCGGTGATCAGCACATCGGGCTGAAAGGCCGCGAATGTGTCGCGCAAGGCCTGTTTGCGGCGTATGTAATAGGCGTCATCGGCCAGATCGCCGTCTTCACCCAGCAGACGTTTGAAATTCACACCATCCGAGCGCAAAGGCGGCAGTTGCACCAGTTCCACACCGGTTGCGTCCAACTGCGGCACGGGAAAGCCGCCGGACAGCACCTGAACCTCATCTCCGGCATCGGCATAGGCACGGCCCAAAGTCAGCGCGCGCGACAAGTGGCCAGCGCCCAGAAGATGGGTGACGATGATCTGAACCTTCATTCTGCGACTTCCCTGATCAGGCGGATGGGGTCTGGCACTGGGGTAAGGGTTGTGCCGTCGATTTCAACCACAAAAAGCCGGTTGCGTTTCACGGCAAAGGGGGCAGGCCCCGCGAAATCCCACCCATAAGCGCGGGCCAGGATCACACGCATGATGCCGATATGACAGACGGCAATGGTGTCTCGTTGCAGGCCCAACAGCCAAGGGGCGAGGCGCTGCCAGACCTCTGCCGGGGTTTCACCGCTGGGGGGACGGTAGTCCCAGCCCCAGTCTTCGATATCTTTGAAACCGCTGGTTGGATCGGCCTTAAGGTCGCACCCGTGCAGCCCTTCCCAGGTGCCCCAGTTCATCTCGACCAATGCATCAATACGGGTGGCAGGGCGATCTGCGACCAACGCGGCGGTGTCCCATGCGCGCTCCAGCGGGCTTGCCACCAGATCCGCGGCCGACCAATCCGCTGGCAGTGATTGCGCCTGCAGCTCGGCGCGGGCGTCGGCGTCCAATGCGATATCACTGCGCCCCTGGATGCGGCCCATCCGGTTCCAGGGCGTATGGCCGTGACGTAGCATGGCAAGGCGGATCATTGGCGGCGCTCCAACAAAGGGGTAATTGCCGCGCGAAAGCTTTGTGCGGCGGCGGGCATCAGGTGGCGTTCCTGCGTATGGGCCCGGGCGTCCGTGAGATGTGATTGCCGCATCGCCGGGCTGGTGTTCAAAGATTGTAGCACAGCTGCAAGGGCGACGGGGCCCGCAGATGGCGCCGGGGCGAGGGCGCGATTTGTGGGAGAAAGGACCTCGTCAACGCCGGGGCGATTTTGAGCGACCACTGGCAGGCCAAAGCTTTGTGCCTCAAGGTAGACCATGCCAAAGGCTTCATTCACGCCGGGCCAAAAGAACAGGCGGGCGTTGCGGTATTCGTCTTCCAACGCGTCACGCGTGAGCTGGCCAAGAAAGCGCACCCGCGCACCAAAGGGGGCAAACAGTGCCTCGACCCGTTGGCGGGCCGGGCCGTCGCCAACGATATTGAGCTGCCAGTCGCCGGGCAGATGCAAAAGGCTCTCGGCGATGAATTTGTACGAGGCAAGCTTGTCCCCTTCGCGCATCATGCCAACACTCAGCATCGGTCCACTGAGGCGTGAGGCGGGCGGCAGGTCGGTGCAGTTCAAAAAGGGGGCGAGCACCGCAAGGGATTGATCCTGAAACCGGTCCCGGATCAGCGTTTTCTGATCACGCTGTGTCAGCGACAGGATCAGGTCCGCATGGTCCGCGGCGGCATGTGCGGCGCGCGCGAACCGGTCCCAGGGGCCATCCAGCCGTTTCAAGGCACGGGTGCTTTCAATCTGCACATAGGGCGTGGCGCGGATCTGTGACAGGGCGGGTCCCAGCAGGTCGGGTGCTTTGTAGTAATTGTGATAGGTCACCCACAGGTCAAAGGCGGGCAGGTCTGCTTTCAGGCGCTCCACCTCAGCCGTGGCTGCGTCAAAGAACTGAGCCTGAACGGAGGGATCCCCCTGTTTGTCACGGCAGCGCCAGGTGCTGACCAGATCAACCGAACACCCGGCGTGCTCCATCATTCGCATCAGATTGCGCGCCACCTCGCGGTCCCCGGAGGGCACCGGGTGGTCCGGGGATTTCATAGGCGCATAAAAGGCGATGCGAGGCGCCGGGGGCATGGTTACTGGTCCTGCAACATGGCGGTGATACGAGATTTGAGCTGGTGAATGCCGGGCATCATACCAAATTCCTGGCGCAAGCGGGCTAGCGCGGCCTCGGCCATTTCAGCGGCATTCTCCGGGGACCGGGCGATGGAGGCAATGGCCGTCGCCAGATCCTTGGGCTGATCAGAGCTGAGGGTGCCGTGGGTGCCGGTGTCGATAAATTCAGGAATTGCAGAGACGGCCGTGGACAGGATAGGCAGGCGCTGCGAGGCGGCCTCCATCAAGACATTGGGCAGGCCGTCGCGATCGCCGTCCTTGGCAACCCGGCTGGGCAGAACAAAGAGATCGCTGTCGCGCATGGCGGCAATCACCTCGAGCTGGTCGCAGGCGCCGCGCCAGGTGATGCGGTCAGCAATGCCGGCCTCAATCGCCTGCGCCTGTAGTTTTTCACCCAGGGCACCGCCGCCGATGTGGGTGAAATGCCAGTTCAGATTCTCTGGCAGCAGGGTCAGAGCGGCGATCAGATTGTCAAAACCCTTCTTCTCAACCAGACGGCCAACCGACATCAGTTTGAGCGGCGCATCCGCGGTGCGCCAGAGGCGTTCAGGCGGTTCAGGGAACCGGCTCAGGTCGAGCCCGTGATAAATCAGATCAACCGGCGTGCCGTCGGACATGTCCTGCAGATGACGGGCACCAAACCGGGTGCAGGTGGCCCCAAAGGCCGCGCCAAAGCTCTTGTCCGAGAGTTTCTCGGAAATCTCCCAAGCGGGGGAGGTCCAGATGTCTTTGGCGTGAGCCGAAAAGCTCCACGGCAGGCCGCGCATGATGGCGGCATAACGCGCAACGGACGAGGGCGTGTGCAGGAAATGCGCATACATTGCCAGAACCGCATCCGGCATTTCAGCCGCCAGAACACAGGCCTGACCAAAGCGGCGCACCCGGTTAGGGGTGATATCGCGGCGCAAATCGGCGCGCCAGATCTCATAGGCTTTGGCATATCCAGGCAAGGTGCGGGCGTGATCGCGGGCGGCCCAGACACGTTCGGGTTCTTCGTAGAGATATTCGGGCAGGTAATGCACCCGCGCCTGCAAACGGTCATGCAGGGGGTGGCGTTTGATATCGGTGGGATGGCGCAGGGACCAGATCTCAAAATCAACGCCCTGTTCCTCAAGCGCGACAAGTTCCTGTGCAATAAAGGTTTCAGACAGGCGCGGCCAGCCTTTGACCAGCACGGCAAGAGGGGGAGTTTGTGTCATTCGGCTGCCTTTGGCGCGCGTTGGGCCAGCAGGCTTTCAACACGTGCGGTCACATAATCCAACCCGTCCAGCAATTGCGCATGGGCGCCGGCTGCTGACGGTGGGGTTTGGTTTTCCAATGCGCGGATCGCTTTGATCATCGATGTTGGTGTCAGCCCGTCGCGGTTTTCATCGAGCATGGAGACAAGACCCAGCTCTTCGGCGCGGCTGGCCCGGATCCATTGTTCCAGGCGCGGTTTGGTGCGGGGGACGATCACGGCCGGTCTGTCAAAGGACAGCAATTCGCAAAAGGTATTGTAGCCGCCCATCGCAACCACGCCTTGCGCACCGGCAAAGAGCGTTTCAATCTGGCTCTCAAAGCCCACGGCGGTGACGCGCCCCTCAAGGCGGGCGACACGGGTTTCGAAATCCTCGCGCGTTTCACCGGACAGGAAGGGGCCGTAGACCAGAACCGCACGGGGTTCCAGGGTCGGATCCTGCTCATAGGCGGACAACACCAGATCCACCATCGTTGCGCCATCACCGCCACCACCGGGGGTGATCAGCACATAGGGTTGCTGCGGCGCAGGGCCAATTTCGCCAAGGTCACGGCGCAGATAGCCGGTCCAATGCATTCGCGCTCGTGTCTCGGCGCTGAGAGGCAGCCCTTGGGTGGGTTCATAGACGGACCGCGATCCATAGACCCAGATTTCATCATAATAGGCCTCGGTCGCGCGAATGGCGTCTTTGCGTTCCCACTCGCGGGCCAGAACCTCGGGTTCATCCAGTACGTCGCGCAGGCCGAGGACAACCTTGGCCGAGCCGTCGGTGCTGAGCCGTTCCAATGTCGGCAGTAATTCACCGCGAAACCCGCTAGGTTCCTTGTCGACGATCAGAATGTCCGGTGCATAGCTTTCGACGGTGGAGAGGATCAGATTTGCGCGCAGTTGCGTCGTCTCTTCGATGTCCATGCCCATGGTGCGCGAGGCATAGGAGCCGTCTGCCTGTTTGATCACACCGGGCAGGCGCACATGGTCCACGCGTGTCGGAAATGTAAAACGACCCGCCACGGGGGAACCGGTCAGGATCAGGGCGGATGCGGATGGATCAGCGGCGGTGATGGCCTCGGCCAGGGCCCGCGAACGGCGCAGGTGACCCAGGCCAAAGGTGTCGTGGCTGTACAGAACCACACGGGGGCCACGCACGGTGGCATCTAGCACAGTGTTATCAGGCAAATGCGTCATGAAGGGGCCTTGGCGGAGCAATAGCCTGCGGACAGACGTAAAATTCCACGTCTGGCGGCCAAATCCATGTGCCCGTATTCGTGACCCCAATCGTTGGCCATCCTGTGCCTCGGTTCTGGCGAGGTTGCCCGTAGTGGCACCTGGCACGTGTTCTTATCTGCCCCTGGTGAGGCGCAGGGTTGAGTACCCGGTGTCGCGGGATTTAGACGTCCTGGAACGGCAGCAGTCCAGATATGGGTCAAAGCGCCATTTCCTATCCGTCCGCTATAGCGCGCGCGTGCCCAAGTTGCAATCAAGCAAAGATATTTCCAAATCATAACCAAAATGAGCGATAGCCTTTCAACCTGCGGCTGGATAAAGTTCATCCGAATTTCAAAGATATTGGTATGGGTGGCGAAATGGCAGGCGTTTTGCGGGGACTTCTCGGTCTTTTGATAAGTGTTGTTCTAGCGGCCTCTGTCTGGGCGCAAGACAGCAGCTCTGATGAGACCGCGAATGCGTTGCAATCGGCCATTGAGCAGGCCGTCGAAAGCGGGCTTGGTGTGATTGTCATTGACCCGACGGGCCAGCCTATCACCAGCATGCCCGAGAGCGCCGAAGAGGAAGATGAGGCCGAGAACCCGATGGAGGGTGCCTCGCGGCTGATGCAGGCGCAGACCCGGGTGGAAGCCTTCCGCAGTGCGCTGACCAACCGCTTGGACGCGCTGCCTTATTCGCTGTTTGAGTTCCAGTACGTCCTGCGCCAGACCAGCCCTGATGGGCGGATCATGAAATATGTCGAAGTGCTGGGCGGAGCGCTGGTTTTGCTGCTGATCGGGCGCTGGCTGTCGATCGAGATCTACGGCAAACGCATCGCCAAGAAATTCGTGGTTGCGCGTATCAAAGAGGCACCGCAGGGCTATGCCGAGAAGATGCCGTTCTTGGTCATGCGGTTTTTGACCGGCATTGGCGCCACCATTTTTGCGATGTTGTTTGTCGAGATAACGGCGCTGTTGTTTTTTGGCCGGGCCGAGGATCAGTCGATCCAATTCACCATTGTTGCCATATTCACCGCCTTCTTTCTGTCGCGCACCGCCTCGGATCTGTGGCGGATGGTTCTGTCGCCGTTTCTACCGCAATACCGCATTCCAATCCTGAGCGATCGTGATGCGACGCGGCTGTATTATTGGGCCTCGGCCATTGCGACCTATGATATCTGCGCAGTTCTGTTTGCCACGTGGGTGGGTGATTTTGGCCTGAACTACAATGTCTATGCTCTGACCTACGGTGGGCTGGCGCTGGTGGGAACATTGGCCAATCTGGTGATGGTCATTGTCAATGGACGCGCCATTTCCGGAGCCATCCGCGCAGGCAAGCCCAAGGACGCCTGTACCTGGTTGGTGCGGGTTCTATCGGTCGCCTGGGCGCCGTTGATGGTTGCCTATATGATTTTTGGCTGGCTGGAACTTGGCGTGGATCTGGTGTTGCAACGCAATGTCTCCATTCCGCTGATGGCTGGCACTTACTTGGTTCTGACCTCAATTTTGGTCGTTTACGGCGTGATCAACTATGTGATCGAGCGCTTCTTTCAGAAACGGGCGCGCCGTGTTGTTGACCAGGACGTTACCGATTACGGCGTGATGTCAGAGGACATGGACAACATCGAAGAACTCCCGCCGCGTCGCCGCCACCCGGTTGCGACTTTTGAGGATCTGGCCCGACGTGTGGCTGCGGTTCTGGCCTTTTTGGTTGGGGTGATTGCGCTGATCTTTGTCTGGAGCCCCGATGCGGAGTGGCTCGACAGTGATTGGGCGGCAAAAGGTCTGGATATCATTGCAATCGTGTTTATCGGCTACATCGTCTATCACATGTTCCGGATCTGGATCGACAGCAAGATCGAGGATGAGACCGAAGACACCCAGGAGGCCGAACTGGGCGACGAAGGCGGTGCCGGTGGTGCCAGTCGGTTGGCGACATTGCTACCCTTGTTCCGAGGGGCGATCCTAGCGGTGGTTGTGGTCTCCATCATCTTGATCTTGTTGTTGGAAATCGGCATCAACGTCAGCCCCCTGTTCGCGGGTGCCGGTGTTGTCGGGTTGGCGGTGGGCTTTGGCTCACAGACCTTGGTGCGCGATATCTTTTCCGGGGCGTTCTTTTTGTTGGATGATGCGTTCCGCAAAGGGGAATACATCGACATTGGCGATGTGAAGGGGACGGTCGAAAAGATCTCGGTCCGGTCATTCCAGCTGCGCCACCATTTGGGTGCTTTGAACACAGTGCCCTTTGGGGAGATCAAAGTGCTCTCCAATTACTCTCGCGATTGGGTGATGATGAAATTGCCGCTGCGCGTGACCTATGACACCGATGTGGAAAAGGTCCGCAAGCTGATCAAAAAGCTGGGTCAGCGCATGTTGGAAGATCCCGAAATTGGCGACAACTTCATCCAGCCGCTGAAATCGCAGGGTGTGATCGAAATGCAGGATTCCGCGATGATCATCCGGGTCAAATTTATGACCAAACCGGGCGATCAGTGGACGATCCGCAAGAAGGTCTTTCACGAGATCCGCGAATTGTTTGAACGCGAAGGGATCCATTTTGCCCACCGCGAAGTTACCGTGCGCCTTGCGGCCGATCAGGCGGATGAGCTGACGCCTGAGCAGAAGAAACGCGCCGCCGTGGGCGCTGCGCAGGCGGCAATAGACCACGATCTGATGGATGTGAATGGCGGCTCTGACGGCGACTAGCGCCAGTCGGCTGGGTGGGTGTCACAGGCTACGGCTGGGTGCTCCCATTGCAGCTGCGTTTGCCCTACGCGCAAAGGGGAACGCAGACGCTGACCCGGCCCCCATGTGGTGTGTTCTGCGGTATCACTGAAATCGTCATCCTGCCATGTGCGGATGTCGGGCCCGCTGGCATCAGGTTGAAGGTTGTGCAACTCAAAAGCCGTCCGCGCGAGGGAAAGATGCGCATGTCCAACGGGTTGGCCAGACTGTGCTGCCCGTAATCCAGAGAGTGCAGCCGCGGCCATCAGATAACCGGTGGCATGGTCCAATGCCTGAAACGGCAGCGGATGCGGGCGTGCGGCTCCGGCCCAGGTCATGCCACGATGGGCGATGCCGCTGCTCATCTGTACCAGACTGTCAAAGCCGCGCCGATTGGCCCACGGCCCGGTCCAGCCATAGGCGTTGAGCGTGACTTCAACCCGGTTTGGCGCCAGCGCATCGCGGCGAGCCAGGTCAATGCCAAGCGCGTCCAGCGCGCCAGGACGATAGCCGTGCACCACGACATCCGCCTGTGTCAGCCGTTGCGAAAGACGCTCACACCCCTCTGGAGACTTGAGGTCCAAAGCCGCCATGGATTTACCCAATGAGATATCGGGGATCACACCGGGTTCATCCCAATCGGGGGGATCAATGCGTAGGACATTTGCGCCCAGACCCGCCAGTGTGCGTGTCGCGATGGGCCCCGCAAGGACACGGGTCAGGTCGAGAACGCGCAGCCCGTGCAGTGGCCGGTTTGGAGTGGCCATGTCGAGGGCGCGGGGCTGGATGTGCCGTGCGCCCCGCCAGGCGATCAATGGCTCCTGCGCGACGGCGCTGCCCTGTGGGTGATTGGCCCAATCCACCGACCCACGCAAAGCAGCAGCGACGCCGACATTGGCATGGATCGCCTCTTCAACCTGAGCCGCGTATTGGTTTTGCAAGGCGTCGGCAATGTCGTCGCGACGCGCGTTGCAATTGAGCGCCGCAAGGGCTGCGCGGCGGTGATGGGGCAGATTGGTGTGCAGTCTGATCCAGCCATCACGCGTCTGGTAGATCCCGGCCAGATCATCCCAAAGATCCGGCATCGCCCAACCCTGCGGGCGGAAACTGTATTTCCCCCAAAGGGTTGCCAGCCGCTGATCGACGCAAACCACAGGTGGCTGAGGCACGAGATCGGTTGCGGACATATAGGCGGCGAGCTCTACCCCGACGGCCGTAATTGAACGGCACATTAGGTCGGTGACAGCAAAGGCGCTGGGCGCGATCCCGGTGCCGGATGTCTCAAACGCGTCCGGGTTGGGGAGGGCGCCCAGCAGGCTCATTGTTGGTAGGGGTCCAGACTGTCGCGCAACCCGTCGCCCAAAAAGTTGAAGGCCAGAACCACGACAACGATGGGCAGCATTGGGATCGCGGTCCAGGGGTAGATTTCGATACTGGCGAGGTTCTGGGCATCGTTCAGCATCACGCCCCAGCTAACCGCAGGTGCGCGCAGACCCAGGCCGAGATAGGACAGTGCCGTCTCCCCCAGGATCATCGCCGGGATCGACAAGGTGGCCGAGGCGATCAGGTGGCTAAGGAAGTTTGGCAGCAAGTGTTTGCGGATCACCCGGCCCGAGCTGGCCCCCATCATTTCAGCCGCGCGCACGTATTCTTCCTCGCGCAAGGACAGGAATTTGGCGCGCACAGACCGGGCAAGGCCGGGCCAATCCAGCAGACCCAGAATGATTGAGATAACAAAGAACACCGCAATCGGCGACCAGTTGGATGGCACCGCCGCCGAAAGCGCCAGCCAAAGGGGCAGTTCCGGCAGCGAGCGCAGGACCTCAATCACACGATTGATGACCCAATCGATAGTGCCGCCGAAATAGCCCGCGACCGAGCCAAAAAAGATGCCGAGCACAAAGGACACGGTGATGCCAATCAGACCCACGGTCAGCGACAATTGCGCACCATAAAGGATACGGCTGAACACATCGCGCCCTAACCGGTCTGATCCCCATAGGAAAAAGGGCACGACCTCCTCGTCAAAAACTTCCGGCGGGCAGAACAGATGAATGTCTGAGGGGATAAGGCCTGCGATCTTGTAGGATTTGCCTTCGCAGAAGAACCGCAGTGTGCGGGGGCTTTCGAGATCGGGAATGAACTCCCACTGAAAAGTCTGCAGGTTCGCCTCGGATGTCATTGGATAGATAAACGGGCCGAGGAATTCCCCGTCATGGAAGAAATGAATGCTTTGCGGTGGCGAATACAGATGCTCTGCGTGGCGTTCATTTGGCCCATAAGGCGCGACAAAGCCAATGACGGGTAGCAGCAGATAGCAAAACAACAAGAACGCGCCGGATATCAGACCCAGCCGATGGGTGCGGAACTTGCGCCAAACCAACAGCCAATTTGGCGCGTCCAGATCCTTGCGCTCGACTTCCAGCAGGGCCGGGTTGGGATCAAAGGGCGCGTCGTTGACAAAGCGGTCGTCAGGTGAATGGGTCATGATTTGCGCCCCTCATAGCGAATACGCGGATCCAGCAGGACCAGGAGCACGTCAGAGATCATTGTGCCGATCAATGTCAGCAGCGCCACGAACATCAGCACAAAGGCCGACAGGAACATGTCTTGCGATTTGAGCGCCTGAAGCAGGTCGGGGCCGATGGTTTGTAGGCCGAGAACAACCGATACCAGAACAGAGCCGGACACCATCGAGGGCAGCAGGTTGCCGATATCCGCAACAAAGGGGTTAAAGGCCACCCGCAGCGGGTATTTCATCAACATGCGGCGCGGTGGCATCCCTTTGGCTATGGCGGTTTCCACATAGGGTTTGCCCAGCTCATCCAGCATATTCGCGCGCAAACGCTGCATCATGGCGGATGCGCCCGAAGTGCCGATCACAAAGGTGGGCACGATCAAATGCAGCAGGATGGATTTCACCTTGTCCCAAGACAAGGGCGCGTTTTCGTAAACCGGGTCCATCAAGCCGCCGATCGGCAAGTTCAAGTGTTTGTGCCCATAGTAAAACAAAACCAGCGCCAGCAAAAAGTTCGGCGTGGCCAGCCCCAGATACCCCACAAAGGCCGAGGTGTAGTCCACCCAGCTGCGCGCGCGTGCCGCCGCCAGAACACCCAGCGGAAGGGCGACCAGATAGACAAACAGGACGGCCGCCAGATTGACCATGACGGTCATCCACAGGCTGTCGCCGACAATCTCGGATACGGGGGCGTCAAATTCAAATGACCAGCCAAAGTTGCCCTGGATCAGGCCGGAAAACCCATGTGGTCCGGGAAAGAAGCCGACCCAGATGAAATATTGCTGCCACAGGGGGCGGTCCAGCGCGTATTCTTGGCGCAGAAACTCGGCCTTGGCAACGCCTGCGGACTGACCTGAGGCTTGTAGCTCGGCAATCTGGTTGGACAGATAGTCACCGGGGGGCAGGTTGATGATGATGAAAATCAGGATCGACACCACCCATAAGGTCAGCAGCATGGTGGCGAAACGATAGATCGCGTAGCGCAGAAGATGCATTAGCCTTGGCCGCCTTCGAAGTAGAATTCATCGACGCGGTGTACCCCAAAATGGGCACCCGGATCCCAAGCCCAGATGGCTTTGTCCGGGACATTTCGAAGGTTGCGGTTGATGACCACCGGTTGCGGCGCGCCTGAAACCAACCCAATCCCATAGACTTGTTCCGCGTGAATCATCAGCATGTCGTGCCAGATCTGGCTGCGGGTGGCGTCGTCGGTGGCGTTGTTCCAATCATGCATCAAATGCATCAGCTGTTTTGCTGCCGGATCATCGGGATGTTCGCCAACCTGGCCGCTGGTTTGGTGGTATTGCCCCCATTTCGGCCAGGCCAGAAACGTCTGATCGGTTGGCGCCAGATACGACGGTGAGGTATAGGGGCCGGGCAACCCGTTGTCCCAGCCATACCAGACCGATGCCATTGTGGTGCCGGAAAACACGCGGTTGCGCAGGATGTCACGGTCAAGCGGGCGCAGGATCAGTTTGATGCCAATATCGTTCCAGTCATCGGTAATAATCTGCAGCGCGTTTTCCACTTCTTGCCGTTCACCGGCGGTTTCGACAATCAGCTCCATCCGGCGGCCATCGGGCAAGTAGCGGATGCCATAGGCGTCTTTCTCAGACAGGCCTGCGGCATCCAGCATATGATTGGCCAGCTCAGGGTCATATGCAGCCCAGGCAGAGCGCATCTTGTCCTCAAAGAACGGGCTTTTTTCCAGAACCGCCATTGCACCGGGATGGCCCAGTTTGAAATACAGTGCTTTGTTGATTGCGCGACGGTTGATCGCAAGCGACAGGGCGCGGCGCACGCGCACATTGCGCAGCACCTCGCGCCAGACCGGATCGTTTACGTTCAAATTCGGATAGATCGCGATTTGCGAGGCGGCGCCGCTTTGCCACAGGACGGATCGGTAATTGCCGCCTTCATTCTCGCCTTTGCGCAGGATCGGAATGTCGCGAAACCCAAGGCCACGGGCCTGTAGATCGGCTTCGCCTGCGTTGGATTTGGCTGCGATCAACCCGCCCGAGACGATCTCCATCTCGACGGTGTCGATATAGGGCAACTGCACGCCACGGCTGTCGATCCGGTGGTAGAACGGGTTGCGGACGAATTGATGGCGGATCTTCTTGCCCGAAGATGCGTTCATCCAGGGCTGCAATGTGGGCAGCTCGTGATTGTCGAACTTGTACATATTGTCGAGCTTGTTGTGCAGCGCGGCCCAGGATTTCACCCGGGCATAGTCGACCTCTTCCTCCAGCGCTTCGGGCGCGGTGAAGTCCGCGTGGAACTGTTTCAGATATGCGGAGGGTCGATAGATGAACGGAGGGCGCGCCTGTGCAAGGCTTTGCATAAAGTTCGGATTGGGTTTGGACCACTCATAAACAACGGTGGTTTCATCCGGGAATGTGACCGTCGGCACCTCGCCTTCGACTCGTAGGAAATCTGGCGGGCCTGCCGGGTTCAGCAACGGGTTGTTGGCCACGTCTTCCCACCAATAGCGGAAATCCTCGGCCGTGAAGGGGCTTCCGTCCGACCATTTGTGACCCGGACGCAGCCGCATGGTGAACTTGCGATTGCCGTCGTTTTCGCAGGCCAGCAGCAGATCGGGTTTCAGGTTGTAATCATCGTCATAGCCCACCAGCCGCGCGTAGCCATAGACCACCATCTGGCGGATGTCCTTGGACCGACTGACCATCGTGTTGAGGGTGCCGCCTTGAACGCCAAAGCTGCGCCCCTTGGCCGCGAGGTCAACAATCAAAGGCGTGTCGGGCAGCCGTTCGGCCACGGGGGGCAGGAAGTCCATATCAACTTCGGATTTCCAAAAGCTGCTTTCCTGATAATCGGACCGCTCCAACGTTTGGGCATGCGCCATATGTGCGGCGACCACAAACGCGGCTGCGGTCAGGGAAAGATTTCGAAACAGCTTAAACATGACATCTCACTTTATGTCCGGGTTCCACATGAACCAGCGGAGGGGCGTCGTTGCCGTCGAACCGATAGGCGTCGGGCCAGCGGTCGGGCATGCCGGCCCCTTGGGCTACGAGTTTCAGATCAATCGGGCGATCGATCTCGGGCTCCGGTTGGGCGGCAATCAGCGCTTTGGTGTAGGGATGTTGAGGATTGTAAAAAAGCGTGTCAGGGGGCGCCTGTTCAACCACCAATCCGCGTCGCATTACGGCAACTTCATCGGCGATCCGCGCAACCACAGCAAGGTCGTGACTGATGAACAGATATGACAGTTTCTTCTGATTTCGGATCTCTTCGAGCAGTTGCAGGATCTGTTCTTGCACGGACACATCCAAGGCCGAGGTCGGCTCGTCACAGACCAGCAATTTAGGATCCAGCATCAGCGCGCGGGCAATCGACAGGCGTTGGCGTTGACCGCCAGAGAAGGCATGCGGGTAGCGCAGCAGCATATCAGGACCCAAACCCACAAGGCACAGCAGGTTGGCAGCTTTTTCACGCTGCTCGGCGCGGTTTCCGATATTGTGAATTTCCAAAGGTTCGGTCAGCGCGTCCTGAATGCGCATCCTCGGGCTGAGCGAGGAGTAGGGATCTTGAAACACCATCTGCGCTTCGCGTTGGAACGTCATGCGCGTTGCGTGGTCCATGGCATGCACGGGCAGGGCGTCGCCGTCCGGTGTGCTGCGAAACAGAACCTCACCGCCGGGATCTGGAAGCTCGGCACCCAAAGCAATGCGGGCGGCGGTGGTTTTGCCAGATCCGCTCTCCCCCACGATTGCCAGCGTCTTGCCCCGTGGCAATGTCAGATCCACACCGCGACAGGCATGGACCTTAAGTGCGCCCGACCAGCCCCGACCAGAGCGCAGCGCATATGTCTTGGCCACCGATTTCATTTCTAGGATCACGTCATGGCCAGATGTGGGCAACACCGGCACGGGGTCGTCGGGAATACGTGGCGCCGCCTTGATCAAGGCTTTGGTATAGGCGTGGGCAGGCGCGTTGAGGATGGGCGTTGCGTTGCCAGACTCCATCACCTTGCCCTTGTGCATGACCACGATTTTTTCAGCCATATTCGCAACAACACCCAGATCATGGGTCACCAGGATCATCGCCATGCCGGTCTGCTGTTGCAGATCTTTCATTAGCCCCAGCACCTGTGCTTGGGTTGTGACATCCAGTGCGGTTGTGGGTTCATCTGCGATCATCAGCTTGGGACGGGCTACCATGGCCATGGCGATCATCGCGCGCTGGCGCATCCCGCCCGAAAGCTCAAACGGATACGAGCGATAGGTGCGCTCAGGGTTGGGAAACCCCACCTGTTCAAAGACATCCAACACGATTTGTTTGGCTTTGGCGCCATAGGGGCCGCCGTGCAGGTGCAGAACCTCCACCACCTGATTGCCGATCCGGTGCAAGGGCGACAGCGAGCGCATCGGTTCTTGGAAGATCATAGAGACCTGATTACCGCGAATGTCACGCACCGCGCGTTTGTCGAGCGTGAGCAGATCCACCGGACCGTCATCCAACCGCAACATGATCTGACCCGAGGTGAGCTTGGCAGTGCGCGGCAAAATTCCTAAAGCCGCCCGACAGGTCAAGGTCTTGCCCGAGCCGCTTTCACCGACCAGCGCCAGGGTTTCCCCCTCTTCGACCGTGAAACTCACGTCCTCGACCACCGGGGCATTCCCTGAGAAGGCAATGCTGAGGTTATTCACCGAAAGAAGGGAGGTCATAAGGCCGTTGCCCCCGCGCAGTTTGGTTGAATGCGCAAATATTCGTATTTTGGGCAGCGATGCATTGTATTCCCAGTTCTGATCTCGCTTTGCAGCATCGCTTGCGCTTCCTTCACCCGTCAAACCTTTTCACAGCGGACGTTGTCAGAGCGCCAATGGTTGGTCTTTGAAAACTACGTTACCGATGTTGTGCGGTAACAATAAAGTATCTGTTTGAAAATTTCACGATTTAACCGCCAAACGGGCAAACTCATTGACGGACGTTTGGCAAAGTCACACCACGGTGATGTGTTTAAACCGTCGCGCGCCGGAAAAGGGCAACAGCACGAAAGAAACAAGGTGTGAATAATAGGGCGCGAATGTTGCAAAAGGTCCGGAAAGACGAACGCCAGGTCACCGGACGCGGCCGCTCTCTTGATCGTGAAGAGGCGTGGTACGAAAATGCATCAAGGCAAAACAAAAACGCACCAAGCCCAGCCCATGCCTAGATAAGTGGCTTGATGCAGCGCTTGGTCGGTGCCCATTGCCCACCAAAACAAGGACTGAGTCGGTTTTAGATCTTTCATTTCATTGTATCGCGCTTTGCCAAAGTCGATGTGGAAATGCGCAATCCATTCCAAAATACAAATAATGAAAGCGAATTTCAGCGGTGCGGACAT
Source organism: Epibacterium ulvae (assembly GCF_018678075.1). GTDB lineage: Bacteria > Pseudomonadota > Alphaproteobacteria > Rhodobacterales > Rhodobacteraceae > Epibacterium > Epibacterium ulvae_A. The sequence continues at coordinate 105,615 of NZ_JAHHIR010000033.1, read as the reverse complement.
GATCGTCAAAACACATGCGGTTCCAATCAAATGGACGCTGGCGTGTTGCGCGCGACCCATATGAAAATAAAGGCTCCGGCCCGAAAGCATGCGTGGGGTCTGTAAATAGAAATCCGCAAACATATGTTTGACCTGCAACAGCAGAAGCAAGGCAAGCAATGATGCGACGTGTTCTGACAATGGTTTGTCCTTCTTGAGACCCGGAATTCGTTTGAACCTTACGGTTTTTCATCGCATAGGCAAACACTGCTCGTTGCAAGAATGCACAGAACTTACAAAAGGAACAGTAACAAGTCGGTCTTGGCGTAACGTCATTCCAAGGCTAGATGTACGTGGCCGATGCCACAATCGGGAGCAGGGTCATCGAACGGTCTCTTTTTAAGTTTATCTGGAAGTACTCCAAGCGCGATCAACTCGTGCTGCTTGTGGTGACATCCTGTTTATTTCCTCTGTTGTATCTGACGCTTGAACTGCCCAAGCGGATTATCAACGATGCCATCGGCTCGCAGACCTCCACCATTTCCGTGATGGGGTACGAACTGGAGCAGTTGCATTACCTTTGGTTCTTGTGCGCAGCCTTTCTGGTCTCGGTTCTCTGTCACGGTCTGCTGAAAATGCGGATCAACACGATGAAGGGGTTCCTGGCAGAGCGTATGTTGCGCCGCTACCGCTTTCAACTGATCGAACGGGTTCTGCGGTTCCCACAGCCCTATTTTGAACGGGTCAGTCAGGGTGAATTGGTGTCCATGGTCACCTCTGAAAGCGAGCCGATGGGCGGGTTGATGGGGGATGCAATCAGCCAGCCGGTGCTGCAGGCCGGGCAGATGCTGACGATCCTGTTTTTTCTGTTCTCCCAAAATTTCTGGTTTGGTCTGGCGGCGATTGCGCTGATCCCTTTGCAGGGGTGGTTGATCCCCGTTTTGCAGCGTCGGATCAATCTGTTGAACAAGAAGCGTATTCATCAGGTGCGCGCCCTGGCCTCGGAAATTGGGGAGAGCGCCGCGGGGGCCTCGACCTTGCGGATCAACGGCGGTTGGAGATACCGGTTGGCGGTGATCACGGAGCGTCTGGGGCGGTTGTACGATATCCGATTTGATATCTACAAAAAGAAGTTTTTCATGAAGTTTATCAATAACTTCATCACGCAGCTCACGCCGTTTTTCTTTTATGCCGTTGGTGGTTTTCTGGTGCTGCAAGGCAAGGTCTCGCTTGGGGCGCTTGTCGCCGCATTGGCAGCTTACAAAGACCTGGCTTCGCCTTGGAAGGAGCTGCTGACCTATTACAACCAGACCCAGGACATGGGGCTGCGTTGGGATGTGATCCAGGAACGGTTTGCGCCATCTGGCATGGTCGATGCCCATTTGATGCAAGGTGATCCAGAGGTGATTGAACGTCTGCAGGGCGACGTCATATTGCGAAATGTGAATGTTCGGGACGCGGATGGTAATCTGGTTCTAGAAGACCTGAATGCTGACCTGCCAAAGGGCAAAGTGGTCGGTATCGCGGCCCCGTCCGAAGAGGATCGCCGGGCCCTCGCGCAGCTTTTGACGCGTGAGCTTTTGCCATCAGCCGGGACGGTGACATTGGCAGGGCATGACCTGCGCCAGCTGCATCAGGCGGTTCTTGCGGCGCGGGTTGGATATGCGACGTCGCGCCCCATTCTGTTTCAGGGCACTTTTGGTGATAACGTGCTGATGCCGATGCGTCTGCGACCACAGGGCAGCGCCGTTGACGCGCAGCGCAATCGGGACGCGATCAAGGCGGGCAACAGTCACGACCCCATCGATACACAGTGGCTCGAACCGGGGCTGGCGCGTCTCAACAGTGAAAATGAACTGCGGGAATGGTGGCTTCGGCTGGTCGAGGGGATTGGATCGCAAACCAATCTGTTCCGGCGCGGGGTGGAGCAGCGTTTTGAAAGCGAGGTGCATCCGGAACTGGCACAACGGCTGGTGTCCTTGCGTCCGCAAATCCAAGCCGCCGTGCGGGAAGCAGGCTTGCAGGATTGCACGCATTTCTTCTCACCACAGGACTATAACGCGTCGATGCCGGTTGCGGAAAACCTGCTGTACGCAACGCTCCGCCAGCCGCTGACCGAAGAACAGCTGATCCAACAGCGCGAGTTTCTGGAACGTCTGCGCGAGCTAGGGCTGGTCAACGATCTGGTCGCCTTGACCCACGATGTAGTGGATATGTTGCGCCAGACCTTTGGCATCGACGGAGTGGATCACCCGCTGTTTCGCAAATTGGGGATCGGCTCCAGCACATATGAAACCGCGCTGGCCCTGACAGAGAAGTCGCGCAAAAACGGGGCCGATGGGCTGGATCTGGTTGAGCTGGCACAGCTGTTGATCGTGCCCTTCCGGATCTCGGCCGAGAAAATCGGCCCGGCCTTTACGGACGAGATGAAAGTACAGATCCTGGAATTCCGTCGCGCCCATGGCAATGACATGCGTGGTGCCTTGCAAAAGACCTTTGTCCCGATCGCCAGGACGAACTTTGCACCGGGGCTTACGGTTCTGGAAAACGCATTGTTTGGCAAAATCTCCGATGGAGCCGGAGCCAAAGGCGAAGAACTGCACAAGCTGGTGTCCCAGGTACTGATCGACAACGGGCTGCGCGATCTGGTGGTGGAGCTGATCTTTGACCTGCCGATTGCGGTGGGCGGGCAGGGTCTGCCGGCCAGTTTTGCCGAGCCTTTGGCCTTTTCACGGGCAACAGTTAAACGCCCGGATCTGCTGATCCTGGATGACGCCATGGCCAGCTATGATCTGGAAACGCGGATCGCGGTGCATAAGAACCTGCGTAAACTGCTGCCCGACACCACGCTGGTGTATCTCAGCGCGGAATTCGCCAAGCCTGAGGTGTTTGATGTCTATTATGAGCTGCAACAGGGGCGGCTTGTTACAGATGATGTGCGTATCGAGACCGTCGAAGATGGCGCTGCCAGCGCTGACCTTGCCCGGAAACTACGCGCATTGGAGCAAACAGAGTTGTTTTCGGGCCTAAATCGCCGCCAGCTGCGCCTGTTAGCCTTTGGCGCGCGGTGGTATGATGCCAAATCGGGCCATGTCATCTTTAACAAAGACGATGATGCATCAGATGGCGCCTACATGATTCTCGAAGGTGAGGCCGATTTTTACCTGCCACAACCAGGTCAGGATGACCGATATATTGTGACCTTTGGTCAGGGACGTTTGGTTGGCGAATTGGGCCTGATCCGACGCGAACCGCGCGCGCTGACCATGGTGGCCAAAACAGATCTGACCTGCCTGCGCATTGGCGAAGAAGAATTCCTCGCCGTTGTCGAGAACGATGCCCCGACAGCGTTCAAGCTGTTGCAGGTTGTCGCGGGCTATGTCTCCAACTAGGAGGTTTGGGCCGCAGTCGATGGTAGGGTGTCGTTGTCGCAGAATAAACTGTGAAGCAGATCAAGGACTTGCGCAGCGTTTTGATCTTTGAGGCTGTAATAGACGGTTTTTCCCGCGCGCCGTGTGTGAACCATGCCTTCATCGCGCAGACGTGCGAGCATTTGGCTGACAGCGGCTTGGCGTAAGCCTAATAAGTTCTCCAACTCGCCCACAGAACGCTCACCATCAACGAGATGACATAAAATCATCAAACGGCCTTCGTGCGCCAATGCTTTAAGGAATGCAGCGGCGGAGGCTGCGTTGGTCGACATGTCTGCGGGTGCGGGTTTCGGTGTTTGGGTTGAGATATTCATAATCGTAAAGTTCTGTTGCTCGTTATGGAGGATTGTCGGCATATTGCATAAAAAGTCTAGTATAGGCTAGACCTTTGAAGCGGATATTCTAATCGAACGATAGCTTGCTGCGTTCTCTTGCATCATGTTGATTTTGCAAAGTTAAAGATATTGCAAGGGCTTCGGTGCTGCTCTGAGCCAGACCTTGGTGAAGGCTTTCCCAAGCTAAGTGTATGATTTGAACGGCCTCCCTAAATTTCACAAAAGTGTATTAATGGGCATTCGGGTCAGATTTGATTTTCTATCTTTAGCAGTGTTTGAGCGTGGTCCGCGCTCGCGTTAGTCGGGCTTTGAATATGCCTGTGCGCGTTTTGAAAATGCGCGCGCTTCGATCGGAGCGGTCCCCATCTGGCGGATCGGATCAAACACCTGATCCAGGGTAAGATCCGGAAACTGTTCCATTGCAACTTGAGAAAGTGATACGCCTTGGGTCATCGCTTCGGCGCATAGTCTTTTAACGATAGCCTGCGCCTCGGGTCGAGTAAATCGGGCGGTTAAGGCGAAAGTCAACGCTTCAGAATGGATCACATAGAAATTACGCGATAAATCGATGTTGATTTGATCAATGCGCGGGGCAATTGCCTTGCTGAGGGCAGCAGCACTTTGAGCGGCGGTCGCAGCGGTCAAAACCAATGACGGCAGGCTTAACCATTCTGCGAACCAAGCAGAGGCGTCGCGTTGATACTGATGGGGGGCGCTGATCTGCAGGCTCGCGTGTAACCCGGTGCTGTGATGGGCAAGGGCGACCAGTTTGGCAGCGGTGACCGGGTTTTGCTTGTGCGGTAGGGTCGAAGAGCTGCCACCTTGGGCAATTTTCACAGTCTCAATCCCGGTTTGCACCATGGCCTGACAGTCCTGACCCAATTTGGCGAGGGCAAGGGTCACGCGGTGCATCCAACCCACAAGGCGCAAGATAGGCCCGCGGTCCGTGTGCCAGCTGCGTTTGGGGTCAGACAGGGCAAGACCGGCTGCAAGCGCCGCGCGGGTCTCGTGTGCTTGGCCCCCCAGGGCGCCACCTGTGCCGATGGCCCCGGACAACGAGACCAGCAGATTTGACGACCGCAACTGTGGCAATTCCTCCAGCGCATCCAGCAAGGGCGCGCCCCAGCTTGCGACAATTGCGCCAAATGAGGTTGGTGCCGCATGAAGCCCAAAACTGCGCCCGGCGATGGGTCGATCTGCATGGGTGTCCGCCAACGCGGCCAGTTGCACGACCGTTGTTTTTACATCGGCCTCGATCAGTGCCAGCACCTGACGCAGGCGCAGCATTAGGGCAGTGTCCATGATATCCTGCGACGTGGCGCCCCAATGGACGTATTGCGCATGTTCGGGCGCGTTCATCTCATCCCGAAAGGCGGCCACCAGCGCGGGAACTGGAACGCCGTTTTGTGCGGTCTCTGCCCGCAACGCACCTGGATCAATGGCCACTTCCATAACCGCGCGTTGGATCGCGGCGGCGCTGTCGGCGGGGATGACGCCCAATGCGCCTTGTGCCTTGGCCAGGGCCCCTTCGACCAGCAGCATGGCGCGCACTTCGGCGCTGTCTGAGAACAGGCGCGCGGCGTCGCCCGCAGCAAACACGCCGCTGTAAAGCTGGCTTTCAAAAAGGGATGCGGCCATCTGGGCCTCCTGTAGCGTCTCGATTAAGGCTCGATATGGCCGATCTGTTGCAAGAACTCCACCAGATGGACGGTAAATTCTTCCGGCTGTTCGACACAGGGCATGTGACCGGATTTGCGGATCAGGTGAAACTGGCTGCCGGGGATCAGGTCCACGGTTTCGCGCACCAGATCCGCCGGGGTTGACCCGTCTTCGGTGCCGCAAATCCCCAGCGTCGGCAGGCGCAGCCCGCTGGTTGGTGTGTAGAAATCAGTGCCTGAAATCGCCGCGCAACAGCCGATGTAGCCAGCCTGAGAAGTTGAGGTGATCATGGCGCGCAGCCGATCGGCCAGCGGGCCTTGTCGGTTGCTGCGGGCCAGCCAGCGATCCAGCGTCGGGTCCGCAATGGCCGACAGGCCCTTGTCGTCAATCAATGCGATCCGGTCTTTCCAAGTCGCAGGCGTGGCGATCTTTGCAGCCGTGTTTGACAGCACCAGCCCCCGGATCTGATCAAGGCGTTTCACCGCCAGCCCCTGCGCAATCATGCCGCCGATTGACAGGCCAACACACACGGCATCGCGGATCATGAGCTGGTCCAACAGGCCCTCGACGTCCTTGATCAACGCGCCCATGCTGTAGGGCGCATCTGGCGCGCTGGAGTGCCCGTGGCCACGCAGGTCCAAACGCAAGACCCGCAACCCGCCGGGCAGGCGGTCGACCACTTCATCCCAAAGATCGAGCCGGGTGCCCAACGCGTGGATAAACACCAAGGGCGCGCCTGTCTCGGGGCCGTCCAGACGGTAGTGAAGGTCGATCTCTCCAATGGTGGCAATGGGCATAGGGGTCTCCTGCAGCGGGGCTGAGGCTTTCTGCCGCGTCAAGCTGTGCTAGCGCAAGCGCATATGTGCCATGATCTGCCCGTGATCGGAGGCCAATTTGTTATAGGGGGCCTCTGGGTGGCTGCCATCCGTCAGATGATCGTTCAACACGGTGTAATATTGCATCTCTCCCGATGCGCCGTTCCAGGTGGGGTCAAAGTGGCGGGACATGTAGATCTGGTCGATGCTTTCATGCACCCCGCCAAAGGCGGTGGTGTAGACCACATCGCGCAGGGATTTGCGCAGGAACATGTGTTCTGCCGACCGCAGCCGCATTGAATCGATGGCCTCGGAAATGTTGGTGTTTTCATCATCCGTGTAGCGATCATTGCGGTGGCGCGCGTCATGGCGCAGCATCCAGGCATAGTTGCGAAACGGTGTTTCACCGCTGATGATCTCACTGCTGACCGCATGTTCGCCGTCGTTGAAATCGCCCAGAACCATGACGGGACGGCCAAGAGCCAGCTCATCCACAATGGTTTTACGCAACACATAGGCTTCGGCCATACGGCGCAGAGCCGCGCGCAAAGCGCCCAATGCGCGGCCGGGTGCGTCATAGAATGTAAGATCGGCCTCGGCTGCATGGTCAGCACCTTCTGGGGTGATGAACTCCCCCAGTTTGGACTTCAGATGGCAGTTGAAGACGGTGACGATCTGGTCACCGATGGGCACGCGCGCCTTGAGGATCGGGCGCGACAGACTTTGAACGCGGTAGGTCCCGCCGGCATCTGTGTCACCGCTGAGCGCAGTAAGGGGGATGTCCAGTGGTGTGTCCAACTGCTGGATCACAATTGGGTCTTCGGCAAAACCAAAACGCGACAGGATCGCCAGGCCAGGGCGACGTGCGCCGGGCTTGCCGGTGTCTTTGACGTTTGGCGCAAAGGCGAGCGCAGCATCCGTGTAGGGGGTATAGGCAATTTTGCGAAAGATCGCCCGGCGGTGATAGCGTTTGGAGGCATCCGGCACCGATGCCGCGTTTGAGGCGATGCCGCGTTGATCGGCCTCTGAAATCACATCCCGCAGGGCGGTTTCGTCAAAGATCTCCTGAAAGCCGACAATATCGGCATCCAGTGTAAGCAGCTGATCCGCCATCCAGTCCACTTTCCACGCGTATTCCTCGGGCGTGTAGCTTTGAAACCGGTAGTATTCCTGATCCGCGCCAATCAGGTTTTTGACGTTAAAGGATGCGATCGTGAAATCCGTCATGTGATCTGCTCTGGTTAACCCGTGAATTCGCTAAGCGCGGTTTGAAAGGTTGCGGGATCGATGTTGCCGCCGGTTGCAACCGCGATCACCGTATCGCTTTCAAAGGCGTCGGGATGGAAAAGCGCCGCCGCAAGGGAGACCGCGCCGCCGGGCTCCACCACCAGTTTCAGACGCAGGAACGCCTGGGCGACCGCACGCATGGCCTCGGCGTCCGTGACCGCGACACCGGCCCCCGCGAGGCGTTTGAGAATGGGGAAGGTGGTTGCGCCGGGTTCAGGTGTCAAAATGGCGTCGCAAATGGAGCCGGTCGCAGCTGGGTTGGACATGATTTTACCCGCCGCCAAGGACCGCGCCACGTCATCGAAACCAACCGGTTCTGCGGGGCGGACGCGCATGTTTGGCGCATATTTTTCGAGCGCGAGTGCCACGCCGGACGCGAGCCCTCCGCCACCGCAGCAAATCGCGACCTCAGCCTTGGTAATGCCAAGCGCGGCTGTTTGCTGTGCAATTTCCAAACCCACGCTGCCTTGACCCGCAATGACCTCGGGGTGTTCGTAAGGTTCGATCAGCGTCAGGCGGCGCTCTTCGGCGAGTTTCGCGCCAATGGCTTCGCGGTCTTCGCCGCCGATACGATCATACAGCACCACCTCGGCCCCAAGGGCGCGGGTGTTGTCGATCTTGAGCTGTGGCGCATCGGCGGGCATCACAATCACCGCAGGCGTGTTATGAGCCTTGGCGGCGGCCGCCACACCCTGGGCGTGGTTGCCGCTGGAATAGGCAATGACCCCGCGTTTGCGCGCGTGAAAGCCAAGCGAGGAGACGGCCGCCCAGCCGCCGCGGAATTTGAAGGATCCGGTGTGCTGCAGGCATTCGGCCTTGATCAAAACCTGGCGCCCGGCGATCTCATCCAAAAAGGGGGAGGACAGCAGGGGCGTGATGCGTGCGTTTCCGTGCAAACGTTTGGCGGCGGCTTCGATTTTTTCTATTGTGGCCATTTGATCTGCTCCAGGGCGGAATGAATTGCGTTTAATGCGTCGGGTTCGTCAAGGAATGGAACATGCCCGCGATTGGGGATTTCTTGACAGATGGCATCGGGCAGGGCCAGCGCCATTTTGTCAAAGGTGTCACGGGCCAGAATATCAGAGTTTTCGCCGCGCAGAGCTGCCAGGGGCAGGCCTTCCAAGGTGTGGAAAAGCGGCCACAAATCTGGGATCGGCCCGGCCTCGGCCTGCGCCAATAGCGCGTCGCGTAGCTTTGCGTCATAGCTCAGTTCAAGCCCGGATGGGGTTTCGGTGTAAAAGGTCGCGACTTCTTCAAACCAGCGATCGGCGCTGACGTCCGGAAAGGCTGCTTGCATGGCTGTTTCAAGTTGTTTGGCCGCTTGGGCGAGCGTCCTGGCTGCGGGTTTGCGGCCCAGATAGTCCATAATGCGGGCAATGCCGCCGGGTGGGATTTCGGGGCCGACGTCGTTTAGGATCACCCCGGCAAGGCGCTCCTTGGCCAACACGGCGAGCGTCATGGCGACCAGACCACCGCGCGATGTGCCCAAAAGTGCTGCCTTGGGGATCGCAAGGTGATCCAGCAACGCAATCACATCCTGCGCTTCTTGTGGTACGTTATAGGTCGTGAAATTCGGGTCATACTCGGATTGCCCACGTCCGCGAAAATCAAGGGTGATCAACCGGTATCGCGCCGCATGCGGTGCGAAATAGCGAAAGTCCAGACCACAGCGTGTAAGGCCAGGCAAGCACAGGAGCGGCAGGCGGGTCGCGGCCGCTGGATCCGTTTCAGCGCTGTCCGTGAAATAGAGAGAGAGCCCGTCAGCGGTTTGAAACTTAGGCATCTTTTGCCCCTGCCAGATCCGGGATTGGGTGCAGGTTGGTGAGGGTGTAGTCCGGCGTCCAGGGCAGGCGGTCCTTAGGCTCGCCCATCCGGTTGGCCCAGGCGGTGGTAAATCCGTAACCGGCCGCAGCCGCAGCGTCCCAGCCGTTTGAGGATACAAAGAGCACCTCATCACGTGCGCAATTGAACCGGGCACCCACCAGATCGTAGACGGCGGCGGCGGGTTTGAATACGCCGACACTTTCGACCGAGAGCACATCATCCAAAGAGGCGCCGATTCCAGCGGATTTCACCGCGCCGTTCAACATATCGGGGGAGCCGTTGGACAGGATCGCCACGTTAAATCCGCGTTCCTTGAGGGTGCTGAGAACCTCGGGCACTTCAGGATAGGCCTGCAGCTCCCAAAACAGATCCATCAGGCGCTGGCGCAATGTGCTGTCGCCGGACAGGCCACATGCCTCTAGCGCCCAATCCAGGCTCTCTTCGGTCACTTGCCAGAAATCCGTATGCGCATCTGTGATGGCGCGCAGCCAGGTGTATTGCAGCTGTTTGAGCCGCCAATGGGTGGCCAGTTGCACCCAGTGGTCCTGCAGATGCGGGAACTGAGGTTCTTGGGCCGCCTGGCGGGCCGCTGATGTCACGTCAAACAGCGTGCCGTAAGCATCGAAAACGCAAGTACTGATGGGCATGGTATCACTCTCCTAGCCGCAACAGTTGCACAGTGTTTCGCACCCGCAAAGCGTGAATTTTACCTGCCCGAAATTGACGTCGTGTTTCGCCTATGGGCCGCCTTGTGCGGGGGCAGTTGTGGATCGGGTAAAGGAAAAGGCAGCCCAAGAGCTGCCTTTTGAAATTCACATGATTCCGTTCGAAATCAGAGGTTATCGGTCAGAGGTTATCCGATTGTGGCATGCCCAGAACATGGAAGCCGCCGTCGACCCTGATGATCTCACCAGTGGTGCAGGCACCTGCGTCAGAAGCGAGGTATACGGCTGTGCCGCCCACGGCCTCAAGCGTTGCGTTGGAGCGCATGGGAGCGTTCTGGTCGGAGTGTTTGAACGTCTTGCGCGCACCGCCAATGGCCGCGCCTGCCAGCGTCTTCATCGGACCGGGTGAGATTGCGTTGACGCGGATGCCTTCGGGGCCAAGGTCGTTGGCCAAATAGCGGGTGGCGGATTCCAACGCGGCCTTGGCCACGCCCATCACGTTATAGTTCGGCACAACCCGGTTGGAGCCGAGATAAGTCAGCGTCAACAGCGTGCCGCCGTTTTCCTGCATCATCGGATAGGCACGACGCGCCACCTCGATGAAGGAATAGGCAGAGATATCCATGGAATTTTTAAAATTCGCACGGCTCGTGTCCAGGAAGCGCCCGGTCAGCTCTGATTTGTCAGAATAAGCGATGGCGTGGACCACAAAATCAATGGTCGGCCAGCGTTCGCCCAATTGCGCAAATGCAGTATCAAGCGAGGCATCATCGGTGACATCAACATCCACCATGAAATCGCTGTCGACGCTTTCTGCGAGGGGTTTCAACCGCGTACCAAAGGCTTCGCCCTGGTAGGTGAAAGCCAGTTCCGCACCCGCCGCATGCATGGCTTTTGCGATGCCCCATGCTATCGAGCGCTCGTTTGCGACGCCCATGATGAGGCCGCGCTTGCCTTGAAGAACTCCAGACATTGGACGTTACCCTTTGTACTTGCTCAAAACCATCGACCCGTTGGTGCCGCCAAAGCCGAAGCTGTTGGTCATAACGGAATCCAGACCTGCATTTTCCACCAGATCGGTTGCCACTTCGCCGGGCAGGATGCCTTCGGCGAGGGTGTCCACATTGATCGACGGCGTGATGAAATCGTTTTCCAGCATCAGCAGACAGAAAATGGTCTCAAGCGCGCCTGCGGCACCCTGTGCGTGACCGGTCATCGATTTGGTGGATGAAATCGGAGGCACCTTGCCTTCGCCAAAGACACGACGTGCGGCTTCGACTTCGCCGACGTCCCCAACGGGGGTCGAGGTGCCGTGAGCGTTGATATAGTCAACCTTGCGACCCTCGGGCAGAGTTTGCAGGGCCAGACGCATCGCGCGTTCGCCGCCTTCGCCGGAAGGGGCAACCATGTCGTGGCCGTCGGAAGTGGCCGCAAAGCCCGTCACTTCGGCATAGATCTTGGCACCGCGCGCAACGGCGTGGTCCAGCTCTTCCAGAACCACCATGCCGCCACCGCCAGAGATCACAAAACCATCGCGGTCCTGATCAAACGCACGCGAGGCTTTGGTTGGGTCGTCATTCTTTTTCGACGACATCGCGCCCATGGCGTCAAACAGGCAGGACAGGGTCCAGTCCAGCTCTTCACCGCCGCCTGCAAACATGACGTCTTGTTTGCCCATCATGATCTGTTCAGCCGCGTTCCCGATGCAATGCAGCGAGGTTGAGCAGGCCGAGGTGATCGAGTAGTTGATCCCCTTGATCTTGAACGCAGTTGCGAGGTTGGCCGAGATCGTGGACGACATGCATTTTGGCACAGCAAAAGGGCCGATCCGTTTGGTCGCGCCGGTTTTCAACACAGTCTGATGTGCGGTCAGCATCGCCGATGTGGATGGACCGCCGGAACCGGCAACCAGACCAGTGCGCTCATTGACGATCTGGTCCTCGGACAGGCCCGCATCTGCGATCGCCTGGGACAGCGCGATATGCGCATAGGCCGCGCCGGGGCCCATGAAACGCAGGGTGCGTTTGTCGACCAGCTCTTTCAGGTCCAGATTGATGGTGCCCGCAACCTGGCTGCGAAAGCCGTGCTCTGCCATTTCCGGGCTGGCTTCGATGCCGGATTTCCCGGCTTTCAAAGAGGCCAAGACCTCTTCGGCATTGTTCCCGATCGAGGAAACGATCCCAAGACCGGTGACGACGACACGACGCATACGTGCACTCCCTTTTCTGTTAAAGCCTTACTAGGCTGTGTGGGGCAGGGGTGCAAGGTGGGACAGGTTGTTAAGGAGACGCGCTGATTGAGGGGCGGTTATGCGGACAAAGCTACCGTCAAACTTCATGCCTATCGTTCGCGGTTGATGGTGATGAAACGACGAGAAACTCCGCGGCCGTGCCGTCCTCGTTACGGGCTTGATGAACCGTACCGTTGTCAATTTGCAGGCCATCCTGAGCGCTGAGTTTTATGATCGACCCTTCGACCTCTAAGGTCAGCACTCCGCTTAAGACGTAGAAGAATTGCGTGGCTATTTTATGAAAATGCCTAATTTCATAGGTATCAGGCGGCATCTTTTCCTGTTTCACGGAAAGCGCCTCCGTAGCAACGAATGGCCAACCATCACAAACATCCTGCCACAGGTAATGTGCAGCCTTCTCTTTATTAGTTATGTTCAAAGTAATTTCCTAACTTCCTAACTTGCCCTGCTGCGCAAGCTTTCTGCACGGTCCTGTGTTCGTCAAGTTAAGATATCGTTTCAATCTCGCAGGTCTATTTGGGGCTCACACCGGACATTGGCTACAAAAAAAAGAGGCCTGGTGGCCTCTTTCGTGTCTGGTTACAGATAACAGATCTAACTTTCCGTCTCAGCTCTCGCTCAGCGCCACTTTCATATCTTTGACCTGATAGATAACTTCCCCATCGGCCTCTACAATACCATCCGCAACACCCATGGTCAGACGGCGGGTTTGGAGTGCTTTGGTAAAGTCGATTTTATAAGTAAGCATCTTGCGGTCAGGGCGCACCATGCCGGTCAGTTTGACCTCACCCACACCCAGCGCATAGCCGCGACCCTGCCAGCCACGCCAGCCAAGGTTAAAGCCGGTCAGCTGCCACAGCCCATCCAGGCCCAGACAGCCGGGCATGATCGGGTTGCCGGGGAAGTGGCAGTCAAAGAACCACAGGTCCGGAGTGATGTCGAATTCCGCAACAATATGACCTTTGCCATGGGCTCCACCATCGCCACTGATGTCGGTGATCCGGTCCATCATGAGCATCGGAGGCGCCGGAAGCTGCGCATTGCCGGGGCCGAACAGTTCGCCACGGGCACATTTCAGCAGATCTTCCTTGTCAAAGGTGTTGGGGTATTCGGCCATACTGGCGCTTCTCCTGCCTGGTACATATGTTTTATCTGGCTTCCTGTAACACCGGCGTAACCTGTCCTGCAAGGGCGCAGCGGGTATTCGATAGGGGGAATAACACTCAGTTGCGAGTGAATTTCATTTGAACTCGGGGGGCAGGTGGCCTTATATATACGATCAGCAATAAGAGCCAGGAACAGACATGACGCCCAATAGCGTGGAAAAGGCGACCGAGTGGCTGGTGACGGCGGGCTTGCGCCCGACGCGGCAGCGCGTGGCCTTAGCTGAATTACTGGTCGGAGACGGCAAGCACCGCCATGTCACCGCCGAAAGCCTGTTCGAATCCGCCAAGACGCGCGGCGCGGCAGTGTCGCTGGCAACCGTTTACAACACGTTGCGTGCATTCTGCGAGGCGGGTGTCTTGCAGGAAATCACGGTCGACGGCTCCAAAAGCTACTTTGACACCAACACTCATGATCACCCGCATTTCTTCCAAGAGGACGAGGCGTCGCTGTCCGATGCACCATCCGAGGAATTGGTGATCCAACGTCTGCCAGACGCGCCCGAAGGGTTTGAGATCGCATCCGTCGACGTTGTGATTCGCCTGCGGAAGGTCTGAGTTTCTATCCAGAACATTCCGGCGTGTTTGAAGTCGCAATATATCGATAGAAATTTCGCTCCACGTAGCTCCAGTAGTAAATCCAGCACTCGCCTTTTGCACTGGCGTGAAAGCGGCGAAACGGTTCATCAAAATCGCGCAGTGAATGGAACAAGGAATGGTGGTGCGTGACCTCCAAGTTTTGCTGTGACGCTCCTTGCCGCAAGACATATGCAATTCTTAAGTCAAAAAGCATGAATGCTAGTAGAATGCCCACCAGAGCTGCCGGTGCGATCATCCATATTCTCGCCGTAGGGCGAATGGTATGAGCTGTTTTGCGCAAGGCGACCAAGGCTGCTGTTGTGCAAAGAGCAGAAACTGTGACCAGAAAAACCAAAATGAAAGTCAGCCTAGGTTCGCTTATGACGGTACTGATGGCGAGTATGGGCAATATAGGCGGAAAGAGAACCACTACGGTTCCCTGTAATCCGCCAAGAGCAAAACCGAATAAGGTAATCGTCGCTGATATATGATAGTAAAGAACCAGCCCAAAAGGAGTTTCTCGTCCGGCTCTTCGTCTTTGGAAGTGTATCCAACCTGGAACACCCCACCAAATCAATGGAAGGCTTAAGATGAGGGGCATGATAAAAGAAACTTCTATCATTGTGTAATCAAAACCACTGTCCCGGCTCCATCAGCCCCAAATCCAGCAATTGGCGTGAATGCCATTCAAAGGGTGTGGAATTGTGCCAGCGAAAGCTGTCGATCTCAAAACGCGAGCCTGGATTGCGTCTCAGCGCCTTGGCGGTGCGGAAAGAACAGATCGCAGCCGTCAGGTTATGGTGCCACGGGCAGGAAAAAGTGTTGTATTCCTGATCATTGAACGTGTGGTCGCCCTGCAGTTTGAGGCCAGGCTTGCTTTTGAACAACGCGATACGGTCAATTTTGCGGCTGGCTTGCGGGATGTGTTCCTCATACCGCCAGCGCACCCCGCCAAAGAAATCAAGCTGGCGTTCGCAGGGGTGACCGGTCTCGGGGTCTTTGCGGGCCTGCGCGTAATAGCCTGACTTATCCAGATGCGCCTGATCCAGTGAAACAGCTGATGGGGTCTGCGGCAAATCACCGGCATACAGATCAATCACATAAGTTAGCATCGCATCGCGGCGTTCCTCGGTATGGAACGCCAGCATTTCGCCAACGGTGCGCGTTTCGCAGAACGGGTAGAACAGAAATTCCGCGTTGTAACAGTAATAGAGCCAGCACCCTTGGGGCACGCGCGCATTGATGTCGTTGACCGCATTGGCCACCGCATTCTGCGGCGTACAGTCAAACGGCACCCGATGCACTTTTGACGCGACATCCTTGGGGATATCAAAGGCATCCGGGGTCAGTGCGACCACATGTTTGAAGCCGCAGTCCAGGTGATGGCGCAGGGTGGTTGCGATCTCGACGTCATCTTCGACAAAGATGAGCGCAACGGGGCCTTTGCCCAACTGTGATGCCTGGCTGAGGAAATCGTCAAACGAAAGATACATAATGCCTGTCATCGCGTCCGGTCCGTAATGCCATTCTGGCCTTTTGCTGTAAAATCGAGTAATTGCGCCTCCATTGCAAGCGGTACGGTTTCACGCTATGTGCCGCGGCTGATCTCACCCTGTTTGGAAGGCTGACCGCGATGAGTGCTCCAAAGAAGCTATATATCAAGACCTATGGCTGTCAGATGAACGTCTATGACAGTGAACGCATGGCGGAAACGCTGGGTGGGCAGGGTTATGTTGAGACCAAAAGCCCCGATGATGCGGACATGATCTTGTTGAATACATGTCACATCCGCGAAAAAGCGGCTGAGAAGGTCTATTCCGAACTGGGGCGCTTCAAAGGGTTAAAAGCCGACAAGCCGGATCTGAAAATCGGTGTCGCAGGCTGTGTCGCGCAGGCTGAGGGCGAAGAGATTATGCGCCGCCAGCCCTTGGTGGATCTGGTTGTCGGCCCACAAAGCTACCACCGTCTGCCTGAGATGGAAGCCAAGGCGGGGCAGGGGGAAAAGGTGCTGGACACCGATTTCCCCGAAGAAGACAAATTCGAAAAGCTGAAACGCCGCCCCAAGGCCAAACGGGGTCCGACCGCATTTTTGACGGTGCAGGAAGGCTGCGACAAATTCTGCGCTTTCTGCGTGGTGCCTTATACACGAGGTGCCGAAGTGTCGCGTCCGGTGGATCGTATCCTGACCGAGGCGCGGGATCTGGTTGAACGCGGCGTGCGTGAGATCACGCTGCTGGGGCAGAACGTCAACGCCTATCACGGCGGAGGCCCGAGTGGCGGTGACTGGTCGCTGGCGCAGCTGATCTGGGAGCTGGACAAGGTCGACGGGCTGGAACGTATCCGCTTTACCACCAGTCACCCCAACGACATGCAAGATGACCTGATCGAAGCGCATGGCAGTTGCAAGAAACTGATGCCTTATCTGCACCTGCCGGTTCAGGCGGGGTCCGACCGTATTTTGAAACGGATGAACCGCAGTCACACGGCCGAAAGCTATCTGCGCGTGATCGAGCGTATTCGTGCGGCGCGTCCGGACATTTTGATCTCGGGTGATTTTATTGTCGGCTTCCCGGAAGAGACCGAAGAAGACTTCCAAGCCACGCTCGACCTGATCGAAGAAGTGAAATACGGCACCGCCTATTCCTTCAAATATTCGACTCGTCCGGGCACGCCCGCGGCAGAGCGCCCGCAGGTTGACGTTGCCGAAGCAGACGACCGTTTGCAGCGCCTGCAGGCATTGCTGACCCAGCAACAGAAAGAAATCCAAGACAGTATGGTTGGTCGCGAAGTCGGTGTCTTGTTTGAACGTGCGGGGCGCAAACCGGGGCAGATGGTTGGGAAATCCGATTACCTGCACTCCGTCCATGTCGAGGATTGCGGCCGCGAAATTGGCGATCTGGCGCGCGTTCGGATTGTTGAATCGCGCACCAATTCCTTGGCCGGTGAGTTGATCGACTGACTGCACTACGCCTTTTGAGTGAGAGAACCGCCGCATCTGTGGCGGTTTTTTTGCATCCCGTGCCAAAGTGAGTCTCTATTGCATCGGTATTGCATCGGTTCGGGCAACAATTTCCTTAAAATTGTTTTAGTGTTCTCAATTCTGAATTAACTTGTGTGGAAAGAATTGAATTAATCCGCGCCCTGTGTCCTTAAAGCGGGTATGATCGTGCGGAATTAGGTCAAAACCCGTCTGTGTGCGGGTTTGTTTTGTGGCCTTGTTGAGGGAAACGGAGCGAAGGATTTCGGGTCGTGGTGATTGAAAAAGCAAAAACACTAGGTGCAGTCGTTGCTGCGGGTGCATTGGCGCTGGCTCTTGGGGTTTCTGGTGCTGCGGCCCAGACGCGTACAATTGTGGGTGAACGTTACATTCCAACCATCTGGGTCGATCCGGATGGGTGCGAACATTGGGTGATGGATGATGGCGCCGAAGGCTTCATGACCCCGCACGTGACCCCAGATGGCAAGCCGGTTTGCCGCCGGGGTGAGCTGTGCGGCATGATGCCAACGGATCAATTCTTTGCCACCGACAAGCATTACATTAACGCGGCAGGACGCGAGCGTCTTGAAGACTTCTTCAATTCGAAAAAAGGCAGCTTCCGCGGGTTTGTTGTTGCAGGTCACACCGACAGCCGCGCCTCTGATGAATATAACATCAGCCTGTCTCAGCGCCGCGCCGGTGCGGTAGCAAATGTTGCGCGTTCCGTTGGTGCCCGCTTGTTCGACGTGCGCGCCTATGGTGAACGTGATCCGCGCCAGCCGAACACGAATGCTGCAAACATGGCGGAAAACCGTCGTGTCGAAATCTACTGCCTGCGTTAAGGGAGAGTGAGTATGAAAGTTACCAAGGTTTTCGCCCTGATCGCAGTTGCCGGCCTGACCAGTGCATGTTCGGCAGGCCACGGTGTGGTTGGCCCGAATAAATCTCTCGACCGGGGCACCGACAGCAAGGATCTGTCGCAGCTGACCGCCGGGATCTGGGTTGATCCAAACGGATGTGAGCATTGGATTATTGATGACGGTGTCGAAGGGTATGCGGACCTGCGCCGTACCCCAGATGGCAAGCCGGTTTGCAACAGCGAGCTGCCACGCAATGTTGCAACAGGCCCGTTCAAACAGGGCTCCAATATTGCTGACAGCCTCTGATCTTATTGGCGATAAACTGCTTAAATGGCCGCCCCTTGGGGCGGTCTATTTGTTTCACTTACATGAAATCTCGTGATCGGAGCTTGCGCGGCGGCGGGGACAAGGGCAGACTTAACCTGTAACGCCGGAAACAGGAGAACCGCTTGGCCTTTGGTGCCCCGAACCCTGCAGAAGACCAGACCACGACCCATGAAGTGCTCTTGGAATTCCCTGATAATCGTTTGTTGATCGACCTTTGTGGTGAATACGATCGACACCTGGCTGAAATCGAACAAAAATTAGGTGTTCAAATCGTCCGACGAGGCAATCTGCTGTCGATCATGGGCGATGCTGAAATGCGTGAACAGGCGGCGGCTGTACTGACCGCGCTCTACGACCGATTAGAGACCGGGCGCAGTGTTGAGGTCGCCGATGTGGACCGCGAGCTGCGCATGGACACCAGGGCGGCGGAAGAGCCGTCGACCGGTGACCAGCTTGAAATGTTTCGTGGCGGCAAGGTTGAGATCAAGACTCGTAAAAAGCTGGTTGAGCCGCGCACCGATGCGCAGAAAGCCTATGTCCAGTCGCTGTTTGAGCATGAAATGGCCTTTGGTATCGGCCCTGCAGGCACGGGTAAGACCTATCTTGCGGTGGCTGTCGGTGTGTCGATGTACATCACCGGACATGTGGACAAGATCATCCTATGTCGCCCCGCCGTCGAGGCAGGTGAACGCTTGGGCTTTTTGCCCGGCACGCAGGAGGAAAAGGTCGATCCCTATATGCAGCCGCTTTATGATGCGTTGAACGACTTTTTGCCCGGCAAACAGCTTGCCAAGCTGAAGGAAGAAAAGACGATCGAGATTGCACCATTGGCGTTTATGCGTGGGCGTACCTTGTCCAATGCTTTTGTTGTGTTGGATGAGGCGCAAAATGCCACGACCATGCAGATGAAGATGTTCCTGACCCGTCTGGGGGAGGGCTCGCGTATGGTGATCACAGGTGACCGCAGTCAGGTTGATCTGCCGCGTGGCGTGACCTCTGGCCTGCGTGATGCAGAACGTCTGCTGGGCGATGTGCCAAAGATCAGCTTTAATTACTTCACATCGCGCGATGTCGTGCGCCATCCTCTTGTGGCGGCTATCATTGAAGCATATGAGGCCGACGAAGCACCGGCATAACGCCTGTGCCCGTTGGATGAAAGCATGTTGGACATCGAGATTGCAGACAGCCGCTGGCAGGACACGGCGCTGGTCGACCTTGCGCAAGAGGCCGTTGATGCCACGCTTGCACATATGTCGCTGGAGGCCGAGGACTGCGAATTGGTTATCCTTGCCTGTGATGACGCGCGGATTGCCGAGCTCAATTCGGAATTTCGTGACAAGCCCAAGGCCACAAATGTGCTGAGCTGGCCAGCCGAAGAGCTGGCAGCCGAGTATCCAGGCGCAAACCCGGCAATGCCTCAGTCGGATTTTACGGGTGAAATTTCCCTCGGCGATATTGCGATTGCCTATGAAACCTGTGCACGCGAAGCTGCAGAAGCAGGGAAACCGATCGTTGATCACGTGCGACATCTGGTCGTTCACGGAATGTTGCATCTTTTGGGTTATGATCACATTCGTGACGAAGATGCTACTTTGATGGAAAGAATAGAGGTGGAGATACTTGGCAAACTAGGTATCCCTAACCCATATACATAAATAGACGACCCTATTGTGGGGCCTTAACGGATAGGATTGATGGGCGACATTGAAGGCAGTTCTAACGCAGCGCAACGCGCGCTGCAGAACGACAACGAAGAGGTGATGAGGTCAATCGACACCTCAAAACCTGGTTTTCTCAGCCGATTTTTCGGCAATCTGTCGGCCAACGAGCCTCCAAAACCCGTTGAAGTGAATGGCTTTGCGCCCGTTCCTCAGCAGCCGCATGGGATGATAAACCTGCGCCGCTTGCGGGTGGAAGATGTGGCAACGCCCACCGCTGAAATCGTGTCTATCCCGGCCGCGATCACCCAGGACGAGCTGGTTCAGGTGTTTCGCGACAGTGGTTTCACGCGAATCCCCGTCTACGAAGGCACGCTGGATACGCCGATTGGCATGGCGCACCTGAAGGATTTTGCGCTGACACGCGGGTTCAATGGCGTTTCCGATGATTTCGACCTGACACAGATGCTGCGCCCGCTACTCTTTGTGCCGCCTTCAATGCCCATCGGGGTCCTTTTGACCAAGATGCAGGCCGAACGTCGCCATATGGCGCTTGTCATCGATGAATACGGTGGCGTCGACGGGCTTGTGACCATCGAAGATCTTATCGAGCAGGTCGTGGGTGAGATTGAGGATGAGCACGACGCAAACGAGCTGCAGACCTGGTTCCAGGAAAAGCCCGGTTGTTTTGTGGCGCAGGCGAAAACCCCGCTGCCGGAATTCGAGACAGAGTTGGGGCGATCTCTGACGGCCCATGAGGACATCGACGAGGAAGAGATCGACACCTTGGGTGGACTGGTCTTTATCCTTTGTGGACGGGTGCCTGCGCGCGGAGAAGTGATCCGCCACCCCGAAGGGATCGAGTTCGAAGTGATGGATGCCGACCCGCGCCGGATCAAACGACTGCGCGTGCGCTTGCCGCAGGCCGCGGCGGAGTAGGCGCAAAATGCTGGGGCTCTTTGGGCCATTGGGTCTTGCGCTGGGTCTTGGCGCTGTCATGGCCCAGGGTCTGGCGCCAACAAATTTGGTCTTTGCTGCCCCGG
The DNA here is from genome assembly GCF_018678075.1 of Epibacterium ulvae. Classification (GTDB taxonomy): domain Bacteria; phylum Pseudomonadota; class Alphaproteobacteria; order Rhodobacterales; family Rhodobacteraceae; genus Epibacterium; species Epibacterium ulvae_A. The sequence goes on along the minus strand of NZ_JAHHIR010000033.1, from coordinate 84,762 downwards.
TGGCGCTTGTTGGTATTGCCTTTCTTTTCTTACGCGAAACCACATGCGCGCGTGCTTGGTGGCTCGGCTGGTGTTTCGGGGCCGGGTATTTTGCCACGGGTCTGTCGTGGATCGTTGAACCCTTCCAAATAGATGCGGCGACCTATGGTTGGATGGCACCTTTTGCCCTGGTGCTTTTGGCCGGGGGGCTTGCACTGTTTTGGGGCGCGGCCTTTTGTGTGGCGCAGCGGGTGAGCCACGGCAATTGGCGTATCCTTGCGCTGATTGGTGCTTGGTCGTTGGTGGAGTTCCTGCGTGCCTACGCCTTAACCGGTTTTCCTTGGGGCGCATTGGGGCAGCTTGCGGTGGGTGATCTTACCCTGCGGCTGCTGCCATGGATCGGCCCGCAGGGGGTCGCCTTGGCGAAACTTTTGGTCTTCCTCCCCTTGCCACTGGTGCTGCAACAAAAATGGTGGGCGCTGCTTCCGTCCGGGACGGCTGTCGCGATTGTCTTCACGGTGCTGCCGCCGCTGCCAAAACCGGCAGATGTCGCAACAACGGATCATCTGGTGCGTTTGGTCCAGCCCAACGCCCCTCAGGATGAGAAATGGGATCCAGACAAACGCTGGGACTTTGTCCGCCGTCAGGTCGGCTATTCTGCGATCGCGCCGAAGCCGGATTTGATCGTCTGGCCGGAAACGGCTGTGCCGCAGCTGTTGAACTATGCCACCGATACGCTTGGGGTGATTTCGCAATCCGCCAATGGCGCGCCGATCTTGATGGGTATACAGCGCGAAGAGGACGGGAAATACTTCAACTCAGCAGTGCTGTTGGACGCCGCAGGAACACCGCAAGAGACCTATGACAAGGTGCATCTGGTGCCCTTTGGCGAATACATGCCCTTCCCGGATCTTGTGGCGCGCTTTGGCATCTACGGTCTCGCGGCGCGGGCGAATTCCGGATACACGGCCGGGGCGAACCAGCCTGTTTTGTCCTCACCGGTTGGGCGGTTTTTGCCGCTGATCTGTTATGAGGGCGTGTTCCCGCATGAGGTCCCAACCGTTGCGGATCGCCCCGATTTTCTCGCCTTGTTGACTAATGACGCATGGTTCGGCACCTACTCCGGCCCCCAGCAACATCTGGTTCAGGCGCAGATGCGCGCGGCGGAACAAGGTCTACCGATGGTCCGGGTCGCAAACACCGGTGTTTCTGCCATGATTGACCCCTTTGGCCGCATCGTGCCCAACGCATTGATCCCGCTGGGGCAGGCGGGATACGTTGACGCACAGCTTCCAGCGCCGCTGCCCGCGACCCTTTATGCACATACGGGTGACTGGCCCTGGTTGGGGTTTTGCGTCTTTTTTCTCGGAATACCCGCATTTTCCCACATTTATGTGGCGCGACGCAAACAGGCGGTTAAGGTCTCGTCTCTATAACATTGACCTTGAAGCACACTCCGCTTATGCGGGGAGAACCTCTTGTCACAACGGCTTCCTGGCGTGACAAGTTAAACCAATGGAGCACCTCCCAATGACACGATTAAATTACACGTTTACTTCGGAGTCGGTATCCGAAGGTCACCCAGACAAAGTCTGTGACCGGATTTCCGACGCTGTGTTGGACGCATTCCTGGCCGAAGAGCCGGAAGCCCGCGTCGCAGCAGAGACCTTTGCAACCACAAATCGCGTGGTTATTGGGGGCGAAGTCGGCCTGTCCGATCAGGACAAGCTGCACGACTACATGGGCAAGATCGACGCGATCACCCGCGCCTGTATCAAAGACATCGGATACGAACAGGATAAATTCCACCACGAGACGGTGGAAATTACCAACCTTCTGCACGAGCAATCTGCACATATTGCCCAAGGCGTCGATGCCGCCGCGGACAAGGACGAAGGTGCCGGCGACCAGGGGATCATGTTTGGCTATGCCACGGATGAGACGGACGCTTTGATGCCCGCGCCGATCCAGTATTCGCACGCCATTCTGCGACGTCTGGCCGAAGTGCGCAAAGACGGCACCGAGCCTGCGCTGGGACCGGATGCGAAATCGCAGCTCTCGGTCTCTTATCGCGATGGCAAACCGGTTGGCGTCAGCTCGCTGGTTCTGTCGACACAGCACCTGGATGAGACGCTGACATCAAACGACATCCGCGCCCTTGTCGAGCCTTACTTCCACGAAGTTCTGCCCGATGGCTGGCTGACGGATGAAACCGTCTGGCACGTAAACCCAACCGGGAAATTCGTGATTGGTGGTCCGGATGGCGATGCGGGTCTCACGGGCCGCAAGATCATCGTGGATACCTATGGCGGTGCCGCGCCGCATGGTGGCGGTGCCTTCTCCGGCAAAGATCCGACCAAAGTGGACCGCTCGGCGGCTTACGTTGCGCGCTATCTGGCAAAGAACGTGGTCGCCGCTGGCATGGCCGAACGCTGCACCATTCAGCTGTCTTACGCGATCGGCGTGGCCGCACCTTTGTCGATCTATGCGGATCTGCATGGCTCTGGCAAGGTTGAGGCTGCAGCGATTGAAGCCGCAATCCCTCAGGTGATCGACCTGACGCCCCGTGGCATTCGCACCCATCTGGGCCTGAACAAGCCGATTTACCAACGCACCGCTGCCTATGGCCACTTTGGCCGGACGCCGGATGCGGATGGTGGGTTCAGCTGGGAACGGACCGATTTGGTGGATGCATTGGCCAAAGCGGTCTGAACGCAAAATTCAGCAAAGTGAACGAAAACGGGCCTCAGTGGGGCCCGTTTTTCTTTTGTCTGTTCGTCCAATTTACCATCGCAGGCGAGGGCGATTGGGGCTAATCAGGGGCGCATGGATAAAACAGCAGATTTTGAGATTTTTCTGATGGTGCCGCCTGGGTTGGAACACCCGCTGGCGGCCGAAGCGCGTGATCTGGGTTTTAAGGTCTCACAGATCATCCCTGGCGGCGTGGTGACACGCGGCGGCTGGTCGGATGTTTGGCGCGCGAACCTGTGCTTGCGCGGGGCCACCCGGGTTTTGGCGCGCATCGGAGAGTTTCGTGCCTTCCACCTCGCACAGCTGGACAAACGCGCGCGCAAGTTTCCCTGGGCGGACGTGCTGCGTGCGGATGTCCCGGTCAAGGTTGAGACCAGCACCAACAAAAAGTCCAAAATCTACCATGCCGGCGCGGCAACACAGCGTATCGAAACCGCGCTGACCGAAGAAATGGGCATCCAAATCTCAGAGGATGCGCCCCTCACGGTTAAGCTGCGCATCGACGACAATACGTGTGTCTTTAGCATCGACACCTCCGGTGAGGCGCTCCACAAGCGCGGTCATAAGCCCGCCGTTGGCAAAGCGCCCATGCGCGAATCCATGGCGGCCATGTTCTTGCGTGAGTGTGGGTATTCGGGGACAGAGCCTGTTGTCGATCCCATGTGCGGGTCGGGTACATTCGTCTTGGAAGCGGCCGAGATCGCGGCGGGCGTGCATCCAGGCCGCAGCCGCGCCTTTGCGTTTGAACAGCTGGCGAGCTTTGATGCAGCGGCCTGGGACGCGATGAAAGAAGACACGGCGCAAACGCAACCTGCTGTCGCTTTCTACGGATCAGACCGCAACGCCGGCGCCGTCAACATGGCGCAAAAGAACGCCGCGCGCGCTGGCGTCGATGAAGTGTGCCACTTTACCCATGCCTCCATCAGCGATCTGCAACCCCCCGCAGGTCCAAAAGGTTTGGTGATGATCAACCCGCCCTATGGTGCGCGCATTGGCAATAAAAAGCTGCTGTTTGCTCTGTATGGCTCGGTGGGAGAGGTTCTGATGAGCCGATTCAAAGGATGGCGCGTTGGGATTGTCACCAGCGACACCAGCCTGGCCAAGGCGACCAAATTGCCCTTCCTGCCAACGGGCGCGCCGGTTGCACATGGTGGGTTAAAAGTGCGCTTGTTCAAAACAGATCCGCTGGCCTAAGCGCGGCAATCGATCAACATAACACATTCATTTTTACTTATTTTAAGACCGCATAAGGAGAATTTGGGCCTGCCTTGCCCAAATATATTCAGAATTCCACCTTACACATAATCTCTGGTGCAAGGCCTTTTGTTTCTTGGTTCTAGGTATTGGAGGTAACGATGGATGGGTCTGTAACCGATCGTGTGCGGCTGATCTCAGGTCTCGCAGCAAGCCATTTTGGTAAGGATGTTGTGGCGGTCACTCCGCTCAAAGACTCGCCGTTTTCGTCTGTGCGAATTCAGTTTTCGGATGAAGCCGTCATTGCCTCTCAACGACGCAGTTTTCGCCGCACGCATTTGGAAGCACTGGTTCTTGAACAGCTTTCGCCAGTTTGTGACGATGTTCCGGCCTACCTTGGCATGACGGACGGGATATTGTTCCAATCGGACCTCGGCGGCATTCGTCTTGATAAAGAAGTTATGGGACACGATCGCGCTGACCAGCTTGAACTGGCGGCAGAGGCCTGCGCGTCGATCTTTCGATTTCAGGCTGCGGCGCGGCAAACCGGGGTCGGACGCTTGGTTCCCAAGATCGGCACCACACAGGAATGGATGGAAAACCTGGTGTGCTCTGTCGACGCGCTGCAGCTGTTTTCAAGCGGCATTCCCGACAGCTTTGACTATCAAGCCGTTGCCGACAAGATGACCGTGACCCATTGGGCGTTCGTCAAATGGCATTGCAGACCCAGTTATGCGGTCATTTGCGACGACGGGTTTCTGCGTTGGAACGGGTTTGAGCTGTCTGGCACGCGTCATGGCGCCGAAGATCTGGCGTGGCTCTTGGGCGATGAAAGCTGGCCCCTGGCGCCCGAAGATCTGATCCAAGTCGTAAAAGACACCTATGATCAAACCTCTGGCGTGCCGTTTGATGACTACGCGGAGTACCTCGCGATATATACGGCGCTACATTGTGTGCAGCGCTTTAAGTTGATTATCATGGATGCGCAGGAGCATGGTTGGCATTGCGAGATGGAGAACACCCACAAGGAACACCCCGGCGTTGACCCAGTCTTTGCCTCTCAACTGTGTCAGGTGGGTGCCTTTATGGCTGATCGGTCCCAATTGACCCGGGCCCTGGTGCCAAATTTCGAGTTAACTGCACGAACCATTGGGACAATCTCTGGATCGTGATAGCGGGCTTTGTCCGCGGAGATGGCGGTGTCGAGCCGCCGCCAAACCTGCTAAAACCATCTGCTCAGCCGAAGTTACGGTGACGGGCAGAAATTGGCTGTCAAAAGCGGATTGATAGATGGCAGATTTGGCAGGATCGGCGATCAACGCAAGGTTTTGACCCAGCCAATACGGCCGGGTGGCGGCCAATTCAGCACCCAGAAGAACGCCCCAGGTTTGGGATGCTGCGTCGCTGTCCTTGAGCGCGCTGGCATCCGCCGACCACTGCACGCTGCTAAGCCGCGAGGCCAGAGCTTCGGGTCGGGACAGACCATCCTGCAGAGCATCCTGCAAAACCTTTGTGTCCACCGTGTCCTGCGCGCCCATCGCATGGGCGAGTTTGGGCGTCAGCGTGCTGTCGAAACTGACCACTTCATTGGCGCTGACCATCACCCAAAAGCTGCGCTCTTGCACAATACAGATCACGCCGTCCCAACCGGGGTTGAGCGATAGAAACCCGTTGATCTGGCAGGCGGCGCTGTCTAGGCGGCCGACGGGCTTTGCCTGCGCAATACAATGTACCGATAGAACGTCCACATCGCCATAAGTGGAGGGTTGGACCGCCAATTCCACGCTTTTTGCGGGTGTCATGGCGACGGGCGCATCCGTCAATCCACAGGCGTAGACCGGTGCGGTAGGCCAGTCCGTTTTGGACAAGAATTCCGCCACATCCGCAGCAGTGGGCGTTACTGCAGAGGTCAAACCGACTTGATCCACGACACTGCGCCCGTTCATGCGCCACAACGTGAGAGTCTGGCCCATGCAGGATGCAGCCACCCAATTGTCCGAATTCGAATCTCTCGCCATATCGTTGCGTACCCCACTGATGCGTCGAAGCAGAAGGCATACATTCCTGCGTCTTTTTGGTAAACTCCTGACCGTTCACCGTATCAATCGGATCGCCCTTCTGGCCCGACTTGAATACCTTTGGATATGTCACGGCGCAGAAGTCAAAGCTGACTGAGCTTCAGTGGACCCGTTCTTTTTACCGAAAAATCTATTGTTAGCGCCACGGCGGCGTTTTCCGCCAGAAAGCATCAGAGGTCCGCAAGCATTGTTTGACGACAGTGGCAGCCGGGCCGTGGGAGCACCGGAAATGGCGAAGGTTTATGAAAACATGTCAGACGTAGTTGTCCCCCGGCGGCGGTTGTCGCTTCCGGCACAAGAGGTTGCGCGCAGTCTCATCGAGGGTGGGCGAGATGTCGCGGCGATTTCCATAGGCGGGCGGACCTTTCAAGAATTTCTTACTGAAGAAAACCCAATGCTGAGCTTTCGCGAGATCGCCGCTTTTTTTGAGCGATGCGCCTTTTTGAGTGAGGACCCTGATTTTGGCTCTATCATGGGGACTCGTCGGGATTTTCGCGCCACTGGCCTTGCAGCCTATTGCGCGCTAACAGCGCCAACGGTGCAGGAGTTCTTTTTGTCCTTTTGCCGCACTGTGCGGTGCTACACCGATGGTGTGGATATCCAGTTTTCCGATTTGGGCCATTTGGTGTGGACCGTAAAAGAGCCGTCTCAGTTGCCGCATCACCAATACATGGAATTTTTATCTGTGCTTTTGTTGAAATCAGCTCGCATGTATCTGAAGCCAAGGTCCGGGGCACAAGGGCTTGAAGCAAAGGCGGTGTGGATGGATCTGCCGCAAACTGCGTCCACAAAAAAACGCAGCCGGTTTTGGGGCTGTCCGGTTCAGAAAGAAAATGGACGGCTTGAAATGCGGTTTCAACTGTCCGATCTGTCCCGGCGCATGCGCAGCGCTGATCCCTATTTGCATAGGTTGATGGAAGATTTTGCTGCGCACCACCGCGCAGACGAAGAAGCGTTTGAACAAACGTTACATTTCCGTCTGAAGGCCGTCATCTATCGTGATCTGTCGGACCAGAAACTCACCCAGGCAAGTGTGGCGCAGGAATTGGGAATGAGCGCACGCAGTTTGTCCCGCGAGTTGAGCAGTCAGGATCTGCGTTTTTTCTCAGTTCTTGATGAAATCCGGCGTGAAATAGCGAAAAGCTATTTGTGTGACACCGAGTTGGCCCCGTCAGGCATTTCCAAAGCTTTGGGCTTTGCGAGCTTAAGTAGTTTTACGGATGCATTCAAACGTTGGTTTGCGATGACCCCAGGGCAATTTCGCAGCCTGCATGGATTCGCCGTGAGACCAGATAGAGATTCTGCCCAAAGGAATTAGAGTCGTTGCTCGTTGGGCTTAACCTCATGATCTATTTTCAAGCTTTAGAAACAATTCCTATACAAAAGTTAAACTGTTTACATCGTAAGACGTGATCTTAACCAATATTAACCGTAACCTAGCCGTATAGTGTATTTCGCAAAAAGCGTCTCAAATTTAAGGTAAAAGAGTAGACGAAGATTTCGCCGCAATTTTCGGATAGCGAACCACGATATTTCGAAGGTTCGCCTCCGGGCTTTTAGACAGACACGCACGTTGTGGGATGTGCACAGGGGCAAACATGCGCCTGGCCTGTTTTTGTGTGTGCGTCGAATGTTGGAATGGTGGGGACTGTTTATGGACGATTTGCTTGCGCGGGACAAAGGGTTGCCCTTTGTCGGACAACAGACCAACGCAGTATCGCTGCAGGGCGCAGCGGGCTGTGCGGATGCCCCGTCGCAAACCGCAACGATGCCAAAAGCGGCCAGCGGGTTTTACGGTGGCCTGTTGCGTCGCGGTGCTTACGGTCGTCTCGGCAAACGTGGTTTGGACCTTTTGCTAGTGGTTGCCGCGCTTCCTCTTGTTGTGCCGATTATTGCGCTCTGTGCGGTTGCCCTGTGGGTCGAAAGTGGTCTGCCGTTTTACCGTCAGAAACGCTTGGGTCGGAATGGACGCGTCTTTTCGATCCTTAAACTTCGCACGATGGTGCGCCAGGCAGATACGATGCTTGCCTATTACCTCGACGCGGATCCCGCGTTGCGAGCGGAGTGGGATGCGACGCAAAAGCTGAAAAATGACCCACGGATCACACCTGTTGGCCGGTTCCTGCGGGTGACTTCGCTGGATGAGCTTCCGCAGATTTGGAATGTGCTCACGGGCGACATGAGCCTGGTTGGCCCCCGCCCGATGTTGCCCGACCAGCTTGAGATGTACGGCAGCTCCGATGCCTATTTCACGATGCGTCCAGGTATCACGGGAAAATGGCAGGTCTCTGCCCGCAACGAAAGTGGGTTTGCCGCGCGACAATTGTTGGATCGGGAGTATGTGTCCTTTGTCAGCCTGCGCGAAGATTTGCAGATTATGCGGCGCACTGTGGGCGTGGTGCTGCGTGGCACCGGATATTGAGACGTCGAACTGGCGCGAATGCCGTTCGACAGCGAAACAAACTGATTAAAGATGTTAAGACATGGAGATTTCAAGATGAAGGACCTATGCGAATTGGGTAATTCGGACCACATTGGTGAGCAGCAAGAACTAGGCGCGCATCCATCGCTGGAGGGGAGCCTCATGTCTGAGCCGAAAAAGATAAAGAGTTTTCACCGCCGCAGCCGCACCTCGCAGACTGCGCCATCTGGCCCTATCGCTGTGGAGCCTCCGGCAATGGCGATCGAACGCGCCCCCGAAATCTTGATGGAACCAGAAGCTAAGCTGCCCGTGCGTGAGCCAGTCGAAGACCCGCGGACCCCAGTGTGGAGCCGTCTGCGTGTCGGCAAAATCGACGCGGCGCAAGTGGTGCGCCGGGCCTTGCCGCTGGTGGATCGCTTCCGCGACACCGAAAGCGCAAAAGCCATTGATCTGCTGCGCACACGGCTGTTGCATACCCTGCGCGCCCAAGGGTGGCGTCGTGTGGCGATTGCAGCCCCGACCAGCGGGTGCGGAGCCACCTGGATGACGGTCAATCTTGCGCAGGGTTTGGCACGTGTTCCCAATTCGCGCACCATCGTGATGGATATGAACTTCCGCAAACCAAATGTCGCCCGTGCGCTGGCATTGTCCGATGATGGTGACATGGTTGGTTTCCTGTCGGGACGGGTTCCGGCCCATCGCCATCTGATGCGGTTGTCTGACGGCTTGTCGGTTGGCCTTAACCGGGCTGGCAAAGTCTCTGGTTCGGAGATTCTGCAAAATCCAACCACCAGCAAAGCCATCGACACGATGATGACAGACAGCCGCGCGGATGTGGCCTTGTTTGACCTTCCGCCCGTGCTGGAACACGATGATCTGACCGCGTTTTTGCCGCAGGTGGATGGCGTTCTTCTTGTGGCGGATGGCACCCGCACCACTGCCAAGGATCTGGCGGCCTGTGAAAAAATCCTGGCCGGCCATACGCAATTGCTTGGCGTTGTATTGAACCGTGCGCGCGCGGATTAAGCGCAGGGTTTGAAACTCTTCCCGGTTTTGTCATAGTTTCGCCTGTTTGCCGTGGTCCAACAGGGCCATGCTGCTGCAGGTTCGATGTGGCTGCGTCCACTAACCGGTTTTAGAGTATCGCAATGGGTCCGATCTATACACTGCGGGATTTCCTCGACATGGTGCGCCGACGTGCGCGCCTCGTTGTGACTGTCACTCTTTTGGGGTGCATTGCTTCGGTGTTTGTCGCGTTGCAGCGCGACCATACTTATGAATCAGCGGTCGTGATCCAGGTGACCCAGCCCATGATCGCCGATGATCTGGCGCGCTCCACTGTTGATGGATCTTCCGCGCGGCGCATTCAGCTGATCGAACAACGCCTCATGACCCGTAGCATGCTGCTGGATATCGTTGATAAGCTTGGCATCTATGCGGATACGCCCGCCATGAAGGCGTCGGAAATCGTCACGAACATGCGCCAATCGATTTCCATCACAGGTGTCGCTGCCGCACGTGAAGGTTTTGCGGACGATGGCACGATTTCGGTGCTCACGATCACCGCGACCATGGGCACGCCGTTGATGGCGCAGCAGGTGGCTGATGAATTTGCCGCCAGGTTGGTGGAGCTGAGCGTTCAGACGCGCATTCAACAGGCGCGGGAGACGTTGGAGTTCTTCGCCGAAAAAGAAAACGCAATCAAAGACGAACTGGCGCGTCTTGAAGATGAAGTGACCCAGTTTCGGTTTGAACATGACATCTCGCAACCCGGCGTGATTGAACTGCGCCGTGGTGAGATTGCGCAACTCAATCAGAGCCTGTTGGAAATCGCACGCGAGATGATCACGCTGCGCCGCGCTGCGGATCAGGTGAACGAGGGCGAGCGCCCGGCAACCGCGCGGCGCAAATTGGCGGAACTGCAGGAAGAGATTGCGACGCTGGATGCTCAGAACACATTGCTGAGCGAACGAAAGGCCGAGTTGGAATTGGCCTTGCAGACCTCACCGCAGGTGGAGCGCCAGCTGGGGACTCTTGATCGCCAGATCCAGCAATTGCAGAACCAACTGGCCTCAATCGTGGAACGACGTAGCGAGGCTGAGGTGGGATTTCGTTTGGAAAACACCAGCCAATCCGAAAGGCTGACCATCATCGAAGCCGCGTCCTGGCCCGACTTCCCGGTCAGTGGCGGGCGCAAAAAACTCGCGATTATGGGGGGCTTTGCGGGCTTCATCTTTGCGATTTGCGCAGCCTTTGCCATGGAATTGATGCGTCCTGTCTTGCGCACGGCAGCTCAGATGGAACGCGAAACCGGGTTGATGCCGGTTGTGTCTGTTCCCGAGTTGAAGACCGACGCGCGTTCCATAAAACGACGCAGGAAGCTGCAGCAAAAAGCCAGACAGTCGCGCGTTTGAACCCGGTCCTTTGCGCTGGTTACGGGCGCAACGCTGTGACCATCGCAACGATTAAATCCCAATGGATGTGCAAGGCGACATAACCAACACCCAAGGTCAAACCAGCCATAATGCCGTCATGAAGCGGATCCCAAACCCTATGTTTGAGGGCAAGCGCGATGATGAACGGGTAGGTGAACAAAAGCGCCGCACCCATTGCCGCAATGCCGCCCGGCAGGCCAATGGACGCGACACCGAACAAGAACAAGACCGTTTGCGAAATGGCGCGCGCCGCGCTGACCATAAAATAGGTCTTACTATCACCCGCAGCCAAGGCGGCTTGATCATAGGTCATGACAATAACGGCCGGAGCAAGTGCGAGGGCGAGCGGTACGATAATGGCACCGGCCAAATGATACCGTTCATCATACAACAGTTCGACCAGCCACGGACCAATGATGGCCATGATCCACACAAGCGACAGGATGCCAGCTGACAGCGCAAAGCGCAGCATGCGTTGTTTGCGGCGGCTGGTGTGATCTGCGTTCGCCAGCGCGTCGCGGTAGACCGGGATCATCAGTCTTTGATTGACGGCATACCCCAGCGCCATGGGAAAGCTCGCTAGGAAGAACGCGATATTGTAGACGCCCAGGGTTTCCAGCGAAATGAATTTACCCAGGATCGCGCGGTCACCTTGGGTCGTAACAAACCAGAAAGCGGTAGACAGGAAAATCCACTTACCAAATCCGATCAACTCGCGAGCGGATGCCTTGTCCCAGTGAAACCGGTTGCGATGTCCGGGCAGGTTGATGTGGGTGAACATCACATAAGTAAGCGACTGCATCACGGTTCCAAGTACCAGCGCCAGAACAGATTGGGTGAGAAGGGCAACACCAACCATAAGGGCGAGGCTGACAAATTGGCTGGCCAGTTCAAGCTGCGTGACCCGTCCGACCATCAGATGGCGATGTGCTGTTTCAATGCGGGTGGTTTTGAATCCCTCGACCGCCAACATGGTCCCGGCCAGCGGCAAAATATAGGTCAGATCCGGCACGTCATAGAACTGCGCCACCGGCCAGGCGAGCAGGAAAGTGACGCCCCACAGACACAGTCCACGCACCACTTGGATGCTCCAGGCGGTGTCCAGAAAGGCCGGGTCATCTCCGCGATCGCTTTGCAGGATCGAGGGGCCAATGCCGACATCAGAAAACAGCACAAGCCCAGTGACGATCACGGTCACAAGGGCCATCATGCCAAAGGCTTCGGGAAACAGGATACGCGTCAGGATCAGGTTTGAGGCCAATCGCATGGCCTGACCGCCGCCGTATCCGACAATCATCCACGACGCCGACCGCAGCGCCCGGGCCATCAACCCCGATCCCTGCAATCGCGCAAGTACACTCGCCATAAACTATTCCCTCGTTCCGTCACTTTACGCTAGGCATGCGGCAAAAGCGGGTCAATCGTGACCACGCGGCCATGTGCGCCTTGATCCTTTGCTGGTAGTGTTGTGGAAACAAATCAATCGAATTCGCGGGGATTTTTGCGAATTCAATTGATAATATGATGCATTATTTTGCACCGGCTCAAAGCGCAGAGTAGCGTATGGTCGGCGCACATATTGTCAAAGGCCGTTGATGTGAAAATTGTATATGTTCTGAACACTTACCCGCAGCCATCGCATTCTTTTATCCGACGAGAAATTCAGGCTCTGGAGCGGCAAGGGTTTGAGGTTGCGCGTCTTGCAATGCGCGCCAGCGATGCGCCCTTGGTGGACGATGGCGACACAGCCGAAGCCGCCAAGACGGAGTATGTTTTGGCCAAGGGCTTGGGCGCCTTGGCACGTGCGCTGTTGCGCGAAGTCACACAGCCGGGGTTTGGGACCGTATTGAAACAGGCCATCGCGATGGGACGGCAGTCCTCGACCGGTGTTTTGCGGCACCTGATCTATTTGGGGGAGGCAGCTTGGGTCAAACAGCGTTGCGCCAGCCAAGGGGGCGAACATATGCACGCGCATTTTGGCACCAATTCCACGGCTGTTGCGATGCTTGCGCATCTTTTGGGTGGCCCAACCTATAGTTTCACCGCCCACGGACCAGAGGAGTTTGATGTACCCCAGTCCTTGTCCCTAGGCGCTAAGGTCAACGCTTCGGCTTTTACTGTGGCCATCAGCAGTTTCGGACGCAGTCAGCTAAGCCGTTGGGCCGAGTTTGACGCCTGGGACAGGATCAAAATCGTCCATTGCGGGATTGAGCCGCAAAAATTCGCTGACCCTGCCGAAATGCCCGATGGCGACCTGCGTTTGGCAGCCATTGGTCGGTTTGTTGAACAAAAGGGCCAGATGGTGCTGGTGCATGCGTTTGCGGATGTTGTGAAGGCACAGCCGAAGGCGCAGCTATACTTGATTGGTGATGGTGATCTGCGCGCAGATCTGGAAGCCGCAATTGCGCATCACGGCATTGGGGACAATGTGACCCTAACCGGTTGGCTGGATGAGGCTGGCGTGCGGGCGCAATTGGCGCAGGCGCATGCCTTGGTTATGCCCTCCTTTGCCGAAGGGCTTCCTATGGTGGTGATGGAAGCCATGGCCGCCGCGCGTCCTGTCATCGCAACCTATATCGCGGGCACGCCAGAGCTGGTTGTGCCCGGCCAGACCGGCTGGATGGTTCCGGCTGGGGATCAAGAGCAGTTGGCGCGCGCGATCCTGGAGCTGGCGGAGACTTCAACTGATAGGCGGGCTGAGATGGGGCAGGTCGGGCGGCTGCGCGTATTGGAGCGTCATGACAGCGATACCGAGGCCGCGAAACTGGCCGCACATATCCGGTCCACCAGGCGTTAGCGCCCCCGCGTCCAACGGGTTTTGCTACGAAAAAGTGGAGATTTCACTGCCAACGTGACCAGTGCGTAGGTCAGAAAACCAACCGGGTCGGTGAGAAACAGGCGCAGCACCGCGCTTTTGCGGGGTGCGAATTTATCTTCGTTTTCCAACAGATCGGGGTAGAGCTGTTCAATCTCGCGCACTCCATCGTTTTGCCGACGTCGCACCCGTACCAGATTGCGAAATCCCTGAACCAGCGGCCATTCATAGGGGGCGGCGACCTTGTGGCGTTCGTTGGTGGTAAACATCAACCGCGCATATGTGTCATCGGCAATGATCTGCGGCCAAGTGTTCCAGCGCGCGCGCCCTTGGCGGTTCATGGCAAACAGACCAAAGCCCGGCACGCCGTGCACCACAAACGGCAAGCGCTGCCACAGGCGACCATAGGCGCGGCTAAAGGCGGAAGCCCCGCCCAAAACTTGAGGCTGGCCAGAGGCATAGCCCGCACCCTCTTGTGACAGAACGCCGTAAATCTGCGGCAAGAGTGATGGGGAGACGCGTACATCCGCATCAAGGTAGACCAGGACTTTGCCCTGTGCCTGCGCGTCGCCCTGGTTCAAAGCGTTCAGCTTGCCGCCCTCGGTGATTTCCAGCACGCTTATGTCCCACCCCGCAGGCGGCGTGGTGCTGCGGGCGAGCTCTGCCGTGGCATCTGTGCAGCCATTCGCCAGCACCAAAACCTCGCCTTGAACCCCATCTGGCAACGGATCTGAGGCAAAGACCGCCGCAAGACAAGCGCCGATTTCGCCAGCCTCATTATGGGCCGGGATAAGGACGCTCAGCCCCAAATCCGCACTCATTTGGCGGCCTCTAGGGCAGACCAGCGGGGATTGCGGTCGCTCAACGTACGCAGCGCCCCCCAACTGCCCCAGCGTCCGGGCGGGTAGACATCGGCGTAGGCGTTGAACAGCTGCCCACCGAGCGCGTGCCACCCGGCCAGCAGCTCTTGGTACAAAAGCCCCATATCCTCGGAATAATTGTAATGCACAAAGAACTGCGTCAGCGTTTCATCCTCCACATGCGGGCCGACGCCCACGATATGGCTGCCACCTTCATACATGATCAGATCCAGATCATGGGACTGCGCGACCTCGCCATGATAGGGCAGGATCCGGTTCAACAGATCGGCCAATGTATCTGAGGCCTGACCAGAGATCAGCCCATCGCGCAGCTCGGCCGTGGCCTGGGCGCTGGCGATGTCAAACTGGTGCTCACGTACAAAGGTGCGCAAAGCGCTGCCGATCAGCCCCTTCTTTCGCCCGGCGTCATCGGCACGGGCGCGGCTGTCCGCAATCCAGGCACGCACGACATCAACATAGTCGTCCCGGCCCAGCACGCCACCAAAGTAGCCGGTGACCGCATAGGCATCAAAGTAGTCAGCCGGAGCACGGTTCTTCGGATCTTCTGCGCGCCAAAGCGGGGCCTCCAACAGCTGCTCTTCCAGACCAAGCCAACCGGTTTGTGTGGCGATCACGCGGACCAGACGGTCGTCGGCGTTTTCGGCAAAGACGTCGCTCCAAATCTGGGCCATCTCGGCTGCGCGCGCGCCGTAGTATTGCATCCACAGGTTTTCGCCGCCCCAGCGTTTGCGCCCCTCAACCTCGGCCCATTGGGCCTGATTGAATTGCCAATTCCAGACCTCATTTGAATATTCCACATAAAGGCGCAGATCTTCATCCAGGAACTGATGCGCCAGACGGGCGAAATTGCGCATATAGCTGTCATCGGCCTGATGGGGCATGGAAAACCACGGTGCTGCGCCCAGCTCATTGGCCAAACGCAACATCACCTCGGCGGGGACGCCTTTTATGGCCCAGCTATAGTCCTGGATCAGCGGGCGATCTTCCCAGCCGATTTGCTCGGAATCATTGGTTTCCATCCAGTCCATAAAGCGCAGAACTTCAAACCCGTCCAAAATGTCGAGCCATCGCGGGTTGAACACGCGCCCGGCTGCAAAATCCTCCAGGTGTTCTTGTTTCACGACCGAGATATTGCGCACGTAGTCGCCGTTTCCCTGCCGGTCACTGCGTTGAATACGTACCTCGACAATGCCGGGGCCCGGGGTGAAATCAAACCAGACTTCACCCGGTCTGTAGCGGACGTTTTCCGCACGTCCCGACACCTCGACAATGCCATCGCCGTCAAAGCTCAGCCGGTATCGTCCGACCAGCGTACGGGCTTCTTCGGGTAAATCTGCCAATAAAACAGTGCCGATGGAGCCCAGATTGGCCGGAACCGCCTTGGGCCAGCCATCCTGATCCAGATAGCCTGCGTCACGTAGCTCTGCCGCTGTCACACCGCCCCAACGACCGGGAAGATGGCCGATCCAGGCACGCGCGGTTTTGAAATGATCCAGAAACGGCGCTTGCGGCGACCAGTCAACAACCGAGGCGAGGTTCATGGCGATGGGCTGTTGGCGCGTCTTGCCAAACAGAGCCTGGGACGCCGTCCTGTCTTGGTTCAGACGCACGGGAATGGGCTCTTGCGGCAAGGCTCCGGGATCCGGTGGCAGGGCGGTGCGCTGCACATCTTTGCGGGCCGCGCGCGCGGCGATTTCCTGCAACCGCGCGGCCTGCGCCTGCGAGGCTGCCTTGTACGGCGTGCCCCAGCGATCCTTGAGCTGACGCGGCAGACCTTCGGGTGATTTCCCCGTCAGCACCGCATATTGAAAGAGGCTGAGATAGTAAAAACCGATGTCATTGGGATGGATGTCATCGGCGAAGACGTCGCGAATGTCGGTCAGCCCGGGAACCGTGCCCGCAGTGATCGCGTCATCCAAACGCGCCATCGCTTGGCCGGCTTCCAACAGTTTAATATTGCCGCCGACCTCTGCGTTTACATCGTCCACCACGGCCTGCCACGCAGGCAGATCTTGAGTGAGGCGTTCACGCCAAGGGATTGCCATGCCGTCGTCAAATGGGATGGTCTCATCGGTGCCGCTGTCGAGGCTGTGCCAGGTTTCTTGCAGATAAAACTGCACGTCTGGATTGCCGGTCCGTGCCAATTCATAGAACTGGGTGACGGCCTCGCGGCTGTTGCTCCATTTGAGGTGATTGGCCAGCGGGATCGCTTCGGTCACGATCACCGCGTCCACGCCAGTGGGCAGGGCTGCGCGGGCGTTGATCCCTTCGGCTTCGCTGGCGTGTTGCCAGTTATAACTCAGCGGTGCGCCATTGATGATCTGCGCCTGAACGGCTGCAGGTTGGTCGCGGTCCAGCAGTTGGTCGAGCATCTGCGGGTTTTCATGGCCAAACAGCGAGTGGCCGACAAAAACGACGGATTTCAAAACCTCAGACAGTATCATTTTGCCTCTGCCGCCCCTGAAATTCCGGTGCGCGGCATGGCCGTGACAACCTGCCAGACGATCGCCTGTACCTGTGCAACGCCGGTAGGGGTAAGCGCCTCTGCTTCGGTGCCGTCGGGGCGGGTCAATACATGCGGCAGACCCACCGGGTTCTGGTGATACAGCACGGCGAAATGCGTGAGCGCGACCACATAAGCCCCCAGATCATTAAGGTGAATGGTGTCCGAGAATAGATCTTGTCGCGTATGCAGCCCGTCGATCTCGCCAGCTTCGGCGGCGCGGACCACTGCGGCCATAACCTGTCCGGCTGGGATCAGATACAGCTGGTCAGTTGGATTGCGACGGCTGTCGGAACCCAGAACACGACCCAGCCACAAAGGCTCAAGATCTGCATCGATACGCTCTAACCAGCCGCCCGGATCATCCAAATTGTGCCAGGTTTCATACAAATAGATGCGCGGCGCTTTGGGTGCGGTGCGCGCCAGATCCGCCCAGCGTCGCAGGTATTTCGCAGATCCGAAGTATTTGATCGCATCGCGCAGCTCGACCATTTCCGTCAGCACCACTGCGTCGTAATCGCCCGAACCAATCGCCTCGCGCGCATCGCGGAAGCTGGGCGGCGTATTGGAAATCTCAAAGTCACGAATGGGCAGGCCCGGCTCCCAATGTTCCTTGAGCGAGGTGCCCGAGCCCAGCTGGCTGTTCCAGCGGTGCGCGGTTGGGGCCAGCTGCGCCAGCATATGTGGCATCACCGGCCCCACCAGCGAATGCCCCAGGTGATAGACGGACATGGCCCCCTCTGGCGCATCGAGCGCGGGCACCGGTACAGATGCGGCCTCCGCAAACCCGGACCAAGATCCAAAGGGCAAAAGGGCCAAGAGCCCAAGTATCGCGCGTCGTCCGGTCATTCGGGCCTCTGTTGCATATGATCCGCGACCGCGCGCGGCAGTTCTGCGGCAGTTATGATAACGCCCGCCCCAATTGCAAAGCGGCCAGCGATCTCGTCAGCGGCTTTGAACGGAGCACGGTCGGCTGTGAACCGCGCCAGGAAACGGTTGTCGTGGCTGTCGATCTCAAGCTCCATCCCGTCAAACCCAAAATATGTCTCACTCAACGCATATTGGCATTTATAGGCGGCTTCTTTGGCGGAAAAAATAAGTTTACCCATCTGTCCGGGGTTCTTTTGGCGGCGCATCCAGTCTTGTTCACCGGCTGAGCAGATCGCATCCCACAGTTCGGGTTTAAGCGGCGTGTCTTCCTCAACATCCAGACCGAGGCCCGCGAAATCCTTGGTATCCGCCACGGCCGCCATGGCGCAGCTGTGCGTGTGGCTGATGGAGCCGGTCAACCCATTGGGCCAAATGGGTGCCCGGTGTTCGCCGACCGGAATGGCAACGGGCGGGTGTCCAAGGTCGTGTATGGCCTGATGTGCGGCTGCGCGCCCGGCTGCAAATTCGCGCTGGCGTTTCTCCACCGCGCGCGGGGACAGGCCCGCGGCTTCGTCAGGGAATGGCGCGGGCTGCGGTTGTTGCGGGTCGGTGACACAAATGCGGACGTCCGGTCCAAACAACGCGCGCGCCAAGTCGTGGCGCTGCGCGCATAGGCCGGGTGAGGGCGCCTGCATTACACCCGCGCCTTCCGGTTGGCGCGCATTGCACGGCGTTTGGACATTCGATCCGCGCGTGTCGCGTCATCGACCGCATCTGCTTCGGGCTCTTCTGCGGTTTTGCCACCAGACAGGCCTTCGATGTGATCGGCCAGCCCGGATAGGGTCGGAAAGCGGAAGATATCCGTGATCGACAGGCGCGCCGCTGCAAGGGTTTCGCGAATTTCGCGATGGGCCTGAACTGCCAGCAGGGAGTGGCCGCCAAGGGCAAAGAAATTGTCCTGCGCGCCAACATTTGAAACACCCAGGATACGCGACCAGATGTCGGCGATTTGCGCCTGCGCACCGGCGGCGGGAGCGACCGTGGCTGCGGTGACCTTTCGTGCGGGGGTGGGATCAGGCAGCGCTTTGCGGTCGATCTTTTTGTTTGGGGTCAGCGGGAAGGTTTCAAGCGTCACGATATGGGCAGGCACCATGACCTCTGCCAGTTTGGTCGCCAGGGATTTTTGCACCGCCTCCTCAGAAATTGGCGCTGATGCGGTGACATAGCCCACCAACCGTTCGCCTTCGCCGATTTTGCGGGGCATGACAACGGCGGCTGTGACACCGGGGTATGCGGCAAGCGCCGCCTCGATCTCACCCAGTTCGATCCGTTGGCCGCGAATTTTGACCTGGTGGTCGGTGCGGCCCAGAAAGTCGATCCGCCCATCGGCGCGCCAGCGGACCAGATCGCCGGTGCGATAGAAGGTGCCCGGCTTGTGGGGGACGTCGACAAAACGATCAGCCGTCATCTTAGCGCGTTGCCAGTACCCTTCGGTGACACCTGCGCCGCCGATGAGTAATTCGCCTGGTGCACCAATGGGTTGGGGGTCGCCCGCATCATTCACAACCAAGATATCGGTATTGGCAATTGGCGTGCCGATATCCGCAACGCCCGCAGGCACCCCGTCCAGGGTCTGCACGGTTGACCAAATCGTCGTCTCGGTCGGGCCATACATATTGTGGATCTGCGCGCCGCTGTTTTCACGCAAAGCCGCGACCAGATCACCGGGCAAAGCTTCGCCGCCGACCAGCAGATGTTGCAGACGCCCCGCGGCCATCCGCGCCTCATTGTTCATCGTGATCATCCGCGCCATAGAGGGCGTGCACTGCATATGGGACACAGTGTGGCGGATCATCTGCGCGGCAAGCGAGAAGTCGTCATCCGCCAATTCCTGTGGCGCATTGGACAGCCGCAGCACATCGGCCAGTGGTTTCAGCCCTTCCAGTACCACGTCGGGCGCAATGCCGTAATCGATCAGACAGGCGATCTCATCCACGCCGATGCGTTTAAGCTCTTCCACGCGGGTGCAGGCATCGTTGATCGTGCCGAACAGGCCGGACTCCTCGAAATAACGCTCAAAGGCAAAATCGAGGATCGCTTCCAGCTCTTCTCCTGACAGGCTGCCAAGGTCGACCTCAAACGGGTTATTCACCCCTTCGGGCCGCTTAAACGCGGGGAAGGCCCAGGCATATTGTTTGATCAAGCCAGCGGCAGAGCGCAGATAGTCCTTCATCGGCTCGCGCGCCACGGACCGGGCTTCTTCGCGGGTGTCGGCGAGGTATGTGTGCAGCATCAAGGTGACGGTGAAATCCGCGGGATCGTGGCCTGCCGCACGCAGCGCGTCGTGATAAATGCGGATCTTACCCGCGACCTCTTCAATGCTTTGGCCCAACAGGTGGGTCAGAACATTGGCTCCCATGGACCCCGCTTCGCGCCAGGTGTCCGGATTGCCTGCGGTTGTCACCCAGACGTCCAGCTCTTTTGAAACAGGACGCGGTTGCGAGATCACATTGTGCGTGCCGCCATCTTTGCGCGCAAAGGCGACCTCTTCACCGCGCCACAGTTTGCGCACGGTTTCGATGCTTTCAAACAGCGCAGGTTTGTTTGCAGGCGGCGTGTTCTCAGGGCGCAGAATGAAATCATCAGGCTGCCAGCCAGAGGCAAATCCCAGACCCGTGCGCCCATTGGTCAGATTGTCGATCACGGCCCATTCCTCGGCGATCCGCGCCGGATGGTGGAGCGGTGCAACACAAGACCCCGCGCGCACGCCGATGTTCTGCGTGACCGCAGCAACGGCCGCACCGGTGACCGACGGGTTGGGGTAGGGGCCGCCAAAGGCGTGGAAGTGGCGTTCCGGCGTCCAGACCGCATTGAACCCGTTTTGGTCGGCAAATTTTGCGCCTTCGAGCAGCAGCTCGTATTTCTTGGGGCCTGCCCCGTCGTCATTGCCCCAGTAAAAGAGGTTGAACTCCATCTTGCGGTCGCTGGTGGCGATGGGGCCGTTGGACAGTTGCAGACGGCTCTCATCACTCGACAGGATCAATTTGAAGCCGCGCGACAAGGTCCAGAATAGCTCCAACACCGAGATATCAAACGACAGGGAGGTCACCCCGAGCCAGCTGTCACCGGGCTGGTAAGGAATGCGTTGGTCCATGCCAGTGAAGAAGTTTGAGACATTGGCGTGTGTGACCATCACCCCCTTGGGCAGCCCGGTCGAGCCTGAGGTGTAGATCAAATAGGCCAGATCATCGCCGCTGGCACCGCTGTCGATATTCTCACCCTGTTCGGCGTGATGCAGGCTCTCGATCTCCAACACGGCTGCATTGGATGTCGGCAGGCTGGCGACCATGGCCGATTGTGTCACAATAACAGAGGCTTCGCTGTCGGAGACATAATGCGCAATACGATCGGCAGGGTAGGCCGGATCCAGCGGCACATAGGCACCGCCCGCTTTGAGCACGCCAAATGCGGCCACCACCAGATCAACCGAGCGACGCACATAGATCCCAACATGCGCACCCGGTGTCACCCCCATGTCCTGCAGGCGCTGGGCCACGCCATTGGCGCGCGCATTCAGCTGCGCATAGGTCAGCGTTTCGGCTTCAAACACCAGCGCCGTTGCATCCGGTGTCTTGGCGACCTGCGCTTCAAACGCTTGGTGAATGGTCAGGTCAGCGGCGAAGTCGCAGGCTGTTTCGGTCCATTCTTCCAACAACAGTTTGCGTTCGGCATCCGGCAGTATCGGCAACGACTTTAGGGGCTGGGCACCGTGGTCGGGCAAGGCTTTCAGAACCAGACGAAGCCGCTCACCCAGCAATGACATAGCGCGCGCATCCAAGCGAGCGGCATCGCCATGCAACGTTGCGTGCGCGTCATCAACCGACAGGGTCAGCACCGCGCCGGTGACGGGGGTGTCATTGCCGAAAGACAGTGCGATCTCGGGCCTTGCTTGGGCGGTCAGCTCTGGAGCGCGAGCAATCAGATCACAGGAAAATCCGCCGAACTTTTGCGCTTTGGCCAATGTGTCGGAGGCTTGCGCCACCGCGTCAGATAGCACTGTATCACGGCGGCTGTGCAACGGCACCCAATCGCTGACGAAACCGGGATAGCCTTTGGAGGTGTCCACGTGCAGGGCAATATCGCCATAGTCCTCCCCCGTGCTAAGCAATGCCCAGGCCGACGCGGCGGTTGCGATCTCTGCGTGGCTCAGCCCTTCAGGCAGATCAATTGTTTCCGTGATCCAACCGCTCCTACCGGTGCTTTGCGCCAAAGGAGCCGTGAGCGGATGCATTTGCCCAAGGGCTGCGCGCCAGTGGGCTTCACCCGCCTGCGCGGATCGCATGGCGGCTTCAACCGCAGTCCCCATTTTGGCGTCTGGTTGAGATAGCTGAGATCCAACCGCGGCGAGGGTCGCCAACTCAATATGCGCCCCATCAGCCCGCGAAATCTGGTTGACCTTCACGGCGCCGTCACCACAAGCAATGGTCAGCGTATCGTCTGAGACATCAAGGATCGTGCCTGCGCTTCCATCGTCATCGACCGCTTCGGCTTGCTTGACCAGCAGAACGTGATCGTCGACTACGATTTTCGGCGCACAGAGCGGGTTCCAATAGTCGCCAAAATCCAGGGCGCGGATCAGTTGCGCCAAATCCGTTGCGGATTTGGTGAAATCCAGCAGGCCATCCCCCCAGGGGCGATCCGCCTTGGCGAAATATTGGCGCTGGCTCAGGTCCTGCGGCTGCCGGTTCAGCGTGTTACTTTCGAGCTGTTCGAGAACCTCCGCAAAACTGTCCATCGCGGCGGCATAGCATTTTGAATTCAGGCTGAACGCCGTCTCGTCATCGGTCACATCAAACAGGCGCTGTGCAAGAATGTCGCCTTCGTCCACGCCGCCCTCGATGACGTGCCAAGTGATGCCATGCTGTGCTTCGCCATTGATCAGCGCCCAGTTCGGCGTGTTCAAACCGGCATAGGCGGGCAGGGGGCCATCGTGGAAATTCACCGCACCTTTGGCCGCGCGCGCTAGCACCGCATTTGGGATCATGCGCAGGTTCGCGATCGACAGCAGCCAGTCAAATCCATCCGGCACGTCTACAGGGTGGGTAAGGACCGAAATCCCTTTGTCTTTGGCCCAGGTCTGGATGTCAGCCTGCTCCGAGACTACGGCGCGGATGTCGTGACCACGGGCCAACATCTGATCCGCACAACCTATCAACAGAGACTCGTTACCAATTAAAACAGCGGAAAAAGGGTTCATTTCGGCTCCTTCGGTTCCGATGACAGGGGGCGCGTTTCAAGGTGTTTCGTTGGGCGTGCAAGCTGCGTGCGCATATGGGTCCACAGGTCGCGAATAAACCCGTCAGAATTCATTTGGGGTTTGGTCTGGATCAGACGGCGCAGGCAATAGATACCGCTGCCCGCCAGCAGCGCAAAGGTGGCCGCAACCGCATAAAAGCGCCCATGCACTTTTGAGAAATAGTGCCAGCGTGAGTCAAACCAGTAGCCCGGCGTGCGGGACCATCTTTTCATCCCCGTTGAAGCCGACCCGACATGGGCAATCCGGCTTTCCGGCACGTAATAGGTGTGCCATCCAGCCGCCGCGGCCCGGTTGCACAATTCGGTTTCTTCGAAATACAAAAAGAAGGTCTCGTCAAATCCGCCAACCTCTTGGATGACGTCTGCGCGGATCATCAAGCTGGCGCCGGCCGTCCAATCCACCCGTGTCGCTCGGATGGGCAGATCCATCGGCACGCTGACATTGGGCAACAGCCGGGTGATCAATCCGGTATGCGCCGCCCCTTCAAATTCACTGGCAAGGGTGGGAAAACGAAAGGCGGTGCAATGGGGATCGTCATCAAGCCCATGGACATAAGAGCCTGCAAACCCTGCCTCTGGCGTCTCTTGCAAAAAATCGCGAAGGGTCCGGATCGTGTCTTCGTTGGCAAAGGCGTCAGAGTTCAGCAGGTAGTAAAAATCAGGACGGCATCCATCCGACAAACCAGCCTGCATCCCTAGGTTCATACCCGTGCCAAAACCGCCGTTCACCGGCGATTGGATCAAACGGACGCGCCCATTGGTCAACCAGCCTTCCTGATCTGCAACCTGGCGAATACTCTCATAGGAGCCATCGCCTGAGGCATTGTCGACCACAACGATTTCACCCGCGAGATCTTCCATCGCGGCCATGGCGGCACGCAAGGACTTCACCGTCATCTCCGGCGTTTTGTAGTTCAACAGAACTGTCAGAACCGAATGACCGGCGGCTTTTTTGTGCTGTTCACTCACTCGGCTGCTTCCTTGCGCCTTGCGGACACACCGCGTGATTTCAGATCTGCGTCGTCCAATACTGCTTTGACGTCGCTTGCCAAGACAGAAACATTTGGAACCAGCACCATACTGTCGTGATTGCCGGGGACTTCGACGATATCCACATTTGCCGCCCAGCGGGTCCAGTCGTTGTCGGCAAAGACATACTCCCTCTCGGACGACACCCAATTGTCACTGCTGACCCGCCAATGGCGATCCAGCGGTGGGCGGAACAAGGTCATCGCCCCTTGCCAGGGTTTAAGGGCATAGACGCTGATGGCTTCCCGGAAGGCGAGTTCGATCTTGCGGTTGTTAAACTCGGGCGCATGACCGGCCTCGGCTGGCTTGGCGCGGCGTTTCTCAAACTCCCAGGCGATCCGGTTCTTGCCCCATTCCCACAGGTAGCCCGCCCCTTTGGACTGCAATTCCTGCATCTTGATCAGCGCTTTATCCTGCCGCGTCAGCTCTGGGCGCATCGGCAGCGGGGTATCCAACAGGATCAGCGCAGTGGTCTCTTCGCCTTGTGCGTCCAACTGCTGTGCCATCTCGTATGCAGTTAGGCCACCACCAGAAAAGCCGCCCAACAGATACGGGCCCTCAGGCTGGATGTTGCGGATTTCCGCCAGGTAGTCATGTGCTGCGTCTTGCAGGCGGGTGTGCGGCTCGTCCGATCCAATCAGCCCTTTGGCTTGCAGGCCATAGACCGGGCGATCTTGCCCAACTTGCAGCGCCAAATGACGCAAGTTCAAGACGTTGCCGAACATCCCCGCCACCAGGAAGAACGGGCGTCGACCTGTGCCATCACCCGGATGCAGGGTCACCAGATGTTTGTGCTCTACCGCCTCTTGGCTTTGGTCAGCACTTGGCGCGCCATCCTCCGTGGTGACGCTGCCACCGGTGCGGGCGATGATCTTGTCTGCGAGTGCCGCGACACTTGGCGCGTCAAACAGCACCGAAATCGGGAACTCCACACCAAAGGCACGTTTGACCTGTGCAAATAGGCGCACTGCGATCAGAGAGTGCCCGCCAAGGTCAAAGAAACTGTCTTCGACGCCCACCTGCGCCACCCCAAGGAGCGAGGCGAAGATATCCGCTAAAGCCTCTTCAACCGGGTTGCTGGGCGCGACGTAGTCTGTGTCCAACTGCGGGCGTTCAAAGGTCTGCTGTTCGCCTTGCGCCTCGCTGCTGTATGCGGCTTGCGCGATCAGATCCGGCAACGGCAGCGAAGAGACAACGACCTGCGATACCCCGCTCGCCAAGGCGCGTTCCATGGCATCGCCGCCTTCTGCGGCGCGGATCCCGTTGGCAATATTGTGCTGCAGCCTGCGTTCATCCCCGGACAAGGGGGCAGAGGATTGCGGTTTTGCAAGTCCGATCTCTTCCACACTGTGATCCGAGGCCGTCGCGGTTGCGGCCTCAAACCCACCGGCGAGGCGTTTCATTTGGAACCCGGTTATCTCCACCAGGCTTTGCCCGTTGGGATCTGTCAGCGTCACGTCAAAACGCGCAAACCCATCGCCCTCGGAACCGGCGAGACGCATGTGACTGTGGATCGCGGCGGTCAGCGGCCCATGGATGCGGATCCGGTCATAGCTGACGGGCACCCACAGCGCGTCTTCTTTGTAGCTTGGCACCAGATCAATGGCCCAGCCGGTCGCCAGATCCATAAGGCCCGGATGCAACAGGCATCCATCCTTGGCCGCACTGGGCGCAAGTTCCAACGTCGCAAGCCCCTCACCCGCACCGGTTGCCCCCTGGGTGAGCACATGCCAACGCGGGCCGAACGCAAGATGCGCTTCTTGGGGTGAGCGCAGACGGCCCGCCACCAGTGCCATTTGCTGCGTGCACCGCATCCGTGTCTTGGCAAGGTCCACGTCGCCCTCGGCGTCTTGTAAGCCAAGGCGCACCCGAGCTTCGGCGATCAGCGCATATCCATCATCGGCCGCCCCGAGGATCTGCACCTCATAGCCGCGATCTTCGGCCAGCAAACGCAGGATCAATTCGCGCTTTTCCCCGTCGCCCACAACAAAGGGACGCAGGAAATAGAGGTCTTCGAGGTCAAAGCCGTCTTGGATGCCCACGCCCTGCAAGGCTTCGGCAATCAGTTCAATATACCCGGTTCCGGGAACAAGCGCGGTGCCTGCTTTGGTGCGGTGCTCATCCACCAACCAATGGGTGGACGCGATGTCAGCCGCAAAGAAACGCTGCCCAAAGCCGTCAAAGCCCTGAGTGTCAAACAGGGCCAGATCGCATGGGGTGCGCGCGCTGGGCCCGCTGCCGCCAAGGCGTGCAGCCATCGCATCTGACGCCATGCCCACATCGCCCCAAACGCCCCAATTGATCGCAACCGTGCGCGCCGCATCGGGCCGTGCGTTTTGCCGCTTGGCCCAAGCGTTCAGAAACTCATTGGCCGCGACATAATCGACTTGTCCCGCCGGGCGCGTGATTGTTGAGGACGAGGAAAACAACGCGATGAAATCCAGATCCGCTATGCTAAAGATCTGATCGATCACCCGAAGCCCCGCGACTTTGGGGGCAAATACCTGGGCGATCTGGTCTTCGCTTTTGGCCAGAATAGAACCGTCGTTGATGAAGCCCGCGCCGTGGAACAGCCCCGAGATTTTGCCAAATGCGGCCTCGACTTGGTTTTTGACGTTTTGCATGTCACCGCTATTGGCCACATCGCCGCCCAAGGGCAGCACTTGACCACGGCCAATCGCTTCCAGAGATTGCACCGCGCGGATACGTCCGGCGACGGTATTGGCGCTGCTGTTGCTGGCCAGATAGCTGTCCCAAGTGTCACGGGGTGGCAAAGATTTACGCGCGACCAGAGCGACATTGGCACCGTGGTTTTGCATCAGATGCGCCGCCACCGTCAGGCCGATACCGCCGAACCCACCGGTGATCACATAGGTGCCGCCTTGGGTTATCGGCGTTGTCTCAGCATCCTCAAGTGGCATCTTGCGCCAATCAAGGGCGTAGCGTTTGTCGCCGCGCCAAATTGCGGTCTCGCTGTTCGGTTCTGCCAGCAGTTCTTCCAGCACGCGCGGGGTGATGTCCGGGGTCTCTTTGCCAAGCAGCGCATCTATCAAACGTGCTTGGCCGGGCAATTCAATATCAACCGACGCGCAGGTGAGGCCGGGGATCTCGCGTGGCATGACGCCCAAAGGCCCTGCAATCATTGCTTTTTCAGGATAGGGCAGCGGCTCGTCGCGATGTTGCGCGGCCCCTGTGGTAAAGGCCGTGACCTGAACAGCATCTGCCAGCTCAGCATTGCCAAGCGCCTGCGCCAATGCCGTCAGGGAATAAAATCCCATCTCCAGATTGCGATCAAAGAAAGAGGAGCCGGGGCGGAAGGTCTCGGCCTGTGTGACCAGCCAAAAATGGGCCACGCGGTTGGGTAGCCGGTCTGCCTCGGCAAGATCGGTCAAGACCGCCTCATACCCGTATCGCCCCTCTTCAGGGGCAAGGATAAAGTGATCCTCAGACAGGCGCGCAAATGTGTCGCCGGGTTTGACGGTTGCAACAAAATGCCCCGCCGCGCGCAGGGCTGCGATGGCTGGGGCAGCAACCCCAGCGTCATCTTCAAAGATCAGCCAATTTTGCGGCGCCTCGGCCAAATCGCTGTCCACGTCGACGGCGCAATTGGCCAGTCGTGGACGCCATGCAGGGCGATAGCCCCAGTCGCGGATGTCATCGCGTCGCGCGGGATGTGGCAGCTCTTCGATCTGTGCGGCTTGTCCCGGTTCAATGAAATATCGGCTGCGCTGAAAGGCATAGGTCGGCAAGGGTAGGCGGTGACGCTTGGCCTCGCCCCAGATCTGCGTCCAGTCGGCTTCGACCCCGCAGGCCCACAGGCGGCCGATCACACCAAAGAAATAGGCGTCGTCCATCATATCCTGGTCCGGATGGCGCAGCGAGCTGAGCACTTGTCCGGCCTGAACCGTAGGCGACATCTGCGCCAATGAGCTGAGCGCCTTGCCCGGCCCAACTTCCAGGAACACACGTCCGGGCTGGGTCGCAAGCGTCTCCACACAATCGGCAAACCGGACCGTGTTGCGCAGCTGGGCAACCCAGTAATCCGGGTCCGTTGCCTGCTCCGTGGTCAGTGCAACACCGGTGCGATTGGACATGATCGGCAAGGTCGGCGTGTTGAACGTGAGCGACCGCAGAAAGACTCCATATTCACCAAGGATGCCTTTGAGCATCCGACTGTGGGCGGCGATATCGATTGGGATGCGTTGATGGTCAACATCTTGCGCTGTCAGTTTTTGCGACAGGCGATCCAACGCGTCCTGCGGGCCAGAGACCGCCGTAAGGTTGGGCGCATTGACGCTGGCAATATCGAGATCATCGCCGATCAGGGCGTCCACTTCGCTCAGCGGTAAGGAAATCGACAACATGCCCCCCGCAGGCACCGTATCAAACAGACGTCCGCGCAACAGAACCAGATCAATGCAGTCCTCAAACGACAACACACCGGCCAAACAGGCTGCCGTGTTCTCGCCCATGGAATGGCCGACCAGAGCGCTGGGTTTGACGCCCCAGCTGATCCACAACTGCGCCAGCGCGTATTCGACAATCATGATCAGCGGCAGCTGGATCGACGGTGTTTGCAGTTTGGCGTTGGCTTGCGCTTCGTCGCCATCGTCGGGAAGCCAGATCGCGCGGATGTCGTAATCCAGGCTCTTTTGCAGATGGTCGAGCCCCTGATCCATAATGTCAGCAAAGACCGGCTCGGTCTCGTAGAGGTCGCGCGCCATGCCTGCATATTGCGCGCCGCCGCCGGGGAACATGAACACAACCTCGGGCGATGTCCCCAGATGATCATGGGTGAACACCCGGCGTGGGTTCATCTCGGTCAGGGCTTCGGCGGCCCCAGCGGCGGTCTCGGCGACCACAACCCGCCGTTTGGCAAATCCACGACGGCCTTCTTTCAGGGTAAAGGCAACATCGGCGAGATCCAGATCCGGGTGGTCGCGCAAATGGTCGGCCAGCGCGGCGGTATTGGCTTCAAGCGCGGCTTTGTTCTGTCCTGAGATGCACAGCACGTGGAAGGGGAAATCGCTTTCGTCCGAGGTTCCGCGTTCGGGTGCCTCTTCCAAAATCGCATGGGCATTGGTGCCGCCCACACCCAGCGCATTGATCGCCCCGCGCCGCGGCCCTTTGTGTGGCGTCCACGGTGTCAGCACGTTGGCGACCTTGAACGGAGAGGTCTCAAAATCAATGGCCGGGTTTGGTGCCTCATAGCCTAGGGAGGGCGGGATTTCCCGGTGTTTGAGCGCCAGTGCGGTTTTGGCCAGCCCCGCAATGCCGGCCGCCGTGTCCAAGTGGCCGATATTGGTTTTGACCGAGCCAAGGCGGCAGAATCCGACGTCCTGTGTTGTGTCACGGAAAGCCTCTGACAAAGCCGCAACCTCGATCGGGTCACCGAGATAGGTGCCAGTGCCGTGACATTCGACGTAATCGATCGTGTCGGCCTCGACCTGTGCCGCGTCCAATGCTTTGCGCACGGCGGCGGATTGGCCGCCGACAGATGGTGCCAGATACCCGGCCTTGTCAGCGCCGTCGTTGTTGATGGCAGAGCCTTTGATCACCGCCCAAATGTGGTCGCCATCCGCAATCGCATCCTCCAAGCGGCGCAGTGCAACGGCCCCGGCACCGGAGCCAAAGACCGTGCCTTGCGCGCGGTGGTCAAACGCATGGCACAGGCCATCTGGCGACAGGATTTCGTTTTCCTTGAACAGATAGCCGCGCCCCTGCGGCAGCTCGATTGTAACGCCACCCGCAAGTGCCATGCCGCACTCGCCTTTACGCAATGCCTCGCAGGCGTAATGCACCGCCACTAATGAGGTCGAGCAGGCCGTCTGAATATTGACCGAGGGTCCTTTGAGGTCAAAGACATGGCTTGCGCGCGTGGTCAGGAAATCTTTGTCATTGCCCGTGTGGCGCAGCAGGAACATGCCCACATCATCCACCAAGCCAGGGTTCGAGCAGATGTTGAAATAGAAATAGCTGCCCATCCCGCAGCCCGCATAGACGCCGATTGGGCCATCTGTGGTTTCGGGAACATGCCCGGCCTGTTCCATGGCCTCCCAGGCGACTTCCAGAAACTTGCGGTGCTGGGGGTCCAATATGGCGGCTTCTTTTGGCGAGAAACCGAAGAATTCCGCGTCAAACTGGTCATACCCGTCAAGTTTCGCCGCTGCTTTTACGTAATTGGGGTCCGATAACAGGGCAGGACGCTCCCCAGCGGCAAGGATTTCTGCCTCCTCAAGCGGTTGGATCGAGCAGATGCCCGATTTGAGGTTTTCCCAATATTGCTGCGCAGACTGTGCGCCCGGCAATGAAACCGACATGCCGACAATAGCAATGTCACTTGCCATATTGTGATCCGTCGAAGGGTTCTCTTCAGTCTTCATTACGCGTTAGTCCCAAAACAAACAGTCAACGGGTCAACATTCGATTTTACCAAGGAAGGACACCTTGTTTCAGTCGTTGGCCTCTGCGCAGCCATTCTGCCGTAAGCGACGGACCTTAAGATACGTCTGATGATCAACATCCCCTGATGCTCAAACATTTCGGCGCTTTGAATACGGGCAGTATGCAACATATTAGACCTTCATGAGGAGGATTTGTGAGCTTGGCGGCAAACGTTTGGAAAAAAAACGCATCACATAATAGTCCGCTTCTCTTTGGCGCCTTCTTTTGGGCTCATAACAAGCCGACCCTCAAAGAGCCGTTTTGGTTCCGAATACATTTCCGGGTTTTTCAGCCGTTCCCCATAGCCAAGGATCGCGCCTGCACAGAGCCATGTGAACGGAATAAGTGTGGCGTTCAGGAGCATATCAACCAGGGTCACCGTCAAAACAATAATCAGGACGCCAATATAGGGCGATACTTCTTTTGGGTTTTGCTGCCGCATTTGCACCCAAAAATAGAAGAGAGGCAGGGTCAAGAGGCCCATTTCGGCGATATAGCCAAACCAGCCAAAGGTGCCAAAGACGATAATCCAGCGACCGTCGGGAATTGAGATGATTTCTGCGGTCTCAATGTCGCGCACAAGATTGCGCCCCCATCCGCCCCAGCCAAACAGCGGTTTTTCTGCGGCGCGGCCCAGCATCATTTCTTCGTTGTCAAAGCGATACCCAAGCGATTGCGCGCGTTCGGGGCTGAACGCCTGCGCCTGCGCCATAATCGCATCAAGCGGAATGACTTCGAAATTTCGCAACATAGGGTACACGATGGCCACAACTCCTAGGATGACACAGATTTTAAGCTGCGTCCTGAGCGGGAACCACAGGAGCAAAGGTATAAAACATATGGCATAAAGTTGTGTGGCGAGGCTTTTGCAAAGGAACAAAAAGATAAACAGATAGAACAGCGCTATACCGTAGCGTAGGCGTGTCTTGTCTTTGGAAAATTTGAACAGGATCGCAGCACTTAAGAGCGCGTATGTCACAAACAGAGAGTACCAGAGCGGGTGTTCCAAAAACACCAAGGGGCGGTAACCGCCCTGGCGGATGGTTTGGGTGAAATCATGCTGAAAGAAGCCATAGACCCAAATGTTCACCTGCGGGCTTAGGCGTATTTCGATCAATCCGGGGATGGAATAAAACAGAACCGCAATGACCAATGCGATTGCGATCTCTCTTTGGCCTTCAGGGGACGAAAAGAACCGCCGACCTACAAAAAACGGGATCAAGACGATCAATTGGTTTGCAATCACGGACGCTAGGTCGATCAAACGCAGTCCAGGAACCGCGCCGTTGAAGAACACAGTTGGGGCCGCATTTTGCACGGACTGAAAAATTAACGTGTCGCGATTGGTCAAAACCGTCGGGATAACCCCCAAAACAAAGAGCACAACTAATGCGCGGGCAATCAGTGGCTTGGGCCAAAAAGAGATTCGTTTTTTGAGGACAAAAGCACAAAGAACAAAGACAACAAGGGACGGCATGGTCGATTTGTTCAGATCTGGAACCAATGGAAGGTCAAATTCTGCAACAGGTGGCAAAATTAAGTATCCTGCAACCAAGCACCACAGAACCGCTCGTTCCAGTGGCAGCCTCTGAAACAGGATAATACTGACCACAGGCCAAGCTAATAACATTACTGAGGCTATCGAATTCGGCATTCGAGCCCTTTTCCTGTGCAAATACCCATTGGTCTATGACCGACTAACCCAATTTGCAAAACTGACCTAATCATTTGCAGAGTTGGAAAGCCTCTTGCTTTTTGCTTCAGTGTTATGGCCTCAATGAGGCGTCTTGAGGTTTGCAACGTGACATTCGTTGCGAACACTACGGGGGATGGGGTTTGAAGTTTCGGTTTGGTGAACAGTTTATCAGAGTTAATGTACCGACGCAGGACGGTTTGCGACAGGAGGTCACACGGCGTCTTGTTGCACGCACGGGGTTTGCGCTGGCGACAATCAATATGGACCACTTGGTCAAGCTTTCGCGATGCGTCAAGTACCTGAAATCATATCAGGCGCATGATATTGTCGTGGCGGATGGGCGCCCGATTGTATGGTTGTCCCAGCTTGCAGGGCGCCCGGTGTCCCTGATTCCGGGCTCGGATATGGTTGATCCATTGTGCCACTGGGCGGCTGAGGCCAAGGCGCCGGTGGCGTTGGTTGGCAGCACCCGCGAGGCCTTGGATGATGCGGCCGAAAATCTACAGAACAAGATACCGGGTTTGGATGTTGCCTGGACCTATGCGCCGGGTATTCTGGATCCCGAAGGGGAAGAGGCCGAGTGGATCCTCGAAACCCTTCAGGAAAAAAGCATCGGCCTGTGCTTTCTGGCGCTTGGTGCACCGAAACAGGAGCGTATTGCCCAACGCGGGCGGGAGCTGGCTCCGAATGTTGGCTTTGCCTCGGTCGGTGCGGGTTTGGATTTTCTTGGGGGGCATCAACGCCGCGCGCCAAAATGGGTGCGTGATCTGGCTCTGGAATGGCTGTGGCGCGCGCTGAGCGACCCGTTGCGGTTGGGGCCACGATACATGAAGTGCTTTTCTATTTTACCGCGCCAAGTGTTGGATGCTTTGCGCTTGCGCCTGCAGCCGGCTCATTTGTATTCCAAAATGCCGCGGCGCTGACCGCGCAGGCGGTTTTTGTAAAATTCCAGCGCGCCTAAAGCTTCTGCAAACTTCCCGATCACGCTGAAAATGGCCTCGGGACGTTTCATTTTGCGACTAAGGCGCAGGATTTGCAGCGGATAGATTGCCAACAAGGCAACCATGGGTGGGTATACTGCTGTGGCGACAATAATCGCGCCGGGCAGTACCGCCCCCCAAATCAGGGCGCGGCGCGTTTCCTTGACCCAGTGAAATTCTGGCGCATGACCGTGCAGGGCGGCCCCTTCGGCAAAGGCATGCCCGGCGCGGCGGCTGCGGTTCCACCATTGGCCAAACCGCATCATCTGCGCGTCATGCAGGGTCATTTCCGCCTCAAGACGCCAGATGCGCCAACCCTTTGCACGCAGACGAACGCACATCTCGGGCTCTTCGCCAGCAATCAGGTCATCGCGATATCCGCCGACCGCTTTTAAGGCTGAGATCCGCATAAGGGCATCGCCACCGCATGCCTTGGCCTCTCCTACCGGCGTGTCCCATTCCCCGTCGCACAGACGGTTATAGATCGACGCATCCGGGTGGCGTTCACGGCGACGGCCGCAGACCATTGCCACGTCAGGTCGGTCCATCAAAAACTGGCGCGCCTTTGTGATCCAGTCGGCAACAACCTCGCAGTCGCCGTCCACAAATTGCACAAACCCGTCCCCGTCCAGACGCGCGAGCCCCGCATTGCGCGCACGGGCAGCGGTAAAAGGCTGGCTCATGTCCAATGTGACCACATCTGCCCCCAAGGCACGCGCCGCCTCCACCGATCCATCGCTGGAGTCGCTGTCCACATAGATCATCCGCGCGACCATGCCCTGCAACGACGCGAGACAGGTGATCAACCGCGCGCCCTCATTGCGTCCGATGATCACCGCGTCGATTCTGGTTGCGCTCGTTTGCGTCATAAAACGCCCCTAGTAATCCCGCTTGAAAAACAGACCAACACCGGTCTCACCGGTGCTGTCGACGGTGCCGGTAACCGACAGGTTCGGGTTGAGATCGAGGTTGAGCGACAGCTCGCTTTCGCCACGGGTATTGATATTGAAATCCGTGTAGACGCTCTCAGCCGCGTATCCGCCAAGCCCCAATTCACCGGTGCCAAGGTTGTCAAAGCCCACGTCAACATCATCGACACCCGTTTCATTCGCCAGTTTTTCCTCCGCACCCAATCCACGCCCGCTCAACTTGGCCGCAGACGCCGCCAGACGTGCCAGCGCCAGGGGTGAGAGGTCCTGTACATTGTCGCCGAACAACAAAAGCGCTAAGGCTTCCTCGCTGGGGCGATTGGGGTCGGCGCTCACTTCGATTTGGGGCGCGTTTACGGGGCCGGTAATGCTCAACGTTGCGGTGCCCTCGGACGTATTGCTGGAGGCCGAAAAATCCAGGTAAGGCGTCAGGTTGCCAACAAGCGCGATCTGCCCGCTGTCCAGTTCAAGCCGCCGCCCTAAAATGTCAAAACTGCCGCGTATCAGATTGATTTGACCGGCAGGTTCCGGCGCGCTGGCTGTGCCACGCACCCGTAAACTGCCGCCGAGTTCAGATCGCAATCCGCGCCCGCGAGCAAAGATGCGATTGGGGGCGTTCACTTGTATATCCAGCGCAAGATCGCTGGTGCTGCCGCCGCTTTGGCTGTCGATCAGACCTGCGCGGGCGCGGGTTTTGTAAACCGCAGCGGGTTCACCAATATGGCGGATGTCTGGAATAGGGGCGGCATCGATTGCGCCGCCTGCACTGGCGATATTGATATTGGTTTCCGCCACATCAATCTGACCGGTCAGCGCGCCACCTTGAACCAATGGACCGCTGAGTCGCAGATTGCCACCAAGCTCGGTCTTGTAGATCAGATTGTCGGTGAGCACCACATTGCCGAGGGATATCCCGAGATCGCCAACATATGGCGCCGTCATCCCAACGGGCCCCGCAATACGGATCTGCCCGCCATCACGCGGACGCGCCGAGATGTCCAACCGCGCGTGGGCATTGGCGATTTGCACCTGTCCGG
The DNA here is from genome assembly GCF_018678075.1 of Epibacterium ulvae. GTDB lineage: Bacteria > Pseudomonadota > Alphaproteobacteria > Rhodobacterales > Rhodobacteraceae > Epibacterium > Epibacterium ulvae_A. The sequence goes on along the minus strand of NZ_JAHHIR010000033.1, from coordinate 49,403 downwards.
TTATGTCTTCGATCTGTTGGGGAATGTCTGGCAGAACCAAGCGGCTGCCTTGGGTGCGGATGGTTCCTGACAACGCCTCTAGCCCCGGTGTACCCCGCAGGGCTAGGTCAAAGCTGGCCGCGCCGCTCAGCAGGTTGGGCGCAATAAACAGATTGGCAACGTCCAGCCGCAGGTTCCCCTTGGCCGTCAGATCCGCCGCCGCGCGTGCTTCGTCCCAACTGCCGGCAATCGCGGCAGTGGTGCCTGCCGGGCCATCGGCATCCAGGTTGACCTGCCATATCCCGCCACGACGTTGGGCCGTGCCCGAGGCGGTGGCGGTTCCGGTCAGTTGCGGCACAAACCGCTCCAACCGCGCAAATCGCGCGGTGAGAGACAGATCGGCGTTGCCCTCCAGATCCGCCGTCCCGTTGAGGGTCAGATCCGAGCTATTGGGGCCTTTCAACGCAAGCTGTGCGTCGAATGCTTGCCCGTCCCGCCCAATCGTCCCCGTGACATTCAACGGCCCCGGCGCCTGGGGCACCAATGGGGCGAGGTCGGCAATTTCGGCTGCGATGTCGAGGGTGCCGTCTTGGCTTGTCAACTCTCCCGACGCGGTGCCGTTCAGACCGGGTGCCGCAAGGGTGAAGGTGTCAATTGTCACACCTGTTTCATCCCGGCTTGCGATCAGGTTCAGCGTGCTGGTGCCTGCGATCATCGGATCCAACTGCGCGACGCCCGTGACCAGGTCATCGGCCTGCGCCGAAAGATTCGCGTGAAACGCACCGCTGAGCGGGGTGTATGTCCCAGAAACCTTGGCCGCGGCAGACCCTTTCAGATCGATACCGGCAAGGGGTGCCAGGCGCGCCAGATCTGCAATCTCAGCCTCGATATCTGGCGAGATTTCCAAACCGTCATCCCAGCTCGCAATCGCGATTTTTCCGGCCACTGCATAGCCGTCTGAACGCAGGCGCAGATTGGAGGCGTCCAGTCTTTCACCATCTGCGATCAATGTGGTTTCAAGCTGCAGCGCCTCGCCAATGGCGGCGGTCAAGTTCGGGTCATCCAATTGCAGTCCCGCCAGCGCGGCACGTGTCTGCGCCTCAAGCAGGAACGGAGCCTGTTGCAACTGCCCATCCAGGGTCAGGGTTGCGGTTTCAACCTGGGCCGATGTCGTCACCAGATCCTGCATATCCGCACGCAGGCGCCAGTAGGGGCCGGTCGATTTTTGGGCTGTCAGTGACAGTGCGGACACCGATGTCTCACCACCCGCCACGGGCAGAATCACGCGGCTTTGCCCGTCGGTTGGGGTGACGTTGGCGCGTAGATTGGCGGTCTCGAGCTGGCCGCCCTTGACCATTGCTGCACCGCTCAGTCGCAGCGCACGGCTGGAAATCGCGAGGGAGTGCAGCGCGATCCCTTGGACGCCATCGGTGTTTTCAAACTGCTCCCCTTTGACTCGTAGTCGCAGGCCGGGGCCAAAGAACGGGCGATAGGTGGCAGGGATCAGCGCGTCGATATCACCATTGAGATCGGCGGAAAATCCCAGGCTCTTCGGGGTTTCAGAGTCACTATCGCTATCAACCGCATCCGCAGCAATCACAACCTCACCGGCGACCTGCGCCAGATCTTGGGCGGTAAAGTCCAGATCTGCATGAAAGTCGGTCAGTGGCCCCGATCCGTTGAGCGTCAGATCTAGCCGAGGCGCATCCTGCAGCGGCAGGAGAGCGCCAATTATACCGCCCGGCGCTTCGCTTGCGACCAACTCGATACTGGCGCTGTCAGATCCTGCGCCGATATCAACCCGCAACCGCAGTGCATCGCCGTCACGATCCAGACGTGCCAGATCCAGCGCCGTGTCTAATGCGCCATCCACAAGGGACAAGCCCCCCGTCAAAGACCAGATACTGTCCTGCCCGACCAGAGGCGCGCCCAACTCGATCCGATCCGCCTTGAGACTGCCGAGCGTGATGGCAATGGGCAGCTCCGGGACCTTTAACGGGGTTGCTTCCGGTGCGGGGATGTTGGGATCCGTCGCACCCGGTTGCGGCGCGCGCAGCACCGCGATCCGTTTGGCCGACAGCTGGTTGATCGACAGGTTTCCGCGCAGCAAGGCGGTGCGGTTCCAGTCCAGTTCAGCGCCCTCAAGCTCCAGCCAGATCCCTTGGTCGTCAGAGATGGTCAGGCGCTCAATCTCAGCCCGCGAGGAAAACGTCCCGCTCAACCCCACAACATTGACTGAACGATTGTCGCCAGACAGGCTGTCTTCAAGAAAGTCGACAACAAAGCCGCCGCTGTCCTCGGTCGAGACTTTTTCCTGTGCCGCAAGCGGGGTGAAACTCGCCAGCGTGAGCGCCGCGATATGAAATGGCTTGATTCTCAAAACGCTTGCCCCACGCCAATATAGAATTGCAACCCGTCCTCGGTGCCGCCGCTGACCGGGAAGGCCAAGTCCAGCCGCAAGGGGCCGATACCTGCGATATCATAGCGCAAACCGATGCCAGCTCCGGCATGCTGATTTGAGCCCGAGGTTGGAAAACTGTCTGCTGAGACAAAGCCCACGTCGTAAAACCCAACAACAGACAGCGCGTCGGTGATTTGGCCGCGCAGTTCTGCTGAGATCGCGACGAACCCGCGCCCAGCCGCGGTGTCATCGCCGATGTCGACGCCAAAGGCCTGATATTCATGCCCACGCACGCTGCCGGCCCCACCGGAGAAAAATCCAAGCGTTGGGGATACATTGGACAGGCTTGGCCCCACGACAGAGCCAACTTGCACACGTCCTGCCAGCACAAGGCGGGAGCCGACCGGGTGATAGATCCGCGCGTCACCTTTTAACTGCACACCGGAATCTGCGCCGCGCAGGCCCAGAAACGGCGTGGCTTCGGCCGCTAGAAAATGCCCGTCTGTTGCATTGACGCTGCTGTTGCGCAGGTCCTGTTCCAGTTTCACGTTCGCCAGAACATAGCGAAAGCGACGTTTGCCAAAGGCGTCGGTCACCAGGTTGGTGGAGCCCCCCACGGCGACCTGTCCTTCGAGCGTATCAGAATAGATCCGCCGCACGCCCACCGCGCCAAGGGCACGCAGCGCTGAGTAGTGCTCCTCGTCCAGGCGCTCCAATTCAAGCAGGTAGAATGTACTGTCATCGGGGCCAAAGGTTGCCGGGCGTTCCAGCCGCACCCCGATGCGCCCGTCGATGTCTGAACTGCCGCCGATCCCCGACAGGCGGGTTTCAAACTGGAACTGCTCAGCCCCGCCAAACAGGTTGCGATGGGTCCAAGTGGTGCTGATCTCTGCGCCATCGGATGTCAGCTCGCCGCCAAAGGTAAACCGCCGTTTGGGCTGGTCGACCACTTCTGCGGTGAAATCAAGCGTCTGGTCTGGGTTGGCGTTTTCTGCTTCGCGCACCACAACCGAGGAAAAGGTCCCGGTTCGGCGCAGGCGTGCGGCGGATTTTGCCACCAGATCAGGGTGGTAGACCTCACCGCTGGGCAGGCCTGCGATCCGTTTGATGGCGGCGTCGCGCACATCGCTTGGCCCTTTAACCGTCAAGTTGCCAAAGCGCAGGCGCTGACCAGGAGCTAAGCGGATATCCGCGTTCAAGCGTTGGCTGCGATGGTCGGCGCTGATGGATTGCCCGGCAACCCGCGCCTTGGCATGACCTTCCTGGCGCCAAGCGGTGACACCCGCCGCAGCTGCATCGCGCAAGATCCCGGTGTTGGCCGCTGCGCCTGTGCGAAAACCGTCGGGGATGGGCGTTTCGGGATCATCTGGCAGTGGGGCGATCGCGACTTGGCCGAGCCTAAAAGCGGGGCCTGCGTCCACTGATACAACGACCGCGTTGACCTGCGCGGGCAGGGATAACGGGTTCAGCGTTGCCGCCTCTCGCCCATCAAGCTTGATCGAGACCACCGGCGAAAAATGCCCTTGATCGTACAAGACCTGCACAAGGCTGCGATAATCGGAAAGGGCAGCTGCAAGGATATCCTGAACGGATCCGCTGTCCGATCCACGCGCGCGCCAAGTCGCGGACGTCGCCTGCAGTCGATCCCGCAGCCCGTCATCCGCGTCGGCTGTGTTGAATTCCGTTGGAACCGCCTGCGCGGGGGCTGAGAACAACAAAGCAACAAGCGTCAGGCATCCAGCTAATCCGCGCGAAAACCGGGACAGATCGCTTCGTGAATTCATGTCGTCTCCGCCTTGCGCCTTGGAGTTCGTCGTGGCCCCAATTGGGACAGACCAGACCTAGCACGGAGTTTGCGCGTGGCGGAACGGGGAAATTGCTTTCCCGTCTTGCAAATTACAGACGGCCCAACCCTTGTAGATCCGCTGCGCGATACCAGGCGCGGATCGCGGCCCGTGCTTCGGCGTCCATATAGGTCAGATTGGCCGGTGGCATGGCCTGCGTGACACCGGCTTGTAAAAAGATCGCGCGTCCGTTTCGCGCCACGTCTTCAGGCGTTTCCAGCAGGATGCCTTTGGGTGCGCGGCCGATCCCATCATAGGACGGCGCGCGCGCATGGCACATGCTGCAATTGGTTGACACGATCTCATGCACATCGGCGAAACCTTGGGTCTGCGCCAGGGTTTGCGCCGCGCCTTTGAGGGCGAACGCCTGATCACCTTCGCGTTCACGGCCGGCCATCGACAAGAGCACCGCCGAGATGAACAACAGGACCGTGACAATCCAGGTCCAGCGCGGATCGCCCGCTTTGGCATGCATCGTGTTGAAGTAATGGCGGATCGTAACCCCCATCAAGAACACCAGCGCCGCGATCAACCAGTTGTACTGGCTGGCAAAGGCCAGCGGGTAGTGGTTGGACAGCATCAGGAAAATCACCGGAAGGGTGAGGTAGTTGTTATGGGTCGAGCGCAGCTTGGCGATCTTGCCGTACTTCGGGTCCGGTTTGTGCCCGGCTTGCAGATCCGCCACCACGATCTTTTGGTTCGGAATGATGATGAAAAAGACGTTGGCGCTCATGATTGTCGCGGTAAAGGCGCCAAGGTGCAGCATCATGGCCCGGCCAGTGAAAACCTGGTTCAACCCCCAGCCCAGCACCACCAGAAACAGAAACAGGATCACCATCAAAAGCGTTGGTCGTTCCGCCAGTGGTGAGGTGCACAACCCGTTGTAAAACAACCATCCACCGCCCAGAACTGCGGCCGACAGAACCACGCCTTCGTAGACGTCTAGATCGGCTTTGGACTGGTCAATCAGGTACAACTCACCTCCTGCCCAATAGACCACCATCAACAGGGCAAACCCCGACAGCCAGGTCGCATAGCTTTCCCATTTGAACCAAGTCAGATGTTCGGGCATGCGAGCAGGGGCCACGAGGTATTTTTGGATGTGGTAAAACCCACCCCCATGCACCTGCCATTCTTCTCCGTCGGCAGGGCCGGGAATGTCACGGTTGAGGCCGAGATCCAGCGCGATGAAGTAAAAAGACGAACCGATCCAAGCAATTGCAGTGATCACATGTGTCCATCTGGCCGCAAAGCTGAGCCACTCCCACCATAGGGTCAGATCCCACATTTATTCCGCTCCTGTCTTTCGTGCTGTTATTTTGCGCAACGCCTGCGCCGCTTGCCTGTGTGAGCCTAGCCAGAGTTGCATTTTTTCGGTATTCCTATGTATTGGCCAAGAGTATCAAAAAAATCGGTAAAATGTCCTACCTCGATAACATACGCACCTTTGTCCGGGTGTATGAGCTTGGCTCTATGTCAGCCGCGGGGCGCGATCTGCGGATTTCGCCTGCGGTGACCTCTGCTCGTATATCCCAATTGGAAGACTATCTGCGCGTGCGCCTGTTTCAACGCACCACCCGCAATCTGACGGCAACCGAACAGGGGCGTGCCTTTTATCCGGGCGCTGTTGCGGTGCTGGAGGCCGTGGAGGACGCCGAAGCGCAGGTCATGCACCTGACAGATACGCCGCGCGGGACCTTGTTTGTGGCAGCTCCATTGGGGATCGGGCGGCGGTTGATTGCGCCTGCGGTTCCGGAGTTTTTGAAAAACTACCCAGAGATTTCGGTGCGACTGCGCCTGTCGGACCGGGCGGTTGATCTGACGACCGAGGGGCTGGATCTGGCATTCTTCCTGGGCCAACCTGCCGATAGCACGTTGAAAATGCGCAAGATTGCGGAATGTCACCGGGTGCTGTGCGCGGCGCCGGATTATGTCGCCAAACATGGGATGCCACAGCAAGGGGATGATTTGCTGGATCAAGGGCACAATTGTCTGAACCTCAGATACCCCGGAGCTAGCGAGTTTCAGTGGCAGCTGGAAACAGGCGAGGGAGCACGCCGTTTTGCAGTGGCAGGGCGCCATGAATGTGATGACGGGGATGTTCTGACGGATTGGGCGGTGGCTGGGGAAGGCATTGCCTTGAAACCGATTTTTGAAGTCGCGCCCCTGCTGTCATCTGGCGCTTTGGTTCCGGTTGCGGTGCAGACGCCGCCTGTTTCGGTGCAGCTCGGTTGTCTTTATGCCCATCGGCGTCACCAGGATCCCAAGACCCGGCTGTTTCTGGAGTTCATGGCCAGTAAAATAGGCGAAGCGGTGCGTCATGCGGAACAGGAAGCCGAACATTCGGTGGGCTCCCGCGCCTGAATACACCGCTAAAGCGGCTGCATTACAGCCTTGGGCATGGCGCCGCTGGCGCGGCGCAGGGGCGTTTAGCTGCCGCGGTAGGTGGAATAGGCATAAGGCGACAGCAGGAGGGGCACATGGTAATGGGCGTCAGCCTCGCTCATGCCAAAGCGGATCGGGATTTGATCCAGAAACATCGGATCCTCGCCCGCCTGACCCGTGGCACGCAGATAATCACCGGCAAAGAATACCAGCTCATACGTGCCAGTTTTGAACGTCTCCTGGGGCAGGATCGGGGTATCCGTGCGCCCATCGGCATTGGTGCGCATCTCGAGCAGCTTGCGATGAGAATTGCCGCTGACTTTATAAAGCGCGATCAGCAAGTCCTGTGCCGGGCAGCCCCGTGCCGTGTCCAGCACATGTGTCGACAGATATCCGCTCATTGCGCGCGCTCCTTGCTTAAGCCTTCAGCAGAACTCTGCCCCAAGGCGCTGCACATAGCAAATTCCCTGCCACCTCAACAGCTTTCGGGAAAATTTGAAAAACCCGGCTGAGTTTCTGGCATAATAATTCAACATCACCCCTAGGAAGAGCAGCAGTGAGTCCGATGACGGCAACAGACATGCCCCCGCGCTACCCTCGTAACATGATCGGCTATGGGGCGACGCCGCCCGATGCCCAGTGGCCGGGCGGTGCAAAAGTCGCGGTGCAATTTGTGCTGAACTATGAGGAAGGTGGCGAGAACAACATCCTGCATGGGGATGCCGCGTCTGAGGCGTTTTTGTCCGACATTCCGGGGGCCGCCCCCTGGCCAGAGCAGCGCCATTGGAACATGGAGTCGATCTACGAATACGGTGCCCGTGCCGGGTTCTGGCGGCTGCATCGCATGTTCACCGGGGCTGGCATCCCGATCACGATTTACGGGGTTGCGACAGCTCTGGCCCGCGCGCCGGAGCAGGTTGCTGCCATGTTGGAGGCGGAGTGGGAAATCGCCTCGCACGGCCTGAAATGGGTCGAGCACAAGGATATGTCGCCCGACGAAGAACGCGCCGCCATTGCCGAGGCGATCCGCCTGCATACCGAGGTCACCGGCACGCGCCCGCGCGGTTGGTACACGGGGCGCTGTAGCGTCAACACCGTGCGTCTGGTCGCCGAAGAAGGTGGGTTTGACTATATCTCGGACACCTATGACGATGATCTGCCCCATTGGATTGAGGTCGACGACCGGGATCAGTTGATCATCCCCTACACGCTGGAAGCCAATGACATGCGCTTTGCCACGGCGCCGGGGTACACAACCGGGGAACAGTTCTTTCAGTATCTCAAAGATGCCTTTGATGTGCTCTATGCCGAAGGGGCAGCGGGCGCGCCCAAAATGATGTCCATCGGGTTTCATTGTCGGTTGATTGGCCGACCGGGAAAAGCGGCAGGGCTGCAGAGGTTTATTGACTATATTCAGGGGTTTGAAGGGGTTTGGTGTCCGCGGCGCATTGATATCGCCGAGCACTGGCACAAGACCCATCCCCCACACCGGTTTGCGCGACCGCATCAGATGGGGCGGGGCGAATTTGTCGCGGCCTACGGTGGCATTTTCGAACATAGCCAATGGGTGGCCGAACGCGCCCAGGATCTTGAGCTTGGCCCCGCGCATGACACGGCCACGGGTTTGCACAATGCGTTGTGCCGCAGCTTTCGACGTGCCACAGAAGCGGAGCGAAAAGCGGTTCTTCTGGCCCACCCCGATCTAGCCGGAAGGCTGGCCGCCGCAAAACGCCTGACCGCTGAAAGCACATCTGAACAGGCCTCAGCCGGGTTGGATGCGTTGACCGATGCGGAACGTGCGATCTTCACACAGCTTAATACGGACTACACCGCCAAATTCGGCTTTCCCTTTATCATCGCCGTGCGCGACCATGACAAAGCGTCCATTCTGGCTACCTTTGCGCGGCGCGTTGAAAACACGCGCGCCGAAGAATTCGCCGAGGCTTGCCGACAGGTAGAGCGCATCGCCTTGTACCGGCTTAAGGAGCTGCTGCCATGAGCGTGTCGCATGTTTTGACAATTGAGCCGATCACGGCAACGGGATTTGCGCCTTATGGCGATCTGCTCGACTTTTCTGGAGAGCCGGACAAGATCATCAACCAGGGGTTCTGTGGCCGCTTCCATGACCGGGCGGATCTGGATTTCACGGATGGTTGCGCGGGCATCAGCCTGTTTCAGGCGGAGCCGCGCGCGCTGCCCTATCGCCTTGAGATGGTGGAGCGTCATCCAGCGGGCAGCCAGGCCTTTATCCCGATGAGCGCGCATGGTTTCTTGGTGATTGTAGCTCCTGACATGGACGGCGCGCCGGGCCATCCGCTGGCGTTTGAGACCCAGCCAGGTCAGGCCATGAATTTTCATCGCGGCACCTGGCACGGGGTGCTGACGCCGCTTCACGCGCCGGGGGTCTTTGCGGTGGTTGATCGGATCGGTGCGGGTGAGAACCTCGAAGAATATTGGTTTGAACAGCCGTTTGAAGTGCAGCGCCCCTAAGGTGCTGAGATCGTTTTTGTAAGAAGGGACAGCCCGGCAAGAGGCTGCCCTTTGTTTTGTATAACAGAGAGGTACAGTCCTAATGTCAGACAGCACGCTCGGCGCCGCAGAGGATCTGCGCGACCCGAATTACATGCCCCCGCTTGGGCAGGCCATCCCGTTGGGGATCCAACATGTCCTGGCGATGTTTGTGTCCAATGTGACACCTGCGATCATCATTGCAGGCGCCGCCGGGTTTGGGTTCGGCTCGAACTCACCAGATTTTCCAGAGCTTTTGTACATGATCCAGATGTCGATGCTGTTTGCCGGTATCGCCACGCTGCTTCAGACCTTGACCGTGGGACCGGTCGGGGCGGCATTGCCGATCGTGCAGGGGACCAGTTTTGCGTTTCTGCCGATTATGATCCCGCTGGTTGCTGGCAAAGGCGTTGATGCGTTGGCCGCCCTGTATGGTGGTGTGGTGATTGGCGGCTTGTTTCACGCGGTGCTGGGTCTGGTGATTGGCAAGATCCGCTTTGCCTTGCCGCCGTTGGTGACTGGTCTGGTGGTGACCATGATTGGTCTATCGCTGGTCAAGGTCGGCATCCAATATGCAGCGGGCGGCGTTCCGGCGATGAACCAGCCTGAATATGGTTCGCTGTTGAATTGGTCTGCGGCGGGGGTTGTGATCTTTGTGACCTTGGGTCTGAAGTTTTACACCAAGGGCATGTTGTCGGTGGCTGCTGTCCTGGTCGGGCTGATTGCCGGATATGTCTATGCGCTGATGGTCGGCATGATCACGTTTGAAGCGATTGGTACCAGCTGGTCGCGCGCTGCGAGCTTTGCGCTGCCGGTGCCGTTTAAGTACGGGTTCGAGCTGTCTTTTGCAGCGGTGCTTGGCTTTTGTTTGATGGCTTTTGTCTCGGCGGTTGAGACGGTTGGCGACGTCAGCGGAATCACCAAAGGCGGAGCCGGGCGCGAAGCAACCGACAAGGAAATCGAAGGCGCGACCTATGCGGATGGGTTTGGCTCGGCTTTGGCCGGGTTGTTTGGCGGGTTGCCGAATACATCCTTTAGCCAGAACGTCGGTCTGATCGCGATGACCGGTGTGATGAGCCGCCATGTGGTGACCATTGGTGCCTTGTTCCTGATCCTGTGCGGGCTTGTGCCAAAAGTGGGCGCGTTGATCCGCACGTTCCCCATCGAAGTGTTGGGCGGCGGCGTCATTGTGATGTTTGGCATGGTTGCGGCCGCGGGTGTTTCCATGCTGTCCGAGGTGGCTTGGAGCCGCCGCAATATGGTGATTTTTGCCATTGCCCTATCGGTGGGCCTCGGTCTGCAATTGGAGCCAAACGCAGTGCAATACCTGTCCGGGTCCGTGCGTATTCTGATGACCAGCGGCCTGCTGCCTGCTGCAGTGATTGCGATTGTTTTGAATCTGGTCTTGCCAGAGGAATTCTAATCGCTTTTGGCGGGCGTGGTGCTCTCGCCCGTCGGGAACAATGAGATATTGCTCCCTCCCGTTGTGCCAAGCGCCGCGCGATGCGCGGCGTGCGCGTGTGGAGGCGTTGCGTTATCCAGCCATGCGACGGGCGACGTCGATCATGCGGGCGGAAAACCCCCATTCATTATCGTACCAGCCAAAAACCCGCAGTTGGCGGTCGTCGACCATCCGCGTCTCTGGCCCTGCAATCACCAGAGATTCAGGCCGGGCGCGCAGATCTGCGGACACCAGCGGCAGATCGGTCCATCCCAAGACTGGCGAGGCCGCAACGCGCGCTTTCAAGTCCCGCGCAATGGCATCAACCGTCCTCGGCTGTTTGAGCTGTACCACCAGATCCACCGCAGAGACCGAAGCCGTGGGCACCCGCACCGCAGCGCCGGATATGCGCCCTTTGAGGTGGGGGAGAACCTCTTCGATCATATGGGTGGCGGAGGTGGTTGTGGGCACCATCGACAGTGCGCCCGCACGGGAGCGCGCAAAATCGCCGCGCGGCGCATCCACCATGGGCTGCGAATTTGTATAACAGTGGATGGTTGTCATATGGGCGCGTTCGATGCCCGCGATCTCATCCACCAGGCGGGCCAGCGGAGCCAGCCCATTTGTGGTACAGGATGCGTTGGACACGACCTGCGCCGCGCCAAGGTCACCATCATTTGCGCCCAATACACAGGTGAATTCCGCCGCAGGAGAAGGGCCGGAAATCAAAACCTTGGCAGCCCCGGCGGTCAAGCCGCGCCGCGCCACATCAGAGGAGCGCGCAATACCGGTGCATTCCAGAACAACATCCACACCGCGCAGATCCAGTTCCGTCAGATTAGCAGCCTGGCTGAGCGGGATGCGCTTCTCCATCACCTGCAGCGCGCCGTCTTCCAAAGTGACCTCATGCGGAAAGGGGCCAAAGGTGCTGTCGTATTGGAAGAGATAGGCGCAGATCTCTGGCGTTGCGATGTCGTTGATCATCACCACCTCGACCCCGTCACCGCGCGCGGTTGTCAGCAGTTGGCGCAAAATGGCCCGACCGATGCGGCCAAACCCGTTGATCGCGATTTTCATGGGTGCTCTCCTTGACCCAGGGCGCGCAGGCACGCAGCCTCCTGCACATTTTGATCATATCAATGCAGCGCGTCTATTCGGAGAGCAAGAACACAATTGTATCCACGACAATGGCGATGTGCGGCCTACCTCGGGCAGATCAGCGTGGAGTGATAGTCGCCATTATCTGTGCGATACATCGTATCGTAGTTCGCCGTACAACCCGTTGCGCCGCGATAGGCACGCATGGCCTGGCGCACGGTCAACAGCGATGGTGCGCGCGATGGCAGCAATTCGACGTTTTGGCGACGTGCTACATGTTCGCCGGGCACCCGATGAGAGGCCCAGATCAGCCAGTCTCGCCCCAGAATGTTGACTTGTTTGAGCTCACCGCGTGGCTCTTCTGCCTGAGCCATGGTTGCACAGCCTAACATCAAGGCCGCAGCAATATAGGTAACGCGCATCTTCTCTCTCCCCCTTGTCCGAATGTCTCGGTCTTAAATTTGAGTGTAGTGCAAAATGGAATAAATCCAGCCTACGACCAAAAGGAAGATTTGGGCAAGGGGCGCGTGATTTAACGTAGCGGTGCCAAGGGCATATGGCGGTTCACATCCTTGTACAAAAGATAGCGGAACCGACCGGGGCCGCCGGCGTAACAGGCCTGTGGGCAAAAGGCGCGCAGCCACATGAAATCACCGGCTTCGACTTCAACCCAGTCCTGGTTGAGCCGATAGACCGCTTTGCCCTCTAGCACATACAGCCCATGTTCCATCACATGGGTCTCGGCAAATGGGATGACGCCGCCGGGTTCAAAGGTGACTACGGTGACATGCATGTCGTGAGACATGTCGTTGGGATCCATGAACCGGGTGGTGGCCCATGTGCCATCGGTGCCGGGCATTTGGATCAGGGCGATGTCTTGTTCCTGCGCGACAAAGGGGGCAGGGGGCGTGACGCCCGGCGCCGCTTGCCAAGCTTTGCGGATCCAGTGAAAGCTGCAGGGGTGCTGGTCGCTGTTGGTCACGGACCACTCGGTCCCTGGCGGGATATAAGCAAAACCGCCTGCGATCAGGGTGTGCGTGGTGCCTGCGATTGTGACGGACACGGTGCCTTCGGTGACAAACAGAGCTGCTTGCGCGGCGGGATCTGTTTCGGGCTGTGCAGAGCCACCGCCCGGTTGCAGCTCAACAATATACTGCGAGAAGGTCTCAGCAAACCCGCTCAGCGGACGCGCCAGAACCCACATGCGCATCCCGGTCCACCCCGGCAAAAGGGACGTCACAATATCGCGCATCGTCCCTTTTGGGATCACTGCATAAGCGTCTGTAAAGACGGCACGATCCGTTAGAAGTTGGGTCTGTTCGGGCAGCCCGCCCTTGGGGGTGAAATAGGGCTGTCCTGTCATGGCCGAAGCCTCCGTTTGACTGCGTGAGATACCGACTATGCCGGGGTTGCACCGTATCGGAAAGCCAAGCGGGAGGAAAAGCAGTCTTTGGTTTTATTTGAAAGCGCTGTCGCGGCGAACCTTAGAACGCGCTGAGGGCTGGCAAAACGCACAATTCACGGGCGCAATTCCACAACGCCTCGAGATAGGCTTCAACTGGTTTGTTGGGGGCGTGGTCAATAGACCGGCGAAGCCCCAAGGCCAGCGGGCGCTTGCTCTCCACCTTGATAGGTACAGCATAGCCAAGTTCACCGGCCGTGTATTCGCCATACTCAAAGGCGTAACCCGCCTGCCGCGCGGTCTGAATGCGTTCCAAAACCACCGACGGACTGTTCAGCGAATGCGGGGTGCGGCGTGGAATATCTGCCGTGTCTAACAGCTGTACAAGATCCTCATCTGGCAATGACGACAACAGCACCCGGCCCATGGAGCAATTGTATGGCAGGCAGGTTGCCCCCACCTCGGGCGCGTTATGCCCTTCGGCGGATTTCTGGTCCGTATGACAAAGCTGCAGCACTTGATTATCGAACAGGGTCGTCAGATGCAGGTCAGTGTCCAGCAGTGCTGCGTAATGGTTCAGGATCGGGAGGGTTTCGCTGCGCAATCGGCTGGCTTGCAGGAAATTCCCGGCAAGGATCAGCACCTTGGGCGACAGGGCAAACAGCCGTCCCTTCCGTTCCAAAAAGCCCAACGCCTCCAGCGTGAGCACACCGCGTCTGGCAGTTGCGCGATCCTGTCCGGTGCGACGCGCAATTTCGGCCATGGACAGGCAAGGGGAGTCAGCATCAAAAGCCTCTAACACAGCCAGTCCTTTAGCAAAGCTATTGGAGGCAAAACCACTTGGCTCTGCAAAGGTCGGGTCGTTCTGCTGCATAGGCGCCTTCGGAGTTCGCGCAGCAAAACTGTGTATGTTCCCGCCAGAGGCTCCTACACCGTTTAACCGCTACAATCATATTCACGTGATTGGACCCTATTTGAACGGCGTAAATAAAGTGATAACCGGCGAGTGCGACAAAAAACAACCCGTTTAACGAGCGGGAAAGACCGGATCTGGGTATCCAACACGCGCAAGATACAGACCGTGGCCCGGACAGACAGGCCCGCAGGCCGCACGATCGCAGGCCTCAAGCGCCTCTTTTACATCCAATGGCGACCAGGTGCCGGCGCCAACACGTTCCAAAGTGCCGACAAAACTGCGGACCTGGTTGTGGAGGAAAGAGCGGGCGCGCACGTGAAAGTGAACCTCGGGTCCTGAAAACCCATCCACGGATTCGATGCGCAGCTCATCCAGCGTCTTAACCGGGCTTTGCGCCTGGCATATGGACGACCTGAAGGTGGTAAAATCATGCAGCCCCAACAGGTGGTTGGCCGCGTCCTGCATCGCGTCGATGTCCAGCTGGTGATTGATCTGCCAGACCTGGCCTGCGTCATGGGTTGCAGGGGCCCGTCGCATCAGAATGCGGAACAGATACTGCCGCTCGATCGCGGAAAACCGGGCGTGCCAATCGCCGTCCACCTGCGCGCAATCCACAATCGACACCGGGTTGGGCTTCAGGTGGAAATTCAGCGCTTCGGACAGGCGAAAGGGATCCCAGTTTTTTTCCATGTCGCAATGGGCCACTTGCCCAAGGCCATGCACGCCCGTGTCCGTCCGCCCGGCGGCCGCGATGGTGTGGTCGCGCCGCTCCAACTTGGCCAAGGCAGCCTCTATCGCGCCTTGAACCGAGGGCTGGTCTTTTTGGCGTTGCCACCCGGCAAAGGGCGCGCCGTGGTATTCGACTTTCAGGGCGTATCTGGGCATGGCGGTCCCCTAGCGCGGCCTGTGCCGGATTGGCAAGCGCTTTTGCTGCTTTTGCGACTGGGGCGGGAAACACTGGTAAGCGGAGGCCGCGCACCCTATTTTGAGAAAAACAACAACGCCAGAGGGTAAAGAGTGGTCATCGGCACGGTAATTGATGAGGTCGCCCGCACGGTGGACTCGATGGGCGCACGCGTCAGTTCTGGTTTGTTTGACAACACCTTGCGCCTGGGGGTGACGGGGCTTGCGCGATCCGGAAAGACGGTATTTATCACGTCCCTTGTTGCGGGTCTTATGAACCGGGGCCGGATGGTGCAGCTGGCAGCGGCGCGCGATGGCCGGATCGAGACGGCATATTTGCAACCCCAACCCGACGATACGGTGCCACGGTTTGATTATGAAAACCACCTCGCGGCTCTAACTGGTCCCGCGCCGCATTGGCCCGACAGCACCCGCGCCATATCCGAGCTGCGCCTGTCGTTGCGCGTGCGTCCAACCGGTTTTCTGTCGAGCCTTCAGGGGCCGCAGACCCTGCACCTTGATATCGTCGACTACCCTGGCGAGTGGCTGTTGGATCTGGCGCTTCTTGATAAGTCATTTGACCAATGGTCCAGCGAAGTTTTGCAGCGGCTTGCCAATCGGCCCGAGGCCGCGCCATTTTTGGCTGCACTACAAAGTGCGGATGGCGATGCCCGGCACGACGAGCCTGTGGCGCAAAATCTCGCGGCTGCCTTTACCAGTTACCTCAACGCGGCCCGCGCAGCGGGGTTTTCGGATTGCACCCCGGGCCGGTTTTTGTTGCCTGGTGACCTCGAAGGCTCCCCCGCTTTGACCTTTGCACCCTTGCCACCCAACGCGACCAAACGCGGCAGTTTGGGGGCGGAACTGCAACGCCGGTACGAAGCCTATAAGGCCAAAGTTGTGAAACCCTTCTTTCGCGACCATTTTGCCCGTATCGACCGGCAGGTGGTCTTGGTCGACGCCTTGTCGGCAATACACGCGGGCCCGCAAGCGGTTGAGGACATACGCCAAGGGCTGACCGATATCCTGTCGGCTTTTCGCCCGGGACGAAACGATTTCTTGTCGCGGCTCCTGCGCGGCAAACGGGTGGAAAAGATCCTGTTTGCGGCGACTAAAGCCGATCACCTGCATCACGCGCAACATCCGCAACTGACTGGTATCATTGATGCGCTGACCCGGGATGCACGGGACCGGGCGCAATTTGTGGGGGCAGAAACCGCAGCACTCTCCCTGGCCTCGCTGCGCACCACAACCGAAGAGATGCGCGCCCACGCGGGGCAAGATCTCCCTTGCGTGCGCGGGCAGCTTTTGAACACCGGCAAGTCAGCAGCCTTTTACCCCGGCGCATTGCCCGAAGACCCAGGCCAGCTCCTAGCCCCGGCGCGGCAAGGCGCCCAGGATTGGCTGGATGGCGAATTCCAGTCCATGGCTTTTGCCCCGGCACCTTTGTCGCTGAAACCAGGTGACGGCCCGCCGCATATTCGGCTGGATCGCGCCGCAGAGTTTTTGTTGGGAGATCGCTTGTGACAGTAACTCTACGTCCTGGGCAGCCCACAGATGCCGGAAAGATCGGAGACATCCTGCACCGGTTCGAAACAGACACCTCGTGGATGCCCAAGGAACACTCCGGAGCGGAGGCAATTTCGTTTTGCGGCACTATGATCGATCGCGGTTGGGTTACCGTGGCCGAACGCGCCCAGCAGATCTTGGGCTTTCTGGCACGGGACGGGGATGAGATCTGCGCGCTGTATGTCGCGCCCGAGGCACAAGGTCAGGGTATCGGCTCCGCGCTGTTGAACGAGGCCATGACACAGGTGGTCCAGATCATGCTGTGGACATTTCAGGTCAATGTCGGCGCGCAACGGTTTTACCTCCGCCACGGTTTTGTCGAAACCACGCGTACCGATGGTCAGGGAAACGCTGAAAACCTCTCCGACATTGCCTATGTCTGGACCAAGGTCGCGCCCGCATTGGCTGACGGGTCTGAGCCAGTCGGCGAAGCGCATAGGGAAAAGGAACACGGCGCATGAGCCAGAAACCAATCCTCTTTGATCTCGAGGACGACGCGGCAACACCAACGGTTGCCGACGCCGCACCTGTGCCCGACCTCGACGGCGCAACCCTCCAGGCTGGTTCTGACACAGCGGGCGACGCCAGCGCGCTCTCCCCGATTGCCACACGGCTATCACGCAAACCCTCGCGTCTGGGTCGCGTGTTCTGGAGCGTTTTAGCCGCGCTTTCGGGGGCCATGCTCTCAATCTGGGCATGGGATTTTTTGACCGGACTGATAGGCCGGTTTCCGGTTTTGGGCTGGGCGATGTCGGCCGGTGTCGTGCTTCTATTGGCTCTGGCTTTGCTGTTTGCGCTACGCGAACTTGCGGGCCTTGTGCGGCTGCGCCGGGTGGATGGCCTGCGCCGGTCTGCAAAAAATGTTGGGGATGATCTGAAGGCCGCGCGGCAGTTCGCACAGGACCTGTCGGCTTTCTACAAGGGGCGCACGGAACTCGCCTGGGCGCAGCAAAATCTGACGGAACACCTGCCAGATGTCATGGACGCCGATGCGGTTTTGAACCTGACCGAGGGTGAGCTTTTGGCCCCGCTTGACAGCCAAGCCCTGGCCGAGGTTGAGGCCGCCGCGAGGCAAGTCGCGACAGTGACCGCATTGGTGCCCTTGGCGCTGGCGGATGTGGTTGTGGCTCTGGTCGCCTCCTTGCGGATGATCCGCCGGGTGGGAGAGATCTATGGCGGCCGCTCCGGCGGCTTGGCATCCTGGCGCCTGACACGTCGTGTTTTTGCCCATCTCGTCGCAACCGGTGCCATGGCTGTGGGGGATGACCTGCTTGAACCGGTGTTGGGCGGCTCGATCCTGTCAAAGCTTTCCCGCCGATTTGGCGAAGGTCTGGTGAATGGCGCACTTTCGGCGCGCGTGGGGCTTGCTGCTATAGACCTGTGCCGCCCGATGCCTTTCTCGGGCGCACGTCGCCCCAAAACGCGCACGGTTATTCAAAAAGCGCTCAAAGGCATCATCGGCCGAAACAGTTGAGATAGCGAGCGCGCTTTGTGCCCCCGTACAAAGCGCCAGGCCCAAGGGGGCCAAGGATCGGCATGCCGATCCTGCCTGCGCGGGAGCCTTTGCCCTTGCTACGTATTTGCAGCGGGGCCTTCAAAACAATTTAGGTGGGGCGTCTTTGGGCTGGCGCATGGCGACGATGCCGGTGCGAAACCCTTCGCCGATCCGATCCGCCAATGCACCCCATTGTTGCACCTGAAGCGGAGAAAGCTCTTTGTTCAAAGTCTTGTGGAACAGCCCCAGCCAGATCGGGAAATGTTCAGCCTTCACATCCGGGCGCGAGACATGCACCCGCATCGGATTGCCAGAGTAGCATTTCTCCCGCAGGATCGCATTGCGCCAAAACGCGGCGATCTTTTCCTCATGTTCCGGCCAATCCGTCACATGCGCTGCAAACACCGGCCCCAGCGTCGGGTCTTGGCGAACCGCAGCGTAAAACAGCCGGACCACTCGCTTGATATCGTCAGCGCCGATTTCAAATCGCGCTAGGCTGGTGTCTTGCATGTATGTGTCCTCAGATTGCTCGCCGGCCGGTGAAAGTGGTGGTGTAGCCAACGCGACGCAAAGTCAACGTGACGCATTCGTGATCGCTTGTGGCCATGTTTTAGTTCCCCGTTACAAAGACGATAAAATTTTGTTCCCAGTCTCACGTAGGCCGCTCTCGATTTTGTAGCTCATTGGAGAGAACCGTGGCTTACACCCTAGAACTTTTACATATTGCGGACCAAGAGGCCGGAAGCGCGGCTGTTGTAGATGCGCTGAATTTGTCAGCTGTTTTGAATGGCCTGCGTGCTCAGGATTTGGGCGATGACGGTGAAGTCGACAACACAATCACCCTGTCTTCCGGCGATGCGTTTATTCCTGGTCTGTTCTTTGACGCCTCCGCCGAAGCCTTTGGTTCGGTTGGTATTGCTGACATTCAGATCCAGAACGAGCTGGGCATTGAAGCAATTGCGCTGGGTAACCACGAGTTCGATTTCGGCACCGAAGTTCTGGGTGGCCTGATCCGCGGTGACGCGGAAGCTGAGATCCTTGGCGCAGATTTTGGCGGCGCAGATTTTGCCTATCTGTCGGCCAACCTGGACGTAACCACCGATGCCAATCTGGCGGACCTGTTTGTTGAAGGCGGCGAAGCGCCTCAGGCAAACACCATCACAACCTCTGTTGTGCTCGAAGAAAATGGCGAGCTGATCGGTGTTGTTGGTGCGACCACGCCTACTTTGGGGTCGATCTCCTCTCCTGGTGACGTTTCGGTCCTGCCTGCGGATTTCGACGGTGTCCCGACTGACGATCAGCTCGACGCGCTGGCAGCTGAAATTCAAGCTGAAGTTGACACTTTGCTGGCTGACAACCCGTCGCTGAACAAAGTTGTCCTTTTGGCGCACATGCAGCGAATTGACATCGAACTGTCGCTGGCTGAACGTTTGGAAAACGTTGATATCATCGTTGCAGGTGGTTCGAACACACGTCTGACCGACGAAAATGACCGTCTGCGCGACGGTGACACCTCACAGGGTGAGTACCCGCAGTTCGTGACCAATGCAGGCGGGACGGACACTGTGGTTGTGAACACTGACGGCAGCTACAAATATGTTGGCCGTCTGGTCATCGAATTTGATGACGCGGGCAATATCATCGCCGATAGCTATGACGCCGAAGTGTCCGGTGCATATGCGACGGATGAACAAGGCGTGGCGGATCTCGGTGCCGAAGACCTGGCAGACGCGGAAATCGAAGAGATCGTTGACGCAATCGAAGCTCAGATTGTTGCCAGCGAATCGAACGTGTTTGGCGTTTCCAACGTCTTCTTGAACGGCAACCGCTCGGGCACCGGTGAAGTCACCGATACCGATGGTGTACGTACTCAGGAAACCAACCTTGGCAACCTGACCGCAGACGCCAACCTAGCTGTTGCAAAGGATTATGACGACGCCGTTGTTGTCTCCATCAAAAACGGTGGCGGTATTCGCGCAAACATCGGTGAAACCATCGTTCCGGCTGGCGGCACCGAAGCTGTACGCTCTGCCAACGAAGAGGTTATCGACAGCGAAGGCAACCTGGTGAAGCCCGAAGGCGGCATCAGCCAGAATGACATCCAGACAACTCTAGCGTTCAACAACAACTTGACCCTGTTGACCCTCACACGTGAAGAACTGGTTGAGGTTCTGGAACATGGTGTTGGCGCCTTGCCAGGCGTTGATGGTCGCTTCCCACAGATCTCGGGCATCCGCCTGTCCATTGATGAGACCCAAGACGCAGGCTCTCGCATCGTGAATGCGGCGATTGTCGACGAAGAAGATGGCTCCATCATTGCGCAGCTGGTCGTGAACGGTGAATTGGCAGGCGACGCTTCCGAGAGCTTCCGCATTGTGACCCTTGGCTTCCTTGCGGGCGGTGGCGATGGCTATCCTTTCCCAATAGGTGATGCGGCCAATCGTGTTGATCTGGACGATCTGGATGGCGACGGCGAAGGCGACGAGCGTTTGACAGGCGTTGCAACATTCGCTGAGGACGGCACCGAGCAGGACGCGCTGGCCGAATATCTGGCCGAAAACTTCGGCGAATCAGCCAACGCTTTCGACGAAGAAGACCTGGGCTCTGGTTTGGACACACGCATCGTTCAGTTGGACCAGGGCGGCATCAACTTCTCGGTCGAAACGGACGCTCAGGTGGTACGCTCCACCCTGTTGTTCTCAGGCGAAGGTGCGCCAAACGAGGATGACGATGAGGGTCGCGCAGAGATCGTCGACGTTGAAGCCGGTCGCGCCTATGTCACCAATGGTGAAGAAGACACCATCGACATTTTCGACATCGAAGCGGCCGAACTGGTTGATGCAATCGATCTGACGGCTGTTGAAGGATACGAGGGGGTTCAGTCTGTCTCCGTGAAAAACGGTCTGGTTGCAGTTGCGATCAACCGTGAGAATGCAGAGACGGGCGACAATACCTTCGGTCTGGTCGCTTTGTTCAGCACGGACGGAGAACTCCTGAATACTGTCTCTGTTGGCAACCTGCCAGATGCAGTGAAATTCTCTCCAAATGGCAATACCATCATCGTGTCCAACGAAGGTGAGCCGGGTGATGAATTGAACGCGCGCGGCACGGTCACATTGATCAATGTCAGCGAGGGGGCAGAAAACGCCTCTCGGGTTGGTATCAACTTCGCATCGTTCAACTCACAGGCAGATGCGCTGCGTGACGCAGGTATCCGCATCTTCCCAGGCGTTTCCGTTGCACGTGATCTGGAGCCAGAGGTTGCGGCATTCTCGGAAGATGGTGAAACGGCCTATGTTTCGCTGCAAGAGAACAATGCGATTGCGGTTATCGACGTAGCGACCGGCACAGTCACTCGACTGTTCTCCGCAGGGACACAGGATCTATCTGAAATCGCCACGGATGTGAACGACGAAGACGGTGTTTATAACCCACAGACGTTCGAGAATGTTGTCAGTCTGCGCCAGCCCGACACGATCTCTTCTTTTGCGGTAGACGGCACCAACTACATCGTAACTGCGAACGAAGGCGATGCCC
Source organism: Epibacterium ulvae (assembly GCF_018678075.1). Classification (GTDB taxonomy): domain Bacteria; phylum Pseudomonadota; class Alphaproteobacteria; order Rhodobacterales; family Rhodobacteraceae; genus Epibacterium; species Epibacterium ulvae_A. The sequence goes on along the minus strand of NZ_JAHHIR010000033.1, from coordinate 27,925 downwards.
GCGACGAAGACTTCCGCGTCGAAGATTTCCTCGCAGGTGAAGTGTCCTACGACATCGACGGCGACGGAGATGAAGAGATCGTTACCATCGACGAAAGCGTTGATACAACCGGTCTGGAACGTCTTGAGATCACAGCGATTGACGGCGACACAGATGGCGACGGCGACATCGATGTGCTGCATGCTCTGGGGGGGCGTTCTTTCTCCATCTTTGATGAAGAAGGCACTCTGATCTTTGACAGTGGTTCGGATTTCGCGCGCATTACAGCGGCATTGAACCCGAATGGTTTTGTGGACGGTCGGTCCGACAACAAAGGTACCGAACCCGAGGCGATCACCGTCGGCAAGCATGGCGGTCGTACCTATGTGTTTGTTGGTCTTGAGCGTGACAGCGGCATCGTAATCTACGACGTCACGGATCCTGCGCATTCACTCTTCGTGGAGTACATCGCGCCCGGCAACGTTGGCATCAGCCCGGAAGGCATGGCGTTTGTCTCCGCAGAAGACAGCAGCAGCGGCCTGCCACAGCTGGTCGTTGCCTATGAAGTTGACGGCACGACAGTCGCCTATGATCTGGCGCTGGGTCTGGAGCAGTCCATCGAGGGAACCAAAGAGGCCGATACGCTTGTCGGTACTATTGCAGGCGAAGAAATCACCGGTCTATCTGGTGACGATAGCCTGCGCGGCGGTGCTGGCGAAGATGAAGTTTTTGGCAACGCTGGTCGTGACACCGTAAATGGCGGCCGCGACGATGACTTTGTACACGGCAATGCCGGTGCGGATGTAGTTGGCGGTGCAAACGGCAACGACACTGTACGTGGTGGCTCAGGCGACGATGAGGTCAAAGGCGGCAACGGCAATGACTTGGTCCGAGGTGATGCAGGCGATGACACCGTGCGCGGCGCAAATGGCGACGACACAGTTCTCGGCGGGTTTGGCGACGATCTGGTTCGTGGCGGCGCCGGTCAGGACGAAGTACGCGGCGGTCGCGGCGACGATACGATCGAAGCTGGCTTTGGCAACGATCTTGCCAACGGGGGCCTCGGTGATGACCTCATTCGTGGCCAGAGCGGCAATGACGTGCTGCGCGGCTTTATCGGCGACGACAATTTGCAGGGTGGTTTTGGGAACGACAGCCTGTTTGGTGGTCTGAGCAATGATACCCTCTCAGGTGGTCGCGGTGTTGACGTATTAAACGACGGTAGGGGCGTGGACATTCTGACCGGTGGCGCAGGTGCGGATACGTTCCAATTCGTTGCGGATGCTGAAGAGGATCTGATCACGGACTTCGATGCCGGTGAAGACTTCATCGATGTTTCTGCATGGGGTGTTGAAGCCTTTGATAAGCTGGAAGTTGCCTTTGATGGCACTACCAGCGTGACTGTGTCTCATGAAGAAGAGACATTGGTTGTCAACGGCATCAACCTCCGTCTGAGCACATTCACCGAGGACGATTTCATCTTCGCGTAGACACTTTCGCCCGGCACATGTTGCCGGGCATCTTCACACAGGGAGCGCGCGCCAGGCCGACGGGCGCTTCTCGCGTTTGTCAGTTTTTTACGTTGCCGGGTGCAATGCCGAACGAGCTGTAGAACGTGTTGAACTGCCGTGTGACAAAATCACCGCGTTTCAAATTGGCGCTTGAGAAAGGAAACCACGGGCCTGCAACAGAGCCTGTCGTGGACCACATCTCGCCTCTGTTGTCGACGCGGAATCGGGCGCAGGTCAGCACTTGGCTGCTTTCGGCGGTAAAATCCTGACGCCACATCCAATTGGCATCATAGCACATCTTGCTGTTGGTGGTGACGTACCAGCGACCTTCGCCGATGCTTTGCTCTGCTGCGTTCACCGCGCGAAACGTCCCATCGGATCCGAAGTAGGCGTAAGAGCCCGCACCCCAATCAGCACTGTGACCGGCAAAGACGCGATACAGCGATTCCGGTTCAGGTGCGGCAGAATCCATTGGTATGGGAGAGCCAAAATAAGTTTGTTGGGCCAAAGCAGCCCCGGCAAAAGTCCCGAGAACTGTCACCGCAAGAGATAGGCGGCGCAAAGATTTAGGAAAACGCATTAATACTCCTCCAAACATCGCCTGCAAATTTACAAAAGATATTGACCGATAGGGAGTTTGTCCCAATGCGCGTTATCTGCTCATATACGCGCGCGGCATGATTGGGGCCAGACAAACGGCTGGATCTATAATCCCCTTAATTTAGAATCGTGCCATATTTTTAATTAATTATCAAGAATAACCACACAAATTCGAAATTGAGTTCCCAGCTATTTCTCGGATGGAACGGGTTCTTCAGGTGGCCCCGTTTTCCTGTGAATTTAATTTATACGGGCAAGCCGGGCGCGGCGTCTTTTCAATGTATCCATGAACGAAACACCCAATTCTGTAAGGCTCAGATCATCGTGCAGCAAATTGATCTGCGGCACTGCCCCGCGCCAGGGATAGGGGTTGGCGGCAAACCAGGCGTGACGCTCGACAAAGGGCAGGTTGTCCATCATGGCAATGGCCTCCTGTGCGAAACGCGCGTTTTGAGCATAGGTGACACGGTCCGGATTTTGCCAGTCTATCATGGCAAATTCAGTGACCCAAACCGGGCGTTTATATTCGGCGTGGACGGCCTGAAGCCAGCGTCGGAAGGCTCTGATATCGCCGTCGGTAGAATAGTAATGCACCGCCATGAAATCGACGCGCAACCCGCGCGCCGCGACCTCATCCATGAAGCGACGTTGCCAGGAGGCCGCGCCCAATGTGTTGCCCATCGTTGTTGCTGGGCTGGACAGGCGCAGATCATGTGCTTCGAGCTGCGGCCAAAGGCGGATGGCCTTGGACACGGACATGGTGGCTTGATGGGGGCCGCTGCGCCCGTCTGGTTCGTTAAAAGCCAACAAAGCCTGGGGTTTACGCCGACTTTTGATTTTGTCGCCAATGTTTTTGGCGCTGTGGATCATTGGCACAAATTCCACCGAACGACGATGGTTTCCCTGATGCCACAGGTGGTCAGAGCGCCAATTGTAATACCATTGCAGATCTGGTTGCGCCTCGACCCAGCGCAGCATTTTGAAATGCGGATCTTCCCAAAGGCCCAGGCCGGTTTGCTGTGCCATTGCGGGCAGGCTTACCAACAGCCAGACCAACAATGACCAAAGCGGAACCGCACGCAAAAGGCCACCCAAAAGCGGTGCCATAGCTGCTGCCGAATTCGGGTCAGTTAGAGTAGCAGCGCGAACGCTGACCAAAGCCTGCAGGAGAGCAGATATAGCTGCCGCGCCCAACGCTAGAGGTGCGGCGTTTGCTGCTGCGATTGTCGCTTGTGGTGCGGCGCAGAAGGTTCAGGTTTGCTTTGGCCGTGTAAACTGGAGCCTGGGTGGTGGTGTTTGCATTGACCCGAATGACCGTTTCATGCGCAGAGGCTGCGACGGGCGCAAGGGTCAAAGCCGCAACGCTCAACGTGATTGTAGCTGCGATACGTGTGAACAAAGTAAGGGGGGAACATGCAGGAAAGACCGCCTGCGCGGTGGGTCGTTTTGCCATTTGAACTGCCTCGTTACTCCCCTGTTTGCCAGAGGATGTGTCACTGTTACTACTCTCATTCCGTGCCCGGACATTAGCAAACCGGGGCGCGGTCGGCAAAACCAATATAGACTTTCAAGGATAACGAAGCGCTAATGCACCACATCCTGGCACTGTTCACGGGATGTGGTGAATGCGCTGGATCAATGACCGTGCTTACTAAGCACTTGATGGCTAAGCCGAAGTATCGGCCAGCCACCATATACAGTCTTATGTTACTTTGATAAGCGACTTTTGGCCAATCCGGCCGGTTCAGTCACCCAGCTCGGCTTGGAGCTGATCCAAAACCCGGTTGGGCACCCGCCAATCCGGCAGGCCAAAATCATCCGGCCATGGGTAGACTTCCTGTTGGTTGAAGTAGATCACCGCCTGCAGTTCCGGAAAATCAGCGATGTCCTGACGCACATCCTGCTCCCATGTGTCGACATAGGCGCTGTCTCCCACATAACCAAGCTCGGCAACCACGATCGGCAGGTCGAACTCAAGGGCGCGTTCATAACGTGGTGTCAGGATCTCGCGGAAGCTTTGCGCGCCACCCAGGACCTGTTGTTCCCAGGGTTGCAGGCCAAAGACCGACAGGCCAATGACATCCACATAGTCTTCGCCGGGGAAATATTCATCCAGGCTTTCATAGCCCAGCGGCGACCACATGAAGTCAAAATCTTCCGAGCTTTCGCGGCAGATGTCGACCACCCGTTGATAGGCATCCACATAGGTTTCCGGCTCCCATTGCGCCCAGATGAACTGACCGGACTGGTCTTCCATCTCTTGGGCCCAGCGAATTGTAACGGGGCTTTCGAACTGGGCAAGCGTGTCACAGATCGCCCGGATATTGGCGTCATATTCGCCGCTGAAAATCCCATTTGTCAGGACGGTTGCAGTGTTTCGTTCGCTGCGGGTCCAGGTCCAGGGCTCGACCGTTACCAGAACCGCGCGATTGCGTTCCTTGGCATATTCATCGGCCTGCAGGAGCGAGGGGAGAAACACGTCTTCCCAGGGCAGGAAGAGATGTTCGATTTGCACGTCGGTATCTTCGGAGAAGTTTCCTCCGGGATCATAGACGCCAAAGGGCAGTGTGCCTGGGGGCGCGGCCAGCACGCTTCCGGCGATGAGGGTGCAAAGGCCGGCGAGTGGGACCAGCCCCCGTTTGATAGGTTGACGGCGATCAGTCTGAGCCATGTCTCTCCTCCCGATGGTGATCTGAAACCGAGCGTTTGATACCCGGATCAAAAATCAAGATTACATTTCCCGGCGTGCCCATGCCTGCTCCGGCAACCGCATATTCTTCTCTGATGATTTGAAAGGGTTCGGCCCCTTTTGAAAGAGCATAAAGCCCTTCTGTCCCGCGCTCGCTAATTGCAAAAAATGTCGTTGCAATTAATAATGGCGCGAGTGAAATTTTTACTGCGTCATATGCCCGCCAGCGATTTGAAAATGCACCACGGTCGCAGTAGTGGTGAAATAAAATCACGACAACTATTGATGAAAACAGAATACCATTAATTGCAGAAAAAAGATAGAAGCCCCGTGCATTTTCTACATGTGAGATAAATAGCACGGGTAATAGGCAGGCAAATGCCAGGGTCGCATAAGGTGCCAGGATTTTAATCGGCAATTGCGCTTGTGCGGCTTCGCCTTTTGGGGTGATGCGGAAATCCACAAAGCCACCGCCAAACCGATCCCGGAATGCCATAACACATCCCCAAAGCGCCCAGGGCCATTGCAAGGCAAGAAACAGGGCTTTTTCCCAAGAGATGACCTTGGCATCAAAGGGGCGCATATGGCCGTCAGCTTTGATCCGATAGGCGATGGCCGTCAGCATCACAATCTGCGGCATCATATGCACCAGAAAATCCGGGAAGGTCACATTGGCATAGCGAATGTCCAGAACCAGCGCGGCAACCGGCAACAGAAAGAACAGGGTCATGAAGCCTGCAAACAGCGGATAAAACAGCTGGCAAAAGAGGAACAGGAATTTCAGCCGCGGCGACAAGGTTCTGAGGTAGCGCGGCGTGTGTTGCAGCAACACGGTCACTAGGCTGCGCGACCATTGAAACTCTTGCGTGCACAGATCCGCAATGTTCGCCGGACCATCGCCATAGGCAATGGCGTCCAAGGCATGCACCCCGCGCCAACCGCCTGCGTTCATCAACATGGTGGTGCTGTGATCTTCGGCGAGTTCGGGTCCAAGGCCGCCGATGTCTTTCAAAGCTTTGGCGCGCACCGCGTAGTGGGAGCCGATGCACATAGGTGCCAGTGACGCGGTGTAGCCCGCTTGAAAGACGCCGTGAAAAGCGGCCTCGGTATAAAGCCGCGTGCGTGCGGCCCAGCTTTGGGAGGCATTGGCCGCGCAAATGCTGGGGGCTGAGACGTAACCCACATTCGGGTCAGCAAACCCGCGCAAGATCTCTGCTAGATAGGTCGGGGTGGGTACATGGTCCGCATCCAGCTGTGCGACAAAATCATACGCTTCATAGCCGTAAGTGTCATAGAAATAGGCGAGGTTGCCTTCCTTGCAGCGGGTGCGGCGTGGCCATTCCGTGCGGTGATACGCTTCTACCCCTTGGCGGGTGGAAATGCGCACACCGCGACGTTTGCACCATTTGAGGGTGGCCGCATCCGGGGCTTCATCCGCCAGCCAGGTGTCATGTGGATAGCTCTGCGCCAGCATCGCCTCTAGCGTGGGGATCAAAACGGACAGAGGTTCCGACGGCGTTTTGGTGACGATCATTGCCACCCGCACGCTGCCCGGTTTGGGCGGATCAAAGGCGGGGACTTTGGCCCGGCGGAAAACGATGATGAAAAACAGTTGCAGATAAAACAGCCAGGCCAGCGCCACAGTGGCAACCCAATATTGCAGGCCGGTGGTCATATGGGTAGGCTGCAGCCACCATTGCCAGAAGAAGAGCGCGCAGGCGGCCCACAGAACGGCTAGCACCAGATTGCGCCGCCGTTGTCCCTTGGTCCACAAGGGGCGCAAGTAGCGATCGCGCCCGTCCCCCATCAATTTCAGCACGTCCTGTTCGGGGCTAGGCTGCATTGCGCACCTCCAACCCAAAGGTCGGCGCGGCATGGCGCAAAATCATTTTCAGGTCCGAGTATTCGGGTCTAAACCCCAGCGTATTGCGCGCCAAAGCCACATCCGCCACCAGTTCCGGCGGGTCGCCCGGGCGGCGCGTGGCGGGCACCCAAGGCGTGCGAATGCCCGTGACATCCTCAATCGCGTTCAGAATGTCGAGGATCGAAAAGCCAAAGCCGCTGCCGAGGTTCGCAACCAGATCCTCACGCCCACTCAGCAGCCAATCCAGGGCCATTACGTGGGCGCGCGCCAGGTCGGTCACATGGATGTAATCACGTACGCAGGTCCCATCGGCGGTGTCGTAATTGGTGCCAAAGACCTGCAGCGGCGGCCGCGTGCCCGCAGCGGCCTGAAGGGCGAGCGGGATCAGGTGGGTTTCCGGGTCGTGACGTTCACGCAAGTCTCCGTCGGGGTCCGCGCCACAGGCATTGAAGTAGCGCAGCATTGCAAAATGCAGCTGTCCGGTGGCCGCCGTATCGCGGATCATCTGTTCGCAGATCAGCTTGGTACGGCCATAGGGGTTGATCGGGACTTGCGGCGTTTGCTCGTTGATCGGCAAGTGATCGGGAATGCCATATGTCGCACAGCTTGATGAGAATATGATCTGCCGCACCCCCGTCAGACGCATCGCCGCGAGCAAAGACATGGTGCCGCCGACGTTGTTTTCATAATAGAGGCCAGGGTCACTTACGGATTCCCCGACATAGGCTGCGGCGGCAAAATGCATCACCACTTTGGCCTGATGGCGTTGAATGATCTCGCTCAACTTGGTGGTTTCGCGAATATCCGCGCGCTCCAACGGGCCCCATTTGACCGCATCGCGGTGGCCGGTGCGCAGATTGTCGACCGCCACCGGCATGTAACCCGCAGCGGCCAGTGCCTTGCAGGCGTGGCTGCCGATAAACCCGGCCCCTCCGGTAACTATGATTGCAGGTTCCGTCATTATTGAACCATCTGTGGTGCAAAACTATTGGCGGACACGCTGGAGATCTCAGCCTCGAAATAGGGGATGGTTTCCATCAATCCCTGACGCAAAGATACCTTTGGCGACCAGCCAAGTGCGCGCCTCGCGGTTGAGATGTCGGGCCGTCTGCGCCGTGGGTCATCCTGGGGTAGGGCGCGGAATGACAGGTCCGAGCAGGATCCCGTTTGCGACAAAACCAGCCCTGCCAGTTCAGCCACCGTGAACTCATCCGGGTTGCCAATGTTGATGGGATCGCCGCGATCTTCCTCGCAATGCATCAGCGACATCAGCCCATCGACCATGTCATCGAGAAAACAGAAGGACCGTGTCTGCGAGCCGTCGCCGTACACCGTAATTGGTTTATTTTGCAAAGCCTGCGTGATGAAATTGGAGACCACCCGGCCATCCGTGGGATCCATTCCCGGCCCATAAGCGTTGAAGATCCGGGCGATGCGAATGTCTGCGCCGTGATAGTCGCGATAGTCGTGAAAAATCGTCTCGGCCGCGCGTTTGCCTTCGTCGTAGCAGGACCGCGGACCTACAGTGTTTACGTTGCCGTGGTAGCTCTCTTGCTGTGGTGACATTTCCGGGTCGCCATAGACCTCGGATGTGGAGGCCTGCAGGATGCGCGCACCATGTTCCATCGCCAGATCCAACAGGTTCAAGGCCCCCTGGACATTGGTTTTCATCGTATGGATCGGATCGGCCTGATACTTGGGCGGTGAAGCCGGACAGGCCATGTTGAAAATCATCGACACACGGCGCGGCAGCTGTACCGGGCGCGTAACGTCGTGTTTGACAAAAGAAAATCGAGGATGGTTGAGCAGGCGCGCAATATTGGTCATGCGCCCGGTGGACAGATTATCAAGGCAGATGACTCGATAGCCCAGATCAATGTAACGGCTACACAGGCGCGACCCTAGAAACCCGGCGCCTCCCGTGATCAAAATGGAGTGTTGCTTTCCCGCGACCCGCTTCGTTTTGTAATCTTCGGCTGGATCCTTGTCCGAAAAAAGATTAGTCAAATAGTTCACAACGCTTGCTCCTCGAAACGAGGGCGTGGATTGTCATGCACTACTCGAAATGGCCGGTACTCAATGCGTTTTCTGCGCTATGCCTGGCCGCATGCGGGGGATGTATCCCCTCTTATTATTTGTCTCGCCCAGTTGCTTTTGGTCTGAAAATGAAAATCAGATATTCCAATCTTCATAAAATTGTCGAAGTTTCGTCAATAGCCCGCCCATTTTTTGGCCAAATTTTGCCACCTGACCGGGAATTCAAGCGGGGCACGTCAATTTTTAATTGATTTTTAGGGTGAAATGCAGTTTCAGCCGCAGCCGTTAGCGTAGGAATAGTAAGCGAATCATTGCCTGTCAAATGGCCTGCGCAAAGATTTGCCCATGGCCGAAAAGCCGTTTCAACACGCTGGATCAGAAGTCGAGGCCGAGATCCACTGTCCGATAGGAGTGGGTCAGCGCACCAGATGAAATATAGTCCACACCCGTTGCGGCAATCCCTGCCACGGTTTCGCGCTTGACGTTGCCGGATGCTTCGGTCGCGATTTTGCCGTCAACCATGGCCACGGCCTGGGCCAAAGTGGCGTTATCCATATTGTCGAGCAGGACAACATCGGCTCCGCCAACAGCCAAAACCTCTTTGAGTTGATCCAGGTTGTCGACCTCAATCTCGACTTTCATCATGTGCGAGGCTTGCGCTTTGGTGGCCTCCAGCACCTGACGTACACCGCCTGCGGCGGCGATATGGTTATCCTTGATCAGGATCGCGTCAGACAGAGAGTAACGGTGGTTGAAGCCGCCGCCGTGGATCACCGCTTGTTTCTCAACAATCCGCAGGCCGGGCGTGGTCTTGCGGGTGCAGGTGATGCGCGCCTTGGTGCCTTTGGTCTCGGCGACCATCTGCGCGGTCAGGGTGGCGATCCCGGTCAAACGACCGGCAAAGTTCAGCGCCACACGTTCACCGGTCAGGATTGAGGCCGCATCGCCAGTGATTTCCATCAATGTGTCACCCTTTTTGCAGGGCGCCCCATCGGCAATCACGGTTTTGACCTCAAGGCCCGCGTCCACCAGACGAAAGGCCAGCGCGGCAACCTGCATGCCCGAGACCACGGCGTCTTCGCGCGCATTGATACGGGCAGCATAGGTCGTCCCAGCCGGAATGACCGTGCGGGTGGTAATGTCACCGTAGCTGCCAAGATCCTCCATCAATGCAGCGCGCACCATGGGTTCCAGGATCAAATCGGGAATGGAGCCGGTCATTGGGTCGTGTCCTTTACGATGGCATTGCGAATGCTGCGCGCGGTCTCATAGGTCATGCGGGAACGCTGGCCGTTCCCCTCATCAGGGGCTGGATAGTCTGACCGGAAATGCGCACCGCGGCTTTCCTGACGGGCCAGGGCAGCGGCTGCGATCAGCGTCGCCGTGGCGCACATATTGGCAAAGCCTTCGTCCGCCGCATGATTCTGTTCGAGGAAATCAATCATAAAGAGCGCATCTTCCAGCCCGTCTTGATCCCGGACAACACCCACACAATCGGTCATGGTTTTGCGCAGGGCGGTTATGGCCTCTTGTGGGGCAAGGGACGCTCCGTCCTCGAATTGCAATGTGATCTGATCGGGCTGTGCCTCACCCATCAGGCAGGCGTCAATATCAACTGCGCAGGCGCGGGCAAAGACCAAAGCTTCCAGTAAACCGTTTGAGGCCAGGCGATTGGCACCGTGCAGACCGGTTGAGGCCGCCTCACCACAGACCCAAAGACCGGGCAGGGAGCAGCGGCCGCTCATGTCTGTTGCAACACCGCCCATATGATAATGGGCAGCGGCGGCAACCGGGATCGCCGTGGTGGCCGGATCGATGCCATGTCGCGCACAGGCTGCGGCCACGGATGGGAACAGGGTTTTGACCTCTTCTCCTAATGCGTCCCGCGTATCCAGCATCGGTTGATTGCCGGCTTGTGTCTGTTTGTAGATCTCGCGCGCGACAATATCGCGGGGGGCCAGTTCAACATCTGGATGGGCGTCGGTCATAAACCGGGTGCCGTCCTTGTTGATCAGAACAGCGCCTTCGCCGCGCAGGGCCTCGGTGGCCAGCGGGGCAGGGTCTTCATCCACATCAATCGCGGTGGGGTGGAACTGCACGAATTCCGCATCCGCAATCACCGCACCGGCGCGGGCTGCCATGCCAATGACCTGACCGCGAATACGGGCCGGGTTGGTGGTCAGCGCATAAAGTCCGCCAGAGCCACCACCGGCCAGCAAATGCGCCGCCCCTTGCAGCAGGATCGGTTTGGAGCCTTTGCTGGTTGAGGCTGTCAATTTCACACCGCTGACCATGCCGTCGGTGACGTCCAATGCAACGGCCTGAACACCTTCCAGAACCTGGATGCTGGGGGTCGCCTCTACCTCGGCAATCAAGGCGCGCATGATCTCGGCCCCGGCCTGGTCGCCCAGAACACGCACCACACGCGCGGCACTGTGCGCTGCCTCGCGGGACAGAACATAGCCACCGTCGGTGGTGCGATCAAAGGCGGTGCCAATTTCGGTCAGATCCAGAATGTGATCGCGCGCCGCTAGTGTCACAAACTCCGCGACTTCGGGAACCACAGTCCCTGCACCCGCCTTTTGCGTGTCGTTGGCATGTGCGGCGGGGCTGTCGGTTTGATCCATCGCGGCGGCAACACCGCCCTGCGCCCAAGCGGAACTGGCGCCAAAGCCCAGATCGTCAGGTGAGATCATCACAACGGGGCGCGGCGCAAGTTTCAGCGCAGCATAAAGCGCGGCCAGCCCGGCCCCGACGATCACCACGCGGTCGGTCTGGATTAACTGCATAAGAGCCTTCAGATCCCCAGCTTGCGGGACAGATCGATCATCCGCTGCACAGACAGGCGTGCTTTTTCGGCCATGGTTGGATCAACCTCGACCTGACCGGTCATGGTATCAAGCGCATAAAGCACCTTCTCCAGCGTGATCTTTTTCATGTAGGGGCACATGTTGCAGGGGCCGACAAAATCCACCTCGGGCAGTTCATCCGCGATGTTCGAGGCCATCGAACATTCGGTGATCAACATCGCCTTTTCGGGTTTTTCGTCGGTGACATATTTGATGATGCCGCTGGTCGAGCCTGAGAAGTCAGCCTCATCCACCACTTCGGGCGGGCATTCGGGGTGCGCAATCAGGCGCGTGCCGGGGTTCCATTCACGGAACTCGCGCAGGTCCTGGGCGGTGTATTGCTCGTGCACGATGCAGGAGCCTTCCCACCAGACCACATTCTTATGTGGAACATCGCGGGCCACGTTCTGCGCCAGATATTGGTCGGGCGTCATAATAACGGTGTCGCTCTCCATGGCGCCGACGATCTGGGCCGCGTTGGAGGAGGTGCAACAAATGTCAGAGGCGGCTTTCACCTCAGCCGTGGTGTTCACATAGGACACCACCGGCGCGCCGGGATAACGACGGCGCATTTCCTCGACACCTTCGGCGGTGATCGATTCCGCCAGCGAGCAACCGGCTTCCATATCCGGCATCAGCACTGTTTTATGCGGGCTCAGGATCTTGGACGTCTCGGCCATAAAGTGGACGCCGCATTGTACGATCACATCCGCCTCAACCTCGGTGGCTTTGATCGCCAGCTGCAGGCTGTCGCCGACAAAGTCCGACACCCCATGGAAGATCTCGGGCGTCATATAGTTATGACCCAGGATCACCGCGTTGCGTTTGATCTTCAGCTCGTTGATGGCTTTGACATAGGGCGCATAAATGGCCCAATCCGCAGGTGTGATCACCCGGGACATGCGGTCATAAATATCGCTCATCTCCGTCGCCAGTTCGGGCGAGGGAGCAAGGTCGTATTTCTCGGAAAGTTCTGCGCGCAAGGCGGGAAGGTCGAACACTGTTCTAGATGCTCTGCCAGTTAAAGATGGCACGTAGATAAGCGGTCCGTCATCAAAACGCCATGTTCTAGGTTGGAATAATCTTCCAATCAGGGCGCTTTTCGTGAAATTTTTTCTGATTTTGTGTGTTCAGACACAAGTTGGCGAAAATTCGTGCTTTCGAATCTGTCTGGGTAGGGCTTTGAATTATTGGTGTAAAAACAAGTTTTGCATCTGGCGACGCCTGTGATTCGAAAAACCATGAATTTGTGAAGACTTGAGGCCTTGCCACGGTTTTTCCCTCGAATCAGTGGACAGCTTTGGATGCCCCGCTACAGTTGGCCAGGTTAATTGGTTCCCAATTATATTTTCACCTTTTTGTGCGGTGCGGGGGGAGTTTTTATGAGTGGCTTCAAGGTCGAGGGCCTGGAGATCAAAAAGCTACTGAAGGTAGCTAAGAAACAACCGATCTCTTTTTCTTACAATCCTGGCAAGGGCGGCGATGACCAGTATTTTGGTCTGGACCGGCGCAAGCCTCCCAAGATGCTGGGGCAAGAAGCCAAGAAGGAAGGCGATGGCGCTAAGTTCGCGTTTGGCACCGCGACGCTGGAAGGCAAAGTGCTGACGCTGAAATGCGACAAGCTGATTCCGGCTCTGGCCAAGACGCTCAAGAAATACCTGCGCAAACAGAAGGTGCCGTTGAACGTCCAGATCATGGATGCGACCGGCACTGTGGTCGACTCCGATATCTCCGATGACATTCCTGACGATCCGGAATTCGCGGATGCGCCCGCAGCCGAGGTAAAAGACACACCGGCCAGCGCACCAAAAGAAGAGGCGCCAGAGGCCAGGGAAGAAGAAGCCAAGCAAAAGACAAGCGAACCCGAGGCCAAGCCTGACGAGGACCCTAAGAAGAAGGTGATGAAGAAGCTGGCTGCCACCAAGGCGGAGCTTCAGGCCCAGTCCAAACCTATCGATAAAAAACTGGTGCAAGCCTTTGAAAAAGTTGTCGAGGCCTTAAAGGCAGGCAAAGTCGAGGTTGCGGATGCCATTGCGGACAAGATCGCCAAGGCTGTCGCTGATTCAAAGGCCAAGGCACCGCCACCGCCGCCCCCACCGCCGGGCGATGGCCCAGATCCTGCGCCAGAAGTGGACGAAGATGCCCTGCGCGAACGCCTGAAAGTCGCGTTTGCAGCGCTGCAAGATGACTACAAAGCCTTCATGGTGCGTGGCGACAAGTCTCTGACAGGCAAAGCAAAACAGCTTCATGATGCCTTTGGTGCGACCATTGACAGCGACCTTGCCAAGGCCGGCAAGATCGTCTCAACGCTCAAGAAGTTTGTAGAGGCACAGCTTGCCGCTTTGCCGCCAATCAGTGCGGCCGATAAGGCCAAGCTCGCAGTGCAAGCCGCCCAAGGGCAACCAGCCCCGGCGGAGAGATACGCAAAATCCGGCTCCATTCAGGCTAAATATCCCGGTGCATCGGGGGCGGCCAAAGACGTGATGGACGGTTTTGCCGCCGTTCTCGGCGATCAAGAGATTACGCCTGAGCTGATGGCCGAAGCCCAGAAAGGCATTGAACAGGCAGAACAACGCCTGAAAGACGCCGAGGCGCGTCTGAAAAAAGCGCAAGACATGGGCGATGGGCCGAACAAGGCCGAAGCGATCAGGCTGGCGCAGTTGGATGTCGACGGGATGAAAGACCGGGTGACAGGGGCCAAGGATTTCGTCAAAGCCGCACGTGGCAAGAAAGCCCTGACCGCAGCGCTGACCTATGGTCCATTGTCGGCCAATTCCGGCCAAAGCTTCTCGGATGAGGCTGCCAAAGCTCTGATCGAAGGCTTCGCGCGCGACCCCGATCTGACCCAGGTCGCGGTTGAAGCCGCATCAAGTGGCAAATACCCGGATGCGGTGGCGCAGGGTCTGACCAAAGTGATGGATCAGCGCGACACCGGGTTCAAAGACGCCAGTGGCAAGGCCTTTAGCAAGCCTGAAACGGCTGAGAAATATGCCGAAGATCTGCTGAAGATGGGTGCAGATGTGGGGCCCGAATTCTTTGGCCGCATGGACGACTATATGGCGTCCGGGCGTCAGCACAAACGCAACCCGCTTGGGGATGCGCGGATTGCGAACGACACGGCCAAAGCACAGAAACGTTCGGTTGCTTTGGGCGGTGCGCTGCTGAAAGACGGTGCCTTGGATCTGAACAGCCAAGACGCCAAAGATACCGTTGGCGACATGCTGTTCAGCCCCTATTCGCTGCGCAATCCCATGCCTGCGATGAATGAGCATGTGGTCAAAACGCTCGATTTCTTGGGCGATCCGGCCAATGCGGCCAAGGCCAATGACATCCTGGATGACATCCCGGACACCAACACCAAGTCCAGCCGGAAACTGGTGCGCAAAGCGCTTGGCAAGCGCAGTTCTGAAGCCGTCGACAAGGGCGATGCCCAGCAGGCGGTCATGGCATCGATGCTGAAACCGCTGGATCAGGGGCCGGTTGGGTCCTGTTTCGCAACCGCTCCAGCCCGCCGTCTGCGTGAGACTGAGCCGTTGAAAGCGATGGATGCCTATGCCTCGATCGCGGGTGAAGGGAAGTACAAACCTCCCTTTGGTCCGGAAGTGGCGGCGGTCACCAATTTGCCCAAACACGAAGACCCGCTGATGCGCAGCTGGGAATATTCGTTGGCGACCTCAATGTCGCGCAAAGAGGGCAGCGACCGTGCTGACACGCTTGGCAAGGTCATGGACCGCGGGATGGAGGATCTGTCGGACGAGCTGAACGAGATCCTGCTCGACAAAGCCGACGATGAAGGGGTGGTCAAAGGCCTCTTCACCAAACTGAAGAAAAAGTTCGTCGGCCTGTTCAAGACTGACAAACTGCGCGAAGCCATCAAGGGCGCGTTCCAATTCACCTATGACCCGACCTCTGAGATTACCGATTCCAGCGATGGCAGCTCGTCTACGGGGCGGTTCATTATGGTGCGCAAATCCAACGGGAACGAAATTCGCACCAGGGCGGATTTTGCGCGTGAAGTCAGCTCTGTCGCGATTGAGTTCCTGAATTTGGATCCGACCTCGGATGCAGCAGATGACGTGCGCGATTATGTGGGCAGTGATGCCTTTATCGACAAGGTCACGCCCGGCACCGGTAAGAACCAGTATCTGCCTTGGCAACAAAGCTCGGGCGGACAGACCGGAGAGGCAACGCGTACGCTCTTTGGCGATGACCTGAACCAGGAACAGATGAGCGCCGAAGTCACCGGTGCCATTGACATGGGGGATCGCACCGAAGAGGTGTTGACCAGCATGTTGGACAATTTCACCGGCTCGCCCGAAGAAATGGTCACCATCCGAACGGTTGGTATGCACGGGTTCAATGCGTTGCCAAATGATCCGTCGCTCGACAAGTTGAAGGGCAAGGACAAGGCCGAGATTGAAGCCAATGTTAAGGCGCATCTGCTGGATGCAGGCAAAGCGCTTAAGGACATGAATATTGACGAAGGGCGCGCGCAGTATCTGTTCGACAAGCAGATTGCAGAACATCGCAAGGAGCTGACAGACGCAAATCTGATTGGGCTTTTGGATGCAGGCGCGGTGGCCCACCGTCCCACAGGGGCTGACATCACGCCGGCCAAATTGGCCAAGGCTGTGGACGATGCGGTCGAAGACTACATCGACGAAAAGGCCAAAGGATACACGGATGTTGCCGCAGCTGCCGCTTGGTTCAAGAATAAGGCCGCAGGCGGGGCGAAATCGGATATGATGAAAGACCTCGGCGCGCCTGAGTTCGTGATCGCCGACAGCAACTGGGGCAGTGCCGAGGATCATACGTTCTTTGTGGTTTCACCAGATCCCACAACGGGCGAGCCGCAATTGTGGATGAAAACGGTGCCACCCGGATCGCTGCGTCCTGCGACAGATGACTGGGCCAAGGCCGAATGGGCGGCAATTCAATGATGACGCGCTTCAATAAGGAGAAATCAGATGGCTGATGAACTTCCAAATATCGATCTGGCTTTGGGCGCGGGCTCTGAGTATGTGGTCGTGGTCGATGACGCACAAAAAGCGTCTGATCTGAAACAGCTTTTGTCCTTGGCGCCGGGGTTGATGGATCCCGAGGCGGCCTTGGTTCTGGCGCAAGCCGTGAACCACATTGCACAAGGACATGGGTTTTCGGTGATCGATGACCCAGAGGCGTTTGCGACGGCTTACCAAGCGCAGCTCGCCAAAGAAGATCCAAACGCCCCCTGGCAGGAAGGCGTCATTCGCCTCACCGATTTTGGGGTTCCGGATTTTGCCGAGATCACGGTGCCAACGCTGACTGGTGAAACGCTGGTCTTCTTTGCGCGCGATGGTTTCACCGGGTTACCCTACCGTGTCGAAGTCGCGCTCAATTCCACAACATCAGTTGGGGAAGGGGACTACAAAGCGCTCGACCTGGAAGCGATTGGCGAGGACGAGGATCCATTTGCCGAAGAAGAGATGTCGGCCGAGGACAAAGCTTTTTATGAGAGCCTAGAGACAACAACCGACCCCGATTAGGGGCCGGTTGCGATCGATCTGTGTAGTATGGGTTGCGTGCTGGGGAGACTAGAAGTCGTCCCAGCCAACAGCGGCTTTCAGCGGGGACTCCATAGGTGCGGCAGCGGCTTCCCCAAAGGCGTTAATCTCGCTGTCAAAGCCGTTGTCCGCAGGTTCATCAAAACAATCCTTTGGAGCGGATGGGGCGGCAATGGCAGCCCCGTCTGTTTTGAAGACCGAGACATGCTGCGCAAGCGAGACCGCGTCATTGTTCAACAGCTGGCTGGCAGCGGTCGCTTGTTCGACCATGGCCGCGTTTTGCTGCGTGACCTGATCCAATTGCGACACGCCGGTGTTGATCTCGGCCAAGGTTGTCGCCTGTTCGGCGGCTCCCGCCGCAATGCCCGAGATGTGGTCGGAGATTTCGCTCACACGCTCGGTGATCTTTTTCAGCTCGCCACCTGCACGCCCCACCAGATCCACACCGTGATGCACGTGCTGCGCGCTTTCCGAGATCAAGCCTTTGATCTCACCCGCGGCATCCGAGGATCTTTGCGCCAGGGCGCGGACCTCAGAGGCCACAACCGCAAACCCACGACCGGCCTCACCCGCGCGCGCCGCCTCAACCCCGGCATTCAGCGCCAACAGGTTGGTCTGGAACGAGATATCGTCGATCACAGTGATGATCTGTGAGATCTGGCTGGAGGAGGTTTCGATCTTGCCCATGGCCGAGACGGCGTCGGTCACAACTGTGTCGCTGTTTTCCGCAGTAGTTTTGGCGTCTTTCACAATGGTTTCGACCGAGCGCGCACTGTCAGCGGCCGAACGAACACTGACGGTCAGCTCTTCCATGGCAGCAGCCGTTTCTTCCAGGGTGGCCGCCTGGCTCTCGGTGCGGCGCGACAGATCATCAGAAGACTGGCTGATCTCGGTTGCGCCTGACCGGATACGGGAGGCATTTTCCACAACGGAGCCGATGATGGTGGTCATCTTGTCCACTGTATTGTTGAAGTTGCTGCGCAGACCTTCGTATTCATCCGTAAATGGTTGGTCGATCCGTTGTGTAAGGTCGCCGTCGGACAGGTTTTTGAGCCCATCGGACAGTTTGGTCACAACGTCGCTCTGTTGCTCCTGGGCTGCCAGGCGTTCGGCTTCTGCTTTTTGACCGTCCAGAAGTTTCTCTTTCAACGAGTCGATATTGCGGCAGATCAGGCCGATGTCGTCGCGACGCGTGGGGTAGAGTACGTCCGATTGGTAATTCCCCGCCGCGATGGTCGAAAGTTCCGTCGCGACTTTCGCCAGGGGGACGCCCATCAAGCGGCGCAGCATAAACGCGGAGCCACCCGCCATCGCCAAAAAGGCTGCGGCCGCAATCGCCAGCGCCAAAAGCTTGTCATTTGCCACATGCGCCAAGTCTTTCTCGGGCGACCAGATAAAGGCGACGGAGCCAATAGCAACGTCTTTGTCCGCGCCTGCCAAAGCGGGTGCGATTGTTGCCAAGCCATCCAAAGCTTCGGTCATGACCTTGGTTTCAACGGCGCTTGCGGATGCCGCACGCAGGGACTCTCTCTGTGCGTCCGTCGCTTCCCCGGCTTCTGCAACAATTTCGCCCTCCTGATTGAAGGCCGCGCCATAGACTGCGCGGTCTTCCGTAAGCGACATGATCTCCTCCATATCGCGGCCCAGGCGGTTGGCATCTCCAAATCGGATGGCGCCTCCGCTGCGTGATGCGACAGTAAAGGTCACGCTCCGGCCGAGGTTGTTCACACCATTTACCACCGATTTGTTGAGCAACGATTCCGAGGACACAAACATCAAGGCTGCGAGTGTCAGAGTGCTCGCTACGATCAGTGTGAGACATTTTGTGAAGAGCGAGAACCCATTTTGGCCACGCGACATACGATTAATCATGGTGGTCGTACTTTCTAGCGTTGGTCTGTGCAGACCGTTGTGAGTGAGAATCTGAGATGCTGGAGGAGATCATCTGAGCCATAATCGGCAAGATATTCTGTCGTTTCTTCCGCCTGCGGGTACGGCGCGATCCCACTCATTTAAACCTAAGATAAGCAGTGAAGCGCTGAGGAATTTTTGGGGGCACCACTCGTTTTTACGATCTGGACGGGTTTTTGATGCCGAAACGTTGTGGTGCAGCCTGTGGGAGCAAAACGCGGCTACAATTCGAGCGGCAAAATCAAATTTTTCGTGAATGAATTGGAGCATTTTGAACCCAAGATGATGCGCTATATGGCAGTCATTAAGAGGGGGGAATGTTTTCTTTTTCCTTAATCTGCGGGCGAGTGATTAGGTGACTTTACGATCTAAAAAGGCAGCAAAAATCAATGCTGTGCAATTTTTGGCGTGATTTCAGCGCTCAAGTGTTGTGATTTAAGGAAACTTTGATGAATTCCACGCCTGCGATACCCATCGCTCTTTGAGGTTTCGCAGGGCTCTTGGATTTGAATAAACCAAAGCTGGTGTGATTCGATTGTCCGAACAACATTTCGGTCACACGATACCGCAAGAGGCGCATACAACGTTTGCAAGACGCCTATCTACAACTAGTAAGTTGACATCGCGTCGCAATACAACGCAAATTTGCATGCGAATTTGTCCTGTTTGCTGCGGCGGCCTATGGGGCAGATAGATCCATCCCTTGGAGAAGTTTTCTTGAACTCTATTGCCATGACTGACGATCATACACTTAAGACATTACAATCCGTGACCGCCCAAGAGACTGTCGAAGCATCATTGAACGAGTTCGAGTTGGCGCTCATTCGCGCCTATAATGGCTTGGATCGCTGGCAGCAGCAAAGCGTCGCTTTTGCAAGTGAAACGCCTTTGTCGGGTGCTGAGGGGGCTTTGCTGCGCATTATCCGCATGCATGACCGCCCAAAATCAATCAAAGAGCTGGCGCGGCTCACCAACCGGGATGACATTCCCAATATTCAGTATTCGTTGCGCAAACTTGCAGCGGCTGGACTGATCAGCAAATCCGGGTCCGGACGGACTGGGGTAAGCTATGCCACTACACCTGACGGCGTGAAGTTGACGGATGAGCTGTCTGCGAACCGGCGCGAGCAGTTGATTTCAGCACTGTTGGAGTTTGGTGGCTTCAGCGGCGAGCTGGACGCGTCTCAGTCGGTTTTGAACCGTTTGACCAGCGCCTTTGAAGACACCGTGCGCGACATCGCAGCACGGCGGTAGACCACAAAGGGTCTGGTACGCTTTTGGGCGTGCCAACCGCGTGGAATTCGGACACAATGGGTGCTCCAACGGAATGTGGGCACTGTCTGTGATATGATTGAACTGCGCGACCTCAGCATTTTGTCGGCTCTGGCACGACATCGCCATTTCGCGCGGGCCGCGCAGGAGTGCAATATGTCTCAGCCTGCGTTCTCGATGCGTATTCGCAATCTTGAGGAACGCTTGGGGCTGTCTTTGGTGCGGCGCGGCAATCGCTTTCAAGGTTTGACCGAAGAGGGCGAGATGATCGTGCGCCGCGCACGGCGTCTGCTGGATGAATCGCGCGCGCTTGAACAGGAAATCTCTGCCTTCAAGGGGCAGGTAACCGGTGTCTTGACCATTGGGGTGGTGCCCACGGCGACGGCCTTTGCCGCCAAGGTGGTGAATGCGCTCCATGAAACCCATCCCCGTTTGTTGACACGGCTTGAGGTGACAAACGCCCAAGCCATCCAGCAGCAGCTTTACGATGGTTCACTGGATGCGGGCATCACCTATGCCGACAGCATTGGTCGCGAGTTGGTGGATGTGCTTTCGCTTTATGACGAAGGCTATGTGCTGATGGCGCCCGAAGCCATGGTGCGCGATTTCAAAGATACCATCTCCTGGGTCGAGCTGGAACCGCTGCCGCTGAGCCTGTTGGAGCCTCAGATGCAGAACCGGCGGATCCTCGATCGGCTGTTGGAGGAGCAGGGGATACGGCCCACCGTCATGTCCGAATCCAGCGGCTTTATGTCGGCGATGATCATGGCGCGCGAAGGCTCGGTTGCGACGATCCTGCCGCGCGCCTTGGTTGAGGCCTTGGGCCCCATCGAAGGCACGCGTGTCTTGCGGTTGGTGGATCCGGAGCCGACGCGTCCCATTTGTCTGGCGACATTGCACCGCACGCCGGATCTGACCACCGTAAAAGTCCTGCGCGCGGCCATCGAGAGCCTTGCTTGATCACGAAACCTTATCGTGTAATTCACATTAGCGATTTGACGATCTGATTTGGTGATGACATTTCCTGATAAAGGCACCGTAGTATCAGGAGGCGCTTGTGGCACCATTGGATCAGGACAAAGGCGTTTGGAAATCCGCCCGTGGCAAAGGGCGTAAAACCCCTAAGGGTCGTCAATTGGATGACCAGGCCCATTCCGAGGTTCTTGCGCTGCTTGGCGATCGGCGCCGTGACCGGGATCTTCTGATCGAATTCCTACATCTGATCCAAGACGCTTACGGTCATCTGAGCGCCGCCCATATGCGCGCTCTTGCGGAGGTGATGCGCGTCGGGCAGGCCGAGGTTTATGAGGTCGCCAGTTTCTACGCCCATTTTGATGTGGTGCGCGAAGGGGAGGTGCCGCCGCCTGCGCTGACTATTCGGGTGTGTGACAGCCTGTCGTGTGAGCTTGCCGGTGCCGAACAGCTGAAATCCGCGTTGGAACAGGGCATGGATCCGGCCGACGTCCGGGTGCTGCGCGCGCCTTGCATGGGCCGTTGTGATACGGCCCCGGTGTTGGAGATCGGCCACAACCATATTGACCACGCCACCGTGGAAAAGGTCGAGGCGGCGATTGCCGCCGGTGACACCCACGCCCATGTGCCCGACTATGAAACCTATGACGCCTATGTCGCAGGTGGTGGCTATGACACGTTGAAAGCGCTGCGCGCGGATGGAGACTGGGAAGCGGTTCAGGACAAAGTGCTGACCGCTGGCCTGCGCGGACTTGGCGGGGCGGGCTTCCCGTCGGGCAAGAAATGGGGCTTTGTTCGGATGAACGACGGCCCGCGCTATCTTGCGGTGAACGGCGACGAGGGCGAGCCGGGCACCTTCAAAGACCGCTATTACCTGGAGCGTACACCGCATCTCTTCCTCGAAGGGATGCTGATCGCCGCTTGGGCGGTAGAGGCGGAAAAAGCCTTTATCTATATGCGTGATGAATATCCGGCGGTGCTGGAAATTTTGCGCCGTGAAATTGCCGCGCTGGAAACCACAGGTCTGGTCGCACCCGGTTACATCGATCTGCGCCGTGGGGCAGGGGCCTATATCTGTGGCGAAGAAAGCGCGATGATTGAAAGCATCGAGGGCAAGCGCGGCGAGCCCCGCCATCGCCCGCCGTTTGTGGCGCAGGTCGGCATCTTTGGCCGTCCAACCTTGGTTCACAATGTCGAGACGCTGTATTGGGTCGCCAAGATCAACCGCGAAGGGCCGGAATGTCTGAACACGGTTGAAAAGAACGGTCGCACCGGGCTGCGTTCTTATTCGGTCTCTGGTCGGGTCAAACAGCCGGGCGTGCATCTGCTGCCTGCCGGGTCAACCATCCTCGATGTGATCGAGGCTGCCGGCGGTATGTTGGACGGCCATGTGTTCAAGGCTTATCAGCCGGGCGGTCCGTCCTCTGGTCTGTTGCCGGCCCATATGAATGACATCCCGCTCGATTTCGACACGCTGCAACCCCATGGCACCTTTATCGGTTCGGCGGCGGTTGTTGTTCTGTCCGAACACGACAGCGCCCGCGACGCCGCGCTCAATATGCTGCGGTTTTTTGAAGATGAGAGCTGCGGCCAATGCACCCCTTGCCGGGTGGGTTGTGAAAAAGCGGTCAAGCTGATGCAGGCCGAGACCTGGAACCAAGATCTGCTGGAGGAGTTGAGCACCGTGATGATTGACGCCTCCATCTGCGGTCTGGGCCAAGCCGCGCCGAACCCCATTCGCCTGACGATCAAACATTTCCCCGAGGAGGTTTAAACGATGTCCGAGATCATTACCTTCACCCTGGACGGGAAAGAGGTCACCGCCGAAGCCGGCCTGACCATCTGGGAAGTCGCCAATGGGCGCGGGCTAAAGATCCCGCATCTGTGTCACAAACCTGCACCGGGCTATCGCCCCGACGGCAATTGCCGCGCCTGTATGGTTGAGATCGAGGGAGAGCGCACGCTGGCGGCCTCCTGTATTCGCGAACCGGCTGAGGGCATGGTGGTCACCACCAATTCCGCCCGTGCGGAAGGCGCGCGCAAAATGGTGATGGAACTGCTGGTCACGGATCAGCCCGCACAAGAGGATGCCCACGACAAGTCCTCGCATTTGTGGGAGATGGCGGATCTGAACGGGGTTTCGGAATCGCGCTTTCCCACGTTGGACAAGGGCCGTATCCCGCTGCTGGATGACAGCCATGTCGCGATGAGCGTCAATTTGGACGCCTGTATTTCGTGTAATCTCTGTGTTCGGGCCTGTCGTGAAGTGCAGGTCAATGATGTGATCGGCATGGCGGGCCGGGGGCATGATGCCTATCCGACCTTTGATATTGCCGACCCCATGGGCGCGTCATCCTGTGTGGCCTGCGGTGAATGCGTGCAGGCCTGCCCAACCGGGGCCTTGTTGCCCGCAACTGTGGTGGACGCCGATCAACGCGGCGACAGCAAAGACTATGACAGCGTCACCGAAAGCGTCTGCCCGTTCTGCGGTGTGGGCTGCAAGGTCAGCCTGAAAGTCAAAGACGGCAAGGTCAAATATGTCGAGGGCATCAACGGCCCCGCCAATGAAGGGCGTCTGTGCGTCAAGGGTCGCTTTGGCTTTGACTATATCCACCACCCGCACCGTCTGACCAAACCGCTGATCCGCCGCGCAGATGCGCCGCCCAAAGGGTTGAATGTGGATCCCGGCAATCTGGACACACATTTCCGCGAAGCCACCTGGGACGAGGCGCTCGATCTTGCGGCCAAAGGGTTTATGGATCTGCGCGCAGACGACCCAAAAGCCGTGGCAGGCTTTGGTTCGGCCAAATGCACCAACGAAGAGGCCTATCTGTTTCAGAAATTCATCCGCCAAGGCTTTGGCCATAACAATGTGGATCACTGCACGCGACTGTGCCACGCGTCCTCTGTGACGGCTTTGATCGAAAACATCGGCTCGGGCGGGGTGACGGCCAGCTTTAATGACATCAAGGATGCGGATGTGGCGATCATCATCGGGGCCAACCCGATTGAAAACCATCCGGTCGCGGCGACCTATTTCAAACAGTTCACCAAACGCGGCGGCAAGCTGATCGTGATGGACCCGCGCGGCGTGGGCCTACGCCGCTTTGCCGACGAAATGCTGCAATTCCGTCCCGGCGCCGATGTGGCGATGCTGAACGCGATCATGCATGTGATCGTCGAAGAAGAGCTTTATGACAGCCAATATATCCACCGCTGGACCGAAAACTGGCAGGCGGAAAAAGATCACCTGCGCCAGTTCTCCCCCGAAGCAATGAGCGAGATCTGCGGTGTCTCCGCCGAACAGCTGCGCCGAGTTGCGCGCCTGTTTGCCACTGCGGATGCGGGGATGATTTTCTGGGGCATGGGCGTCAGCCAGCATATTCACGGCACAGATAATTCCCGCTGCCTGATTTCGCTGGCGCTGATGACCGGCAATGTTGGGCGCCCGGGCACAGGTCTGCACCCGCTGCGGGGACAGAATAATGTGCAAGGTGCCTCGGATGCGGGGCTGATCCCGATGTTCTTGCCCGACTACCAAACAGTGACATCGGATGAGGTTCGAAAGAGCTTTACCGATCTATGGGGCAGCGAAGACTTCTCGGCTGAAAAAGGCCTCACCGTGACCGAGATTGTCGATGAAGCCTACGCGGGTAAGATCCGCGGCATGTATATCATGGGTGAGAACCCGGCGATGTCGGATCCCGACGCCGATCACGCCCGTGCGGCCTTTGCCAATCTGGACCTGATGGTGGTGCAGGACATCTTCCTCACGGAAACCGCGAACTACGCCGATATCATCCTGCCGGCCTCTGCTCTCTATGAAAAGGACGGCACGGTCACCAATACCAACCGCCAGGTCCAGCGGGTGCGCCCGGCTGTGGCGCCTCCCGGTGAAGCGCGTGAGGATTGGTCGATCACGATAGAGCTTGCCAAGCGGATCGGTCTGCCCTGGACCTACCACGCGGTGTCCGAGGTTTATGACGAGATGGCGCGCACCATGCCGTCGCTCGACAACATCACTTGGGCGCGGCTGGAGACCCAGACCGTGACCTATCCTGCGCTGGATGAGGACGATATGGGGCAATCCATCGTCTTTGGCGACGGGTTCCCGCGCGAGGGCGGTGTGGCGAGGTTCACGCCCGCCAGCGTGATTGCACCGGACGAAGCACCGGATGCAGAGTTCCCGATGGTGATGACCACTGGGCGCCAGTTGGAACATTGGCACACGGGCTCCATGACACGACGCTCGCGGGTACTGGATGCGGTGGAGCCAGAAGCTAACTGCTCACTTCACCCCAAAACCCTGCGCGCGCTGGGTGTTGCGCCCGGTGAGCGTGTCCGCCTGTCGACCCGACGCGGCACGATAGAGATTATGGCGCGGGCAGACCGTGCTGTGGCAGAGGATATGGTGTTTGTACCCTTTGCCTATGTCGAAGCGGCGGCCAATATCCTGACCAATCCGGCGCTGGATCCATACGGGAAAATCCCAGAGTTCAAGTTTGCGGCAGTCCGGGTCGAGAAAGTGCATGACCAGATCGCCGCAGAATAGGTGTTTTCTGAAATTCACGGGTAGGGCGGGCGCGCAGACACTTGTCTGCGCGCCCGTTTCCTCTCGTAGCGCCACGCTGACGCGCGGCGCGGTCGTGGGTGCCCGAAGGGCGTTCTAGAGTGCAGGCCGTGCGATGAGGGATTTCGTTTTGGGCAGAGCTCAAAACGACCGGCGGCGCGCTCCCTTCGGGAGCGCGCCGCTTGGCCCAACGGATGGGGCAGTTTTTCAAAACTGGTGCAGCGGGCGGGAGCCGCCTGCTGTGGCCAGTTAACCGATCAAGGTGATGGTGCTGCTGCCGGCACCGGTGCGCAGCGCATGCACATCGGCCAGATCAGGGTCAGCAATCCATGCTTTTGCGCCTTCAACCGTTTCAAAATCCAGGATCACGCCCAGACCTGTTTCTGCTTCGCCTTCCAGAACGGTCTGGTTTGGCGATGCAGCGGCAACTTTGCCACCGTGACGGGCGAGAGCTTCGCCTGCTTTTTCACGATAAGCTGCAAAGCTTTCAGGGTTGGTGACGATCAGGTTTACGTAAGCAAAGGCCATTGGATAACTCCGCGTATGAAAGATGCATTCTCTATGACCCAAGGCAGCCACATGCGAAAATACGTGATTTCGCAGATCATTTGTGCGTTTGTGCATGTGGAGTGTTTTGATAACTGGAAATTTGCATGGCACATCTCAATTGGGACGATATCCGATCCATCCTGGCACTGGTGCAATCTGGCAGCCTCTCCAAAGCGGGGGCGCGTCTCGGCCTGAACTACACAACAGTCGCACGCCGGATCCAACGCGCCGAGGATGCAATCGGTCACCCCCTGTTTGAGCGCCACCCCGATGGCTATGTGCCCTTGCCCGAAGCGCATGAGATTGCACGCACCGCAGAACGGATGGAGCAAGAAGAGCTCAGCCTGATGCGACGCCTGGCGGGAAAACAACCCGATCTCGCCGGCCCGCTCACCTTTACGGCGCCGCAATTGCTGATCCAGTCCCATCTCGCCCCCGTCCTTGCCGATTTCACGGCCCGTTACTCGGATATCGATCTGACGGTGAAGGCGAGCTATGACATCTTGGACCTCAGCCGCCGCGAGGCCGACCTTGCCCTGCGTATCAGCCACGAACCACAAAGCGCACTGGTCGGGCGTCGGCTGTGCGATCAGCGCAGCGCATTTTTTGCCACGCCCGAGATCGCCCAGGCCGCGTCTGACAATCCCGAAGCTCCGATAGAGTGGCTCTTGTTCGCCCATCAACCAAATGTCCCTGAAATCGCGCAGGCTGTGCACCCCAACATCCGCATCCGCGCCCGCTTTGATGACATGAGCACGCTCGTCGCGGCGGCACGTGCTGGCATGGGCGTGTTACGGATGCCTTTGTACCTAGGGCATATAACAGATGGCATCGTGCGGCTGCCCGATCTTCCGGCCACGCCCTATGCGCCGGTCTGGTTGTTGAATCACCGAGACCTCCAGCGCAATCCAAAGGTCGTCGCCCTGAAAGAGACATTGATCCCCTGGTTTCGAGCTCACCGTCATCAATTCCAAGGAGGCAAAGACGTAGGGGGCGAGGAGTAGAGGGCGATTCCGCAGTCCTTTGCCGATGCTGACCGGATTGGACGCTTTTTGACTCGGGCGTTTGGTTTGATTCCTGCGCTTTCCCGTCTGTTTTGTGGATAAGTATGTTGGTATGTTTGTTTTATGTTGTTCTTCGGTGATTTGGGGGTTTCGTTGGTTTGGCCTCACGGTGGTTTGGCCTGTTGGTTTTGTGTATTTCTGCGAAACTTATTACGGTTAAGTCATTGATGTTGTTTATTTTTTTATGTTTTGTGTGATTTCTTTTATGTTTTTGTGATTTAGGGGTTGCGGGTATATTGGGTTGGGACTAGAACCCCCTTCACCGGCGGCGCTGAGGCGCTACGGGGCGCGGCGGAGACGCTGCGGGACACACCGGAGAGACGGTTGTGACGGGTCGGAAAGACGGCTTTGACGCTCAGGATAGACTGGGGTGACGCTTAGGAAAGACTGAGGGACGCTCTGGAGAGACAGGGGCATTTGGATAAAGACTGAGGCGGTGGCGCAGGAAGATTTTGCGCAACGGTCTTGTTTTTGGCCTCTGGTCTTGGAATTCTCAGTCGTCCTCTTTTACATGT